>CAYTTR010000001.1:0-42878 GCA_964440805.1 uncultured Eubacteriales bacterium
GAGACTTTCTGTCGAAGAAACTTAAACTTTATTATGAAGGATTTAAAAAAAAAGTCAATAAATCCAGGCTCAGGGGGAACTCCTGAACAAGAATATCTCGAATAACCGGTAGGTAATGCCAAAAATATGAGAAATGGAAAGAATAACTAACAGAAATAGAAGCCATATCATTCAGGAGAAAATTGGTTTCTAAAATTTTTTTAATAAAAATGTTTGCAAAGTGCTTTTGATTTTTATAAAATTTCTAATTCTCTTAAGTCTCATGCAGGAACTTTTTTTAGTATTTTTAGTTTTCGGAGGACTGGGTGTTATTCTAGTCTTAATGAATAAACTTCTCGGTCCTAAAAAACCAAACCCCATTAAAGAAATCCCTTTTGAATGCGGAAGTCCGTTTCTTCAGGAAGGAATAAACCCTGTTCCTATTAAATATTACCTGGTGGCTTTCCTGTTTTTATTGTTTGATATCGAAGTGGTATTCTTTTTTCCCTGGGCTTTGGTTTTCAGGAAACTGGGAGTTCAGGGACTGATTATTATGGGATCATATCTTGTGGTTCTTGTTTTCGGCTTTATTTATGCCTGGAAGAAAGGAGCCTTTGAGTGGGAAAGATAATTGATGACCTCCCTCATTGGGAAAAAAAGAGACTGTCTGAAGGAGGATTCATTACCACTAAATTCGACAGCCTTCTCGGCTGGGCCAGGAAATATTCCCTTTTTCATTATCCCTTTGTAACTGCTTGCTGCGGGATGGAGTATATGTCGGCCGCCTGTGCTCATTTCGATATCGACCGCTTTGGAGCCGGCTGGACCCGCTTTTCTCCCAGGCAATCCGATATGCTGCTGGTTGTGGGAACGGTTACCCAGAAATTAGCCCCTGTCCTGAAAACGGTATACGGTCAGATGACCAATCCTAAATGGGTAGTGGCTTTTGGCGCCTGTGCGGTCAGCGGAGGAATTTACGACAACTATGCTGTTGTTCAGGGAATAGACCGGATCATTCCGGTTGATGTTTACATCCCCGGATGCCCTCCCCGGCCGGAGACAGTTTTAGATGCTTTAGTAAAACTTCAGGAGAAAATTCAGAAACAAGAGCAGGAGTGGCGATGGAAACTAAGGTAATTGCGGAAGAGTTGAAGAAATCATTTCCGGAAGATATCCAATCGATCACTGCTTCCTTCGGAGACGTCTCAGTGGAAATAAAAAAAGAGGCTCTTATGCCTGTGGTTAAGTTCCTTAAAGAGCCTCCATATGAGATGACCATGCTCCTTGATTTAACCTGTGTCGACTTTCCGGAGAGAGAGAACCGTTTTGAAATGGTTTATCACTTATTTTCGCTTAAACACAACTCCCGTCTCCGTCTGAAAGCGTGTTTGAATCAGGCAGAGCCGGTTATTGATTCCCTGACTTCCCTTTGGAAGAATGCCAACTGGCTGGAAAGGGAAGTTTTTGATATGTTCGGGGTGGAGTTTTCGGGACACCCTGATTTGCGAAGAATTTTTATGTATGAAGGATTTGAAGGTTATCCTTTGCGTAAGGATTATCCTTTGAGGAAGCGGCAGCCCCGGATTCCTCTCAAATAAAAAGAGAAAAATATGACTACCCGAATACAAAAAGAAGCCAGAAAAGAAAGCCTTCTTCTCAATATGGGGCCTTCTCACCCGGCCATGCATGGGACTATTAGAATCATGCTGGAACTTGATGGAGAACGCATTCTTAATTCGGAAGTAGAGGTTGGTTATCTTCACCGTGGATTTGAGAAAACATGTGAGAACCGTACTTATTTCAACCTCCTTCCTTATACAGACCGGATGAATTATGTTTCTCCTCTCATCAACAATCTTGGGTATGTCATGACCCTGGAAAAAATGCTTAGTTTGCAGATTCCTGAACAGGCCCAGTATATAAGAGTAATCATGAGTGAATTAAGCCGCATTTCCGATCACCTCACTTGTCTGGCTGCTATGGCTATGGAATGCGGAGCTTTTACTGTGTTTCTTTACAAAATGAAGGCTCGTGAATTTATTTGGGATGTGATTGAGAAAACCACAGGAGCCCGGATGACCACTTCTTATATCCGGATTGGGGGAGTAAGGGCCAATCTTCACTCCGGCTGGAAGGATGACCTCAAGCTGGCAGTAAAAGAGACCAGAAAAGCTCTCCGTGACATTCACGGCCTGCTTGATAAAAACAAAATATTTCTCAACAGAACAAGAGATATAGCCGTTGTTTCGCCGGAGACGGCCGTAAATTACGGCTGGGCAGGGCCCTGCCTCCGTTCAACCGGAGTGCTTTACGATGTAAGAAAAGCTCACCCTTATCTTACTTACGATCAGCTTGATTTCGAGGTTCCTCTTGGAGAACGGGGTGATAACTATGACCGTTATCTTGTAAGAATGAAGGAAATGGAACAAAGCCTGAGAATCATCGAGCAGGCCATGGGAAAACTTCCCGATGAGTCACCCCGGGAAGAATTAAAAGCAGAATGTGTTGAACCGGCTGAAGCTATCAAGCTGGCCCGGTTAAAGAAACCGGATAAAAAGATTAAACTTTCTCCCAATCTCGAGGGAGCGGAAAAAGATATTTATTCAAAAATAATGACTCAAGATAAACGTTATATAATTCCTCCCAAAGAGGATACTTATACCACCATCGAAGGTTTAATACGGCATTTTAAATATTTTATGAAAGGCCATGGAATTCGGCTCCCGCGGGGCGATGTTTATTTTTCTGTTGAAGGCGGAAACGGAGAGCTGGGTTATTACATAGTTTCCGATGGAACAGACAAACCTTACCGGCTTCATCTGAGAGCACCTTGCTTTCATATTGTTTCTGCCCTGGAAGAAATGATTAACGGCCATTATGTGGCTGATGTTATTCCAACTTTCGGTTCTTTGAATATGATCGGCGGAGAGCTGGATAGATGACCGGATTAAAGGAAGAAACCAAAACCAGGATTAAAGAACTGATCAACTGTTATCCCAGAAAACAGGCGGCTCTTCTGCCGGTACTTAATCTTATTCAAAAGGATACCGGATTTGTTTCACCCGATACCGAAAAATGGGTAGCTGAAATACTTGACCTTAAGCCGGTTAGGGTCAGAGAGGTTTTGACTTTCTACACCATGCTTGCAGCAAAACCTTTAGGAAAATATCATATCCAAATTTGTTCAAACTTAAGCTGCAGTCTTCTGGGAGGAGATAGACTTATTGATTATCTGTCTGAGAAACTGGGTCTTAAACCAGGTGAAACATCTGCTGACGGGAAATACACTCTTTCCACAGTCGAATGCTTAGGTGCTTGTGAACAGGCTCCTTGCATGATGGTAAATTTCGACTATTACGGTAACTTAACACCTGAAAAAATAGATAAAATTCTGGAAGGGTTGGAGTAAACAAGTGTCTCGGAATAAACTTACCAGCCATTTCCAGGTGCAAAACCTGCACCAGATAGATGTCTATCTTAAACATAAGGGCTACCAAGGAGCTAAAAAGACTGTTTTAAAAATGAAACCGGAAGAAATCTTGGAAGAAGTCAAAGCAGCCAACCTTCGGGGAAGGGGAGGAGCCGGGTTCCCGGCCGGTGTCAAATGGGGATTTGTTCCTAAGACAAAAGACAAGCCGAAATATCTTTGCGTCAATGCTGATGAAGGTGAACCGGGGACTTTTAAAGACCGCTACATCATGACTTTTAATCCCCATTTGTTGATTGAAGGAATTATAATCACTTCCTACTGCGTGGGCATTAATACCGCTTTTATTTATATAAGAGGAGAATATGAAAAAGTTGCCTGCCGGTTGGAACAGGCTGTAAAAGAAGCTGAGGAGCACGGTTTTCTGGGAGAAAATGTTTTCGGAAGTGATTTCAAACTTGATGTCTATGTCCACCGGGGGGCCGGTGCTTATATTTGCGGAGAAGAAACGGCTCTTCTGGAATCCTTGGAAGGAAAAAGAGGTTATCCCCGGTTGAAACCTCCTTTCCCGGCTTCAATCGGTCTTTTTCAATCCCCTACGGTTATTAATAATGTGGAAACTGTAGCCAATATCCCTCTGATTATCGAAAACGGAGCCTCCCGATTTAAACAGCAAGGATTACCGGAGGATGGCGGAACCAGAATATTCGGTGTCAGCGGTATGGTTAATAAACCGGGCATTTATGAGCTTCCCGTAAGTTATGAATTAAAAAGAATTATCTTTGAACAGGCCGGGGGTCTGAAAGAAGGCAAGAAACTTAAGGCCGTTATTCCCGGAGGAATGTCGGCTCCTGTGCTTGCGGCCGATGAAATCGATATTAATATGGATTGCAGCTCACTTTTGAAAGCCGATTCAATGCTGGGTTCAGGAGCCGTTATTGTCATAGATGAAGATATTCCTATGCTGGATGTCCTGCAAAAAATTACCAAGTTCTATGCTCATGAATCATGCGGACAGTGCACGCCGTGCCGGGTGGGGACTTCCTGGATAAACAAGATTGTCAAAAGGATAGAAGAAGGTAAAGGGGAAAGAGGGGATTTGGATTTAATTATTGAACTGGCCTCAAATATTAAAGGAAAAACTCTTTGCCCTCTGGGTGATGCCGCTGCTCTTCCTATTATAGCCTTGGTCAAAAAATTCCGTAAAGAGCTTGAAAGCTCGTTAAAGCATAAAAACTGAGATAAAAATGGTAAAGATTTCTATTAACGGAAAAGAGCTTGAAGTCAAAGACGACCTGACTATTCTTAAGGCCGCTGAAGCAGCCGGAATTCACATTCCTCATTTATGTTATCATCCAGCCTTTCCGGCAGAAGGAAG
This sequence comes from uncultured Eubacteriales bacterium, assembly GCA_964440805.1. Classification (GTDB taxonomy): domain Bacteria; phylum Acidobacteriota; class Aminicenantia; order Aminicenantales; family Aminicenantaceae; genus CAYTTR01. The sequence goes on from CAYTTR010000001.1 coordinate 4,785, forward strand.
CTGCCGGATGTGTTTAGTGGAAATTGAAGGGCTGCCCAAGCTCGAACTGGCGTGTTCTACCGTGGTTAAAGAAGGAATGAAGATTTCCACCAACAGCCCCTCAGCAACTGAAGCCAGGAGAGCGGTTTTGGAATTTTTACTGGCCGAACACCCGCTTGATTGTCCCATTTGCGATAAAGCAGGCGAATGCAAGCTCCAGGATTACTTTGAAGAATACGGACTTTTTGAAGGACGATTCGCAGAGAATAAAATAAAAAAAGTAAAAAAAGTATCCCTGGGGAAAAATCTTATTTTAGATAAAGAAAGATGTATTCTATGCACCCGCTGTATCCGTTTTCTCCAGCAAATTTTAAAAACAGGGGAACTGGGTGTTTTCCAGAGAGGCCTTCAATCGGAGGTAGGAACTTTTCCCGGATTTCCGGTGACAAACAATTACTCCGGTAATTTAGCTCAGCTCTGCCCGGTGGGAGCTATTACGGATAAAGATTTCCGCTTTCAGACCAGAACCTGGTTCCTGCGGTCGGGTGAATCCATTTGTCCGCTGTGCAGCCGGGGCTGCCGGATTTTAATTGAGTCGCACATTGGATTTCCGCGGGTGGAACTGGATAAGTATATTTATCGCATTCAGGCGGCTGAGGATCAGGAAGTCAATGGTTACTGGCTTTGTGATCTGGGTCGATATTCTTATTCATATCTGGAAAAAAACCGGGCCGGCCAAATAAAATCAAAGAAAGCAGTCCAAGGAAAAGAAATTGAATGGAAAGAAATTATATCGATTCTTAGTGACGGCATTAAGAAACTCTATTATAAAAAACAGCTTTCCCATTTAGGAGTGATAGTAAATTCTTTTCTTACCAATGAGGAAATATTTCTGCTGAAAAAGATCTTTATGGAAAACCTGGGAGTAGACCGGATTTATTTAGCTGATCCTCCTGATGAAACGGGAGACGACTTCCTGATGACTCCCGAGAGAATACCAAACAAGAGGGGAATAAAAGAAGTGGGGCTGACGGTTAAGGAATTGTCCTTAAAAGAATTGGAAAAACCGCTGGAAGCTCTGATTATTTTCGGGAACTCTCTCCTGGAGGCAATCCCCTCAGCTGAAATAAAAGCGATTCTTAAAAATATACCGCAAACATTCCTTCTCACCCCATATCAAAGCAGTCTTGATGATTCGGTCGATTATATTATGCCTACTTCTTTAATAGCTGAAAAAGAAGGTTCCCTGACCAACATTGACGGGATTCTCAGGATTTTTTCTCCTGCCTTGGAAACTAAAGGAGAGGCTCTATCAGAATGGAATATTCTCCGCCAACTGGCTTTATCATTGGGCTTCCATTTTACATTTTACCGGAATCTCAGTTCTCCTGAAAAAACAAGAAATGAGATGGCCAAGGAAAATCCATTATTCAGAGAGAGACAGTGACTGAAACTTTGATTATTCTGCTTAAAATTATAGGGGCCTTAGCCTGGTTTCTTACTCTAACATTGTATTTAACCTGGCTTGAAAGAAAAGAAAGCGCTGTTATTCAGGACCGGATTGGAGCTAACCGGGCTTCCATCCTGGGCTTAAGAATAATCGGTCTTTTCCAACCCTTTGCCGATGCTATAAAAATGATCTTCAAAGAGGATTTCACCCCCTATTTCTCCAAGCGGTTTCTTCATAATTTGGCTCCGTTTGTTTCTTTCTTTTTTGTAGCAGTGACTATTTGCGCCATGCCTTTTGGAGATACAGTAACAATCGGCGGCCGGACAATAAAACTTCAGATACTGGATGCCGATATCGGTCTGCTTTTCATTCTGGCTATGCTTTCTCTTGGAATATACGGAATTCTTCTATCTGGCTGGTCCTCAAACAACCGGTATGCTCTAATAGGCGGCCTGAGAGGGGCAGCCCAGGTAATTTCCTATGAAGTCGCCCTGGCACTTTCTTTAATAGGGCTGATTATGGTTTTTCCTTCCCTTAAATTATCGGCCATTGTCGGGTTCCAGGGAGAACATTTTTTCGGCTGGATTCCCAAATGGGGAGTTTTTCTCCAACCCTTAGGTTTTCTCCTTTTTCTTTTTGCTGCTTTGGCTGAGACTAAGCGGGTTCCATTTGATCTTCCGGAGGGTGAATCGGAAATAATCGGTTTTTTTACCGAGTACAGCGGTCTAAAATGGGGACTTTTCATGATGACCGACTTTATGGAAATAATAATAATCAGTTGTTTATTGACCACATTATTTTTCGGTGGCTGGCAGGTTCCCTGGCTGGCTGCCGACGGTTTTCACTTTCCCTGGGGAACATTCTGGGAACTACCGAGAGGAATAGTAGTGGCTTTGCAGGTTTTAGCCTTTAATCTAAAAGTTTTCTTTTTCTGCTGGCTTCAAATTCTGATTCGCTGGACTTATCCCCGTTTCCGTTACGACCAGCTTATGGATTTCGGCTGGAAATTGCTTATTCCATTGAGTCTGGTTAACATTCTGGGAACAGGAATATTGCTGAGTATCTAAAATGATAAAATTACTGGGGTACTTCTTTGAAATTATCAGGGGAGCTCTGATTACCTGCCGGCATTTTGTAGTTAACATGTGGTTTCATACTCTCAATCTTTTCGGGATTAAAACCAAAAGAAAGGGAGCCGTAACCATTCAATATCCGGAGAAGAAAAAAGAGCTGGCTTACCGGCACCGGAGTCTCCATCGGCTGATGAAAAGGGAAGACGGCCAGCCCAGATGTGTAGCTTGTATGCTTTGTGCCACAGCCTGTCCTTCTGAGTGTATTTACATTGAGGCGGCTGAGTCTGAGGAAGATGATGAATTTCAGAAACATCCTTCGATTTTCATTATTGACCTCAGCCGCTGCTGTTTTTGCGGTTTCTGTGTGGAGGCTTGTCCGGAAGATGCCTTAAGAATGGATACCCGGAAAATTGAATTGGCCGAATACGAACGACAAAATCTTGTTTATGATCTAAACAAACTTCTTCAATGAGTTTTTCTTCTTTGACCATTGGTAAAATAAAAATTACCGGAATAAGAGACGGCTATTTTTATCTTGACGGCGGGGCTATGTTTGGAGTGGTCCCCAGAGTTCTTTGGGAAAAAAAATTCAAGCCTGATAAACAAAACCGTATCCGGTTGGGACTTAATTCCCTTTTGATCCAAACTCCTCAGCATCAAATCCTGATTGAAACCGGGATTGGAGAAAACCTTCCTCAGAAATATCAGCGGTTTTATTCAGTAGAAAGAAATCCCGGTTTAGTAGAAAACCTCAAAAGAGAGGAAGTGCAGCCTGAAGATATAGATTTCGTTATAAACACCCATCTCCATTTTGACCACTGCGGGGGAAACACAATTTCTGAAAATGAAAACGAATACAGGCCTGTCTTTCCCAAAGCAACCTACATAATTCAGAAAGGAGAATGGAACTGTGCCCTTAATCCAAGCTCCTCCCGGGACAAACCGAGCTATCTCGGTCAAAACTTTATTCCTTTGAAAGAAAAAGCTCGACTTAAATTGGTGGAAGGAAACCAGGTTATTTGCCCGGGAGTCGAAGTTGTTTTCGTTCCGGGACACACAGCTCACCATCAGTGTGTTAAAATAACAGAGGGAGATACGACAGTTTTTTTTCTGGGAGATTTGGTCCCTACCTCAGGTCATATTCCTCTGAGTTATATAATGAGTTATGACCTTTTTCCTCTTCAAACCCTTGAAAGCAAGAAAAAGTATTACCGTTTGGCCATGGCTGAAGAATGGATTCTTGCTTTTAACCATGATCCCGATTTGTTTTTTGGAAAAGTCGGGGAAGAGAGAGGAAAGTTCGTTTTTTTACCCCTAAAATAAGGAGTAAGTAACAATGAGTGAAGATAAAGAAAAGATTCCCTGTCATGTATGCCGGAAAGAAATTCCCAAAGATGCAGCGGTTCATGCTGAAGGACGTGATTATGTACTTTATTTCTGCAGCACCGAATGTCTTGATTACTGGAAAAAAAATAAGAAATAAGGGGAATTTTCCCCAAGAGGACACCTCTTTATAATAAGGGGGACGTTCCCCAAAGGGACAACCCTTCTCCTGAAGAAATAAGTTTATTGCGTTAATCGCGTTACTTGCGTTTATAGCGTTAGAATCCATAAAATTTTTGAGGAAACTCCCGGTCTTTTTTATATTGAAGATTATGAAGTATTCTGTATAATGAAAAACAAGCTAAATGGTGTTTTTCTTGAAAAGTAGCAACCGAAAAAAAGGAATAATTATTGCAGTTTACGTATTTTTTTTCGTCTTGTGCAGCTTTGCCGGAGAACAGTCAGAAGACCAAGAAGAAAAAAAATCTTATTTAAAATATGATTCAACTACTGCTTTTTCTCTGGTTTTGACCAAAGGGAATAATGATAATTTCTCTTACAGCTTGGATACAGACCACCTTTTTGCTTTTGGCAGAAATAATATTAATCTAAAAGGCCGTTTAATCCAGGCCCAATCAGACAGAGAAAAGAAATCTGACCTTTATTATTCTCACCTAAAATATGACCGCCAGATAAGCAAAAAGGCTTATTTGCTCAGCTTTTTCCGCTTTGAACGAAACAAACTTGCTGGTTATGAGTACAGGTTAGCTCTATCTGTAGGAGGAGGGTGTTCTTGGGTTAAAAAAGAGAATATGTTGTTTTCTTCAGAAGCGGCCATAGGCTGGAACAATGAAGATACCAAGCAGAGGATAAATCTTCAAAATGTAAAGGACACCAATTCTATTATTGAAAAAAGCATAACTGCTTCTTTCTGGTCCGCTTTGATGATCCACAAATGGGATTTCCAACTTAACTCATCTGCCAAAATAACTTTACAGGAAACTGTCTTTATCAATCTTGAAGATTTGCTTGATTACAGGACTAATTCCTATGCTGGTGTCACTGCTTCTATCAACAAGCATTTCGCTCTTAACACAAGTATTCAAATAATTTATGAAAGAAAGCCTGTTCCTGGTTATAAACATACCGATACCTACCTCCTGAGTTCATTTGTTGTTAAAATCTGATTTCATTATTTTCCATTTTTATTCTATAAATAAAAAGAATTTCAACCGGACCCTCTAATCCCAAGAGGTCAATATTTCACTCGTTGAGGTATTACGGTGAAGAAGGCATTCATTAAAGGTACTATTCTTCAATTCATAGTACTTTTCGGTCTCTGGTTGGTGCTCAGAGGAACTGTTCCGGTACTGGAAGAAGGTTCTCCCTTTGTGGATAATGCCCTTCACTATATCAATCCAATTCCTCATACCTTGATGCTGACAGCTATTGTGACCGGAATGGCTACCTGTGGAGTAGCTTTCGCCCTTATCATTACCATTTATCATCGTTACGGTACTCTTGAAGAGCCCGAACTTCTAAAGAGATTGGCAGATGATCTCGAATAATACATCTTCTCTGGCACCTCTAATACTTTTGGGAGCTGGAATTAAATCCCTTTAGCTGCTTTTCGTTTCCTGATAATGGGGGCTGCTGGAAGTGCCTTTTATCTAATGGGAGTGGGATTTATATATGGCTCAGTAATAACCATGGCTCAGAAAGAAATGAAGCGAATGCTGGCCTGTTCCACGGCTCATTTGATTGAAACAATTCAAATATTGGGATTAACTTTTATCGGTTTTGGCTTTTTCGCCAAAAAATTGAATTCCATGCCCACCTGGCACTTGACTTTGATTGGTTTTTCAGGCGTCCTGTTAAAGCAATAAGAATAATTTGTGTGGATGGAGTAGCATCGTTTTTCAAACACACAGACCAATGGGCAGCTCCTATGGTTAAAAAATTAACTGATTTCAGCCGGAATCCAGTCTTGATTTTCGATAAAAAGAAAATTTATTCCCCGGACCGCTTTCGTCCTCTGAATCAGACTCTGCTAACCTTGCTTATTGCCGGTTTCGTAATTATTATGATTTTGGTGATGTATAATAGCTTTTAACTTTAATGGTGGAGAAGAAATTGCAGAATAAAATCATTCTAACCATTTTAGATCTTATTGGCCAGACTCCTCTTCTTAAACTTCAACGGGTGACATCAGGCTTTAAAGCTGAAATTTTTGCCAAGCTTGAATTCATAAATCCTATGGGAAGCGTCAAGGATCGCATTGCCCGTTACATGGTGGAGAAAGCAGAAAGGGAAGGAAAACTAAAGCCGGGAGATACCATAATCGACAATTCCTCCGGCAATACTGCTTTAGGATTGGCCATGGTTTGTGCTCTCAAAGGATACAAGTTAAAAATGGTTGTCCGGGACAATATCAGTCCTGAAAAACTCAATTTTCTCCAGGCTCTTCAGGTTGAAACTGTATTGGTCGATCACACCTTGCCTCCTGATTCTCCGGAAAGTTACAATAATTTTGCCCCTCGGTTAGCTAAGCAGACACCGGGAGGTTATTACCTGGATCAACATAATAACCTGGATAATAATGAATGTCATTATCTTACAACCGGGCCTGAAATCTGGGAACAAATGGAAGGGAAAATTGATTATTTTGTGGCCGGAGTGGGGACTGGTGGCACAATCTGCGGAGCTGCTAAATTTTTAAAAGGAAAAGACCCCAAAATTAAAGTTATTGGAGTGGATCCGGTCGGATCTGTTTTCTACGATTATTTTCATCACCGAAAACTCATCAAACCTTCTCCTTATTTGATGGAAGGGTTGGGTGATGAATTTCTAATAAAATGCGTTGAATTCAAATATATAGATGATATTTACCGGGTAAGCGATGAGGAAGCTTTTTTAACTGTCAGAAAATTGGCCTTGCAAGAAGCGGTTTTGGCCGGAGGTTCAAGCGGAGCTGCTTTGTGGGCTTGTTTGAAGTTAGCTTCAAAACTTGAACAGCCGGCCAGGATAGTTACTGTATTTCCTGATTCTGCCAACCGTTACCTGAGCACTATTTATAATGATGAATGGATGAGAAGTAAGGGAATGTTAAAATAGATAAAAAAGAAAGGATTTGAATATGCCTCAAAGAACCGGTCTTTCAATCTTGGACATTGTAGTCTTCTTTGCGGCCTTTTTTGCAGTGGTAATTAGTGTCAGCATGTATAAAAGCCGGAGGGAAGAGACAGGCGAGGATTTCTTTCTGGCCAGCCGGGGATTAATATGGCCCTTGATAGGCCTTTCATTGATAGCAGCCAATATTTCCACAGAACACTTTTGGGAGTTCTCTTGGCCGCCGGTTTGAAACTCATTATCCCTTTTATAATTATTTTACCCGGCATAATGGCTTTCCATCTCTACGGCCATTTAATGACCGGGCAAGCGGGTACCGATGCTGCTTATCCACTGTTAATAAGAAATTTAGTCGGTCCAGGGGCCAGGGCTTTTATTTTTGCGGCCATAAGCGGGGCGGTCATAAGCTCCTTAGCTTCCATGCTCAACTCGGCCTCTACCATTTTCACCATGGATATTTTTAAAAGGCAATTGAGGAAAACCGATTCCCAGAAGAGTCTTATCTGGAGCGGGCGCTTATCCACACTGATTTTTGTAATGATAGGGGCTTTGATTACTACCCAATTGGGCCATCCTAAATTCAAAGGAATTTTCAATTATATTCAGGAATTCCAGGGCTATATTTCTCCCGGAATACTGGCTGCTTTCATATTCGGATTATTCGTATAAAGGACTCCGCCCATGGCCGGAGTAGCGGCCTTGCTCAGTTCAGTTCCTGTTTACGGATTTCTTCACTGGCAGTTCGGAAGAGTGGCTTTTTTAAACCGGATGGCTATTACCTTCGGCGTGGTAGTAGTTTTAATGACCGTCATTACTATGGTCAAGCCTCTTAAAAAACCGTTGAATTTACCGGTAAGGCAAGCCTATGACATGAGCCCAACTAAATCAGTGTTATGGATAGGGATTGGAATAATTTTACTCACTATCGGGCTTTATGTTTTAATAGAAATTCTGGCCAAATGAGACTGAATAGTGAAGATAAAAAAGCAGTAGAAAGAATAAAAGCTGCTGCCGGAGAACAATCAATAGACCTCAAAGAAGGCCGTATCAGGCGGACTTCTTCCCGCTTGTGCTTGGCTGTTGAGCATGGAGATTACAACGGAACCGATTTATTGGGGGTCGGAACCGACCGTTTCATTTGGTTCGGCTACAAACCCAGCCGTAACGGCAAATTCAGACTTTTCAGCCTCAATTTTCCTGAAGACGGGGTAGTGGAATTTCAACAGGGAAATGTTCCTGAGCCCGAGTCATCAGCTATCTCCGGAACCTGGGGCCGTTTCCCTTATGGAGTCGCATACATTCTAAGAAAGAAAGGGTTCCCATTAAAAAAAGGACTGGAGTTGGCTGAAATAAAAGAGAAAGCCCTTTATGCTGAAATATATTCCAAGTTTCACCAAAAATACCCTTCTTTATGCAAACGACTAAAATACATCTTTCAAGCTCAACAGCGTTTTTCTTTAATGATTAAAGCTTGGGAATCAGGTGATGTCTATACTATCGGCCGGTTATTCAAGGATGATGGTTTAGGTCTTAGGGATGATCATCAAATCTCAGGACCTGAACTTGAAACTAGGTGTGACATTGCCAGAATTGTTCCCGGAGTATTTGGAGAAAGGATGCTGGGAGGAGGGGATAAGGGAGCTGCCGGCGCCATTGTGCTTGCCTCACATATTGATGAACTTCGCCGGGCAATCGATGTCGCTTATCCCAGGAGTCATCCCGATTATATTGCTAAATACGCAGTCCATGTCTGCCGGGTTGTTCAGGGGGTGACGGAATTTGAAGGATTATTATAAATAACAGGAATGTTAAAATAATGTATAATTTCTATAACGGAATTAGGGTTGCTTCCGGCCACTCTTTGCCGGAATAAAACAGATGTCTTCCCAAAAACCGATAAAACAGAAGAAAAAAAGCAGGAGGAGTCAAATGCTCATCCCTACCATAATCTTAGGTGTTCTGGCCATAACTCTTTTTCTTATCGGCTGTTTCAGAGGAGAAGGAGAACATATAGCCGGGTTGAAAAGAGCCTGGGGTATGACCTATGAAATACTTCCCCTTCTTTTTTTCGCTTTTTTAATGGCCGGCATGCTGCAAATTTTAATTCCCCAGGAAGTAATGGCCAGATGGGTAGGGGAGGAGTCGGGATTAAGAGGAATTTTGGTTGGAACTTTTGTCGGCGGCTTCATGCCCGGCGGTCCTTATGTCAGCCTGCCGGTGGCTGCCGGGCTGTTAAGAGCAGGCGCAGGAGTAGGAACAATGGTGGCTTTTCTTACGGCTTGGTCGCTGTGGGCCATATCCCGACTTCCCATGGAGATAGGAATAATGGGCTTCCGGTTTACAATAGTCCGCCTTGCCTGCACCTTCTTTTTTCCGCCGATTGCCGGCTTAATAGCCCAGGCATTTTTTTCCAGTTATAAATAAAAAAGAATCCATTTGTTTTAATAGAAATTGTTATTGAAGGTCATCAGATATGTCCGAAGCGACATTGAGGATCTAGCCTTGTTACGCAGCCGCCGAAAATAGCGGTGAGAGAATGGCGAAAAAGATCCGAAGGAGAGCTGAGAACAGACCTGATGCTTTATAAGATAATGCGTTCAATGAACTTGACAAATACTATAGATTAGATAATATAACTATGTTATGAAAAAAGCAGAATTTCCCCAGATAGGCAAGGTTTCTTCTTCTTTTTTTGATAACTACATTTATCCCCGCTTAGGAGCCCATAAAGAGGAAGTGCTGGTTGGCCCGGGCCATGGCCTTGACACCGGCATAATCCGGCTTAACGGCGGAAAAATAATGGCGGTGACCACAGACCCGGTTTATATTGTGCCGCAGTACGGCTGGGATGAAGCTGCCTGGTTTGCCTGGCATATACTGGCTTCAGACGTTACCACCTGCGGTTTTCCTCCGGCTTATATCTCCGTTGATTGGAATCTTCCTCTCTCCGTTGACGAAAAATCGTTTGAAATAATATGGAAAAGATGGCATAAGGAGAGCAAAAAATATGGAGCCGCAATCGTAGCCGGGCATACAGCCCGATATGACGGTACTGATTACCCTATGGTAGGCGGGGCCACTTTTATGGCTATTGGAGATGAGGATAAATACTTGACTCCTCGGATGGCTGAGCCGGGAGATATTTTGATTATAACCAAAGGACCGGCAGTGGAAGCAGTAGGAATTTTTTCCTCTCTTTTTTTTGAAGAAATAAAAGAAAAGCTGGGGCTTGAAATAGCCGAGCAGGGAAAAGAGCTTTTCTTTTCCATGAGCACAGTTGAGGATGCCCTGACTGCAGCCAAAAACGGTCTCCGGACTGTGGTCACTTCCATGCATGATGCCACCGAATGCGGTATTCTGGGTGGAGTGATTGAGGTGGCCCGGGCTTCTAAAACAGGAGTTATACTGGAGCTTGATAAAATCGATGTGCCGGAAGCAGTGGAAGCGGTCTGTAAGCTTTATGGAATGGAGCTTTTCTCTTCTATCAGTGAAGGAACCTTGATTATAACTGTTAAACCTGAAGGAGTAAGTCAAGTAATGAAAGCCTTTAGAAAAAAAAGAATAGCAGCCTTTATCGGTGGAGAAATGCTTCCTGAAAAAAAAGGAAGATGGCTATTAAGTAAGGGGAAAAAAAGCCCGCTGGTTCATCCCCAAATTGATCCTTTCTGGGGGGCTTTTCAAAGAGCTGTGAGCAGGTAGTTTCCTCTACCAATATAAATAGCTATCACTACTCTTTATTTTTGAAATTTCCTTATTAACCTGATAGACTGATTCTCTTACTTATTTAGAGGGTAACACCTATGCAGATTGAATTTTTGGGAGCTTGCCGCCAGGTAACCGGTTCTTCTTTTTTATTTCAAGTAAATGGACTTAAGATACTAATTGATTGCGGATTATACCAGGAAAGGGAATATTTAAGCCGGAACTGGGCCGATTTTCCTGTTCCGCCTGAAGAAATCGATTTTATTCTACTGACTCACATCCATCTCGATCACTGCGGTCTTCTTCCCAAGGTGGTCAGAAATGGATTCAAAGGAAAAATTCTAACCACTTCTGCTTCCCAGGATTTACTCCCGGTAATGCTGCTCGATTCAGCCCGGATCCAGGAAGAAGATGCAGTCTACAAGAAAAAAAGACACCAAAAAGAAGGCCGCAAGGGGCCTCATCCTGAGATTCCTCTCTATACCGTATCTGATGCTGAAAATGTTTTCCCTCTGGTAAAAAGTATTTCTTACAATGAAAAAATTTCTTTAAATTCATCCGTCAGCACTGTTTTCCATGATGCCGGCCATATTCTGGGAGCAGCCATAGTGGAGATTAAATGGAGGAATGAGAGGTCAGAGAAAAGCATAATATTTTCCGGCGATATCGGACAGTGGGACAAACCGATTGTCCAAGACCCTTCGGTTTTTAAGAAAGCCGATTTCATTGTCATGGAAGCCACTTACGGTGACCGCCTGCATGAAGACCTGGAAGCTGTGGCTATTCTTCTGGCCAAATTGGTTAATCAATTGGTTGAGGCAGGAGGAAAGCTGGTTATCCCCACATTTGCCGTGGAAAGAGCCCAGGAAATTCTCTACCATCTAAGCCGTTTAAACAGGCAGGGGAAAATCCCCGCTCTTCCTGTTTTTCTGGATAGTCCTATGGCGGTTGATGTTACTGAAATTTTTCAACAACATAAAGCTCTTATGGATGAGGAGACTCGCCATTTATTTGAAATAGGAGAACCGCCGTTCCGTTTCCCTAGGCTTAAACTGATCCGCTCAGTTGAAGAATCCAAGACCATAAATGACATTAAAGGGCCCTGTATTATTATGGCCGGTTCAGGGATGTGTACGGGAGGGCGTATTAAGCACCATCTGGTTCACACCATTTCAAGTCCTGAAAACATTATTCTTTTTGTCGGTTACCAGGCAAAAGGAACTCTGGGGAGGCAAATTCTGGAAGAAAAACCGGAAGTCCGTATCCTGGGAAAAAGGCATTCAGTCAAAGCCCGGATTGAACAAATTCAGGGATTTTCAGCTCATGCCGACAAAAACGGTCTTCTCCGTTGGTTGGATAACTTAGAAAGTGAGCCGGAAGCAATATTTTTAGTGCACGGCGATGAAGAAGTTTTGGAAAACTTTGCTTCTGAAACCAGAACAAAGAATTTAAAGACACTAATTCCTTCCTATCTTGAAAAATATGAAAAAAGTTGAAATTTTATCCTTAGTTAAGAGATACTTTAAAAAGAATGTTTTATTTGATTGAGGTTAAACGTATGTCTTTTTCTCAGCCGACAAATTATTTGCTAAAAAACAAAAACTTTAAATAAGGGGTTAAATTATGTCATGGAAAGATAATTTTACCGGGGATATTCCCCGGCGGAAGTTTATCCAGCTTGGTTTGAAGGGCGGAGTTGCCCTGGCTGCCACACCGGCTCTTCTGTCTCAGCTTCTTTCCTGTAAAGCCTCCGGTCCCGGGACAGCTTATTTAGACCTTGAGCAAGAGCTTTTTGACTGGGTCATCGCCAAGGCCCTGGAAAGGGGCGGCGAATTCGCCGAGGTCTATGTAGAAAACCGGATATCCCGCAGCATTCTTATGGAAGAATCGAAATTTAAGAGCGCAGTCTTTGGCATAAGCCAGGGAGCAGGAATCAGGGTGATTTCAGGTGATAAGACAGGCTATGCTTACACCGAAGAAATCAATGAAGAAAATCTTATAAGAGCGGCTGAAATTGCATCCTATGTAGCCCGAGGAACTGAAGCTGCTTCACCGGTTCCTGTAGAAACAGCCAAAAGAGATTCTTTTATCACCGTAAAAATTCCTCTCCAGGATATTGCCGATGAGAAGCGTCTGGATGTAATCAGGCGAGCCAACCAGGCAGCTTTGGATTATGACCAGCGGATTAAAATGGCTTCCATTGATTATTATGATGAAATCCGGGCCAGAACCATTGCCAACAGTGGAGGTTTACTGGTTAGTGATGAACTTCCGCTTCTTTTCTTCATTGTCCAGACTCTGGGTGTAGGCAACAACACCAGGCATATGAGCCGGGAAAGGCTGAGCCGCCATTCCGGTTTTGAGATGTTCGATGAAGTTTCACCTGAGGAAGTAGCCCGCAGAGCGGCCCGGGAAGCGGTGGCCATGCTGGAGGCCCAGGACTGCCCGGCCGGCAAAATGGATGTAGTTATGGAGAATGGATGGGGCGGAGTGCTTGTCCATGAAGCAGTCGGACATCCTTTGGAAGCAGACAACATCGCCAAGGAAATCGGAGCTTTCACCGGTAAACTGGGCCAGAAAGTGGCCAGCGATGTTTTCACCATGGTGGATGACGGAACCTTACCCAACCGCAGGGGAACCACTAATTTTGATGATGAAGGAACCCAGATGCAGAGAAATGTGCTGATAAAAGAAGGAGTCCTGGAAAAATACATGTCCGATATTCTGTCTGCCAAACAACTGGGAATGAAACGCACCGGCAACGGGCGCCGGGAAAGCTTCCGCTATATTCCCATCCCCCGGATGACCAATACTTTTATAGAGCGGGGAAAAGACAAGCCTGAAGATATTGTTGCTTCAACTAAAAGCGGCCTCTATGTTCAGAGCTTGAGCGGAGGAAGTGTTAATCCCATTACCGGCATTTTTAATTTCACCTGCCGCGAGGCTTATTTAATCGAGGACGGCAAAAAAAGTGTCCCCGTAAAAGGAGCCACCCTTATCGGAAGCTGTCTGGATATTATTCAGAATATTGATGCAGTAGGAGATGATCTTGATTTCGGGCCGGGAATATGCGGTAAAGGGCAGATGGCCGAGGTTTCCGCCGGACAACCGACCGTCAGGATAAGAGGCATCACTGTCGGCGGCAGCCGGGCCAGGTCCTGAAATGCCCCAAAAGGAGTAAGCCATGAATTATAAAAATTTAGTTGAAGATCTGGTAAAAAAATGCCTGCAAAAGGGTGCCGATGCGGCTGAAGTTTATCTTGAGGACGGCCGTAATCTGAGTATTGAAGTAAGAAACGGAGAAATTGAGACCATCCAGGAAGCTGCTTCTCATGGTGTGGGATTCCGGGTGTTTAAACAGGGTAGAATGGCCTTTGCCTCCTGTAATGACTTTTCGGATGAATCATTGGATAACGCCATTACAAGAGCAGTAGCCATGGCTGATGTAACCACGGCTGATGAAAATAATGTTCTTCCTAAAGATAAAGAAGTAAGCCCGGTAGAAAATCTTTATGATCCTCAAATAAATCAAGTGCCCATGGAGAGAAAAATAGAGCTGGCCAAGGAAGTGGAAAAACTGGCTATGAAAGATCCCCGTATAACCAAAAGTGCCGGCTCCGGTTATTCGGAAGGGGGAGGTGAGGTTTTTCTGGCCAACTCCCACGGCCTTTCCAAAAGCTATAAAGGCTCGAGGTGTTCCTTCGGCGTCTATGTGGTAGCAGAAAAAGATGATCAGAAATCTTCGGGAGGAGAATACTGTTCCCGGAGATTTTTTGCCGACCTCAAACCGGCAGAAGAAGTAGCCCAAAAAGCTTCCAAGGATGCTTATGAAATGCTTGATCCCCGGATGATTAAAACCCAGAAGGCGGCGGTTGTCTTTGATCCCGATGTTGCTTCCTCTGTGCTGGGAGGGATTCTGGCTGCAGTAAACGGCGAAAGAGTTCTTCAGGGAGCAAGTTTTCTAAGAAATGAAATGGATCAGAAAATCGGTTCGGAACTAATTACCTTGATAGATGACGGCCTCCGGCCTAAGGGATTGGCCTCGAGGCCCTTTGACGGAGAAGGAGTTCCCACCGGAAGACGCATAATCGTGGAAAAAGGCGTTCTCAGAGGATTTATGTACAACACTATTGTTGCCAAGAGAGCCGGTGTGGAAAGTACCGGCAATGCTTCAAGAAGAGGATTCGAGAGCCTGCCCGGAATCGGACCGCATAATTTCTTTATGGATAAGGGACCTCATAAACGGGAAGAAATTATTTCCTCAACCAAAAATGGTCTTATTCTCAAAGGAATAACCGGCTACGGCATCAATCCGGTAAACGGCAATTTCAGCGGAGGGGCAGCCGGCTTCTGGATTGAAAACGGAAAGATAACTTTTCCGGTCAAAGGTATAACCGTTGCCGGAAGTGCTTTCGATATGCTTAACGATATCGACATGGTGGCCGACGACCTTGACCTAAACCGAAGCTTTACCGCCCCGA
Organism: uncultured Eubacteriales bacterium; assembly: GCA_964440805.1. Lineage (GTDB taxonomy): Bacteria > Acidobacteriota > Aminicenantia > Aminicenantales > Aminicenantaceae > CAYTTR01. Next base: position 19,922 of record CAYTTR010000001.1, read on the forward strand.
CTTTCCGGATTAAACTGCTGCAGATTGGGGGGGAGTAGGAAGCAAAGCGTTTATAGCGTTTATCGCGTTATTTGCGTTTATAGCGTTTATAGCGTTTATTGCGTTTGTTGCGTTATTAGCGTTACTCGCGTTTATAGCGTTTATAGAGTTAGCTGTGTTATTTGTGTTTATTGCGTAGCTTGTGTTGACAGCGGTTTATGAGTATAAGGTCATCATGAGGCTGCGAGGTGGCACAATGATCTTAAATTAAACCGTGAAATATAAACACTGCAGGAATGATAATATTTTGTAATTCACCTGATTATTGGGCATAACGAAAAGTATGAGATAGTATAAACAAGAGAAACGAGATAAACTAAATAAACGAGACAAACAAGGTTAATAAAATCGATGGGCGAGTCGAGAAAAAAGTCATGTCTTTCAACGAAGGTGCTTTTCTATCGTCTTCTTCCATACTAAATATCCTTGGCCGTTAAGATGGACACCGTCGTTTGTATATTGGGAGGATAATTTAGAGTCTTTTTCCGAGAAAAACGGAAAAAGGTCGATAAAAATAAATCCCATCTTGCCGGCGGATTTACTTAAAGCTTTGTTTATGTAAACAATTTCTTCTGTTTTTGAGGTATGTTCCGGGAAAATTTTAAAATCCGGATTGACCGGGAGAATACTCTGACAGTAGATTTCAGTATCGGGTGAATCTTCCTTTATCCTCTTAATAATAAGCTTTAGGTTGTTTAAAATTTGCTCAGGTGGATTTCCCCGGCCGAGGTCGTTTACTCCGATCATAAGAAAGATTTTCAAGGGCCCGGATTCTGTTACCTCATCCAGGCGGGCTAATACTCCTTGAGTTGTATCTCCGCTTATTCCCCGGTTTATTATTCTTGAATCATCAAGAAGCTCAGACCAGTTGCAGCCGTCGATTAAGGAGTCTCCGAGAAAGATTATTTCCTGTTCCTTGTTGGGAAGGGCGCGGAAAAGACTTGCCCGCTGATGCCAGTAAGGGAAAAAGCTTGGTTTTTCTTCCCGGAAGGAAGTTTCTTCAATCTTTCCGTTTTCACCAGCACATAAAACAAAAGTTAAAACAATCAGGGTAAGAACCGCTGCTGTTTTTATCTTCATTTTCTCCCTCCTAAAATTCCGGCTGTTTGTAATTTTTTCCGTGTGGACGTAAATCTTCAATCCGAATTCCCATTCTCTTCCTCCTGTAAATTCTTAATATATTTAAACACAATAAAAGAAAGCTTTAAATAAAATTTTGAAAATACACTACATCATGAGCGAATAAAAGGACCTAATATCCGAGTAATCGCAAGACAGTAAAACGCATGGGCGGATCAGGGAGAGCACCATAGAATATCTTTTAATTTCAATAAGTTATCTCAAATAATCACCTTAATAATCAGCTTAAAACGCATTTTGGGGGTCCATCACAATAATGTGCACAAATAACATCGCTTAAATCTGAATTGAGAAGGTTTAACCTTAAATTCATTTTCTCCAGAGAAAGGGTATCCCTTTAGGTAGTGTCCCTCCTCTACTGCCCAAACTGGAATAAAAAAGAATTTGATTAATTGCCTGAAATGAGAAAAATAATAAAATAAAAGAAGTATTCAGGAGGGTAAGATGAAAATCCTTAAATCGTTGTTTAAAGGCAGCCGGAGTTTTTTAATTACTTTGTTTTCCTCGGTTTTTATTTTAGTAATCTTTCCTTTTGTTTTAACAGCCTCAGATTCTGTTCCCGATCCTATAAGGCCTGTAACTACTTATTCCATAGTAGCCTATGACAAGGAGACGGGGCAATTGGGAGTGGCTGTCCAGTCACACTGGTTTTCAGTAGGCTCCATAGTCCCTTGGGCTGAAGCCGGGGTAGGAGCTGTAGCCACCCAGTCTTTTGCTGAACCGAGTTACGGACCCTTAGGCTTGGCTATGATGCGGGCCGGAAAAACTGCTGAGGAGGCCCTAAAAGGCCTTATAAAGGCAGACCGGACTCCTGAAGTCAGACAAGTGGCCATGGTTGATGCTGACGGCCGGGCAGCTATCCATACCGGAAAGCAATGCATTCCTGAAGCCGGCCATTATATAGGAGATGGTTTTTCCTGTCAGGCCAACCTGATGCTTAAAAATACAGTCTGGGAGGCCATGGCTCAAGCTTATCAAAATGCTGAGGGAGAGATGGTCGACCGTTTGCTGGCTGCTCTGGAGGCTGCAGAAAGAGAGGGTGGCGATATCCGGGGGAAACAATCAGCAGCTGTCCTGGTGGTCAGTGGAAAAAGCAGCGGAGTCTGGTGGCGGGACCGATTATATGACCTGAGGGTAGAAGACCATCCGGAGCCGGTTGAAGAACTGAAAAGATTGGTCCGGCTGGCCAAAGCTTACAACCACATGAACAGGGGAGATGAGTTGCTGACAGAAGAAAAGATCGAAGAAGCTATGGAAGAATACTCACGAGCCATGGAAATGTACCCGGATAACCCGGAAATGATATTCTGGCCGGCTGTGACCATGGCTTCCATGGGAAAGGTAAAAGAGAGTTTACCCCTTTTTAAAAAAGTTTTTAATCTCGATCCCAACTGGGCAATTCTGCTTCCCCGGTTACCGGAAGTCGGGCAGTTCCCAAAAGACGAAGAGCTGCTGAAAAAGATACTGGAGCTTGCCCCCAAAAAGAATTAAATTTGAAGTATCTTAAATATGGTTATTCTTTAATTGGAAGTTGACAGTGACGGTAAAGACCGCTCCTCTCGGCTCACCGTCAATTATCACCGGCTCATATTCCCATTGCTTGACTGCGTCAACGGCTGCCTGATTAAGCATAGGGACGGGTTTAAGAACACGAACGGATTCCACTTTTCCGTCTTTATCGGTAGTGGCTTCAAGAATTACCACTCCTTCAACCTGGGCCCGGCGTGCTTTTTCCGGATAGACAGGTTCAACCTTTTTTATTAACCTGGGAGGCTTGATATCTCCGACAGCACGAACCGGCTCATCAACTCTTCCAACTACTCCTCCTTCAACGCCGCCTTCCACACCACCGATTACTCCTCCAACTACACCTTCTTTGACTCCGCCCATAACTCCTCCGACTACCCCTTCGCTGACAGCTGCTCCGGTTGAAATCTCGATCTCCGGATTTTCTTCTTCTTTGGAAAACCTGAATTCGGCTGTGAATTCAACACCATAAGGAGCTCCGTCAATTATCATTGGTTCACATTTCCATTGAATTAGAGCTTCCACAGCCGCTTTGTTCAGCAGGTCGTGGGAGCTTTTTAGAATTTTAATCTGGTTGACGTTGCCTTCGCTGTCGGTTTGAGCAGCGATGACCACGGTTCCTTCAATTCCTGCTTGTTTAGCTTCCTGGGGATAAATAGGCTCCACTTTTTTAATAATTTTTGGAGACTTGATGTCCGATGAAAAGATAAATCTTGTCCCGGTGACACCTGTTAAAATAATAAGTGCCGCCAGGGTGATTATCACAAAATCCCGTTTTTTCATGCTGGTTTCCATGGTTCTCTCCTTGGATAAAATGTGTTTGATCCTGTCCTTAAGAGGGATATGAGAGGAGCCCATTCCTGTGGACGCGGCGGCTTGTTTGAAGTAAGGAGTTTTATCCGCCAGGTTGATCAAACACTCCGCGTAATCCTTCGAATTCTGGCTAAGGAGTACGTGGTTATCGGAAATTTCCTCTCTTGCCCTGGTATGAATCCGGCACAGGGCATAAGAGAAAGGATTCCACCAATTAATGATTTTAACCAGCCTTTGGAGAAGACCGATGATGTGGTCCTGGTGGTAGATGTGGGATAATTCATGAAGAAAAATTCCCTGGATTTGATTATCTGGAAGTTTTGTCATCAGATGTTTTGGAATAAGAATGAACGGTTTAAAAATTCCTACAGCCATAGGATAGGGGATTTTTGAGGATGAATAGACCCGGATTTTGTTCAGTTTAAGAAAAGACTGCTTGGCTTCATTTAGAATTCGAAGAATCCTTGAATTTCTGACTTTGGTGCTTTCTTTTTTTAAAGTCAATATTGAATAAAGGCCGGCTGAAAACCGAAGCGATAGAATGATTAATCCAAACCCCCAAAAGATTCCGAAAAGATTTACTGCTTGGACAAGCGGAAAATTTGTTCCGGGGAGAGTGAAAAGATGAAGTCCTTTTTGAAAATTTGATTGTGTTGTGCCGGCTGCCCCAATTGTGTTTTCTCTCAGGGGATGGGTATAGGCTGTATTTACAGCGGAATCCGGATTAGTATCAATATTGATATTAATTAAAGTGTGAAAAGAACTACGATTAAAGACGATTTCTGAGGAAGAAAAAAGAAGAAGAAAAACAACAGCCAGCATGGTAGCAAGACTGATTCCACTGCGCAAAGGAGCGGAGCGATTTCTTAGAAAAAAACAGAATATCCAGCCGGAAGCTAAGATTAGAAATAACTGAACAGCCAGGTTTAAAATCAGTTCAGCCGTCCAGGTGGTGTTGAGAAAACCCATCACTTTTCCTCTTGAAATTTTTTAAGCAGGCTGCGAAGTTCTCTTATTTCTTCTGTGGTGACATCCGAGTCCTCAAGCAGGCACTGCACAAGCTCCACCCGGGAACCGCCGAAAACGCGGTTTTTTATATCTTCCAGAATTTCCCGCCTGGTTTTTTGTTTTTCAACCACAGCCGAATAAATATAAGACCTTCCGTCTTCCCGGTGTTTCAGCCAGCCGTAGTTTTCCAGACGGTTCATCTGAACCTGGACAGTGGTTCTTCTAACCTTGTTTTTTCTTTTAGCATTTATAGCCTCAACGACATCACTTACTGAAACTTCTCCTTTATCCCATACGATTTTCATTATTTCCAGGTTGGCGGGGGAAAGCTTGCGAAGACGCTTTTTGGACATGTTTCCCTTCTCCTTTTACGACATCTGTCGTTAATATACACGACTAATGTCGTTATGTCAAGAAAATTTTTAATTTTTTTCTTGCCGGAAATGTTTTTAAGCTGAATCCTGCCTAACATACCTCGGAATAAGCGGATTCAATCCGATTAGAACTTTATAGTTGGATATGCCCGCCCATTCCGCCAAATCATCGGCTGTGATTCTTTCGTTCTCCTGAACACCAATAAGAGTTACTTCATCGCCGGGGGAAATGTTTGGCTCCAGATTTATTAGAACTTCCAGATGATTAGCAGTGATGGTATTTAACACCGGATATCTTTTGCCTCCAATTATTACTTCCGCTTTCTCAGATAATGGATACCCGTCTGAATAGCCGACAGGAACGACCGCGATTTTTTCTTTTTTTTTGGCTTTATAGGCTCTGTGGTAAGAAACGGAGTCTCCCGGATTTAGAGTTTTAATATCGACTACTCTTGATTTAAACTCAAGCACGGGACGAAGAGATAGGGAATTTTCCTTTTGGGTCTGTTTATTGGGATAATATCCGTAAAGAGCAATACCCGGTCTTACCATATCCAGGTAGTATGAATCCGATTCAAAAATCCCGGCGCTGCTGGCCGCATGCCTTTGGCCCAAATTGATTCCCAGATTTTTTGCCTTATCATAAATCGACTGAAATCTCTGAAGTTGAATTTTATCGAATTCTTTATCTTCAGAAAGAGTGGTGGATATTCCTGAAAGGGAAAGCCCTTTTAGAGAAGAGGCCTGCCGGACTATGGGGAGGGCATTTTTGAAGGCGAACCCCATCCGGTTCATTCCTGTATTAATATGGATGTGAGCATTAATTTTGGCCTCAAGTTTTTGAGCTTCCCGGTCCATTTTAATAAAATCACCGGGATGGAGAAACTGGCTTATATTGTATTTAACCAAATCGGCGGTATTTTCAGGAATGACCGGGCCGAAATTATAAACGGGGCATGATACTCCGCTCTTACGCAGTCTAACCGCCTCTTGCAATTTACATACCATAAGAGCATCTATGCCCATTTGATCGAGTATTTTCCCGAATTCAACCAGACCGTGGCCGTAGGCATTGGCTTTTATTACCGCCATAATGGGTGTTTTTACTTTCTGTTTTACCCGGTTTAGATTCCATTTAATATTTTCGGCATTTATCTCAATCCAGGATTCAGGGGAAGATTTTTTGTTTTTTACAGGATTAATAGTTCTAAACGGACCCTTAATCTTGGCCGCTGTCCCCATAGAAGCCAAAGACAGACCGGAAAGCAGAATAAAATCTCTTCTTTTCAAGGTCATCGGATCCTCCTTTAAAGCTGCATCTTCGTCTTTTTCTATATTTATCATATTTCGGTTTTGATTTCTTTAGATTTTAGATTAGGGATTTATGTGAGAATTTTAATAATAGAGAATTTCATTGTCTAGTAAAATTTTGATGTGATTGTTAAACTTTACCGATTTTTATAATCTAAAAATATTGCTGCCGAAGATTGCCCAGATTTCGCTTAAAACGGAAAGAGTAAAGGTACAGTTTCGTTTCAGTTTTAACAGTTTCCAAAATATAACCTTGACATTCTGAATTCTGAATTTTATATTGCCTGAAGATTTGGCACCCGGCAGCCGGATATAAATATCTTTCCGGATCAAGCGAGCTGTCGACACCAAGAGGAGGAAGGTTATGGCATTTTCTGCCGAACAGCTAACAAGCTTAATGATAGATGTTGGTTGGATTTGTGTCCTGCTCCTTGTAGGCAAACTAATCCGGGCCAAAGTGGTTCTCTTGCAAAAAATCTTTTTGCCCGCCTCTATTATTGGAGGATTCATCGGTCTTGCCCTGGGACCTTATGTGCTGGGAGCGACTGGCATGGAGCTTATACCCCCGGATACCCTTGCTACCTGGGGTGCCCTGCCCGGTGTGCTCATCAGTGTGGTTTTCGCCTGTCTTTTCTTAGGGATCAAAATACCATCTATTCGAACCATCTGGCTCGAAGGAGGTCCCCAGTTTTGTTATGGCTGGATAGCAGGCATGGGACAGTATATGGTCGGTGTGGGGATTGCGGTTGTTCTTCTCGGGCCTCTTTTTGGAATGCCGCCTATTTTCGGTTGTATCCTGGAAATTGGTTTTTCCGGCGGGCATGGAACAGCAGCCGGGATGAAAGAAGCTTTCACTCAGCTCAATTTTCCGGCAGGTTCCGAATTGGGTCTTATGTCAGCCACAGTGGGCATATTTGTGGCAGTGGTATTAGGCATGATTCTTATTAATTACGCTGTCAGGAAGGGATACACAACTGTCATTACCTCTCCGGAAAAGCTTCCAGAAGAGAGCATTAGGGGGCTTATTCCGGCTGATAAGAGACAAACCGGCAGCTTGATGACGGTTTCTCCCGATGCTATTGAACCTTTTGCTTTCCACGGAGCATTTGTCGGTGTCGCTGTCCTCTTAGGCTGGTTCATGCTGAAAACCATTAAAAGCCTGAGTGCGGGTATGGAGACTGATTTATTCCGTAGCTTTCCCCTTTTTCCTCTGGCCATGCTCGGCGGCCTCATTGTTCAGATTATTGCTTCCTGGACAGGAGTAGCCAAATATTTTGATCGCAAAACATTCGACCGTATTCTGGGAACTGCCCTTGACATTCTGGTTGTGTCCGCCATTGCGTCCATAAAACTGGATGTTTTTCTGGCTTATTTCTGGCCTTTTATGATTCTCATGGGAGCGGGAATCGCCTGGTTGCTCTTCTGCACTCTGGTTATAGCCCCGCGAATGCTCCCCGATGTCTGGTTTGAACGGGCAATAACAGAATACGGCATGCAAACAGGTGTAACTGCCATGGGACTGCTGCTTTTAAGGGTGGCTGACCCGAATTTCAAAACACCTGCGGCTAAATCTTTTGGCTTTAAGCAGATTATTTATGAGCCTTTTTTGGGGGGAGGTTTTATCACAGCCTGTTCGCCCATTCTCCTTGTAAGTTTCGGGGTGGGCCTGCCCTATATTATAGGTCTCGGATCTATCTTGCTGGTATTAGTAATAGCCTGGCTTTCTGGGTGGCTTCACAGATTTAATTCCAACCAGTCCCGGAACCAGGGAGCTTAATTCATAAAAAGCTGAAAAATCTTTCAACAATGCCGGGAAAATCCTTATTTCCGGTCCCGCCTCACATATCTCGGAATTAGCGGATTCAATCCGATTAATACCTTATAGTTGGAAATACCGGCCCATTCTGCCAAGTCATCAGCGGTAATTTTTTCATTTCCCTGACTGCCTATCATAGTCACTTCATCGCCGGTTGAGATGTTTGATTCCGGATTTATTAGAACTTCCATATGGTTAGCTGTGATTGTGCTTGGGAGAGGATATCTTTTGCCTCCAATTAATATTTCTGCTTTCTCCGATAACGGATATCCGTCAGAATAGCCAACGGGAATGACCGCGATTTTTTCTTTTTTCCTGGCTTTATAGGCTCTGTGATAAGAGACTGAATCTCCCGGATTAAGAGTTTTAATATCAACGACTCTTGATTTAAACTCAAGCCCGGGAAGAAGAGAGAGGGAATCTTCCTTTTGCGTTTGCTTATTGGGGTAATATCCGTAAAGAACAATGCCCGGCCTTACCATATCTAAATAATATGAATTCGACTCTAAAATTGATAGACAAAAGATAAAAGGGAAAATGCAGACAAATTAACTTTTTATATAAATATATTTTGAAGGAGGTAAGAATGGCTAAACTCAGTGCTTTGGATTGGATTTGCATGATTCTCGTCATCATTGGGGGTTTAAACTGGCTGCTTATAGGTATTTTTGGTTTTGACCTTGTGGCTGCTATTTTTGAAGCAATGTCTGTTATTACCAGGATAATTTATATTCTGGTAGGTGTAGCTGCACTTTATGTTTTGATTTTCATGCTTACAAAAATTTGCAAGAAAAAAGCTGCAACTCCTTAATTCAGCAGCAATTTTCCTTTTGATTTAATTTATTAAAAAGAATTTTTTCTGCAGGAGTTCCGGTAGAAGATATTTTAAAAAGAATAGAATTAGTGCATACAACATAAAAAAATAAATATCTTCAGTATTTGACAATCACCCTGCATTGTATTACTTTGTAATACAGGAGTAGAGAAAATAATGGAAAAAACAATAACTATAAGATTGTCAAAAAAAATTCAGGAAGAATTAGATTCTGTTGCCAAATTTGATAATAAATCAAGGAGTGATATTATCAGAGAAGCTCTTAGCCGTTATATTACTTTAAAAAAGTTTCAGCAAATAAGAAAAAAGGTTCTTCCTTTTGCTGAAGCAGAAGGATTGTTAACAGATGAGGATGTTTTCAAAGCGATTTCATGAAAATCGTCTTAGACACAAATGTTTTAATTGCTGCTCTGGCTACAAGAGGTCTCTGCACTGAAGTACTTGAAATATGTTTGACAGAACACAATATAATTTTAAGTGAGTATATATTATCAGAGGTAAAAGAAGCACTTTCAAGCAAAATACGGCTTCCAAAAAAATTCGTAGATGAAGCCATTGATTTTCTAAAAAATAGTGCTGAAATAGTTAAAGAGGAAAAGGTAGATCAAAGTATTTGCAGGGATAAGAATGATATTCCAGTAATAGGAACTGCTTTGAGCGGCAAGGCACATTTCATCATAACAGGCGATGAAGATCTCTTGATTTTAAAAAAATTTAGAAATATAGAAATAGTTACTCCACGTGAGTTCTGGAATCGATTAAAATAAAAGAAAAGTTAAATGAAAATATTTTTAGCCGGGATAATGCAGGGTTCGTGGAAAAAATCCCGCATTCACGATCAGGATTACCGTTATCGCTTAAAAAAGATCCTTGAAGAAGCATTAAACGGAGTTGAAGTCTACTGCCCGTTTCAGAATCACCCCAGGAGCCTTGCCTACCGGAAAGAGCAGATGCAGGAGGTTTTTTTCGAGCACATAGAAAAAGCGGCGCAATCCGATGTAATTGTTGCTTATCTCCCTGAAGCCAGCATGGGTTCTGCTATTGAATTATGGGAAGCCTTCAAGGAAAAAAGGGTAATTCTTACTATTTCACCGTTAAAAGAAAACTGGGTTATAAAAACCTTGGCCACCAGGAATTTCACTTCTCTTGAGGAATTTGAAGCCTTCATCCGCTCAGGCAGGCTTAAAGAACTAATTCTCCACCGCGAACCGGCCGCTCGCAACGGATGAAAATACTCATATTAATTTCCTCAGATTGTTTTTTGTACATCTCGCCCATATCGCCCGTCCGGCACAATTTAAATATAAAAAACAGATTGACTCAACTGAATAGACTGTCCAGACCGGATAGACAAGATTGACTGCTTTCAGGCTAATCTCCAATGGACAAAAAGGAAAAAAAGAAACACCTGCTTGATTTGTCTCTAAATGAGCTCAGGGATGATCTTAAGAAATCGGATTGGGAGGAATTCCGCGCCGCCCAGATATTTGACTGGCTATATAAAAAGCTTGTTTTGTCCTTTGACCGGATGAGTTATCTTCCCGGTTCATTAAGAAATTTTCTTTCCGAAAACTACACCGTTTTAGCCGGAAAGGAGAAAGCATTAAGAAAAAGCAGCGACGGAACGGAAAAACTTCTTTTAGAATATGAAGATGGAAAACAAGCCGAAACAGTACTTATCCCGGCTGCAGCGAGAATGACTGTTTGTTTATCCACCCAATCCGGCTGTCCGGTTAAATGTGTTTTCTGTGCTTCAGGTCAAGGGGAATTCAAAGGCAGCCTATCATCCGGAGAAATAATTGAGCAAATTTTAAGGTTTCAGCTTTATGCCTCAGAGCAGGAGAGAAGAGTGACTCATGTAGTCTTAATGGGAATGGGAGAGCCTTTGCTTAATTATGAAAATACTTTAAAAGCCGTAAGATTGATTAATTCCCCAGAAGGAGCGGCTGTTGCTGCCCGCCGGATTACTTTATCCACTGTAGGCCTCCCTCAAGGAATCGAACGCCTTGCTTCAGAGGATTTGCAGATTACTTTGGCTCTTTCACTGCATAGTGCTTGGCAGGAAAAAAGAGAATCTCTTATACCTTTGGCCAAATCAATCAAGCTTGAAGAAATTATAGCTTCTGCTCAAGATTACTTTCATAAAACGGGCAGAGAAATAACTCTCGAATATCTGATGATACCGGAAGTCAATATGTCTTCAGAGGATGCAGAAAAGCTTGCTTCAATCTCCCGGCGGCTTCGGGCCAATGTCAATCTTATTCCCTACAATCCAGCTTCTGTTCCCGGATTTAATTCTCCTTCAAAGGAAGAAATTCGGAGATTTTACTCAAACTTAAAAAAACTGAACGTAAATGTTCACGTTCGCCAAAGCCGGGGAAGGGATATCGAGGCTGCCTGCGGGCAGTTACGAAGAAGAAATGATTAATTCAAAGGGAGCCTTGCTGACATAGTTTGTAAAAGTTAAATTCCCCAAAAATAATACTAAAAAAGCTGTTTTCCTTCATAACGTATTGATATATAATACGTTAAAGCCAAAAATAAGAGGGAACAGCCATAAAAGATTGTACCGAACAAATTCTCCTTTTTAAAGGTCATTTCAACAAAAAAATTGAAGCTGATTTTAATGGTGTGAGAAGACCCCATAATGAAGATTGCGTGTGGGAATGGCAGAAAATGGGGACATGTACCGATTTCTGATAATTTCCAGAAGATATTAGTGCTGTATCAAAAACAGAAATTGGTAACGTGCCCTCATTTTCCAAATAATCCTAAAAATTTTTGGTGGAACTTCAGAATTTAGACTTCTTGCCATATAAGCGAAAATATGAGATAAAATGTTCTCAAATTAAATTCAAAAGGGAGGACCGAAATGAAAAAATACGGGAAATTATTACTCTTATGTATTGCTTTGAATTTGGTTATCATATCAGGAACTGCTGATGAAGGCATGTGGCTGCCTCATCAAATGATGGACCTCAATCTTAAAGCTCTCGGCCTTAAGCTTGACCCGGTCGAACTCTATAAAACGGACGGAACCGGTTTAATGAGCGCTGTTGTTAAACTCGGAGGAGCAACAGGAGAATTTGTCAGTCCCCAGGGGTTGATTCTGACCAACCATCATGTAGCTTTCGGCGCCATTCAAAGGGCCTCTTCTGAAGAAAATGATTATATTAAAGACGGATTTTTAGCTGCTGCTAATGAAGAAGAAATTCCGGCCAGAGGATATACGGCTGATGTTCTTCTGGGATATGAAGATGTAACAGAAAAGATTGCTGCTGCTTATACTCCTGAGATGACTCCTCTTGAGAAGTACAAAGCTATAGAAAAAGCTACTAAAGAACTTATTGCTGAAGCAGAAAGCCGGGGAGCTGATGTTAGGGCCACCGTGGCCGATATGTATCATGGAAATCAATATTACCTCTTTAAATTCAAAAGGCTCAAAGATATCCGGATTGTTTATGCTCCTCCTCAGGATCTGGGAAATTTCGGAGGAGATATAGATAACTGGATGTGGCCGCGCCATACCTGTGATTTCACTTTTCTCAGGGCTTATGTCTCCCCAGAAAAGGAGGGGGTTGATTACAGCCCGGATAATGTTCCTTATCAGCCGAAAGTATGGCTTAAGATTTCTCAGGATGATTTAAAAGAGAATGATTTCACTTTTATCATGGGCTATCCCGGCCGCACCTACCGGAACAACACCTCAGCTGAAGTAAGCTTCGATATGGAAAACATGAAAGAAAGAATGGAGATTTTTAAGAAAATAATTGCTTTTCTGGAAGAGGCGGGGAAAGACAAACGTGAAATTCAGATTAAATATGCCGGTAAGATTAGGGGATTGAATAATTCCTTGAAGAATTACCAGGGCAAGCTGGAAGGAATGGAAAAAATTAAGCTTCACGAAAAAAAGAAGGATTTTGAAGATGATTTCATAAAATGGGCGGCCAACGAAGGAGAAAAAGCAGCTAAATACGAAGGAATTCTACCGAAAATAACCTCGTTCATGGATAAATACAGGGATTATCACCAAAGAGAAACCATTATTTCAGGACTTCTCAATGCCTATACCGGGCCCACCCTCCTGGCCCAGGCACACACTATTTACCGGACGGCAGTGGAAAGACAAAAACCGGATATGGAGAGGGAGCCTTCTTTTCAGGAAAGAAATATTCCTTATATCAAGATGAGTATTGAACTGGCAGAGAGAGGTTATCATCTGGAAACAGACAAAGAATTCTTCAAGTTTCTCCTTGAAGAGATGCTCCAGAAACCACAAGAACAGATTCCGGGTGCCTTCAAGGATTTGCTCCTCCAGGGTAATGCAGAAAAAATAGGCAGCTTTGTTGAAGATTTATACCGGAAGACAATTTTAGCCGATCCTCAAAAACGCCTGGAACTAATTGAAAAAACACCGGAAGAGTTGGATGAGATGAAGGATCCTTTGATTGTTCTGGCTAAAAGCTTAGAAGAGGAAATGAAAGAGCTGAGGGAAGAAGGGAAGGCCTTATTTCAGGAGAGACAGGATTTAAAGAAGATATACCTCAAGGGATTGCTGAAAATGACTGAAGGGAAACTGGCCCCTGATGCAAATTCCACTATCCGTTTCACTTACGGTACTGTTGAAGGCTATTCGCCGAGGGATGCTGTCCGGTATTTGCCCCAGACGACTCTCTCCGGAGTAATAGAGAAGGAAACCGGAGAATTTCCTTTTCATGTGCCTGAGAAATTAAAATCACTCTGGGAGGAAAAAGACTTCGGTTCTTATTTTGATCCGGATTTAAACGATATTCCCTCCTGCTTTCTTAATACAACCTGTGTCACCGGAGGAAATTCCGGTTCTCCCGCTTTGAATGCCAAAGGAGAGCTTATAGGAATTGTCTTTGATATGACCTATGAAAGTGTTACCGGTGACTATTATGTTATTCCGGAGCTGCAGAGAACCATTTCCGTGGATATTCGCTATGTTTTGTTTGTAACTGAGAAATTCGCTGAAGCAGTCTGGATTATTAAAGAGCTTGATTTGTAAATGAAATTATGTCTATTCGGTTGATTCGGTTTGTTTAGTTTTTCTGGTTCGTCTGGTATAAATGGGTGAAAAAGAGAGTCAGGAGATAAAATTGAGACTAAATAAACAAGATAAACGAGACAAACAAATAGACGAGCGAGACGAGAAGAAAGAGTTCGTTGCGTTAAAAGAGTTTATTGCGTTTGTGACGTTTTAAACAAGGCGAGATAGTTTTTTTACCTGCTGCCGTAGTGGAAAGGAGTTTTTTCCTCATTGCGGTCGGTAGCCGGGGGGGGTTCAGGGGAAAGGGAAGAGATTTTCTGCCTTAGTTCCGGAGTCATTTTAATATCAATGGAATCAACGGAGCTTTTCAGCTGCTGGAGGCTTCTCCCTCCAATAATGGGGGAGGTAACAGCAGGATGATTCGCTACCCAGGCTACAGCTAAGCTTACTGGATCAAAGCCGTTTTCTTTAGCAAAAGAGGTAAACTTTCGAGCAGTCTCGAACATCCAGTCATAGCCGTAGCGGGTTTTATACATTTTGTTTTCTACAAGCCGTCCTTTCCTCGGATGCTTTTTTTTTCCATATTTTCCCGAAAGAAGCCCTCCACCTAATGGACTGTAAGGAATAAGTCCCAGTTCTTCTGCCGTTGCTTGAGGAAGAATTTCCACTTCAGCCTGGCGTTTGACCAGATTATACATGGGCTGGATACATTCAATCCGGGACCATCCTTCCCGGGCTGAAATTCCCAGTGCTTTTTGAACCTGCCAGGCCGCAAAATTGCTGGCACCGGGATAGAGGATTTTTCCTTGCCGCACTAAATCATCCAGAGCCCGGAGGGTTTCTTCAAGGGGTGTATAATCATCGAAACGGTGAATGAAATATACGTCAATGTGGTCTGTCTTAAGCCGCTTTAAACTTTCCTCAACCGCAATCATTATATGGCGGCGGGAAGCTCCCCGGGCATTTATATCATCGGAAGTAGGGAAATAGACTTTGGAAGTTATTATCATTTCATTCCGGCAGCTCTTTATAAGTTTTCCTAAAATTTCTTCGGCCCGGCCTTCATTATAAACATTGGCACAATCGAAAAAATTAACTCCCTTTTCCCGGCAGTGGCGAAACATCTCCTCTGAGGCGTTCTCATCAGCTTCTCCTCCAAAGGTCATAGTACCCAGACAGAGGGAGGAAACTTTAACTCCGGTTCTTCCCAGAAATTTATATTCCATCTTCTTCCTTATAGGTTAATCACCCATGGCGGCCTTGCCACCCACGACGGATGAAAATGACGTGGTCTTCACGTCACATCGTTCGGCTTCCGCCTCACACCTCGTGATGGCAAGCATTTTCAAGCTAATTTAGAGAGAAATAATTTATCAAGTTTGCTTCTGAACATCAACCGGACGAATGTAAGGTTTAAAAGGAGTTTATTCTTTTCCATCCCAGCAGTAGGTACAGATTTTTTCCTTGGGAAGACCAATTGCTTTGACTAAGTCATCCATGTGCTGGTATTTGAGGGAGGTCAATTTTAAATGCTTACGGATGGTTTCCTCCATAGCCAGATATTTATCTGAGCCGTATTCAAGATATTTTCTTTCCTTTCCAGCGCCTTTCCCCTCCAATTCTTTTATGGCTTTCCTGGCTGCCAGTTCATAGGCCGACTTTGTGGTGGAAAAATTCAAGAATTTACAGGCATAAAGTAGGGGAGGGCAGGCCGGTCTCATGTGCACTTCCCGGACACCGAAGTCATAAAGACGCAGAATGGTATCCCTGAGCTGAGTTCCCCGGACTATGGAATCTTCACAAAAAAGCAGTCTTTTTCCTTCGATTAATTCCCGGATTGGAATAAGCTTCATCTTGGCTACCAAATCCCGGACATCCTGATCGTGAGGCATGAAGCTTCGAGGCCAGGTCGGAGTGTATTTGACAAAAGGTCTTTTAAAAGGAAGATGAGCTTCTCCGGCATAACCCAAGCCGTGACCGACGCCGGAATCGGGTATTCCGGCCACATAATCAACTTCAATTGGATAACGTTTGGCCAAAGAAGATCCGCAGCGGTTTCTGACCCATTCCACATTGATTGCTTCATAATTGGAAGAAGGGTATCCGAAATAAACCCAGAGAAAACCGCATATCTGAAGTCTTTCTCCGGGAGGAGTTCTTTTTTCATAACCATTTTCATTAAGAAATACAGTTTCCCCCGGACCAAGATAATGCTCAATCTTGTAGCCCAGATTGGGAAAAGCACATGTTTCAAGGGTCGCTGCAAAACTTCCCTCTTTTTTTCCAATAACTACCGGGGTTCGGCCCAGTTTATCCCGGGCAGCATAAATTCCTTCGGAAGTCATAATAAGGAGAGAGCAGGAACCTTCAATTGACTCATGAAGCCTCTTGATCCCGGCTGCAATGCTTTCCTCTCTTGTTATTATTATGGCAGCCAGTTCAGTGGGATTTATTACTCCCTCCATCATTTCAGAAAAATGGAGTCTTTTCTCTTTAAAAAAGGAACCGGCCAATTCATCGGTATTTTTTATGGCTCCCACGGTCACTATGGCAAAGTCTCCCAAGTGAGAGCGGATAAGTAGAGGCTGATTATCAGTGTCGGAGATAATCCCGATACCTTTTGAGCCATGCATCCTGCCAATTTCATCATCGAATTTGGAGCGGAATTGGGTGTTCTCTATATTATGAATGGAAGCATTATAATTTCCCTGGTTGAAAACCGCTAATCCACCCCTCTTTGTCCCAAGATGGGAGTGGTAGTCTGTTCCGTAGAATAAATCAAGAACACAGTCATGCCGGGATGTAACTCCGAAAAATCCGCCCATTCTGATCTCCTAAATAATCAATCCTTTAACTTTTTCCTATGACATGCATTTTTAAACAAAAACCGGACTCTTTATTTTTAGAAAATCAAAAAGAGAAATGCAAGAAGAAGCTTTTTTATTTCCTTATAATTGTAAATAAAATTTTATTTTTAAAATTCAGATTGAGAGCAGCCCTTATTAACTTTAAAGTATTATTATGGTATATTAATAAAAGAAAACAGTGATAATTTTTTTTCAGGGAAAGGGGTGTCCCTTTGGGGAACGTCCCCCATTTCCCTAAAGGGGTAAAAATGGCTGTAAAGATTAAGAGTCAAGCTTTCAGGGAAGGAGAAATGATTCCTCAAAAATATACATGTGACGGTGAAAACATTTCTCCACCTTTACGCTGGACCGGGATTCCTCCGGAAACAAAGAGTTTAGCCCTTATAAACGACGACCCGGATGCACCCATGGGTACCTGGATTCATTGGGTGGTTTATAATCTTCCTCCATCTCTTGAAGAACTGCCTGAAGGTGTTCCTCCCGAACGTGAAATTCGTCAAGGAGGAGTTCAGGGAATGAATGATTTCCGGAAAATTGGTTATGGGGGTCCGTGCCCACCTGGCGGAACTCACCGATACTACTTTAAACTTTATGCCCTAAATAGGGAGCTTAACCTTGAACCAGGGGCCAGTAAAGAGCAGTTGGAAGAAGCTATGAAAGGGCATATTCTGGACCAAGGCAGTTTAATGGGCAAGTACAGCCGTTAATTTTTTTTGCTGGATTCAAACTTATTGATTTTCTGCTTTACCGGATAACCTTTTTTTTCTACAATGAAACCCTTCTGCAATTAATAATTTCTCTAAATTGAGGAGAACGTTATGCTCAGCAAGAAAAAATCCCTGAATCTTTTCCTTTGCCTGTTCCTGGTTTTTGCTTTCAGTGCCTTCCTTAAAGCCGATTGTTTTACGGTTTTGGTAGGAAAAAAAGCCAGTTCCGACGGTTCGGTTCTTTTCGGCCACAATGAACAATACGGAGGCAGA
This sequence comes from uncultured Eubacteriales bacterium, assembly GCA_964440805.1. Classification (GTDB taxonomy): domain Bacteria; phylum Acidobacteriota; class Aminicenantia; order Aminicenantales; family Aminicenantaceae; genus CAYTTR01. The sequence goes on from CAYTTR010000001.1 coordinate 37,643, forward strand.
AGAATTGTCAATTACTGGGTTGTTCCCAGAATTAAGCATGAGCCGGGAGAATTGGTTAAATTAAAAAACGGAGGAACTCTTCCTCAGGTTGAGGAAACCTTTGCTTTCATCTGGCTTCAGAATGTAGGCGCTGAATTCGGTGATTCCTACTTCAATGAATGGGGAGTGGTTGTTTCCTCGGATGCTTGCCCAACTCGCGAAGATTCTTATGAGGAACTATGTGAGCGGGGAGATATAACCGACGGCGGAATTACCTATATGCTTCGCCGCCTAATTGCCGAGAGAGCCAAAACAGCCAGGGAAGGGGTAAAAATTGCAGGAGAATTACTCAGCCGATTCGGCTATTCCTCATCCGGCCGCTCCTATGTTATTGCTGATCCGGAAGAAGCCTGGATTCTGGCAGTTTCACGGGGTAAAAACTGGATAGCCCAGAGGTGCCCGGATGATGAAGTGGTGCTTCTGCCCAATCTCCATATTATAGGAGAAGAAGCAGATTTAAACGACAAAGCAAATGTCATGGCTTCACCCGGACTCATAGATTACGCTGTAAAAAGGGGCTGGTATGATCCGGGCTCCGGAACTCCTTTCAGCTTCAAAGATGCTTTCAATCCCCAACCACGGCCGGGTAGTTTCCTCAGTCAATACGGATGCGATCCCAGACAGTGGTATGCCCAATCCTCGGTTTTGGGTAAATTTATTGAGCTGCCTTTAAAAGGTTCTCTTCCTTTCTCGGTTAAACCGGCCCGCAAAATAACGGTGGCTGATGTGGTTCGCATTCTCCGCAGCCACAGCGAAGGAAGCCCTTTTGATGAATCTGAAGGCTACCAAAAAGGTTCACCTCATCTTGTCCGCAGCCCGGCCAATATATGCAGCAAAACCACTCAGGAAGGGGCAGTTTACCAGCTCCGAAGCTGGCTTCCCCGGGAAATCGGCTGTCTTGTTTGGAGAACCACGGCCGCTCCTTGCGTCAATCCATTAACTCCCTGGTATCTGGGAATAACTGAAACGCCTGAAAGTTATCGTAAGTCTATTCCCCTTAAAAAAAATCTGGATATAGAATATCATTTCAACTATCCCCAAGAATACCTGCGTTTTGACTCCGATTTTGCCTTTGATGTCTTTAATGAGCTGGAAAATCTGGTGGAGCGCGATTACAAAAGAGCAATAAAAAAAGTAAGGCACGCCTGGGACAGGTTTGAAGAGACTCAATTTGAGCTCCAGCCTGAAATCGAGAAAAAAGCTCTGGCCATTTACCAAGAAGACAAAGAAGAGGCCCGGAAGTTTCTAACGGATTATACTCATTCCCGGGCTATGCTTGTTTTTTTTAAAGCCAAGGATTTGATTTCGGAACTTAAAACCTGGCTTTGGGGCTATTAACAGGATTCTACGCTCGGTGATACCTTGCTCCTTCTTCATCCCCTAGTAGATTAATTAGCCGCCGGATCCCTTTTACAACATTCCTTATGAATACGGCTCTTTCTTTATCCTGGGTACCATCTGGAGCGGGGCATGGGAGGAATGAAAGATAAGATTATTTCACTTTTAACCGAGCTGCATACCCAAAAGCATAAAAATATTTCCGCCAGAGATTTTCGTTAGATTGAAACTGGTTATCTCCAAGGAAATAGTCCAGTAACACCTCCCGCAGGCGCGTAATCTCTTTTAAGCGCCTCTGGTGCCGGGGATCCGAAATGGTCAAATCTATGAGCTCAAGGGTTCTCTCAAAAGCTTTCTGGCTGTACGCAGGATTGCCTTTTTGGCGCCAGCTCAGAGCCCGTTCTACTTCGCTTCCGATATTTGCCAATTGTTCGATCAGTGAGAGATTTCTCCACCGTCCTGCGGCCAAAGATTGATGTTGATAACTCATTCTTTGACCAACTTGAGTATGATTTTGTAAATTTTCTCTTTCATGACTGGATCATCCACTCCACGGGATCGATTGCCTTGTGAAGGCCGGATGTTGATTATTGAATCAAATTCGATTCTGTCCTTATCATCTAACTCTGGATAGATATTAATCCCCCATAGATCGGCCTGCTGAGACCCATGTTCAAGGAGAAGAGCTTCTTCATCGGCATGAAGTTCTCCGTCAACGGCCATGACCTCTCTTTCGATATCGACAACAACTTTAACGAGATCTCCAAAACGATTGCGTGCCATTGCCTTTAATTCACCCAGAGAGATCGATTTGTCAATAATTTTCATGACTTTATGTTATAATCTTTAGCATACTGAAGACCATTATATCAACTTTCAAGAAATAAGTTGATTGAGTTTTTAAATATAATTATTTAGCTTGGGTATTTGTTCAATCCCATTGATTCGGGCATAGGAAATCATAATTTTGGTTAGCTCCTGCCGGGTATCTTTATCCGGCAGAGAAGGAGGAGTTTCCCGTAAAATTCGCTCTACTTCCTCGTTTGCTTTATCAACCAAGGATTTTTTGCCGGCTGAAACCCAGTCTTCATAAGTATTGCGGTCAATAAGTGAAGGAAATATATGTTCTTTTCTGTACCATTCACGGGTGTGAGCCATGGTCAAAAACTGGGTTTTATCGGTCAGGCCGTTAAACAGAACCGAAGCAACAGGTTCATCTCTTTGACTTATACTTTCCAGAAGGCGGTAAGCCATCTGGCAGATTTCATTGTCGATGAGCAGCTTTTCTAAGCTCTGGCAGCTTTCAAAATCCATCATTCCCGGTCCGGAAACAACATTTATTCCGCTTAAAGCAGCCAGGACTGCACCTATCCCTGTTTCCAGTCCGGCCTGGCTGTCGTTTATTTTGGCATCGCTCAGACCCATATAGGCATGAGTAGGGAGGCCCAGATGCTTCCCAATCTGGGCATAAGCAGAGTCAATCATCATTGTTTCTATGGCTCCCATGGGTGTTGTTCCCCGCCGCATATCAAAACTTGAAGGTGAGCCGCCAAAAATAACCGGAGCTCCTTTCCGGGCCAGCTGGCAGATGACGATTCCGGAGAGATTCTCCGCTACATGCTGAACCAGGGTTCCGGCTAAAGTAACCGGTGAGGTGGCACCGGTCATCCCCATGGAAATTAGTTCCGAGGGGATCCCAACCCGGGCGCAATCAATAAGACTCTGACTGGTAAGATTGCTCCATTTCAAGGGAGGGGAGGGGCAGGCATCGAAAACAGCCAGAGGCTTCTCTTCCAGATCTTTCTTATTCCTTCTTATAAGGGAAAGCATTTCCAGCATGGGCTGGAATCCTTCCACTCGAAAAGTCCCGGTTACAACGGGCTTGGTTGAAAAATGAAGGCCTATGTAAAGCCGGTAACAGTCGGATAATTCCTCGGGGATATCGCTGCTCACCAGGCCGGTGCTCTGAAAATGGAGGTAATTAAGGCTTTCGGTGAGCCTTACAAAGCGGATAAGGTCTTTGGTTGCAGGTTTTCGTTGTTCCTTTGTTTCATGGTCCAAAATGGAGACTGCGGCTGAACCGGGATCAAAATGAACTTCATCGCCTCCAACCACAAACTCTTTTTCACCGCTTCTGTCATAAAGAAAAATCTTGGGCGGACAGGAAGAAAGAGTTTCATCAACAACCTCGGGCTTTATAAAAACCCGGCCCGCTTCTTTTTCTGTGGGGCAGCCTTTTTCTTCTAAAAGCCGCACAGCTTCTTTGTTTTCCACAAAAACACCTTTTTTCTCAAGTAGTAGAATGGCTTCATCTATTATTTTTTCCATAAAGTTCCGGCTTAAAAGCTCAATTTTCGGCCTAATTGGATTTATCATAGTTTTTTATCCTTTTTTCCGAAGGTCGTTAAGCAGTCTGACTGCGGCTACGGCATTATCGCCGAAACCGTCTGCTCCTATATCCTGAGCCCATTTCCGGGTCACAGGAGCGCCGCCGACAACCACTCTGAATTTATCCCGCAGCTTTTTTTCTTTAAGCAGGTCGATTAATTTTTTCTGATTGACCATAGTGGTGGTGAGGAGAGCCGACAAACAAATGAAATCCGCCTTTTTGGAGGCTGCTGTGTCTATGAAAAGTTCAAGTCTTACATCTGCTCCCAAGTCATAGACTTCAAAACCATTGGCCTGAAGCATGGAAGAAACCAAATTTTTGCCGATATCATGAATATCGCCTTCCACAGTTCCAATGACCACTCTACCTTTTGTTTCATGGGATTTTCCGGCTTTTTCAACTTCCGGCTGCAGAACGGCCATGGCTCTTTTAATGCATTCGGCACTGGTTATTAATTCCGGCAGGAAATACTCTCCTTTTTCCCATAAATCTCCTGCTTTATTAATACCGGGAACAAAACCTTTTTCAATAACTTCGGTCAGATTGAGGGATGATTTGACTGCCTCGCGGGCAAGTTTTTCAGCTTCCTCCATCTTACCTTCAATGACCGAAGCAGCCATTTTGGCGAAAAGTTCTTCTTTATTCATGGGCACTCCTTAAAGTTATTGGCAATCGCCTATAAATTTTGAGTTAATATTCGGCCTTCTAAAAAGAATCCAGTCTAACAAATTCCAGGGAGTTTAAAAAGTACTGTTGAAAATTTTTGTCGGAGGCAAGGGATAAGTTTTTAATTTTAGAGACCAAAGATTCTGTTTTTTTTCTTAGAGTACGGGAAAGAAGCAGGCTCCGGGCTCCGGACAGAGAGGTGTTTCCCAGAAAAATTATTTTATCCGGTGAAATGGAGGGAAGCAGCCCTATCTTCAGGCAGTTTTCAACGTTAAGGGTACTGCCGAAGGCTCCGGCCACATAAACAGCATTGAGATCATTAAAGGAAATTTTTCGGTTATTAAAAAGTATCCTGATTCCGGTTTTTACCGCCCCAGCCGCAAGCTGAAGCTGACGTATGTCGTTTTGGGTTATAAAGACTTTTTCTGAAATTTTTATTTTCCCCTCTTTGGCAAGCAGGCCGCTGGGTGCCATTTTGCCTTTTTCTAAAAGAACGGCCAAGAGATCAATTAACCCGGAACCGCAGATTCCCTGGGGCGGCTTTTTCCTTAGAGTAGAAACTTTAAACGGATTCCCCGGTCTGACCGAATCAATCGCTCCCGGCAAAGCCGGCATCCCGCAGCTTAAGCCCATGCCCTCGAAAGCAGGGCCGGCGGCAACTGAGGCTGCTTCAGTCATTTCCTTATCTCTTAGAACTATTTCTCCGTTTGTCCCAAGGTCAATATATAAGACTGGAGGCTGTTCTTCAAAAAAACCGGAAGCAGCCAAACCAGCACTTATATCACTGCCGATAAAGCTTTTTAT
>CAYTTR010000001.1:42888-157500 GCA_964440805.1 uncultured Eubacteriales bacterium
AAGGCCTGTCTTTGAAGCTTCAAGAGGAGCCAATGAATGAAAAAAAGAGTTGAAGGGCGAAGAAGCCAAGGTATCGACCGGAATTCCCAGAAAAAGATGATTCATGACCGTATTTCCGGCAATAACCGTCTCGTAAATTTGGCCTGAAGATATATTTAATCTTTTTAAAAGCAAAGCAATCAAACGGTTGACGGTAGCCACAGCAGCCAGTTTCAATTCTTCCCCGCTTTGATTTGAAGAAACTGCTTTTGAGATTCTGGAGACAACATCTGCGCCAAATTTTATCTGGTCATTGGCCGATACTTCTGTCCCCAGGACCCGGCCTGAGTTAAGGTCAACAATCTGGGCAGCCACAGTGGTTGTCCCTAAATCAACAGCAATCCCGAAACATTTATCCTCATTTCCCGAAGCTTCAACCGCCAGAACTTCCCGTTCTCCATAAAGAACAAGATTGATATTTTTCACTTTTCTTTTAACCAATGAACCGGATTTTTTTAAAACTTCCGGTGAGAACTTGAGGTTCTTTTCTTTCATGACACCGGCAACTGATTCGGTAAATGACAAAGCTGAAGAGAGAAGAAGAGAGGGTAAGGTAAGGCTAATTTTTTTTACTTCAGGCTCCAATTTAATTTTTACGGATTTTCCTGTATCAAGGACAGATAGGCTTTTTACCAGAGATTCTAGGGGGATTTTTATTTTAAGGTCGTCTTCCACTTTTAGTTGACAGGCAAGTCTTAAGCCGGGGGAAAGACGGCCTTCTTTTTGAAGGCGGATTTCATTATCTGTAAAAACAGGATTCTTTTCACCTGAAGTTTCAACAAGACAGCGGCCGCAAACTCCTTTTCCGCCACAGTCAGTCCGGAGGAGCAGCCCGCCGGCTGGAAGCACATCTGAAAGAAGAGAGCCTTTTTCGGCCTTTAGTACTAAATTCTTGTTTAAAACTTTAACCTTGGGAGACAATATTTTTCCATCCCGATTAAAAGTCCGTCACTCCTGCGGTTTTTTAATCCATTGACCGTCTTCTCTTTGAACCCACCAGCCGGGATCGCTTTTTTCAATCCAGCTTTTGGCAAAAATTTTCTGAATTTTTTGCACTTGATCCATCGAAATATCCAAAGCTCTGGCTACTTCAAGGTAAAGAGCCTCCCGGTCGCTGTTTTCTTCTCTAACCAGCTTTCGTAGAGAAGCTTTGTCTTTCAAGGACAGTCCTTCTTCATCCCGGGTGTGAATAAATCCGTCGTTATCTTCACCGATGTTTCCTCCATTGAAAAACGGTTCAAGCTGAGGAAACCGTTCTTTAATGGATTGTTTGAGAGCCCGGATTTTGGGGGTAGTAACGGTTTCTGCCTCTTGAGCATAGGCAATTCCTATAGGGAAAAATCCCGGAGCTTGGACCATATCTTTTTTGTTTTCATTTTCTCTCTTTTCTTCATCTTTTGATCTTACCTCATCGACAATTTCGTCGGCTGTTTTTTGCACCACTGCTTCAGGAAAATAAATATTTATGGTCAAGCAAGATACTAAAATGAAAACTGTTCCAATCAGCAATAACTGAAATAAGCTTATTTTTTTCATGAAATTCCCCTTTCTTTTCATTTTTTTTTCTTTTTTTATTATATCATTTTGAATTTCCGATTGTTACTGAGTTCTCCCTATTCTTTTCAAACGGTCGAGCATGTCTTTAAACCGGATTGTATTTCTGGGGATTTTGTTGACCACATTTATACCGAAAAGCCAGGGTCCTTTTACCAAGTATTCTACTCCTTTTTCTTTAATGGTTCCATTAAGGGTAAAAACATCATTTTTAAGAGAGCAGCTAATGCCGATTTTTTGATAGCGGAAATCCTCAACAAATTTGGTCAGCCAACTGGAAGAAGAAAAGGTGGTTTTAGTGCCGGTGCCGATAACCGAAATATCGTCAGCAGCTTTAAGACTGAATAGCTGAGAAATCCCTTCCTTTTTTTCCGATTCAATAAGCAAGGAGAATCTTTCCGGTTGTCCATAGGAGACAGCCAAATCCCTTATTTCTCCATTGACTATGCCCGTTACTCTGCCGAAAGGCACTAATCCGGTCATTTTTTCAAGATTGATTTCCCGGAAAGTAATATCTGAAAGGAAAGTTCTGTTTTTAGAAAAAGGATTTTTAACTTCGATTTCATCAATCTTTACTTTTCCCTCAAAGATGTTGATTTCAACAGATCCGTCTGTTTTTAATTGATCTCTATTCATGAAAACAGGTGAAAACCCTGCTTGAACAGTTCCTTTAAGAGGTAATTCAAGGTTCGGCAATAGGGAAGAGATTTCCGTTTTTTCCAAAAATAAAGAAGAACTTAGCTTGAATTCCGGAAAATAATTTAAAGAAGTCTCTCCAAGGGTTAATTTGCCGTCTCCGAGCTTTAAAGAAGCGGGTTTTATAATAAAACGGCCTGGTTTGGCCTGAATATCAAGGCGGAGTGAATCAAGAAAAAAAGCGGGCAATACCAGATCGTCGATTAAAATAAAGCCTGAGTTTTCTTCTCCGGTGTCCATTGAAGATGAATCATTAGATAGAGGAATTTTAAAGGGAACGGCAGCCTCAATTTTTTGAATACTAAAACCTTTTTTCTCGTCTTTTAAAGAAAAGTTATCAAGTTGAAGCAAGCCTTTAACTTCAAGGCCGTTTTTTAGTCCTTGGATATGGGCTTTGGTTTTTATAATTCCCTGCAAATCATAAGATATATCACCACCGGTTAAGATTTCCTGAAGGCCGGCCGGGTCAAACAGAGTGATATCGGTTTCCATATTCATTGATCCCTTATTTTCATAACTCAGACTTCCGGCCGCCGAAAATTCCGCCAATTCTCCTAGGCTGAGTTTAAAAGAAAGGTCCTGTATTTTTTTCTCCAGAGGAAAAATAGTTCCCTCTACCGTTGTCTCCAAATTATATTTTCCCCAGTTTAAATAATAAGTCTTCCATAAGGATTCACCTTTCTTTAATTTAAAATCCAGAGAAAAAAGAATGGTTTTTAAAGGAAAAGAAAGTTCACTGCAGAAATTCACCCGGCTGCTCAAGGCTTCCGAGGCTATGGTGAAGTCCGGATTGTGAAGAGTCACGTCTGAAATATCCAAACTGATCTCAGTTTCCCAAGGATTTTTTTCTATGGCTCCTTTTTGTTTTAATCTGCCTTCAAGACCGAACTGTCCTTCCATTTCCCAGGAAAGAAAATTTTCCGGAATAATTTCCGGAAAAGATTGCAAGATTTCCTGAAGTTTAATTCCGGTCCAGGAGAAAGAGAAATTCTTTTCTCCCTGAATGCCCTTGTATGCTTTTCCTTTGATAGTTAAAGAAGGCAGGGAAGGGAAGGAGAGGATAAAGGAGTGAAGCTCAGTACTCATGGAGGGAAAATTAAAACCGGCTTCGCCTTTAAAAGTAATAGGGGGGAGGTTTATTTTATTCTCCCTGAAAGCATAGACAGTTTCTTCCAAGGTGCCGGTAAAAGTTATTCCTTTTAGAGTTAATTCTTCTTCAGCGTAAGAAACAGGTATTTTTACTTCCAAGCTGCTTAGGGAAACATCATTCGTTTGAAGACAGCCTCCGGCTAAAGTGAAAAGCCCTTCAACCTCTTTTTTCTCCGGGCCGGCTGTAATATTTAAATCAGCCGCAAGCTGAGCTTTTGTATTAATTCCCGGGATTTCATATTTTAAGTCGAGAGGTCCTAAATTTAAATTCCCGTCAAATAAGAAGCGATTTTCTTTGCCGTCAACAAAACCCTTGCCCTTGAGAATGGTTGAGCCGGAGATATTTAACTTATCCCAATCTATATCCGATTGGGGCAGGTAAGGTTCAAGCAAGGCCAACCATTGTCCGATGTCTTTTAAATGAATCCTCGGGGAAAAAGAATAAAAAGGTTTATCAAAGTCGGCTTCAGCCTCTCCCGTCAAGTAAATGTTTTGAGGGAGGCTTAATTCCTGGATCCGGATTGAAAGAATATTTTTCTCCACGGGCAAAAACAGCCTAATCCTTCCTTCAATTGAGTTATCCGGCCTGAGAGGTTTATCTTCAAAATAAAGATTGATTCCGGCCAAAGATAAGGAACTTGAAAGAGTGGGAGTTTGCGAAAGCTCGAGTAGACCCGAGATATTTAATTTCTCAGAATTTCCGGAAAGAGCTTGGCCTGAAGAAGCGGATAATTCAGCGGCCTGCAATAAAAAAATATAATCTCCCTCTTTTTCTTCCGGCGAAAGGGAGAAATTCACTTCATCAATAAGCACTTCAAAATCAGCCAACCGGAGTTTTATAAAAGAATTTTCCAGGTCAAGGCAGCGGATGAAACTTAAGCCTCGGGATAAATTTAAAGCAAGTTCATGCCAATAAATAACTTTGCCTGTTCTTCTTATTTGGGCATCGATTTTGAGACCCTCAATGAGCAAAGTATCCAAGTAAGGCCGGCGGTTTTGCCTCAGGCGGTAGAGATCGCCTCTTCCGGAAATTTTTTCCAGTTTAATTTTGATTTCCGTTTCCCCGATATTATAGGGAAAGCTGATATTTTCAATTTCAAATGACAACGGGAAAAAGCTGTAATTAAGTTTTCCGATTTGAACGGGAATATCGAAGTTTTTATTTATGTATTTCTGAGCAATGTTTTTTATTAGGTTTTTCTGGGTAAAAATGATAATAGCCGAAATAATGACTGCAAGCAGGATCAACGATAATAAAATGCCTGTTCCCCAGAGGAACTTTTTCAAAATTTTTTTCATAAAGCCGCACCCGGTTCTTTTGAAAAATTAACACAGCCAAATTCCCTGTGTCAATAAAACCATAGCTTTGGAGTTCTCCCAAATTTTTTAGGGATTATATATAGAAAATGGAGACATGTACCAATTTCGGGCAATTTGTATATTAATATTTTAATATTATATTAACGATAGAAATTGGTTACATGTCCACATTTTCTTTCAATCGGGTGGTTGCTATATTCTGGTTTCATGTGATATATGATTATTGAAAGTCAATTTACAATATGATGGATAAAAGTTCTTACCAAAAAATTGATTATTATAAAAAGCAAATAATAGACTTTTGCAAAAAGTGGAAAGTGAAAGAGTTTTCAATTTTTGGGTCTTTCCTGAAAGATGATTTTAATGAAAAAAGCATGATGAGATTCCGTGGAAAAAGATGATCGCACTGAGAAATATACTGGCTCATGAATATGGCGAGATTTTGGTCGAACGTATCTGGCTTATAGCCAAAGAAAATATTCCTCCTTTAATAAAATTACTCGATCCTATTGTTCCAAAAAATATCTGATATTGTGAACATACTGTTTTTTAATTATTCAAGGAATTCCTAAAAAGGAGAAAGCATGAATTTAAATCAATTAAGGAAAACCGTATGGTTCTTGGTTGTGTTTTGTTTAATCTCCGGTTTTTTGTCTCCGAATTTAAAAGCTGAGACTCAAGAAAAGCACCCTCTTTCCCATGGTGATTACGACAGTTGGAAGACAATTCAGGATGAGAAAATATCAAGTGACGGAAAATGGATTATCTACCTGGAGACACCTCAGGATGGAGAAGTAGAGCTGGTGGTAAAAAATCCGGCCTCAGGGCAAGAGTACAGAACTGCCGCCGGCTATTCTGGGGAAGAAATTGAAGCTCACCGGGCAGCCAAACCGACATTTACTAAAGACAGCTCTCATGTAATCTTCCTTATATCGCCCTCTAAAGAAGAATCAGAAAAAGCCCAAAAAGAAAAAAAAAATAAAGAAAAGCTGAAAAAGAAACTGGGAATTCTTAACCTTGCGGACGGCTCGGTAGTTTCCCTTGATGAGGTGAAAAGCTTTGCCCTGCCCGAAAAAGCGGGTGGATGGGTAGCCTATCTTAAAGAGCCGGCCGAAAAAGAAGTTGAGAAAAAAGAAGAAGCGGAAAAAGAAAAAAAAGAAGAAAAACCTGAGGAAGAAGAGAAAAAAGAACCCAAGGTGGAGAGAAAATATGGAACTACTTTGGTTCTTCGTTCACTGGCCGACGGCAGTGAAGAAATTTATCAGGATGTTTTGGAATACATATTCACCAAAGACGGAAGAAAACTTCTTTATGTGGTCTCATCCCAGGAGAAGCCGGAAACAGACGGAATATACGCCGCCTCTCTTCCGGATAAAAAGACTGTTCCTATTCTTACCGGCAAAGGAAGATATGTCCGCTGGGCTCTGGATGAAGAGAACAAGAAACTTGCCTTTTTGACCGACCGTGACTACCAGGATATGGATAATCCTGTTTTTAATTTATACGGCTGCAAACTGGGAAGTTTAAAAGCAGACCTCTGGGTTTCTCATGAAAAAACGGAAGGATTTCCCGATGGAATGGCGGTCAGCGACAAATCATCTCCCTCTTTCACCAAGGACGGAAAAATAATACTTTTGGGAATAAAAGAAATTCCTCCCTCAAAAAATGAAGAAAAAGAAGATGAAAAAAAAGAAGCCCAATTCGATCTCTGGCATTGGAATGATCCCTATCCGCAGCCGCAGCAGAAAAAAATGGCTGATGAAGTCCGGGACAATACCTGGGAGTCGGTTTATTATATTGAAAGCGGGAAATTCGTGAGGCTGGCTGATGAAAAAATCCCTGATGTGGAGCTATCCCCATACGGCAAGACAGCTTTTGCCCAAACCATAATACCTTATCGAAAACTGGTCTCCTATGACGGCGGTTATTTTGATATTTATGTTATTGAGCCTTCGTCCGGTGAACGGACATTGGTTAAGGAAAAATTATATGGAAGAGCCGACCTTTCTCCCCAGGGTAATTACGTCTATTGGTTCGAGGATGGAGATTGGCATACTTATGATATTTCTAAAAAAACTACCGTTAATTTAACCAAAGATATTGAAGTCTCTTTTGAACGGCATGACTGGGATACTCCCAATCCTCCCCGAAGTTACGGCTTGGCCGGCTGGACTGAGAAAGACAAGTCAATTTTAATTTACGAACGCTTTGATATCTGGGAAATAAAACCCGACGGCAGTCAAGCCAGAAGAATAACCGAGGGATACGGCCGGGAAAACGGACTTTCTTTTCGTTATCTTAAGCTTGATCCGGAAGAAGAGTTTATTTCTTCCAAAGCTCGGCTTCTTTTAAAATCAACCCATGAAGAAACAATGGCTGAAGGCTTTTTCCGGGATAAAGTAGAAGGCAATCAAAAACCGGAGAAGCTTCTTATCTCCGACCACCGCTTTTTCTCGGTTAAAAAAGCTGAGGAGGCTCCGGCTCTTATTTATTTCCGTTCTGCTTTCCATGAATATCCCGATCTCTGGCTGAGCGACCGTGATTTCTGCCGCATTAAGAAATTAACCGGTCTCAGCCGCCAAACAGAACCTTTTATTTGGGGAAAGGCTGAATTAAGAGATTTTAAAAGCCTTGATGGAAAACCGCTTAAAGGGATTCTAATAAAACCTGATAATTTCAAAGCCGGAGAAAAGTATCCCTTGATGGTTTATATTTACGAGACCCTTCACTATATGCTTCATAGGTTCCGCCATCCTTCACCTGGAACCTCAATCAATCCTTCTTTCTATGTAAGCAACGGCTATCTTATCTGGATGCCTGATATAGAATACAATACCGGTTATCCGGGAAAGGACGCTCTTAAATGCGTGCTGCCGGGAATCCAGATGTTAATCCGGGAAGGCATTGTGGATCCCGAAGCTGTCGGAATCCAGGGGCATTCCTGGGGTGGTTATCAGATTGCTTATATGGTTACTCAAACCGATATATTTGCTGCTGCCGAAGCCGGGGCTCCTGTTTCCAACATGGTCAGTGCTTATAACGGCATCCGCTGGGGAAGCGGTATGGTGCGCCAGTTTCAGTACGAAAGAACTCAGAGCCGCCTGGGAGAAAATCTTTGGAATGTCCCCTTGCGCTATATTGAAAACTCGCCCCTTTTCTGGGCGGATAAAGTAAAAACCCCTATTTTAATGATCCACAATGATGGAGACGGAGCCGTTCCCTGGTATCAAGGAATTGAATACATAATGGCTCTGAGAAGGTTGGGGAAAACCGCTTTTATGTTCAATTACAACGGTGAAGATCACGGATTAAGAAAAAGAATAAATCAGATTGATTGGGCCAAAAGAATGTTTGAATTCTTTAACCACTACCTTAAAGGAGAGTCTGCTCCGGACTGGATGCTTCATGGAATTAAAGCCTGGGAAAAACCGAAAAAAAGGAAAAGCGGGTAAATAATGCAATATTCGGAAGCCAAGGAAATCCGTCATAAAGTCGACAAGTACAGTGTTGAAGTCTACGCTAAAGATAATAAAGGCGACCGCACCAGATGGGCCGATAAAATCATCCGCTTGTATTCCAAAGACAAGGAAGTAGCCAGAGCTGTTTTTTCCAGCGAAGGCCATGATGTACCTGAGCCGTATTATTCTGAATCAGATGATTTAATCTATTTCTATGCTCGAGGAAGCCAGTTTTCAGCAGTTTTGGATGTCCTCAGAAACCATGACCCGGTCTATATTGTCTGGCGCCCTGTAGCTGATGACCGGGAAACGGGCGACGGCGATGCCTTTTTTGTTTCTGAGGTAAGAAAAAATAAATAGCTTATTAACTAAATCCATAGTATTGAAATAAACTCTGAATCCCTTTATAATACAACTAATTCTGATGAGAAGAAGAATTTTAAGATTCTTCCGATAGGGGATAACATAAGAAAATCTTCTACAGGATTAATATAATAAAGGATATTAAGGAGAACAGGATGAACAAATCTAAAAGACAACAACAATTTCATATTGATTTGGATAGTTTGACCACCGGTGAAAAACGCCGGCTCTATGAGCTGATGTATGCTCATGGACCGGGAAACGGAAAAATCTTACTTTTACCCGTTGATCAGGGATTGGAACATGGGCCCAGGGATTTTTTCCCCAATCCTCCCAGTGCCGATTTCGATTTTCAACTTGAACTGGCCCTTGAAGGAAACTATTCGGGCATAGTCTGTCATATTGGCCTGGCTGAAAGGCATTATAAAAAATATGCCGGCCGGGTTCCTCTGGTCCTTAAGATAAACGGCAAGACTTCCATTCCTCCGGATGATGATGCTTTTTCGCCTCTTGATGCCAGTATAGAAGATGCTTTAAGGCTGGGAGCTGATGCCGTCGGCTATACTCTTTATGTCGGTTCTCCCAGAGAGTCGGAAGATATTGAGCAATTTTCCTTGGTCCGGCAGGAAGCTAAGCGGGTAGGATTGCCGGTTATTCTTTGGTCTTATCCCAGGGGCATGTATGTTGAAACTCGAGGGGCGGGAAGAGATTCATTGGCTATGGTCGACTATGCTGCCAGGATGGCCAATGAGCTAGGAGCGACAATAACTAAGATTAACATTCCTCAAATTCCTGAAAAAGGGCAATTTGATCCCAAGGGACCGTTCAAAGCTTATAATAAATTTGCCGGTATTTCCGAAGAGGAAGCCCTTTCCATGGTTGTCCGTTCCGCCGGACGGACCGGAGTTCTGATTTCCGGCGGAAGCAAAATAAGTGATGAAGACCTTTTGCATAAAGCTAAAATATGCTTGGAAGCCGGGGTTGACGGTTTGATTTTCGGCCGCAACATGTGGCAGCGGAAAGATGAAGATGCTCTGGCCATAACCAAAGAAATCACTAGGCTTATGTTATCTTACTGATAATATTGCAATTACAGGAGCATAAAAAGTGCGCGTAGGGATACTTACCGGTGGAGGCGATTGCCCCGGACTAAATGCAGTTATCCGGGCTGTTGTCCGCAAAGGAATTGTTCTTTATAACTATGATTTTGTGGGCATAAAAAACGGCTGGCTTGGCCTGATAGAAGGGAAAATCATTCCCCTTGACTTTGATTCGATATCAGGGATTCTTCACAGAGGTGGAACAATACTTGGAACCTCAAGGACCAATCCCTTTAAAATCAAAGGAGCTGTAGGGAAAATATTTTCCCAGATGACAAAATACGAGATAGACGTCCTGATTGTCATAGGAGGGGAAGATACGCTTGGCGTGGCCCATAAACTGTCTAAAGAAGGTTTGAAATGTATTGGAATCCCCAAGACAATTGACAATGACCTTTCTTGTACCGACTATACTTTCGGCTTCGATACGGCTGTTTCCATTGTCACCGAAGCTCTTGACCGTCTTCATACTACAGCCGAAGCTCATCACCGGGTAATGGTAGTTGAGGTAATGGGAAGAAATGCCGGCTGGATTGCAGTTGAAGGGGGACTGGCCGGCGGTGCGGATTATATTATTATTCCTGAAGTTCTCTTCGATATAAATGAAATCTGCCGGACAATCCAATCGCGAAGGGAAAGAGGAAAATTATTCAGTATAATTGTTGTTGCTGAAGGTGCCAAATCAAAAGACGAAGAAGAAGTAATCACGCAAAGCGAAGAAACAGATGCTTTCGGTCATAAAAGACTGGGGGGAATCGGTCACTACTTAGGTGATGCCATAGAACAAAGAACCGGATTTGAAACAAGAGTGACTGTCCTGGGACATACTCAGAGAGGAGGCACCCCGACTGCTTTTGACAGAATACTGGCTACCCGTTACGGTGCGGCAGCTATTGATTTGGTGAAAGATAATAAATTCGGTTATATGGTCAGTCTTCAAGGGAATAAAATAATTCCGGTTCCTTTAGCCGATGCAGTTTCTAAATTAAAAACCGTTGATATGGAACTGTATGAATTGTCTAAGGTGTTTTTTGGATAGAGAGAGATAATTAGGATTCCTAAGTATTATATTTTTCTATAATTTCTGCCATTAATTTAATATATTCAGGATCCGTACCACAGCATCCTCCGATTATTCTTGCTCCTGCTTCAATTAATTGAGGAACATATCCTGCGTATTCTTCAGCACCCTGGCTATATTTTATTTCACCTGATTCCTTGACTTCAGGCTTGCCGGCATTGGCTTGAACGATTATGGGAAGGGGAGAGGCGTCAGCCATTATTTTAACCAGAGGAATCATTTCTTCACTGTTTAAGGTACAGTTTGCTCCTAAGGCTGATATATTGAACTTTGACGATTCTTTTAAGCATTGCCCTACTGAATTCCCCATGATTGTAAAATATCCTCTGGGATATTTTTGATAATTCATTGTTATAAATATCGGTATATCAGCTTCTTTTTCGGCTGCTCTTAAAGCACATAAGGATTCTCTTAAGTCATATTGAGTTTCGATCAGCAGAAAATCAACTCCTCCTTCAATAAGCCCTTTCATTTGTACTTTGAATGATTCTTCAATTAGTTTTTCTTCATAGGGGCCGTGAGGTTTAAGAAATTGGCCGGTAGGACCAATGCTGCCGCCTACATATTTATTTTCAGTTTTGGCGGATACTGCAATTTCAGCTGCTTTTTTATTAAGCTCTAAACACTGCTCATCAAGACCGAATGATTTAAGATTAATTTGACTTCCTCCAAAACTGTTGGTTAAAACAGCGTTTGAATCAGAATTAAAATAATCCTTATGTATTTCTTTTACAGTCTCAGGGTTTTCAATATTCCATAATTCCGGGCATTTTCCAGGAGGAAGACCTCTTTTTATAAGCTCTGAACCCATCCCACCATCTAAAAGAATTATTTTGTTTTTAATTAAATCTACTATGCTTGGCAATTATTCATCTCCTATTTTCGGAATATAATAATTTTATAAAAAATATAAGTCAATTGAAAATGTCGGCATGCCGACATATAAGGTCTATTCGGTCTATTAATTTTATATCGTTTATTTAGTTTGTTTGTTTTATTTGATTGAGAAAAAATACTTTATAATTGATTTGGGAAAGAAAAGTTTATTGTGTTTTAAATAAAAAGAATTCGAAAAGAAGATTGGGAAAAACAAACGGCATCTGCCGAAATTAAAACTGAATATTTTTATCAGTCGAGAGTAGCAAGGTGGCGGTTGAGGATTAGATTTATAAAAAAGCATAAATTTTTCAATTATTTTAGTGGCTAAACCATACAAGAGCATATAAATTATTAAATATGAATAACTTAGCCAATTTGTCGGCCGGCCGACATAAGGAATAATTTTCTTGATATTTACTTGTATATTTATTATTGTACTCAATGAGTTAATTTATGGAGATATTTACTTGATTATTGCCGTTACTAATCAAAAAGGTGGAGTAGGGAAGACCACTACTGCTTTAAATGTGGCTTCAGCTTTATCTTTTACCGGAAGAAAAACACTTTTAGTGGACACTGATCCTCAGGCAAACAGTACCATATCATGCGTCAGAAAACCGTTTGAAAATGAAAAAAGTTTATATGATATTATGATTAGAAATGAAAATGATATACAAAAGGCAATAGTCCATTCAACCATACCCGGCCTTGATGTTGTCATTTCAAGAATATCTATGGCCAAACTTGAGCCTGCCCTTATAGGAGAAATAGACGGACATTATCGATTAAGGGATGTACTGAAGCCGGTAAGAAAAAATTATGATTTTATAATAATAGATACGCCGCCGACTCTAGGTTTAATTACTATAAATGCTTTAGTTGTAGCTAATTACATCTTAATTCCAATTCAATCTTCATATTTGTGCTTAGAAGGAACCGATGATTTATTAGAAACAATCGACAAAGTGAAGCGAGTAGCTAATCCAAATTTAAGTATTATCGGTGTATTAATTACTCTTCATGATAAAAGAACCAATATTGCTAAGGATGTAGTTAAAAGAATAAAAGGTGTTTTTAAAGATAAAGTATTTAATACGGTTATTTCAAAAAGCGTTAAGCTTGAGGAAAGTCCGGCTTATAAGGAATCAATTTTCACCTTTGCTCCTAATTCAATTGGAGCATCGCAATATAAAAAAGTGGTTGAGGAGATTATAAGGCGTGTCAAAAATTAAGAAAAGCGGTCTTCCGGAAGAACTAAACATGAGGCATGACAAGCATTTTGTAGAAATTTTGTCTGCTAAAAGTTACGGCCCAAGTGTAAGAATGATACCTTTGGAAAGAATAACTCCAAATCCACAGCAAGCAAGATCTGAGTTGGGAAAAATTGAAGAACTTATGGATTCAATAAAAGAAAAAGGAGTGCTGGAGCCGATACTTGTACGGCCTAAAGGAAATCTATATGAAATAATTGCCGGTGAAAGAAGATATATTGCATCCAAAAGAATAGGGGTAAAAGAAATTCCCTGTATAGAGATGGATGTAGAAGACAACGAAGCTCTGGAAATAGCTCTTATAGAAAATCTGCAGAGGAAGGACCTTGATGTATTTGAAGAAGCAGAAGGACTAAAAGCTTTAACCGATCTTTATGGATACAGCCATAACGTGATTGCTAAAAAAATTGGAAAAGCCCGATCAACAATTACGGAAATAATTAATATTTGTAGAATTCCTAAAGAATTAAGAAAAATTTGCATGGAAAACGAAATAACTTCAAGAAGCACTCTTATTGAAATTGCCAAACAAAAGAAAAAAGAAGATATGGAAAAGCTGATAAAAAATATAATTCAAAGAGAGTTAACAAGATTGGATACCCGGGAACTTTCCAAATCAATTAAAGGTGATGCCAAGAAAACAAAAAGATTTATATACAACTTCGTTCCAAAGGAAAAAAAGAATTATAAACTTAGAATAGAATTTAAAAAACAAGAAGTAAGTAAAGAAGAAATAATTGGAATTCTGGAAGAAATAATAAGGTATTTAAAAAAGAAATAATATTTATTTTTTTTAATACAAGTTAACATAATAACCCTTATGCGACACATTATTATCTAATTATATAACTACCTGATATCAAATAAGATGGAGTTTTCCTCACCCTGTGAATATCTTAATTGCTTATAATTTGTGCAAATGTGTATAAATATTATTAATCCCCATAATAAGTTTAATTCAGTTTGATTTATTTAAAATTCTTGAAATATTCATCAATTTCCGGTCTTATCTCGATACCAACTCTTTCGAAACAGTCTAGTAATTCAGAATAAGTACTTCCTTTACCAAGAAAATCCCATAATTCCTCTGCAACTTTCAATTCATTCTCTAAATCTAACATGCCTTTTAGTGTCCACCTTTCATAAGGCTTAGGTTCATAAGGATTGTAAGGGATTGCAATATAAGAATTAACTTTTGCATTTGGATTTTTTGCCAAAAATATTGCTATCCATTCTAATAATGTTCTTTTAAAATCTTTAAAATTACTTATATTTGGTTTTGCCGTTTTTAAATCAAATAAATGAGCTGTTCCGTCTGAACTTTGAACAAACAAATCAACCTTTACTGTTCTCAATTTATTCATTTTGCCTTTATTGCAAACTTCTCTTATCCTTTGAATTTCATTCGTTTTATTTGGATTTTCTCCAATGGTAAGTTCATTCATAATGCGTTGAATTTCTGATTGTGCTTCATTACTAATAGTATCGCCAACTATGTACTGCTTCTCTGCATATTCAAAGTTAAGACTTGCTATGGTTTCAGCTACAGGTTCAAAAACAGAGGTTCCAAAAGTAGTGTTTAAAGAATGAATAAAAGAAAACAGTGCCATTCTGTCTTTACCAAGCAATCTATAATGAAAAGGCATATGTTTAGTCTCTGGGTCATATGTTTTAAACTTTTTCCTTAGGCTTTCCTTTATTGTGTCCTCTATTATTTGAATTTGATCTTCTGTAAGTGGCATTTTATTTTTCTTTTAAATGAAAGATTATTTCTGCAAAAGCATTTGATCTATCTTTCTCTACCCTGTTCAATACAGGTCGTTTAAATTTGTTAATAATTTTCATATCAGCCAATTCAGCAATTTTAGGGTATAGGTTAAACTCATCATTAGCTACTAAAAATATATCATAATCTTTTTGAAGATAATTTCTACAATTTATTAATGACTCAGCAATACCTTTAGTGTATGAATCTCGAGCTTTTCTTCCCTTTCCCTTATACATCGGTCCAATTTCTAATTCATCTTTTCTTTTAAATCCAAATATGTCATAAGCATAAGCATGCTGTTCATGATAATCAATAAGGCCCACATAGGGAGGACTAGAAAATATTCCTTTAATTTTTTTATTCTGAAGCAATTCCGCAAATTCCTTGTTTTTATTTTTAATTACTTTGTGAAGATCAATAGTCCTGCTATCCCCTGTTAAACATAATTGATAAGTATTGGTTCTTATTCTATCAAATTCCCTAAAGCGGCTTAGTGTATCCATTGTATATCTCTGCCACCAGCTTTTTATAGAGAAAAGAGGCTTACATATTTTGCCGTGTTTTTTACAATAATAAGTTGTTGTGACTGGTTTTTTTAAAGTTGCTAAATCCGCATGGGTGGTTGCTCTACAAGAGCGGACAGTTCTACTCAATATTATAGCCATTAGTTTTTTAATATCTTCATTTTCTATTTTTTTTATTTCCTGAAAAACAAAATCAATTTCTTTTCTAATGGGAGCCAAAAACCATTTATCTAAAAATGTATCATTTTTATCTTGTTGAATTTTTATATTATATTTTTTTACAAGATCATGATAGGTATTTAAAAACTCCTGCTCTTTTTCCTTGGAATACTCTTTTTCATTAATTTCACCTCTTCTTACTTTTCTCCTATATTCTGGTGAAGGAAAATATTTATTGTTAAATCTTAAAAGTTCTGATAACAAATGTTCTTCAAAAGCAACGTTATTTCTTGTTTTTTGAAATTCATTTAAGGCCGAAGTTATCTCATAGATAGCCTCTCTAAGTTGTTGTAAATTGTGTTTTTCAACTTTAGCATTACTTATCATTACATTAAAGGCTGAGATGTCTATTCCAATAGCATGAATTCCTAATTCATTTGATTGGACTAATGTTGTCCCGCTACCACAGAAAGGATCTAATACAATATCTCCTTTATTAAAATATATTTTTTTTTTGAATTCATCTGTATGAGAATCAAGAAAATATTCAACTAATTGAGGAATAAATTTCCCCTTATAAGGATGTAATCTGTGGACATGTTTTGTTCTTTCTGATTCTTTGTATTCTACAAAAGATAAATGCCAATTAAGGTCTTTTCCTAATTTTTTTTTCCATTTCCTTTCTTTTTCAATAGAGTCATAATATCTTTTTAGTTCGTTAATATTAACTAATGGATTCCCACTACTTCCATACTTTTTTACTCTTCCGTATTGAAGTAAATACGAAATATTCGAAATTGTAATATTTCGATTTAGATATTTTGAAGCCCAATTGCTTGCTTTTTTTAAATCTAAATACTTTTTCTCTCCTGTGCTAAACAATCCAAGTTGATCCATATTTTATTCCTTTTATTTGTATATCATAAATTTTTTCATGTTTACAAAGAAGATTAAATAATATTTTTTTAAATTTCTGTTTTTTTCAATTTATCAAGAATTTTCCGAATAAGTAACCAAAACAATAATACATAGAAGAAACGTCCGTAGTCAATAATTCTATGATGAATCAATTTTATTCACAGAGCAAAAAACATGCCAGATACAAATTTATTAGTATTTTTTCCCATAATATTAGATAGTATTGAGTTTAAAACTGGATTAACATTACGTAAACATATGTTTACTTAAAAAAATATAATGAAATTTTTTATTTTCATTTGTTTTCACGAAAATCTTTTAAAAATGAGATTACCACGCTCCCTACGGTTGCCCGCAATGACATTAATTTCTCGCCTCACCTTATCGTCTTATCTTAAACGCAAGAAGCGCTGGTAACGCATGTATGAAAGCTTCGGCAACCATCCGTCCCTTTGCCACCTATTCCATTGTTGCCTTGGATAAAGAAACTGGTCAAATGGGTGTGGCTGTTCAGTCATACTGGTTTTCTGTGGGCTTTTTAGTTCCCTGGATTGAACCAGGAGTTGGAGCGGTTGCGACCCAATCTTTTGTTAAGGTTGACTACGGACCTGAAGGTCTGAAGCTAATGAAACAAGGTAAAACCGCAGAGGAAGCAATTAAAGAACTTATCAAGGCAGATGAAAATGAATCGGTTCGTCAGGTCGCTATGATCGATATTCACGGCAATGTGGCAGTACATACCGGGAAAAACTGCATTCCGAAAGCAGGTCATATAAAGCTGCCCAACGATGACGAACTGATCAAAAAGATATTATCAGTTGCTCCAAAAAACAAGACTAATTCAAATTAGGTTATAAAGAATTATTTGGCGCCGTACCTCCGATTTTAGCTGAGCTTGACCTTCCTTTTCTATCTTTGTTTGCCTGGCTTTAGAATAGCTGAACAGACTTATATAATTTTCTCGTTCATTCTGCAATAATCAAATTGAAAACAGCGGTGGCAGAATTTTTCACAGCCGTTTACAAGACAAATTTGGTTTCTTTTTAGTTCAATGCCATAATCAAGCAAAAAAAATTCAGTTAGATATTTATAGGCCAGTTCCTGCGGAAGCTTCTTTTGCAAACAATAAAAATAATTGTGCCTTTTCATTATTTTCTTAAGTTCTTTCAGTTTCTTTTTTATTTCTTTGGAGTTTATTCCGACAACAGACGGATAATCTTCAAGATTTATAAAAAATATTTCGTGTAAAGATTTTTTCTTTGAATTTACTATTGATGATGCTAAATCATAAAAAGTAACAACTTTCTTTCTTGAAATTTTATTATAGAAAATTATCTTAAGTTTCACTTTTTCTGTCTATATGTTTCTCTTTATTAATAAGACGGAGAACTTGATTCAAATTTCTCAGAAAAGGACAAAATATTTAATAAATAAAATGAAATGTTTTTTATATAATAAGCATTGTTCATCCAATTATTTCTGCGGATGCCGATTGCTTTTCTCGCCCGTCTTGCTCGTCTCGCATAATTTAAATTTTAAACTACAGATTTACTCAACTGAATAAACGGAATAGACTGAATAGACTATTTTATTTTCTAACCAATTCCAAATGATAGATTTACATCATGATTTCAATATGATATTGTTCAAAAAAATATGGCTTCGGAAAAAAATAAGAAGGAAATCCCATTCTTTATCGCTCTTTCCTATCTTGTCTCTTTCCTCGTTATACGGCTTATGGTATTCATTGCCGGAGCAGCCGAAACTGAATTTGCCAAAGCAGCCGAAATGGGTTTAACCCCGGATGTTAAGTTTTCAATAGGACGTAATATAATTTTGTTCGGTTATCATATTCATCATTTTTACATAGGGATTTTAATGATTTGTATCGCCGGATGGTTATCAATTGTCGGTACTACCCTTTTTTCAAAAAAACAAATTGCCGTCATCTATGGGGCCGGATTAGGGCTTTTTATGGACGAAATCGGCCTTCTTCTCACCTGGGGAGATTATTACAGCAGTCTTTCTTATTTATTAAGTATATTCTTAGCCGGACTTTTTTTTAATATTCTCTTTTTTCATCATTTTTGGAAAGATCTCAAAGAAAGAATCATCAGCGGCGAATCTCATTCCATTATTTGGAATGCTGTGGCCAAAAACACAAAATTGATGAAACTAACAGATGAAATAAGTTCAAGGACCGGTAAAACCGAAAAAACAAGTTTATTTCTTAACGGAATTATTTCTATTGTAGTCTGCCTTTTGATATTGGTATTTCCCCGCTTCCTTAGTTATTCAATATCGGGCTTGTTTATTCTTCAGGGAGTAAATCATCTTGTCAGAGCCTGGGTTGGAAATGAGGCAGATTAGGAGAGCAAACAATGAACATCTATGAGAAAGCCAGCCTTGTCTTTACCGGTTTGATTTATATTATAGTTGGGATATTGATACTTATCTACCCAAAATTTCTTTACTACGGAGTAGCTGCAGTCTTCATGATTCACGGTATTTCTTCCTTACTTAGATCCTGGCAGAGAAAAGAAGATAAAAAATGACCTGTATTTTCAAGCTAAAACAGGCAGTTAAACAGGAGCTTGAAAGTTCCGTGAGTTTGGCATCGGTGCTGTGTATGAAAACCGATGAGGACAATCCGTCCTTCACCTTTTTGAGTACTGACCAGGGCAGCCTTTTTGGCTAAGTATTTTTCTCCGATAAGCCAGCCGCTTTGAAGCAAATCTTTTTCTTTAAAGCGGACCACTGTTTGATAGAGTTCATTGTGTGGATTGGGAACTATCTCGAAAGCCGGGTTTGACCAGAAAAGAATCAAACCTTCATCCGGCATTCCGTAGGCCAGGGGATGTTCGTTGTTGATATTTACTTTTAGAGTTGAACCGGAGCAGAAGAATTCTTTGGAGTCCAAGTTTTCCAATGAGTTGCGAACGCTAAGCTCGAATTTTTTTATAACAAATTCGCAGGAATCGCCCAAGCTTACCAGAGTCCCTCCTTTTTCAACGAATGTTTTTAGATTCTCAATACCTTTTTCTCCAATTCCGCTTCTATACTCAGGAGGATATGTAGATAAATAGCGGCGATAAGTTGAAGGTATTTCACCGGTTAACAATGCTTCCGAATCACTGGGCAGGATGATAACATCAAATTGGCTGTTTAAATTTCCTTTTTTTATTTCTTCATCTTTAATTGATTTATAGGGAAAAGAAAATTTTTCTAAGAGAAGCCTTGTCCAGCCCTCGTCCATATTACCGCCATAATATCGCTGGTACATGCCAATTCTCAACCGCAGGACAGGATGTAAACCACTCTCCGGTTCTTCAGAAATAGCCCGGAAAGTAACCCCAGTGTCTTCTGCTATTTCATTTAAAACGGTCCTCTCCCCTACTTTGATAACGAAATCGCCCGGATTAAGCTCTTCTCTTTTTTTGTCAATTCTCCAGACTTTGACTCCTTTATCGAGAAGAAGATTTACTGCTTTGAAACTGTCATTTAGCCGTCCGTCCAGGAAATAAGTTCCGCTTTCTGAGGGCTCAGCTACTTTTCCTTTTATTTCTATTTGATCTTCAAGAGTTTGAAAATCGCCTGATATTTCTTCATTTGCGGGATCAACCCTTACTCCCATAAATTCGTTCATGGTATGAGTGGCCAGGTCATACGGTCTCAGTGGAGTTCCGTCGGCTGTCCTGGTCCATTCATTATCTGGATAAAAGGTTCTTCCCAGAAGATTTCTTATTAAACCCATTTTCGGCTGGGCCAGAGATATTACATATGAACCCTGGGGATAGATTACACCGTCAACCTGAAACTCTTTTGTTGCCTGTTTTATCTCTATTCCGGATAGAAGAAGTGTATTTATCATTTTTACAGCAGTCAGGTAGTCATGCTGAGTAATTGGAACCACATAAGCTTTCGGCTTCCCTTGGGCTCCTCTTTCAGTCTGTCTTTTGGCCTTTAAATAGGCATTCCGGAGAACAGTCTCTTTGTTCCGGGCAGCCAGGTCAAGCAGAGCCCAGGCTGAAATTTTCTTCTGCTCAACAATATCTCTCAGCTTCCACCAGCCGCCTTCCCAGGGATGAGGAAAAGTGGTTTGGGCTTCATATTCAGGAAACTGTCTGGCTCCTCCTCTGAGCTGTTCTGGATGAATATATATTGGTGAGGCTAAATTAGTTGAAGCCGATTCTGTCAGCATGCCGGCAATATTATGAAAAGGGGTTATCCAGTGCCAGCCAAAATGTCCCCAACCCGGAAATTGAGCTGCGTTGAGAATTCCCTTTTTTCCCGCTTCTTCCAGCTTGTAAGCGATATGGGCTCCATACCAGCTGTGTTCGCGCCAGATGAGAGGGTCAGCATAAGGCCTTAGAGGTTCACAATAAGGTGGAATATAGAATCTTGCTCCGTAACTTCCCATGTGATGATGATCGATATAAGCCTGGGGCACCCAGTCCCGGTACATGATTTTTGCTGCATAAAGCGATTCCTGCAGGTTAAAAAAATCTCCGTCTCGGTTGTTGTCATGGCCGGCGTATTTATGATAAAGCCAGGGAAGACTGCTTCCTTCATATTCAGTTCCCAGGGTTTTTCTGTACCAGTCGGTAACCATGATTTGACCGTCCGGGTTAAAGCAAGGGATCATGAGAAAAATTACATTATTTAAAATTCTTTGAGTCTCTTCATCTTCCCGGCTTAACAACTCATAAGCCAGCTCCGGGGTCATCTGGGTGCCCCCTATTTCAGTGGCATGAAGACTCATGGACTGGCAAATAACGGCTTTTCCCTCCTCAATCAGCCTGTTAAACTCTTTTTCTTTAAGGCTTCTGGGATCACTTAATTGAGCATTTATTTTACGGTATTTATCTAGATTAATTAGATTGTTTTCTGCTGATATAATGACCAAAAGAAAAGGATGGCCCATGGTGGACGGTCCCATGTTTATGACTTTTATTTTGCCGGACTCTTTTTCAAGCTGGAGGAAATAATCGACTATTTTATCCCACCGGGCTATATTGCGGTCGCTTCCCATGGAGAATCCGAAAAACTCCTCCGGTGAAGTGATTTTTTCTTGGTTTGCCTCAATTTGGGCTGAAATTCCAAAAATAAATAATACCAATATGACTAAATTAAATAATCTTGGGAATTTTTGGCTGGGATTCATTTAATTTCTCCTTATATTGCGATTAATAGGCATGGTAAGTTCTTTTTTTATCACAAGAAGGGCTTATAATAAAAGAAAAATTACTTAGATAATGGCATATTTAGTCTATTGGGTCTTTTTTGCTTGTTTCTTTGATTCGGTTTGTTCAGTTTATCTAGTTCATCTGGTTTATATGGTCTGGAGAGGGTGAAAAAAGCGAGACGAGCGAGAAAGGCGGGAAAAGAGAAAGAGAGCGAATAGTAAATGGTGAAAAGTAAAGGAAATAAGAAAAATTGGAAATTAACAGAATGAATTAACGGGAAGGCTTAATAAACTCTAATTTTTTTAAGGGAAAGGGGTGTCCCTTTAGGGAACGTCCCCCTTAAAGACCCCGGCTCATGGCATCCAGAAAGTCCTTGTTGGTTTTGGTTTTGGATATTTTCTCCATCAGGAGTTCCATGGCTTCAACTTCACTTAATTGACTTAAAACTTTTCTTAAAATCCAAATCCGGTTGAGATCATTATCTGGAATTAGTAATTCTTCCTTTCTGGTTCCGGATCTGTTGATATCCATAGCCGGGAACAGTCTTTTATCCACCAGTCTGCGGTCAAGGTTTATTTCCAGGTTGCCGGTTCCTTTGAATTCTTCAAAGATAACATCATCCATCCGGCTTCCTGTATCCACCAGGGCAGTAGCTATAATGGTTAGACTCCCCCCCTCTTCAATCTTTCTGGCAGTACCGAAGAATTTCTTGGGCCTATTCAAGGCGTTGGCGTCAATGCCTCCGGAAAGTACTTTGCCGGAAGGAGGTATGATAGCGTTGTGAGCCCGGCTCAACCGGGTAATGCTGTCCATAAGAATAATAACATCTCTTTTTAGTTCAACCAGTCTTTTTGCTTTCTCCAAAACTATATTGGCTACCTGGGCGTTCCTACCCGGGGGTTCATCAAAAGTGGAGGCAATCACCTCACCATTTATACTTCTCTGAAAATCAGTAACTTCTTCCGGCCTTTCGGCCACAAGAAGGACAATTAAAAAAATCTCGGGATGGTTCTTTTCAACAGATTTGGCCACGGTTTTAAGAAGAGTAGTTTTTCCAGCTCTTGGAGGAGAGACGATTAAACCTCTCTGACCCTTCCCTATCGGTGTCAGAAGATCCATTATCCTGGCATTAAGGTTTTTGGGATTTCTATCCTCTAAGTTAATTTTTTCGTAAGGGTATAATGGAGTTAAGCCTTCAA
The DNA here is from genome assembly GCA_964440805.1 of uncultured Eubacteriales bacterium. GTDB lineage: Bacteria > Acidobacteriota > Aminicenantia > Aminicenantales > Aminicenantaceae > CAYTTR01. Next base: position 65,553 of record CAYTTR010000001.1, read on the forward strand.
AATGAACATTACGTCTCTGGGTAATGATGAGATCGGGATGTTTGAAATTAATGGCTTCAATCTTGATCAGGGCGAAATATTTCTCTCCGTTTTTTGGAGGCCTGACAACACCAGAGATAGTATCACCGGTTCTGAGTTGAAATTTTCTTATCTGGGAGGGAGAAACATAAATATCATCCTGGCTAGGCAGATAACTGAATTCAGGAGCTCTCAGGAAGCCAAATCCGTCTTCGAGACATTCCAGAACTCCCTCAGAAAATAATAATCCGTTTTTCTTGGCTTGAGCTTCCAGAATCTTAAAAATCAAATTTTGCCGGTTATTCTCTTCAATTTCCTCCGGATTGACTCCGAATTCATCTGCCAGAGAAATAAGCTCCTTGGTATTTTTTTCCTCAAGATCAACTACATTGTACTCAGTCATTCTTTCACCTCATTTATTTACTGTATCATATGAAATTGCCTGAATCATTCAGGAAATAATTTCCGTGACTTATCATTATAAATGCTCTGCTATCAAGATGTTCTTGGCTCTTGAATTATTCAGTCCATGAAACATACCCTCTGCAAAACTATTCTAAGTTTCTGTTAATCAATGAGTTACAGGATGTGTGGGGGGCGGGGTTCCTTCTTCTTCCTTGCGCTTGGACAACTTTCCGGATTCCTTCTGTTTTTCCTGGGCGAATTTTTGGATATCTTCAATCAAGGTAATATCCAGAACATGGTCCATATGGTCAACAAAATGGATGGTCATGTTTTCCTTCAGCTTCGTTGGAAGATCCTTCAAGTCTGGTTTGTTCTCGAGGGGAAGGATTGCTACCTTGATTCCTTCCCGGTAGGCAGCCAGAAGTTTTTCCTTTATTCCTCCCACAGAGAGGATCTTTCCTTTCAAGGTGATTTCTCCGCTCATGGCTACTTTTTTATTGACGGGGATTCCGGTTAGCAGTGATATGATGGCCACTGCTATGGTGATTCCTGCTGACGGCCCCTCTTTGGGAGTGGCTCCTTCGGGAACGTGGACGTGAATATCGAAATCTCTATGCAGGTTTTGAGCTATATCTAAGTCATACATTTTCCCCCGGACATAGCTGAAAGCTGCTTGTGCGCTCTCCTGCATGATTTCGCCGAGCTGGCCTGTCAGGGTAAAATTTCCCTTTCCATGGACCTTGGTGGCTTCAAAATTTAAAAGCTCTCCGCCAAACTCGGTCCAGGCCATTCCTACAGATACTCCTATTTCATCTTTCTTGTCGATTTCAGATCTTTTGTAGCGGGGAATACCCAGAAAGTGTTCCAGCTTTTTAGGGGTGACATTTTCTTTGTATCCCTTACCTTTCTTAACAACTTCCTTGACAACCTTCCGGCAAATGGTAGTAAGTTCTCTTTCCACATTCCTGACTCCCGCTTCCCGGGTATATTCTCTGATGATTTTTTGCATAGCAATGTCATTAATTTTTAGATTGGAATTCTTTAATCCATGAGCTTTCATTTGCTTTGGAAAAAGAAAATGCTTGGCTATTTGAAGTTTTTCATCCTCTGTGTAACCAGGAATGCGGATTATTTCCATCCGATCGATTAAGGGCCTGGGTACAGGATCGATCATATTGGCTGTTACCACAAACATCACTTGGGAGAGGTCGAATTCTGTGTCAATATAATGGTCCAGGAAGGTGTTGTTCTGTTCCGGATCCAGCACTTCCATAAGAGCTGAAGCAGGATCACCTCGAAAATCCATGCTCATTTTGTCAACTTCATCAAGCAGAAAAACGGGATTCTTAGTTCCAGCTTTTTTAACCATTTGGATAATCCGTCCAGGATAAGCGCCGATATATGTCCTCCGGTGACCTCTAATTTCAGCTTCATCCCTGACTCCACCAAGAGACAGGCGGACAAATTTTCTCCCTGTAGTTCTGGCAATGGAGCGACCTAGGGAGCTTTTTCCCACTCCCGGAGGACCAATTAGACCCAGAATAACTCCCTTTGGATTTTTCACTAACTGCCTGATGGATAGATATTCCAGTATCCGTTCTTTTACCTTCTCCAGTCCATAGTGGTCTTCATTAAGTATTTTTTCTGCTTTCTTAAGGTCTCTTTTTTCCCTTGATTTTTTATTCCAGGGAAGAGAAATAAGCCAGTCAAGATAATTACGGCAAACAGTTGCTTCAGCCGACATGGGAGGCATGGATTCTAACCGTTCAATCTCCTTATAAGCTTTCTCTTCCGCTTCCTTGGTCATGCCCGATTCAGCCACCTTGGCTTTTAATTCTTCGATTTCATTGGGCTGGTCTTCTTTGCGGAGGTTCATTCCAGAAGGAAATACTTTCTGTTTATTGCCCCGGAAAGGAGTTCTTTCTCTTGACTTTCTTCTTCCGTTCTTTCCGGTTTTAGAATGGATCTTAAGAATCTCATGTTCCAGGACATAATTCAATCTTCTTATCCGCTCATTGGAGTTGATAGTCTCCAGGAGATTCTGTTTTTCTTCCAGGGATACATACAGATGGGAGGAAATTATGTCTGCTACTCTTCCTGGATTATTTTCTCTCAGCGCAGGAATGATGGATTCGAAATTGGCATTCTGACTTAACTTCAGGTACTGTTCGAATAGTTCCAGGACTCTTTTCAAGGTTTCACGAAGCTCTACATTGTCTTCTTCTATCTCCCGGACTTCTTTGATCAACACTTGATAGAAAGGATATGTGCTTAAATACTCCAGAATCCGGGCTCTTTTTTTTCCTTCTACAATGATTTTGATGTTTTTTTCATCCATTTTTACTGTCCGGACAATCTTGGCCACAACTCCCATTGCATAGATGTCCTGGGGGCGAGGATTGTCGACGGAAGCGTCCATCTGGGAAGAAAGAAAAACCATTCTATCTTTGGAAGTAGCTCTCTCCAGAGCTTTAACTGATGAAGAGCGTCCAATGATGAAAGGTACTAATGTTGAGGGGAAAATGATTAAATCTCTGAGTGGAATTAAAGGAATGTTACTGATCACTTCAGAATTAATTTTTTGATTCATTATTAAACTCCAATTGCATGTTTTGTTTTTGTCATGCGGAAATCAAGATTGTTTTGTTCCACCATTTTTTTAGTTACTTTTATGGCAGTTTTCTTTTTTACCGAAGGCAGGTGAAACATAATATCAACCATCAAATCCTCAATGATGCTTCTTAAGCCACGAGCTCCCAGGTTCTTTTCCATTGATTTCCTGGCGATGGAATTGAGAGCTTCTCTGGTAAAATCAAGCTTAACCCCTTCCATATCAAAAAGTTTTTGGAATTGCTTGATGATGGCATTTTTTGGTTTGGTTAAAATATCCACCAGATCATTGAGAGATAGATCTGATAATGTTGCCACAACAGGTATTCTTCCCACCAGCTCAGGTATCATACCATATTTTATCAAATCATAAGGAATTAGATGGCGGAGAATTTCATCCCGGGTTCCGGTATTTTTCTCAGAAGATGTGGGCCGGAAACCTACGATTGTCCTTCCCACCCGATAAGATATGATTTTGTCCAGCCCGACAAAAGCACCGCCACAGATAAACAATATATTAGTAGTATCTATGGGAATGAATTCCTGATACGGATGTTTCCGTCCTCCCTGAGGAGGCACATTAGCTACCGTGCCCTCTATTATTTTCAAAAGAGCTTGCTGTACTCCCTCACCTGAAACATCCCTTGTTATGGAAGGACTTTCACTTTTACGGCTTAGTTTATCAATCTCATCAATATAGACAATACCTTTTTGTGTTTTCTCAATATTTCCTTTAGCAGCTTGAAAAAGTTTGAGCACCACATTTTCTACATCCTCACCCACATAACCGGCTTCGGTCAACGATGTGGCATCAGTGATGGCAAAGGGAACAGAAAGTATCCTGGCTAAGGTTTGGGCCATTAATGTTTTACCTGTTCCTGTAGGTCCTATAAGGAGGATATTGCTTTTACTGATTTCTACATCTTCTGTATCTTTCACCCGGTTGATGCGCTTGTAATGATTGTATACCGCGACAGATATTCTTTTTTTGGCCTCATCCTGACCTATGATATATTCATCCAAGGCCTGTTTTATTTCAAACGGAGTGAGAGATCTTGATTCCAGAGTTTTTTTCTCTTTCTCTTTTTTCTCAGAGAAAATTATGGAATGAGCTAATTCAACACAATTCTCGCATATATAAACTCCACCGGGACCAGCTATCAATTTCTTGACCATAGATTGATTCCTGTTACAAAAACTGCACTTGGCAATCAAACTGCTTTTTTGATTCCTGTAATCATCCATTATTTACTCTCATATTTCAATAAAGGGTAGCTTTCCAGAGGTTGACATTACTTCCGGTGATGACTCCGGGACTTGATAATATCATCAATCAGGCCGTAGTCAAGCGCTTGCTCCGGAGTCATAATAAAATCTCTTTCAATATCCTTCTGGATTTTTGATTTGGATTGTTTAGTATGTTTGACCAGAATATCATTTATATTTTCCCTGATTCGAATAATCTCTTTGGCCTGAATAGCAATATCCGATGCCTGTCCCTGAAAGCCCCCGAAAGGCTGATGAAGAATAATCCTGGCATTAGGAAGGGAAAAACGTTTCCCTGAAGCTCCAGCAGCCAGAAGTACAGCGGCCATGGAAGCGGCTTGGCCAACGCAAATAGTGGTTACCTCGGAAGTTATGAACTGCATGGTATCATATATAGCCAAACCAGCTGTTATACTGCCTCCTGGAGAATTGATGTAGAGGGAAATCTCACTCTCCGGATTTTCCGCCTGAAGATAAAGAAGTTGGGCGATAACCAGATTGGCCAGATCATCCGAGACTTCAGATCCAATGAATATGATCCGGTCTTTAAGAAGTCTTGAATATATATCATAAGCTCTTTCGTTCCTTCCTTCTTGTTCGACGATGAACGGGATTAAAGTCATAGGGGATTTTTTCATTTAATTATAGCTGATTCTACCAGAAAGTCAACCGTCTTCTTGAGGAGTAAATTATGCCGAAGGTCATCTTCTTTGCCTTGATTCTGCAAGGACATCCGGACCTGTGAAGGTGAAAGATTGTTAGCCTGGGCAATGCGGTTGTATTCTTTCTTTAGTTCCTCTTCAGATACAGATATGTTTTCTTCCCGGGCTATCTTTACTAAAATAAGACTGTTCTTAAGATTTTGTTCTGCCTTACGGCGGGCTTCTTCTTTAAGAGTCTCTATTGTCTTTTTATCAAGAGGTTGCGGAGGCCTGGAAGAAAGCACCTGCCTCAGTATAGACAGGGTTTCCCGTTCAACGGCAGGCTCAGGAAGATGGATCTGGGTTTTATTCTGGATTTTCTCTAGAATCTCCTGACCAATATCTTGTTCTATTTGTCTTTTTTTTGATTCCAGGAGTTCGGTCTCGATTTTCTTCTTTAATTCAGTAATATCTTTATAACCACCTATCTCCTTTGCGAAATCATCATCAAGAGCCGGAACACTTTTTTCTTTTATAGTCTCTACTTTTAAAGTGTATTCAATTTCTTTACCGGCAAGTCTCTTGTTTGAATGGTCTGATGGATAAGAAATAGGGAATACTTTGCTTTCTCCTTGTTTCATACCCATAATATTTTCATTAAGAACCGGTTCATTGTCCGGATGCCCGGCCAGCATGGTTGTTTTTTCCCTTGGTAGTAACCGCTTTGTATGGACATCCTTGCCCTGTATCTCAATTATCACATAGTCATTTTTTTGCACTCCCCTCCCCTCCACTGGGACATAATTGGCAGCCTGATGCCGGAGTTTTTCCAAGTTTTCTTCAATCTCCTCGGGAATCACTTCAGCTTCCTTTTTCTTTATTTGCAATTTTTTGTAATCAGAGAGAGAAAAATCAGGCCAGATATCGACTTCTACTGTAAAGTGCAATGGTTTTCCTCTATCCACTGATAACTTTTTTATCACAGCCTCCCCCGATGGATTCAGGTTATTGGCCTGGTATTGTTTGCTCAGAACTTCCGGGATGAGAGTATCAGTCATTTTGTTTAAAATTTCTTGCTTGTAAACTTTTTCCACGATATCAGTGGGTGCTTTTCCTTTGCGGAATCCTTTGATTTTAACTCTTTGGCTGAAGCTTAAGAGAATTTCATCATATTTCTCTTTAACCTTTTCAGCTGGTACTTCTATTTCAATTTCCCTGCGTGTTGGGTTGATGTTTCTCAATTGAGTTTTAACGCTTTCCATCATTTTCCTTTTAATTCAGTTATTTTTAAATATTGATTAATGGGCAGAGCGGGACTCGAACCCGCAATCCTTCATCAGGAACTAGGTCCTAAGCCTAGCGCGTATGCCAGTTTCGCCACCTGCCCTTAATACGCTGGAGTAACAGAAATTATTATGACTGAGAACTGATTGTTCTTGTGAATTGAGAATATTTTTTATCATAATCTATCAAAACTGTCAATTAACCTGAATTATTCATAAAAGGGGAGTATTCCTTATCAATCAAAGCTCAAATTCATTTCTTTCCACTTCTTGGCTATAAGCTCAACCGCATCTATAGCATGCTGGATTTCTTTTTCTGAATGAGCAGTTGAAATGGCTCCAAATCCATGGAAAACATAAAAGCCTTTCTCAAGCATGGAAAATCTAAAAATCTCTTCTCTCAAAGAATAATCACTTATTTCTGGATTAAAAACCTGTTGAGGGGAATTCAAAGTCACCAGATCCTTCAATAGAAAATGAATTCCTACCATAGAACTGTTGACTTTCAAAGAAAAAGAAGGTGGATTTCCGGTGCAATGAACTTTAAATCCATAAAAACGGAAAATCTTTTCCACTTCTGATCTTACCAAGTTCCCCTGTTTTCCCAGATAGGGGTAAATTGTTTGTTCATTCTCTATAAGATGGGAAATACAGGCAATCCCTGCTTTCATAGCCAAGGGATGGGCGGAAAAAGTACCGCCTTCAAATTTTACTTTCTTGTCAGCAGGAGCTTCCCTGCTGCAGAGTTCCAGGATGTCTCTTTTTCCCGCCACTGCACTGACAGGCATCCCCCCTCCAATTACTTTTCCCAGCACAGTTAAGTCTGCTTGTATCCCGTAATTGGATTGAAGAGCCCCTGCGTGAAAGCGGAAGCCAGAGATGACCTCGTCTAAAATGAGAAGGGATTTGTAACGTTGGGTCAGTTGCCTGGCTTTTTTTAAATATTCCTTATCAGCAAAGATGAATCCTCCTGCTCCCATAAAAGGTTCAACTATAAGGCAGGCAATCTCATCTCCGAATCTTTCAAATTTTTTAACCAGATCTTCAATATTATTGAACTCGGAAACTACTACTTCAAATTCTATGCTTTCTGGAAGGCCAGCAGATTCAAGGCTTTCTAATCCCATCTTTTTGAAAGTAGTTATTCCTTTAAGTCCATAGGGATGAGCTCCATGCCAACCTCCACCGACTTTTAAAACTATTCTTCTTCCTGTATAAGCTTTGGCCAGCATAACTGCATACATGGAAGCTAAGGATCCACTGGTTGTAAAGCGGATACATTCGGCAGGAAGGCGCGATAGAATCAACTCCGCCAATTTTTCCTGGTGAAGACCAGGAAAACCGGTTATCAATCCCTGGTTTTTCTGTAATGATTGTCTTAATTCTTGAATAACTGCAGGAGAATTATGCCCCAGAATATTGGAAAAATGCCCCTGCCAGAAATCTATATAAGTAAAACCATCCAGATCTTTGATCATGGAACCACAAGCTTCTTTATCATAAAAGGGAAAGGGAGGAAAAAGCCTCAAGGTATGACTACCTCCGTCTATAAGAAACCTTGATGTTTTCTTGAAATAATCAGCTGACCGGGGATGGGTTTTCCGGTATCTTTCTTGCAGGACCGCCAGTAAATTTCTTTTATTCTCTTTTATCGCCATAAATCATTCCGCTTTCTCTTTTTAAAAATTAAGCCTCCGCCAATAATTCTGAACAAAAAAGTTACCGCGAAAGAATCTCTAAGAGTCTTTGGGCAAGATTCGAATCTATTGTTTTTAATTTCTCGTAGATATCAATGGCGCTGTTACGGTCCTGAAGGTTGAGATAAGTAACGGCCAGATTATAGAGAGCCAGGCCGTAATCAGGTTTTAGTTCAACTGTTTTTTGAAGAGGTTCAAGAGCTGCTTGAAAATTTTTCATCTGCATATAACATACCCCGATATTGAACCAGCCATTGGGATCATTTGGATTAAGCTCCGCAAATTTCTTGAATGGATTTACTGCTTCCCTGTAATTTTTAATCTGGGTATAACAATAACCGAGATTATAATAAGCATAGTCATAATCCGGGCGTATTTCAATTACTTGTTTAAAAACATTAATGGCATCCTGCCAGCTTTCCAGCTGGATATACATATAGCCCAAATTATACCTGGCAGTATGACTTTCGGGATTAGCTTCCACCATCTTTTTGGCAGCATTGATGGCATTCTCCGGCATTTTTGCCTGGTCATACATTTGAATGACGCTGTTATAATAGGTGGCGGCTCTTTCCGGATTTAGCTCAGCCAGTTCATAGTACTTGTTTTCAGCTTTCTCATAAATCTTGGCTTCCTGATAGGCTTGAGCAAGTCTTTCATGAAGCCTTATTTCCTGGGAAAAAGTTTTTAAGGCCTCTTCAAAAGCGTGGGCTGCTTTCTCGAATTCCTTGTTTTCAAACAAGCAGAAACCCAGTCTTCTCCAGGCTTCCCCGGCATCTTCCGGATTTAAATCAAGATATTTCTGGTAGGCTTCGATGCTTTTATCGAACTGTCTTAATTCTTCATAGGCTCTCCCGATATGAAAATATGATTTTGCATTATCGGTATTGAGTTCAATTGCTTTTTCCAAAGGAGGAATGGCTTCTTTCCATTTCATCATATTGAGGTAGATATTGCCCATCTTAAAGTAAACATCATCACGTTGTGGTTCTTTTTCTACAATTTTTTTGTATGTGTTAGCGGCAGAAGAATAATTTCTCTGGTCTGTATAAACCGAGGCTAAAAGTAAAAGGAGGTCCACATCATCCGGACTCTGCTTGACTGCATTTTCCAGATGCATTTGAGCCCGTCCGCTTTCGCCGAGAGCAGCAAATATCCTCCCAGCAAAAAGAGCTCCTTCCAACGAGGTAAAATAATCTTCTGGCTGCCGTTTCTTAAATTCTGTTTTTTTCCCTGATTTTCGCATATTAAGCACCGGATCAATGGGAATAGCTACTTTTCTCTCCCCTTCAAGAATATTTAAAACTCCTAAAACTTTTCCTTCAGAATTCATAACCGGAGCTCCGGAGCAAGTCAAAGGAACCTGAAGTGAAAGTTCAGCCACGCGCAAGGAAGGGGTGACTTCTATAATTTCAACCACTTCTCCTTCAGATACTTCGAGCTCTCCTGAAATGTTGGCTCCTGCTACCACTATCTTTTTGCCAGCTTCAAGTTCCGAGAAATTCCCACAGGGAAGACCGTCTTCCTTCCGGTTTACTTTTATTACTACAAGATCATAATTTTTATCCAGGCTGTAAATACCTTCCAACTTCACTTTTTTCCCTTTATAATTAATGCCTTCCACTTTATCCACAGCCTTACTCACCAGATGATAGTTTGTCACCAGAACCTTTTTGGCTATAAGAAATCCGGTTCCACTGGAAATAGCCCGGCCATTATCATCAAAGGCAGAAAAAACAACCAGATTTTCCATAATATTTTCCGGCAAAGATGGGATTCTCTGGCTGTTGAGCAAGGAAGAGCCAAATATGAGCAACAAAATTGATGAAAATAATGCTATTTTTTTTAAATAATTCATCGGTCCTCCTGTATTTTTTTTTATTATTAGAGATAAATTTACACTTTGAGAGACGGGAGTGTCAAATAGTATATTAACGTAGTAAACATTTATGTTATGATTTGAAGCCATGGCTTTTTTTAAGAAAAACCATCCGGTATTAATAGTTTATTTTTTTACCCTGACTGGAATAATAGTCTGGATTGGGCTCATCTTTCTGGCTCCATTACTTCGTTTTTTGGGTTCACCTCTTCATGCAGCAATCTATGCTGCTTTTTCTCCTACCTGTCACCAAGAGCCTTCACGCTGTTTTACTTTATGGACATTTCCTCTGGCTGTTTGTGCCCGTTGTTTAGGAATTTACGGGGGATTTTTTCTGGGAACTCTGAGTTTTCCGATCTTTGGTGATTTTAAAAATCCTAAAATTCCCATTAATTGGATTTTTCTTCTTTTTTCTTTTCCCATTTTGTTAGATACAGCAGGAAATTTTTTCCACCTTTGGTCAACTCCAAGCGGGTTTCGTTTTATTTCAGGAATGATTTGGGGATCTATTTTACCTTTTTATTTCATTCCAGGAGTATCCGAAGCTTTCACCAGAAAAGATGTAGTTCAAGAAAAATAAAGCCTATAAAAACCTTGCAATTTAGCCTTGAATCTTCATAGAATAAAATCAACCTCTTTGGAGGAGGAAAGATGAATAATCAGAAGCCCGGGATGTTTGTTCCAGCCTTGGTTGGTGGAGCAGCAGCTGGCCTGCTTTCTGCTGTTCCGCTTGTTAATTGTTTCTGTTGTTTGTGGATTGTTGGAGGAGCTATTCTGGCCGCTTATCTTTTGGCCAAGGATTCACCTTCAGGCTTGTCTGGTGGAGACGGAGCAATAGTCGGTGTTTTTACTGGCCTTGTGGCTGCTGTGGTTGATGCCATAATTAGCCTGCCTCTTCAAGCTGTAAATGCTCAAGTTATACGTCAAGTAATGGAAAGAATGGCGGAATATAGTGATTCTCTGCCTTCAGGATGGGAAAATTTTCTGGAAAGAGGTTTGGCAGAGACATCCTTTGCCATTTTTATGCTCGGCCTCATGATCAGCGCTATTATTTTTGCAGCTTTGGGCGCCCTTGGTGGTATCATCGGGGCTGCTCTTTTTGGAAAAATACCTAAACCTCCAGAGACAACCAGTGTTCCTGAAGACCAAACCCCAAGTAATCGTTAACCCCGAATCCAACCGGGGCCGAACTGGAAAACGCTGGAATCACATCAAGGAAGCCCTAAAGGTATTTTTCAAAGAATTCACTTACGAATTTACCGAAAAACCACTTCAAGCTATTGAAATATCCAGAAGTGCAGTCAAAGAAGGAGTTGAATTAATTGTTGGTGTCGGCGGTGACGGAACAATGAATGAAATAGTCAATGGTTTTTTTGAAAATAAAAGAATTATAAATGGTGACGCTTCTTTAGGAATTATCCCTTCAGGAACAGGATGTGATTTTAGCAAGAGCCTTAATATTCCTCTCGGATTAAAACATGCTCTTGAAGTTATTACCAGAACTCCATCTTCTCTAATTGATGTAGGAAGGGCCCGGTTTAAAACAGCTTCAGGTAAAATTGATGAACGGTTTTTTCTTAATGTCACTGACTTTGGTATCGGAGGAGAAGTAGTGGCCAGAATGGAAAAAAACAGAAGAGAAAGGAAAGCCTCTTCTTATTTTAAATCACTGATGGCTACCTTTTTTAACTATAAGAACAAGCATCTCTCTCTTAGAGTCGATGGGAAGGAACTTCCTCCTCAAGAATACATGGTTGGAGCCATTGCCAATGGCCGGATTTTTGGCAAAGGGATGAAAGTAGCTCCCCATGCCTTGCTTGATGATGGTTTTTTTGACCTTGTTCTGGTCAAAGGGATGAAAGTTTTTGAATTCCTGAGGAATGTCTGGAGGATTTACTTAGGGACCCATCTCACCCACCCAAAAATTTCGTTATTACGAGCCAAGTGTATAGAGGTTTTACCTGCTATTCCCAATGAAGAAGTTCTTATTGAAGTTGATGGAGAACAGGTTGGCTCCCTTCCCGCCTATTTTGAAATTGTTCCCCGGACTTTACTGGTAAAAGGGACTCTACAAAAAAGAATTTAGTCTTTATTAGAAGAATTTTCCCCGGAAGCCTGAATTTCAGTGTCTTTTCTATTTGTCAAGTAATAATTACGATCATTGGTAAAGACAACCCGTCCTTTTTTATCAATAAATTTATAAATCTGGGAGTTTGTCTGAATATAATTTTTGTTATAGGAGCTTTTAATTTTTTCAATGTAATCAATGGTCTCCTGGTAAGGAGGAATTCCACCAAACTTCTTCACTGCTTCCTGGCCGGCATTGTAGGCAGCCAGAACAAGGTCTGTCTTGCCTTGGTAAAGCCTGATTAAGTCCTTGAGATACCGGACCCCTCCTTCAATATTTGATCTGGGATCATAAATATCAGCCACTCCATATTCCAGGGCTGTTATAGGCATAAGTTGCATTAGACCGACAGCTCCCTTGGAAGAAACAGCCTGAGGATTGAAATTTGATTCCACTCTTATAATCGAGCGGATCAAGGAAACTTCCATGCCATGCTTTTGGCTAATTTCTTTAATTATGTCATCATAGGCTCTGGATGGAGAGACAGCTGATTCGGCAATCAGGGAAATCAAAAAAAACATCGTTAAAGCGGTTGTCAGACAAAATAAATTACCGCTTATGTTTTCAATCTTTTGCCCCATCGTCATGATTTCTTATAATACTTATCAGGTTAAGAAAAAAAGTTCAATCACCCTTAGAGGTGATTTTTATTCTGCCATAACCTCCTCGAGAAGCAAGGGAACTTTCTTCAAGGCGATTTTTAAGTTTGAGGCCTTCTTTCCGCCTGATTGAGCAAAATCCGGGCGGCCCCCTCCCCCACCTCCGATAATAGGAGCAATTTTTTTAATCAATGAATTTGCCGGAACGCGGGAAGTCAAGTCCTTGGACACTGAAACCACCACAAAAGCTTTTCCTCCCGAAGTTGTTCCTAAAACAACTATGACTGAGTCGAGTTTCTGCTTAATAGAATCAGCCAGCTCTCTCAACTCTGAAGAGTTTAATCCTTCAACCTCTTGCGTGTAAAGAGAAATTCCTTTGATTTGTTGAATTTTTTCCTCCCCGGAACCGAAACGAAGCTGAGCCATTTTTTGCCTTAAAGACTGACATTCTTTTTCTTTTTCTTTTATGTTTCCTTTCAGTTTTTCTATCTGGTTAAGTACTTCTTCTTCCGGTACATTTAGTGATTTCCTGATCTGGTTAAAACTGTTTTCTATCTCGAGGATGTATTCCAGAGCTGCTTCACCGGTTACAGCTTCGATTCTTCTCATTCCGGCTGCAATGCTGGATTCCGATAAAATTTTGAATAAACCAATTTGTCCTGTGCTTTTCACATGAATACCGCCGCAGAGCTCTTTACTGAATTCTCCGATTATAATCATTCTTACTTTTTCACCATATTTTTCTTCGAAAATAGCTACAGCTCCTTGCTTAAGCCCTTCTTCCAAACTTGTTTCCCTTACTTCCACCGGGATATCTTCTCTTATTTTGGCATTTATCAGTTGTTCGATTTGCCTTAACTGAGATGAACTTAAAGCTGCATAATGAGTGAAGTCAAAACGAAATCGGTCAGCAGCCACCAGTGAACCGGATTGTTTTACATGGTCACCAAGAGATTGCCGCAAAGCGGCATGGAGAAGATGGGTAGCTGTATGATTTCTGCTGATATTCATTCTTCTCGATAGATTAACAAAAGCTTCCACCTGGTCACCGGGGTATAATTTACCGGAAATCACTTCAACTTTGTGAGAAATGAGCTCGGGAAGAGGATAATAAGTTTCTTTTACTTTCGCTGAGAAATAAGCATTTTTGAGAGTTCCGGCATCTCCTGTTTGCCCTCCTGCTTCGGCATAAAACGGAGTTTCTTCTAAAATAACTTCCCCTTCTTCCCCTTGTTTTAAGGAATCAACTATTTTTCCCTTTCTTATAAGGGTCAAAACCTTGCCATCAGGGAGGTTTATCCTTTCATATCCCAAAAAACTGGTTTTCAAATCCTTCAATGGTTCATAAACAGCCTTTCTTTTCTGTTGAAGATCACCTTTCCAGGTTTTTCTGGCTCTCTCTCTTTGCTTTTCCAGCTCCTGCTGGAATCCCTTTTCATCCACAGCAAATCCCTTTTCTTCAGCCAGTTCACGGGAAAGATCCAAAGGAAAGCCAAAGGTGTCATAGAGTTTAAACAATTTATTGCCAGGAAGAATTCTCTTTTTTGTTTTTTCAAGCTCCTCGATATAAGACTGGAAAGGTTTCATGCCTGAATGAAGGGTTTGATAGAAACGCTGCTCCTCAGAAAGACATACCTGAGAGATGAACCGGGCTGATTCCAAAAGCTCGGGATACGCGTCTTTCATTACATCACAAACAACACCTAGTAGCTGGTAAATAAAAGGTTCTTCCAATCCTATAAAATTTCCCTGACGGAAGGCCCGGCGAATAAGCCGGCGAAGCACATAGCCGCGGCCCTCGTTAGAAGGCATAATCCCGTCACCAATTAGAAAAGAAATAGCCCTTACATGATCAGCTATTATCCGGAAAGAAATAGCATTCTCTTCATCATCGATGTATTCTTTCCGGGCGAAATCACTTATAGCCTGAATTATTGGCTTAAAAAGGTCTGTAGAAAAGTTACTTGTTTTTTCCTGAAGAGAAGCAGCTATTCTCTCCAAGCCCATTCCTGTGTCTATAGAAGGTGAAGGCAGAGGATGGAGGGTTCTCCTTTCATCCTGATAAAATTGCATGAAGACGAGATTCCAAAGCTCAAGGAAGCGGTCGCTTCCTCTCTCGATAAGGGAGCGGGGCTCTCCTTCCTCAAGTTGCGGAACCAGGTCAAAATGGATTTCAGAGCAGGGTCCACAAGGGCCTACTTCGCCCATGGCCCAATAATTATCTTTTTTACCGAAATGGAATATTTTGTCTTCAGGAAGTCCTATGTTTTTGTTCCAAATCCGGTATGCTTCCTCATCCTCCGAATAAACAGTGGCGTAAAGTCTTTCTTTTGGAAAACGGAATATGCCTGTCATTAGTTCCCAGGCGAAAGAGATGGCTTTTTCTTTGAAATAATCGCCAAAAGAAAAATTACCCAGCATCTCAAAAAAAGTGTGGTGCTTATTTGTCCTTCCAACTTGTTCCAAGTCGTTATGCTTGCCGCTTACTCTCATGCATTTCTGAACCGATACCGCTCTTTTGTAGCTTCTTTTTTCCAAACCGAGAAATACATTCTTGAATTGATTCATCCCGGCATTGGTAAAAAGGAGAGTAGGATCGTCTTTTGGAAGTAATGAAGAACTTTTAACGATCTTGTGGTCTTTTTGGTGAAAAAAATCTAAAAATGTTTCACGAATTTCCTGAGCTTTCATTCAAGTTCTTCCTCTTTGCCTCCTTCCTCTTCTTCTCTTTTAATCTTGCCGATTGCCTTTTCCATGTCTTCAAGAGCCACATCCAGGGTGGATCTGATACCCATTACCCGGAGCTTGAAGTTATCCGGGCTGGAAGAATAACGCAGCCCCTGCTCATAAGAAATGTATCCTTCCTTATAAAGCATGTAAATTGACTGGTCAAAGGTTTGCATGCCGTACTGAGAAACACCAGCAGCTATAGCGTCACGAATAAGAACAGTTTTTTCTCTATCTTGAATACAATCACTTATATATGGAGTGTTAACCATAACTTCTACTGCCGGCACTCTTCCAGAGCCGTCTTTGGTGGGTATAAGGCGCATTGAAATAACAGATTTCAGGATGCTTGCTAATTGAAGCCGGATCTGGCGCTGGTGATGAGGGGCAAAAACAGAAACAATCCGGTTGATGGTTTCAGGAGCATCCAAAGTATGAAGTGTACTGAGAACTAAGTGACCGGTTTCGGCAGCCAGCAAAGCAGTTTCAATGGTTTCCCTGTCCCTCATTTCTCCGACCAGAATAACATCAGGATCTTCTCTTAGAGATGCTCTGAGGCCGCGGGAGAAATCGAGCACATCCATCCCCACTTCTCTCTGGCTGATGGTGCTCTTTTTATCCCGGTGAAGATATTCGATTGGATCCTCAATGGTGATAATGTTTTCCACCCGGTGCATATTAATATAATCAATCATGGCAGCCAGGGTAGTTGTTTTTCCCGAACCTGTTGTCCCTGTAACCAGGACTAATCCTCTTTGTTCGAGAGCTGTTTTTTCCAGAATTTCGGGAAGCAATAACTCTTTAATTGTTTTTACCTCAAGCGGAATGACCCTCAGAACAATAGCCACACTTCCTCTTTGATGATAAACACTCCCCCTGAAACGCCCAAAACCAGCCACACTGTAGGCCAAATCAAGATCCATTTCTTTTTCCAGCAAATCTTTCTGGTAATCGTTTGTGATCTGATCAGCCAAGTCAAAAGTATCCTTGACTGTCAATCTTGGAAAACTGGTCAATAATTTTAATTTTCCATGTACCCGAATGATTGGAAAATTTCCGGCTTTAAGATGCAAGTCGGAGGCATCACTTTCAATGGCGATTTTTAGCAATTCATCGATATCCATCTTTCCCCCTTAATTTACTAATTTTAAATATAAGTTAACCATTGATAACGGTCCTCTGTTTTACCTTCAATATAGCCAAAATATCTTTCTTGAAGCTCCTGGGTCACAGGTCCTCTTCTCCCCTTTCCCACTAATATTTTATCAATTGAGCGAAGGGGAGTAATTTCTGCTGCCGAGCCGGTGAAAAAAACTTCATCAGCAATATATAGCATTTCTCTGGGAATAGTATCTTCGATAAGCGTATAGCCTAATTCCTTGGCCAAAACAATAACACAATCCCTGGTGATACCAGGAAGTACTGATGATGACAATGGTGGAGTATAGATATCTCCATTCATTACCAAAAATATGTTTTCACCGCTCCCTTCACTGACATGTCCCCTGATATTAAGAGCAATCCCCTCGGAATAACCTTCAAGAACGGCTTCCATTTTAATGAGCTGTGAATTCATATAATTAGCTCCTGTCTTGGCTAAAGCTGGAAAGGTGTTAGGAGCCATCCTGGACCAAGTTGAAACTTTAACATCAACTCCCTTTTCAAGAGCATCCTCTCCTAAATATTTCCCCCATTCCCAGACCAGGATAGCACAATCAACAGGATTGGATAAGGGATTGACTCCCAAGGAACCATATCCACGGTAAACTATCGGCCTGATATAACACGATTTGAAGCTATTGACCTTTACCGTTTCAATAACAGCCTGGAACAATGTCTCCATAGAATAAGGAAGCTCCATTCTATAAATTTTAGCTGAGTTGAAAAGTCTTCGAAGATGTGCTTCCAGACGGAAAATAGCTGTTCCTTTGCTATTACAATAGGCTCTCATACCTTCGAATATCGAGCTTCCATAATGAATCACATGGGATGCGATATGAATTTTGGCCTCATTCCAGGGAATTATGTGGCCATTCATCCATATCTTTCCATTTGGATTAAAAGGACTCATTAATAACTCCTTTGACAAATCTTGTTGATATTAATATGAATCATTCTTTTATCTTTAAACTGATTCTCCGCAATAGGGACACTCTTTGGCATTATAAGGCAATGGGCGCCGGCAGTTCCAGCAAAAATCTTTCTTGTTTCGAGCTTCTCTGGCTTTTATACGGCCAAATATATCATCTATTTCAGATTTAATGGAGTCTTTCCCTCTATACTTTGAAATATCACGAATAATTTCGGAAGCTCGCTGGTAGCGGTCTTCGGTCTTTGAAGAAAGGCATCTCATGATGATCCGGTCGACTTCCTTGGGAACTCTGTTGTTTTTCAGGCGGGGGGGAGTGATTTTTCCTTCCTGGGCTTTTTCCAGAATTTTAAAGGGATCAGGGTCGAAAATAGGAGGGCGGCCGATAATCATTTCATAAAAAAGGCATCCGATTGAATAGATATCCGATTGAAAAGTGGCTTTTCCCTGAAATTGCTCGGGCGCCATATAAGGAGGGGAGCCAATCCGGGTGGAAGCATAGGGGACATTATTTAACCAGGCTGAAGTCCCGAAATCAGTGATCTTGATTGCCCCTTGTTCGGAAACCATGATATTGGAAGGACGGATGTCCCTGTGGATAATCTTACAAGAGTGAGCATGATCCACTGCACTGCATATTTGAACAATGAAATCGATGGCTTGATAGCTGTCCAGGATTTTCTTCTTTTCCAGTATTTTCTCTAAGGAAACACCTTTAATGTATTCCATAACCATAAAAAAAACCTTATTGGCCTTCTCAGCCGAAATCATTCTGACGATATTAGGATGGTTAAGGGCTGCCTGAAGGCGGGGCTCTTTTAGAAGCTTGAAAAGTTCGGTTGACTGCTTATGAGGAACCTTGATGGCTACCTGGATGTTAAGCCAGGTGTCTTTGGCTAAATAAACGGTTCCAAACCCGCCGCTCCCCAGTGACCTGATGATCTTGTATTTGCCCACATTTTGTCCCTGGAGAAACATGTCACACATTCCAGAAATGAGAAATCATTGCCAGGCTTGCTACAGCCGCTGTCTCAGACCTAAGAACAAATTTTCCTAAACTGACTGCTGTACAGCCGCTGTTTATCATATAATTTTGTTCCATCTCTGTCCAGCCTCCCTCAGGCCCTACGATCAATAAAACCGATGAAGGAAAACCAGTTTTTTTGTCTCTGGATAGTAAAGGAGTTAAAAGAATATCTTTTAACAATTTTTCTCCTTCTGATGATTCGGAAAGAAGCAGTTTTAGCTCAGCTTGGGAATTCTCGAGAATTTCCTCCTGGGAAGCTGGCGGATCAATCCGGCAAACAATTCCCCGGCCGCTTTGTTTGGAAGCTTCAAGGGAAATCTTTCTCCAGCGTATTAATTTTAATGCCTGCTTTTCTTTAGGTCTAACAACACATCTTTCACTTAAAAGAGGAAAAAAAGAGTGAGCCCCAAGTTCAGCTGCTTTCTGAATCACAAACTCCATACTTTTTGACTTAAGCAGGGCTTGAGCCAAAGATATTTTTACTTTATCATCCATAACCTCTGTTTCTTTCAATACCCGGATAATTGTCTTGTTCTTTTCTATTTTCTCAACTTTTCCTATGAATTCCCGTCCTGAGTCATCGAATAGTTGAATTAATTCACTGGTTTTAATCCGGGCTACCCTGCTAAGATGGTGATGTTCATTACCGTCAAGATAAATAAAAGTTCTTTTTATTTGTCGTGGATGAACAAAAAAGCGATTTGTTGTCAAGACTGTCTTTGTTGAAATAAGTTTTTCATTTTATCCATAAAGCTCTGGTCAATATCATCAAGCTTTTCACCTCTGCTTCTGGCGAATTCTATAAGAAGTTCTTTTTGTTTATGGGAAAGATTTTCGGGTGTTGAAACATTTATCCGGACAAGAATATCTCCTCTCCGGGAACTGTTTAAGCCGGGCATTCCTTTACCTTTAATACGGAGAACATCGCCTGTTTGGGTTCCGGCTGGGATCTTAAGTATTTCCGTTTTTCCATCAAGAGTGGGAATTTCTATTCTGGTTCCTAAAGCAGCTTGAGTAAAAGAAACAGGTATTTCACAGAGAAGATCCTTGCCTTCTCTCTGAAAAAATTTGTGTTTTTCCACTCTCATAAGGACATAGAGGTCCCCTCTGGAAGCACCGGGGTCTCCAGCTTCTCCTTCTCCTTCCACTCTAAGTCTTAATCCATCCTCAACTCCGGGTGGAATGTTGAGGTTAAGGGATTTTTTCTGGGCTACCTTTCCTGTCCCCTGACATTTTTCACAAGGGAATGGAATTACCTCACCTGTTCCCCGGCAACGGTGACAGGTTCTGGCAACAGTGAAAAAGCCCTGTTGGTAACGGACCTGCCCCCTTCCTCCGCAATTTGGGCAAGAAGCTTTTTCTGTGCCTGGTTTTATTTTTTTCCCATGACACTGTGGGCAGCTCTCCTTTCTGTGGAGTTTTATTTCTTTTTCCACTCCAAAAGCAGCTTCTTCGAGAGTAAGCTTTATTTCCAAGCCCAGATCTTGCCCCTGTGCCGGCTGTGGAGTCCTTCTTCTGGAAGTTGTACCGAATATATCTCCGAAGCCAAAATTAAAGAAATTTCCCAGTATATCCTCAAAATCCTGGAAAACAGAGGAGTTAAATCCCCTGAATCCACCGAAGCCTTCCCCATGAAGTCCTTCATGACCGAAACGGTCATAGATGGATTTTTTCTCAGAGTCAATGAGGACACTGTAGGCCTCGGCTGCTTTTTTGAATTTATCTTCAGCCTCTTTGTCTCCAGGATTTCTGTCAGGGTGATATTTTAAGGCCATCTGGCGATAAGCCTTTTTTATCTCTATTGGGGAAGCATTACGCGATATCCCCAATATTTCATAGTAGTCCTGTTTCATCTTGGTCATCCACCTCCGTTTCTTCTTGAGTTCTCTTGATGATTTGATTTACTTCATGAGCACTAAGGCCGGAAGATGGTCTTACCTCGATTCCCTGTTCTCTTCTGGTAACCACATCCTTGGCCGAGACTCGAACCAGTCCATCGGCATCAATCTCAAAAGTAACATCTATTTGAGGAACTCCGGCCGGAGCAAATTCAATACCTACCAGATCAAAAACTGCCAGGGAGGTATTTTGAGAAGCAGTTTCTTCTTCCCCCTGGAGAACATGAATTCTGACCCTTCTTTGGTTATCTTCCACAGTGGTAAAAGCCGTGGATTTCTTGGTAGGAATAGTAGTATTCTTCTCGATAATTTTTACAAATCGGTCATTTTCAGTTTCGATTCCCAATGATATGGGAGTTACATCGAGAAGAAGGACTATGTCACTCATCCGGCCTTCCAATATACCTGATTGGATGGCTGCTCCTATAGCCACTGCCTCATCAGGATTAATGGAATCTATAGGCTCTTTTTGAAAAAATTCCTTGAGCATTTTTTTAATAAGAGGCATCCGGCTTTGTCCCCCCACCAGAATCACACAATCAATGTTTTCTATTGCTAAACGGGAATCATCCAGGGCTTGCTCAATCTTAGGAAAAGTTTTTTTGACCAGATCAATAGTTAGTTCTTCTAAGTGACGCCTGGTGAGGGTCTTTTTCATATGTTTCGACCCCGATTTATCAGAGGTGATAAAGGGTAAATGTATTTCACTCTCAAAAGTATAAGAAAGTTCTCTCTTGGCTTTTTCAGCAGATTCCCTGATACGCTGAAGGGCGAATTTGTCTTTGACAAGTTCTATGCCGGTCTCATGGCGGAATTCTTCCAATAACCAGTCTACTATCCGGGTATCGAAATCTTCACCCCCTAAAAAAGTATCACCATTGGTAGAAAGAATGTGAAATACACCGTCGTTAATTTCGAGGATTGTTATATCAAACGTGCCTCCTCCGAAATCGTAAACAGCGATTGTTCCGTTTTTTTTCTGTTCTAAGCCAAAAGCGAGACTGGCTGCAGTGGGCTCATTTATAATCCGGAGAACATCCAGTCCGGCTATTTTGGCTGCATCCTTGGTAGCTTGCCTTTGATGATCATCAAAATGAGCAGGAACAGTGATCACTGCTTCAGTTACTTTTTCACCAAAGTAGCTTTCGGCACACCTTTTCAAATAACGTATAATCATAGAGGATATTTCCTGGGGAGAAATATGATTTGACCCCAGGTCGATTAAAATATCTCCATTAGGAGCTTCAATTAATTTATATGGGATTCTGGAGATAAAAGACTGTATTTCTGAAGAAGAAAACTTTTTTCCCATAAGTCTCTTTACTGCATAAATTGTCTTATCCGGGTTGGTCAAAGCTTGCCTCATGGCCAAGGTTCCGATTAATTGTTCTCCCATAGGAGTAAAACTCACCATTGAAGGAGTAGTCGGGAGTCCTTCCAGATTGGGAATCACTTTGGGGTCAATACCTTCAAGATAAGCTAAGCAGGAATAGGTTGTTCCCAAATCAATACCGACAACCCTGCCCATTATTCCTCCTTTTTCCGGGGAATTTTGACTTTAACCAGGCTGGGTCTCAATAATCTTCCATGAAGCAGATAGCCTTGCTGAAGTTCCTCGGCAATTTCTATTTCTTTAACTTCATCTGACTCCTCAGTGATAAAAGCTTGATGGAGCCGCGGGTCGAACCGGTTATCTTCAATTTTAACCGGTTCAACTCCTTGTTTGAAGACAAAATCCTTTAGCTGTTTATAAATCATGGCCACGCCTTCTTTAAAACCGGCTGATTGTTGGTTATCCTGGCTTTTTAAAGCCCTTTCAAAATTATCCAGAATTCCCAGAATATCTTTGAGAAATTCGCTCATGGCGAACTGAAAATATTCACTTTTTTCTTTCTCAATCCTTTTACGAAGGTTTTCTTTGTCAGCCATATGCCTCAAAACTTCTTCTCTTAGTTTTTCTACTTTATTATTAAGTTCCTCCAGGTCTTCTTCTTTCTTCTTGAGCTTCTTTTTAAGGGATTTAATTTCTTCTTGCTCTTCAGCTTTATCAGCATTGCTTGAAGGAGAAGCTGAAGTCTTCCTGCTGGTTTTTTTCTTGTCAATAACGTACTCGATTTCTATGTTTTTCAGGTCATCTTGCTTTTCTTCTTTTTTTTCTTCTCTTTCTTCTGTCATAATAACCTCCTTGTTAATGAACACTGATGGTTTGACTTAATTTTCGAGCTACATATTCAACAAGAGGGATAACTTTCCTATAAGGAATTCTCTTCGGGCCTATAATTCCCAGGGATCCCAGGATTTGCCTTTCATAGCCATAGTGGGATAGTATGAGTGAACAATCTGAGATATCGGGAAGCTCCAGTTCTGAGCCAATTATTACTTTTACTCTGTCAAGGCTAATGAAATCGGAAAGAAGTTTGGCCAGTTTGGCTCTTTCTTCAAATTTTTGAAAAAGAGATTGAAGCCTTTTCATGTCAAAAAGCTCAGGTTTTTCCAGCAGCTTGGCTGCTCCTTGGAGAATTATTTTCTGCTCTGATTCCTGATGAACAGAATAGGCTTTGAGCAAGTCTGTCAATTTTTGCAGTATGACTTCAACTCGCATCCTGTATTTGGGAAATTCTTTCAGTAAATAGTCCCTGACATCCACCAGCCTTTTTCCCCTGAAATTTTCCTCGATAAAACGGCAGGCTCTATCCAACTCTGTCTGAGTAATGGACACTGTTGGTTCAATGATTTCGGTCAGCACCAGATTAAATGTAGTAACCAGAATAATCATTACTTTTTCTTCGGCAATGCGAATCATTCTTATATGATTAAAATTCATCCTGGAAATAGTTGGAGAAATGACGAATCCCAGATTATCTGAATACTTGGAAAGAGTCTGGGATACCTGACGAAGCAGCGAATCCAAATCCCCTTTCTTAAGAGAAAATTCTTCAGCCGGTAATTCGATATAATCCCCGGGAGCAATTGCCTGGTTATAAAGGTGATTGACATAAAGCCTCAGGCCTAAATCGGTAGGAATTCTTCCTGATGATGAATGAGGTTTATAAAGATAATTTTGTTTTTCCAGTTTGGCCATAATATTTCGAACTGTAGCTGATGAAACCGGGAGCCGGCTCCGGCTGGAAATAACATCTGAGCTAACCGGTCTTCCAGTAGACAAGTATTCTTCAACAATCAGGTTGAAAATATGCCTATCTTTTTCTCTTAACTGAAGATTTTTCAACTCTTTCTCCATCAAATTTATAGCATTATGACCTGAAAATTGTCAAATAGACAAGGAAAATGATTTTTCTTTCAGTGGTCCGGTTGGCTTAAAAAAAAAGAGCTGTTTTAAACGATCCTCATTCCAGCATAACCAACAACCTCGTTGTAATTGCCGGTCACATCCCCAGAGGTTTGATACTTGATGAGCTCCGCCTTTTTTGCTCCCAGGGCCTTGGAAGCTACCACAGCAACTACTGAAGGCAAATAACCGCACATGCTGATATTTTCCTTTTGGACAACCTGGAATAGCCCGGCTGGGTCCAGTTTTTCTATCTTCTTAATGGCTAAAAAGTCCTTTTCTTTAGCTGTATTCTGGTCGACATAATGACTCATGTCCGTACTGGCTACCAGAAGAACATCATCTTCATCCTGAAGAGCACTAACTATGGCTCCGGCAAGTTCCTCAAGATGTTCATACTGAGCGATATAGGAAATGCTGATGGGAACAAAGGAAAAATCTTTAACATGATACTGGATAAAAGGCAATTGGACTTCCAAAGAATGTTCATGCTTATGAGCTACTGGATCTTCCCTTAGCCTGGAACAATTTTTCTTTATTTTTTGAGCCAGTTTATCATCAATAGCTGCCTCCCCCAGAGGAGTTTTCCAACTTCCTTCAGACATTACAGACATAATAGAGTAAACTTCCCGGTGAGATGGCCCCAAGAGAATAAATTTTTTTGGTAAAATAACAGATGAAAAAACCGCTCCGGCTACAGGACCGGAGTATTGGTAGCCTGCATGGGGAGAAATTACAGCCAGAGATTTATCCTTCTTCGATTCGGAGACACTCATTTCCTTAATCATGCTGAGCAATGCTTCTTTCTGACCGGGATAAAAATATCCGGCCACTGCAGGTTCTCTTTTCAATTGAACCTCCCTTGCATTAATAAAACTTAATTGAACTTTCTTACAATATAAATTTACACTCTCTTTCAGATTTGTCAAACGCCGATAGGTCTGTTCCGTCTATTTAGTTTATCTCGTTTATGTAGTTTGTTTGGTTTATTTAGTTGAAAAGAAATACGGGATGAGCGATAGAGGGAGAAGAAAGAGGCGAATAAAAAAAACGTTAATAGCGTTAATCGCGTTTCGCCAATAATCCATGGGGGTGTTTTAGGAAAGAGTCTTTCTTTCCTCGGTGAAAAAAATTCCCCTTTTTTTAAGCTCGGACAGCACGGGTTGATAAATAGAAGGGTGGACGGGAATCTGAATCCCTGTAAGAGGAATTTTTTTATTTAGAATTAACTTGGCTCCGATAGCTGCCGGCAGGCCGACCGTCCTGGCCATAGCCGAGTCTCCGTCAGGCTCGCCGTAAACTATCATCGAGGATACCACTCTTTCTTTCCTTTGTCCGGGATAAGTGATGTCAACAGTATGCTGAAGAACTATCATATCCCTCTCCCCTTTTCCATACTGCATTTTTTTTTGCATCTGAAAAGATAAAAGCTCGAGGGGAGATATAGTTTTTTTGGGGAGAGGTTTTTTTCCCAGAAAACCAAGCCATTCTAAGATTGGCAGTAAAAATAGTTTCTTTTCCTTTTTAAGTTTTTCCTCCAATCTCTCCCTTATTTTTATTTTCTCTCCCTTAATGCCCAATAAACAGGCTGTATATTCAAGATAATTTTTTCCCTCTATTTCAGTCCTTTTTTCATTGAAAAAACCTGCTTCTTTTAAGGCATGAATGTTTTTGCACCAGCCCTTATAGCGGAGAGTTCCGCGGATGAGTGTCTTGACTTTCTCTGTCCCGTATAGTTCACCGTAGGGAAGAGAATTTCCGTTGGGGTAGCCTTCAAATTCACCCAGCTTTCCTACACTTACTATTTCAGGATTCTTGAAAAGGTCTTCAGCAGAAACCCGGACAGCTTTATCTTTGGAAAGATAGGCGACCGGTCTTTTACAGGCCTGAAGGACTCCTCGAGGGCTCCAAGAAAACTTGTATTTTAGAGGATTATCAACAGATTCCGGGGAAGGAAGCCCTCCGCAATAAGAAATAAATTCTTCTACCTGGCCGCCTTTTCTGGCTGCTTCCTGGATGATTCTTGAGGCCTCCATGTGGTCAATTCCCGGATCAAGCCCCATTTCATTGAGCAATAAAACTTCTGCCTTCAAGGCTTTTTTATGAAGAGACTTTATTCTCTTATCAACATAGGAAGTAGTAATCATCGGCTTGCCTAACTCCACACAGCAGACGGCAATTTCCGGATGATATTCTTTGGGAACAATGCTTATGACCAGGTCAGTATGAGAAATGTACTTTTTAAGCTCCTTTCTGTTATTATTCAGGTTGAGACAGACCGCCTCAGCATTGGGATGGCCGGAGGTTACTTCCTGCGCAGCTGAAAGATTAATGTCAGCAACTGTCACCCGGAATTGGGAGTGAGTCAGAAGCTCCCTAACCAATGGCTTGGAAACAAAGCCGGCTCCCAGGACAAGAATTCGATTCATTATCATGACGGAATATTCTCGATAAACTTTTTCATATAGCTGAAAGAAGGAGTAAATTCTCCCTGATACAAAATAACTGCTTTTTTCAGCTCTGGAAGCAGGGATAAGGATTCAAAGCTGCTTCCGAAATCAACTTCATCCAGTAGGGGAATATAAGGTTTCAAGGTTTTACTGAAGAAAACAGAAGACTCCAAAGGAATTACTGCCGGGAGATTATCAATAGCCATAACCGCCACTCCCCTTCCCTCGAATCCACCCGTGATTTTTCCTTCTTCGGGATTATAAATATAGACTGGATTGTCCGGAGTTGTGGTCCGGAAATTACATTCGACTGTTCCTTTGATATCACAGGAAATGTCTCCGATAACCTTTAAAAGTGGTTGTTTTTTATCAGCCCACAGCTTTTTCAAGGTTTCCAAGGATACAAAATGCGGGAATTGGGGAGACCAATAAATGCAATTCATTAAGATTGAGAACTGCTCAAGGTATTGATCAAATATAGAAATATAGCGCTCAGGATACTGATAATATTCATCCAGATTAAACCTTGAAGACGAGTCTTGCGGCTTAACCATGTGTTCTTCTTTAAAAATAACTTTGTACACTTTATGAGATGAATAAGCCTTTGTTTTGAAGAAATCTTCAAGTTCGCCGGGAGAAATTTCTTCTACCGGAAGAAGATCAAAAATCTCCTGGGCTCCTCTGGAAACATGACCGTATCCCATAAAACCGCAAATTAAAGGAGTTTGAGAAGGAGGAAGACCTTTATTATAAATTTCCCAACCAACTTTCTTGGCTTCTTCTTTTGCCTCCACCAGGCTTCCGTAATGACAAGCCTGTTTCAAAGACAAAAAAGGGCCATCTTTTTTATCTTCTCTGCTCATTCTTTGACCATAAGCCCAGAGGGTATAAAGCATCCCGGCCTGTCCTGCTTGAATCCCAAAGAACACCAGACGGTTTCCGTTCTGGTCACTTATTTTCTCGTAATCAATGAGAGTACATTTTTTCTCAGCTAAGGTTCGAAGCATAGGCATATTGTGGGATTGACCCTTAGTGGTATGGGAAAAGAAGATATACACTTTGTTGTGTTCAATTAACCGGGAAGGAATTTCTTTAACAGCCATAATAACCTGACAACTGGATAGATCTTCATTTACCCTGGCCCCAACATTAAGGTAGTCTTCGTCTTGGAAAATCCTTATCTGGGAAGGCTGGATAGTTATTTCCAAGTTGTTCTTAAGGCGAAATTCTTTAACATGAGCCGGAATCAAGGGAACTCTTCTTTCCCACATGTTTTTATCTTCCCGTCTTATCCCTATTCGATTACGTGGCTGCATGGGGAATTATCCTTTCGGTTTTCCTTGTCTGTACGAGATATTGTTTTTAGAAGGCTCAATTAAATTTTAGCATGGGATTATGACATAAAATCCCGGCAGGGTCAATTTACCTTATTGACCTCGGTTTAGAATTCCCTTAATATCTTTTTTATGATTCGTTTTTACAATACTCTCGGAGGGAGGATAGAGGCCTTTCGTCCCCTCGAGCCGGGAAAAGTAAGGCTCTATACCTGCGGTCCCACTGTCTACGATTACGCCCATATAGGAAACTTCAGGGCTTATGTTTTCGAAGACCTGCTGAAGCGGTTTCTTAAGGAGTCAGGCTATAAAGTTACCCAGGTAATGAATATTACCGATGTGGACGACAAAACAATTACCGGTTCCAAAAAAGAAGGGGTATCTCTTTCCCAATACACCCAAAAATATATTGACGCTTTTTTCGAAGACATTGACAAACTGAATATCCAGCGGGCCGATTTCTATCCCCGGGCCACCCGGCACATTCCGGAAATGGTGACAATCATCAAGGGGCTTCTGGAAAAAGGTTATGCCTACCGAAAAGAAGGCTCCATTTACTTCAATATCTCCAAGTTCAAGAACTATGGAAAACTTTCCAGGGTAAACCTTACCGAACTTAAAACCGGTATCCGCATCGATGCTGATGAGTATGAAAAAGAAAGCATCCATGATTTTGCTCTCTGGAAAGAAAAAAAAGACAACGAGCCTTATTGGGACACAGAATTGGGCCCTGGCCGACCCGGCTGGCACATCGAATGTTCAGCCATGAGCACCAAGTATCTGGGTGAAACTTTCGATATCCACTGCGGAGGAGTAGATAATATTTTCCCCCATCACGAAAATGAAATAGCCCAGTCGGAGGCCTTTTCCGGCAAAAAATTTGTAAACTTTTGGCTCCACTGCCATCACCTGGTAGTTGAAGGCGAAAAAATGTCCAAGTCCAAGGGAAACCAGTTCACTTTACGCGACCTTGTGGCCAAAGGAGTTGATCCGCTATCTCTTAGATTTCTTCTGCTAACCACTCATTACAGAAAGATGCTTAATTTTACTTTTGATTCCCTGAAACAAGCTGAAGCCTCTATTCAAAGAATCAAAGATTTTCTCTATGAAATACGCTTTTGTAAATTATCACCTGGAAATAATCCTCAAATAAAAACTTTATTATTGCAAACTGAGGAAAAATTCTTTTCGTCCTTGAGCGATGATCTAAACATTTCTGCTGCCCTCTCTTCTCTCTTCGAAATGATACGGAAAGTAAATACAGCCTTGAATGAGGGGGATCTTTTTTCAGAAGACCAGGAAACCGTCCTTGAAGTGGTTAATAAAATTAACCGGATACTAGCCGTACTTCCTCCTGAGGAAGAAGCTGAACTCCCCCCAGAAATTCTTAACAAAATTGAGCAACGGCAAAAAGCCAGAGCGGAAAAGAATTTCGCTGAAGCTGACCGGATAAGAAATGAACTATTAGAACAGGGTATTCTGCTGGAAGATACCAAAGAAGGAGTCAGGTGGAAAATTGTCCGGCCTGGAATGAAAAAATAGAGTCTTTTGACTGTAGTTTAAAGCTGGAATCTGTTTCTTTAGTGAAAAATGTTTTAAAACATGAATAGTTCGCATCTTATTACAGGGAAAAAAGGGGAAGCCTTTGCTATCGAATATCTAAAAAAAACTGGTTATAAGCTTCTTGCTAAAAGATACCGTTACCACCGTGGTGAAATAGATATAATTGCTAGAGAAGGAAATACTCTGGTTTTTATTGAAGTAAAAACCCGTAAAACCACAGAGTTCGGCTATCCCGAGGAATCGGTTTCCCCCGCCAAGCAGAATAAGCTTAAAAAAACCGCTTATGGTTATTTGGAAGAAAACAAATTCTTTGGCCAGCCGTGCCGTTTTGATGTAATCTCTTTAGTCCTCAATGAAAACGGAAAGTTTGACCTTCACCATATTAAAGATGCTTTCTAACCTGGAATATCCAAAAATAGCAGATTAATGACTCGTGAATAATCCAGGTTAAGTATCAGTGAGAATTTTATTCTTTCTTATTTTTTAAATAGCGGTCAAAAAAGTCGGCCGCAGCAGAATAAACTTTAAGCCAATTTTGATGCCGAAGGAAGCCGTGAACTTCATCCGGAATTATCAGTAATTCAATCTCAGCCTTTTTGAGTTGGCGAAGTTTTTGTACTAAATCTGTAGTCTGAATGAAATCAACGTTTCTATCGTCGTCCCCATGTACAAAAAGAACAGGCGATGTCCAGAAATAGACGTCGGCCACAGGAGATGACCGGAAAGCAGAGCTCATCATTTC
This sequence comes from uncultured Eubacteriales bacterium, assembly GCA_964440805.1. Taxonomy (GTDB): domain Bacteria; phylum Acidobacteriota; class Aminicenantia; order Aminicenantales; family Aminicenantaceae; genus CAYTTR01. The sequence goes on from CAYTTR010000001.1 coordinate 95,198, forward strand.
TTCTCCACTAATTCCCCAGCCGCCGCCGTTTCTTCTTCTGCCCCGCAATGACCAGTCATGAACACCGTGGAGGTCAACACCGGCTGCAAAAAGTTCTGAATCCCGGGCTAATCCCAAGGCTGTCAGATAACCTCCATAAGAACCACCCCAGAGACCTATTTTTTCAGGATCTACCTCCGGACGCTTTTGGAGATATCGTCCGGCAGTCACAATATCCTGGTATTCAGATGCTCCTCTTGGTCCTTGGTTCGGAGCTGTTCTAAAATCATACCCGTAGCCGATACCTGATCTGAAATTAACCGAAAAAACAACATATCCAAGAGAACAAAGATATTGATTTAAAGCATAAGCATTGTGGTAGTAGCCTCTCATGTGCCAGCCAAGAAGCATTTGACGGATAGGACCGCCGTGCATGAAGATTACTGCTGGTCTTTTATCTCCAGATTTCGCCTCTTTGGGAAGAAAAAGCTGGCCGTGAATTTTTAAGCCGTCCGGAGCTTTAAGTATAACCTGCTTTGGTTTAACTAATAATTCCTTAGGAAAATCATCTGGGATAAGTTCAGGTGCTAATAGCTCAATTCCATCTTTACCCCCTCTCATAATTGCCGGGGCTGCCGGTTGAGACGAAGTGGAACAGAAAAATACCAAGTCCTTGTTTTCTTTGGTTAGAACAGGTGCCCATTCAATACCTTCTCCCTTGGTTAACTGACTTACTTTTCCTCCGGAAACACTTACCGACCAAAGATGTCTACGGTCAATGTCATTAGCATTTGAATTGAAGATTATGGTCTTTCCGTCGGTCGAAAGGAAGCTGTCCTCAACCTCAAACTCACCAGGAGTAAGACAAATAAGTGAGCCTTCTTTAAGAGGAAGAGAGTAAAGATGCATCCAGCCTTCATGCTCAGAGTAAAAAACCAGGTGACCATCAGCTGCCCAGCGCAGAGTCTCGGCAGGATAATACTGGGCAAACCCACCGGTTTCATTGGGGCAGCGCCATACTTCTCGGGCTGTTTTTTTCTCCACCTCAGCCACCATTATTGAAAAAGATCTGCCACCACGGAATGAGTATTCTCCCACTCCGGGAAATCTAATAAAGGCCAGAAACTTCCCGCAGGGAGACCAAACCGGATACCCATCTCTATCTACGGAAGGAACAAGCCAGGTGATTTTGTGAGATTCAAAATCATAGAGGCCGATAAAACTATGGCCTTCTCTCGAGCTGACAAAAGCCAGTTTCTTTCCATCTGGCGACCACCGGGGTGAACCATTACGTCCCCTGGCTTTAAAAAGAAGCCGTGACTTACTTTCTTCTTCAAGGGAACAATAAATTATTTTACCTCTAAGGGAATAAACAATTTCGTTTTTTACTGGAGAAGGAAGAGGATTATTCCCCTCCCCTATTTTCCAGGGTTCTCCACCAGCCACTGGAACTGCCCAGACAGTCTGCTCCACTCCATCGGGATCAGAAGTGGGATTCGGGTATTCACCAGCTCGGTTAGCATTTCCTCCCCAAACATATACCAGGATTGTTCCGTCATAGTTAAAAGAAAGGGAACCCAATTCCTGCCCGTCATCAAGATCGTAACCGGTTAACTGAATAGCTTTGTATTCCGGTCCGTTGGCGATCCAAATATTCCTTTTTCCTTCCTGATTGAAGACCCAGGCAACCGTGTCACCTGCCGGAGAAACAGTCAAATTGGAGGGAAAAGCATAACTCATTACTTGTTCCAGGGTGAATTGCTGCTCTGCAGCGGCTGCTCCAATGGACATAAAAGAAATAAAAATAAGCAAAAACATCAAATTTGTCGGTTTGTTTAATCTCATTAAGATATCCTCCTTCAATAAATTAAAAAAATCGTTTTTATTTTGCTGGCTGCGGCTTGACCAGCCAGAAAGGGCCAACCGGATACACTAAAGAGCGGTCAGGACTTTCATTTAAAAGCTGTTCGATGGATTTATTAAACACCGGATGAATTTTGTCCGGAGCAATTTCTGTCAAGGGGATTAAAACAAAGTTGCGTTTCTCCAGGCGTGGATGGGGAACGGTCAGCCAAGGAGTTTTAATAATCTGATTTTCCACCAAAATAATGTCGATATCAATCAATCGAGGCCCTTTGGTTTCATCTCTAATCCGGCCTTGTTTTAATTCTATTTGTTGGATAATAAGAAGAATTTTCTGCGGGGACAAAAAACTTTCTCCTATTACAGCACAATTTAAAAACCATGGTTGTTCAATAAAATCAACCGGTTGGGTTTCATAGAGGGAAGATACCTGAAGGAGTTTAAGACCTTCTTTCTCCAAAGCCCGGAGAGCCCGGATTAGATTTGTCCTTCTAACCTCTAAATTACTGCCGAGACTGAAATAATATTTCAAGAGAAAATTATATTACCATCATAAAAAATTTTTCTCAAAGACTTGATTTTTTTTTAAAGAAACTTCATTATACCCCACTTATGCAAAAAGTAGCTAAATGGAGAATTCAGGAATTAGGCCAAAGCCTACTCTCTTTAACCAGGATCCTTCATAAAGGAAACAATTGGGAATGGTCTCGTGTTTTCCAGCACTACCACGACGAGGCCGAATACCTGCTGGAAAACCAATTATTTGATCTGAATTCATTAAAAAATCTTGTCCGCAATATTCGCATTTGTTTTGAAAACTCAACCTTGCAGAATATCGACCTTGAACCCGAGTATTACCAAAAAAATAATTCTCTTATCAGTGATTTCATGAATGAGACGGAGCGGCTGGAACAGATTCTGGAAGAAATCGAAGAACAAACCACTGAATATATCTGTTGAAGAAAAAATCTGGACTTGTTTTAAATTTCAAGGATTCTGAAAAATTTTAACACTCTAAGAACAGCAAAAGTCACCCACAGGTGGTCTTCAAGGGTTGCTTTCTCGTATCCTGCCTGCCAATATCCCTGAGGAGTTTGTTTTTTTTGCAGCCAATGGAGGGCAGTTTGTATCCGCCGGTCTTCAATGGGAAAACCAAGTCTGGAGAGGGTATCAAGGCTGCTGAGGATGTCGGTAGCCCAGAATGGATAAATAATTTCTTCCCAGTAAAAAGCTTCCTTCCGATCATCATAGAGGTCTTGTTTGAAAAATCTGCCGGCCAAAAACTCTCCTGCTATGCGGACTTCCGGGCTTTCCCTCCATTTGGAACTTAAGCTCAAGGCTCTCAAAGCCATTCCAGTTACTAAGTGTGAGGAAGGTTTTGTTCTATCAGGTCGAATGGGTTCAAATTGTTGAGGATTTTTATTGGAATATCTATCTTTCAAGGTTTCTTTATCTACTGTCCTGTAAGGAATAGCCCACCCTCCATCCTCCTGGCGGTTATCGATCAGCCACTGAAAACCCTTTTGCGTTCTGGAGTCCATGTCCAGACCTAAAAGGCACAGTACTTCCAGCGTAAGTGAATGATAAGTTGGAGCAAACTCATTGAGATAAGCTCCGCGGAAATCACCTTCTTCGCTTTGAGTTGAGTAGAGAAATTCAACTGCTCTTTGAATTCCATCATCATCAAAAGTACATCCATATATGTAGAGCTTGAGAATGTTCTGGAGAGTTTCCACAATAAAATGAGTTTTTTCCCAACGGGATTCGCTCCCTGATTTCTTCCGGCCCCAGCCTCCATAGGGTAGCTGGCTCTCCAGAATCCTGATGCGTTCGGCATACTTTTTCAGGTTTTTCTTCTCTCTGTCAACAGGCACCTGAAGAATATCTTTCTTCAACCAGAAAAGTATGGGGAGATTCCCCCTCGCCAGGAGAAACTCAATAGCCCTATTGGTCTTGAATTTCATGGAACTTTTTTTCTTTCAGACGGAATCCTCCTGATTTAGAATAATGCACAAAAACTCAAACGGTTCATTGGAGGTATTCCTGAATTGATGTCTTTCCCCAGGTTTAATGAAGACAACTGAGTCCCGTTCCAAGATATTTTCTTTACCCTCTTCATCAACCACCTCTCCCCTTCCCTTTTCTACTTTGACCAAATGTTCAAAAGGATGGGAATGGTCATAGGTATGTCCTCCGGGTTCAAGGCGAAAAAGCCTCATAACAATATTTATTGAGCCGTCTTGCGGCCCTAAAAGTATTTTTCTTTTAACTCCTTTAATATCGGGCTGTTCGAGCTTGGTTTCTTGAACCTTGCTTATTTTTTTAATTATCAACTGTCCTCCTTTTTTTCATAACCGGATCCGTAGAGAATCAGTCCCGGTTTTTTTCCCGTATGACGGTTGTCCGCCACCACAATTTCTCCATTGACTATGACATAATTAAGACCTTGACTATACTGATGAGGGTTGGAATAAGTGGCTTGATCCTTAAATTCCCGGGGATTAAAAATGGTTAGGTCGGCAAACATACTTATCTGAATCAAGCCTCGTCTTTCTAAACGAAAAACCTGAGCCGGAAGAGAAGTCATCTTCTTAACTGCTTCTTCTACGGTAAGAACACCTTTTTCTCTTACGTAGGCAGAAAATATCCTGGGGAAGGTTCCGTAATTCCGGGGATGCGGCACCCCTTCATTCAATATCTGTACTCCTCCGTCTGATGCGTGCATGGTATAGGTAAGCTTCATCAGCTCTTCCACATCTTTCTCATCCATTTGAAAAAAAACACCCTGAGCTCCTCCGTTCTTCTCAATTTCAATTATCAAATCAGCTGCCTGGCTGACACCGGGTTTAATTCCCTTGGCCAGCAAAATTTCCTTTATATTTTTACCTTCATATTCAGGATTTTTCTGACAGGAGGCAATATAGATTGTTTCCAGCATATCTATTCTCTTACTGGAAGACAATCTTTTCTCAATGATAAATTCTTTAACTTTATTGTAGATTTCGGGATCATTCAGACGCTGGATGAATTTTTCCCTGCCCCCTTCAAAAACAAAAGAAGGGAAACTGCTGGTAAAACCGGATGAGGTGGCGGTATAAGGGTATTGGTCGAGGAAAACTTCTATTCCTTTGTTTCTGGCTTTTTCTACCGGGTCTGTAATTCTTTCCGTCTCATTCCAGATACTATCTTTGGCCAATTTGATATGAGAGATTAAGACCGGAATGTTGTTTTTTTCTCCAACAGTGATGGCCTCTTCAATAGCTTCTGTTATACGGTCTCCTTGATCCCTGATATGGGAAGTATAAACACCTCCATATGGAGCCACGGCCGATGCCAGTTCAACAATTTCTTCGGTAGTTGAATATATTCCGGGAAGATAGGCTAAACCGGTGGAAAATCCCAGGGCCCCTGCTTTCATCTCTTGATTGATAAGTTCTTTCATCCGCTTCATTTCATCAGCAGAAGGAGGGCCTACACGATATTCCATAACCTCTTGTCGAATTGTATTGTGACCTATTAGACAACCGAAATTAGGGGAAATTCCAATCTTTTCCGCTTGTTGGAAAAGTTCATTTAAAGGATAAGGATGGCCGCCGCAGTTACCCCCAATAATGGTAGTCACCCCTTGCATGATATAGTTATCAACAGTAGGAATCTTTAAAATTCCTCTGTCGCAATGGGTATGGACATCAATAAACCCGGGAGCAACAATCAATCCCTCAGCCTCAATTATTATCTTTCCTGAAGAACGGTCAATCCAACCGATTTTCTCAATTAAACTGCCTTTGATTCCGATATCGGCCTTGAACCACGGATTCCCGGTGCCGTTTATAACCCATCCGTTCTTGATTATCAGATCATATTCCGAAGAATATGCTCCGACCTTGACAAAAAAAACAAAACAGACCGTTAATCCCAGGAAAAGACACAGAAGTGTTTTTATTTCTCTCATATGCTTTCTCCTTGGAATTATTAATTTTAAGCTATATAGGAAATTTCTGTCAATTTTAATTTCTGCGAATGCCTTCTACTTTTCTCACTCTTCTCGCCTTTCTATCTTTTATCCTTCCAAACAAACTGAAAAAACTAGATAAACGCGAGTAATACCTGTAACGCAATAAACTCATTTCTTCAGGAAAAAGGGAGTCCCTTTGGGGAACGTCCCCCTTTTTTTCTGGACAAATTTGCAGCCTGAATATAGCATACAATCTTGAAGTTCAATCTCAATCAGGGAGGTTATCCTGCCATGAAATTAAGATTCAATTGGATAGTCCAATTAAGTTTAGTCCTGGTACTGGCTTCAGCCCTAACTTACTTCATTCACTATTTAATTTTCAGGAATGTTCACCATATTTTTATTTATATGATAGGAGATATGGGTTTTCTTTTTCTTGATGTCCTTTTGGTCATTGTCCTTATTGAAAGACTCCTTGCCCAAAGGGAAAAACGCTCCACCATGAAAAAGCTCAACATGGTTATTGGCGCTTTCTTTAGTGAAGTCGGTTTGGAGCTTCTGGAGATGTTTTCAATTTTTATTGAGAATGCCGGTCAGCTAAAGGAAAAACTGACCATAAAAAGCGACTGGACACAAAAAGATTTTAAAAAAGCAGCTGAGGCAGCCATCCGGTTTCCTTATTCAGCAAAAATCGACAAGAAAGAATTGATTCATTTAAGAGATTTTCTCCAGGATAAGCGGACCTTCCTCCTTCGGTTGCTGGAGAACCCGAATCTCTTGGAACATGAGAGTTTCACTGATTTACTCTGGGCTGTTTTCCATTTGGGAGAAGAACTGGATTTTCGGGGCGACAAACTGACTCAGCTCCCTGAATCTGATTATGAACACCTTATAGGAGATTTGAAACGTGCCTATTCCCAGTTAACCCGCGAATGGATTAACTACACCTGTCACTTAAAAGACAGTTATCCGTTTCTCTTTTCCCTGGCTCAAAGGATAAATCCCTTAAATCCCTCAGCCTCTCCTATTATTATAACCGAAGCTCAATCTTCTTCCCTTTGATGCTTAATTATTTCTCCCTTAACGATATAAATGACATCCTCGCAGATATTGGTTGACAGGTCGGCAATCCTCTCAAGATTATTGGAAATTCTCATCAGTTGAAGAGCTCTTTCGATTGTTGAAGGATCTGAGAGCATATAAGTTATTAATTCCCTGTATATTTGTTCTTGAAGATTATCAATTATATTATCCCGTTCACAAACACTTTTGGCTAAAACAGGGTCTTCCTCCACAAAAGAATCAAGGCTGTCTTTGACCATAGAAATTGCCGTTTCTCCCATAACCGGAATATCGATTAAAGGTTTAACTTGAGGTTTGTTTATAAGAAAAAGAGCCGATTCAGCGATATTTACGGCATGATCCGCCATGCGTTCAAGGTCATTATTCATTTGAAGGATCATCAGAATGGCTCTTAAATCTTTGGCCCTGGGCTGGAACCTGGCTATGATTACGGTTCCGTTCTCTTCAATATTTATTTCAAAATCATTGGCCTTATTTTCATCTCCATTAATAACTTCCCTCAGCAAATTTTCATTTTTTTCTTTAAGACCCGAAAGGCTTTTTTCTATCATTCGTTCGACCAAACCTGAAAACTCCACCACTTCCTTTTTTATTTTTATTATTTCGGCTGCCAGCATCTTTCCTCCAAATAATTCCTGGCCTCAGGAAAAAGTTACTCTTAACCAAGAATCAATCTCATCTCTTATTTCCCTAAACTTGTTTAAAATTTCCTCCGGGCTTCCGGAAAATGCGGCCGGATCCGCAAAGCTTTTATGAATCCTGGATCCTTTTCCGGGGAAAAAGGGACAGGATTCTTTGGCTGTATCACAGACAGTGACAATATAATCAAATTTTGTTTCTATAAATTCATGAACACTTTTTGATTCAGCTTGAGAGATATCAAGGCCGATTTCTTTCATAACCTGAACAGCCATGGGGTGAACTCTGCCGGGCTCGGTGCCGGCGCTTGAAACCTGATACTTGTCTCCTGCTATGGAAGTAAGTAAAGCTTCCGCCATTTGAGACCGGGCAGAATTATGAGTACAAATAAAAAGAACTTTTTTCTTTTTTTTCATTTCAATCCCTTTTTAGCCAAATCTTCCGCTTAGATATTCCTCGGTTAATTTTTCCTTGGGAACAGTAAACATTTCATCGGTAGGTGCATATTCTATTAGACTCCCAAGATAAAGAAAGGCGGTGAATTGGGAGACTCTGGCTGCCTGCTGCATGTTGTGGGTAACAATAACAATGGTATAGTCTTTACTCAATTTTTCAATAAGCTCCTCAATTTTTTTGGTGGATATCGGATCTAAGCTGGCACAAGGCTCGTCAAAGAGAATCACTTCCGGTTCAACTGCCAGACACCGGGCAATGCATAATCTTTGCTGTTGCCCTCCGGAAAGCGACAAGGCGTTTTCATGAAGCCTGTCCTTAACTTCATCCCATAAAGCCGATTTATGGAGAGATTCTTCAACCTTGTTCTGGATTTTTTTTCTATCTTTTAGGCCATTGATCTTTAGCCCATAACTCAGGTTATCAAAAATACTTTTAGGAAAAGGATTTGGTTTCTGGAAGACCATACCTATCCGGCGCCTGATTTCGACCGCATCTATTCCCTGAGAAAAAATATTTTGATCATCCAGATAAATCTCCCCTTCGAACCTGGTTCCGGGGATTAATTCATTCATTCTGTTGAAAAGACGGATAAAAGTTGATTTTCCACATCCTGAGGGCCCGATTAAAGCGGTCACTTTATTTTTATATATATCCAGACTAATGTTTTTCAAAGCCTGGGTTTTTCTGTAGAAAAAATTTACGTTTTTCACCCTTATTTTAACCTGATCATGCATGTTCACCTCTGTATTTCTGCCTGAGAACAATGGCTACTGCTGAGATGGAAAGAACCAAGAATAAAAGTAAAAGAGCGCAGCCGTAAGCGATTTGAGTCTGTTCCTGGGGATGGGTGCCTTCGGTCATAAGAGCGTAGATATGGAAAGGTAAAACCATAACTTCAGAAAAGATTGAATCAGGAAAACCGCGAGTGTAAAAAGTGGCTGCGGTAAATAAAATGGGAGCGGTTTCTCCGGCTACCCGACCGATACTTAAGATAACTCCGGTTAGTATGCCGGGCATAGCGGTCGGAACGACAATTTTTTTAATAGTCTGCCAATGAGTGGCTCCGACCGCTAAAGAAGCTTCCCGGTAAGATTGAGGGACAGCCAACAGCGCTTCCTGAGCGGCTGAAATAATCTGGGGAAGCACCAGAATTCCTAGAGTCAAACAACCGGAAAGGGCTGAGACTCCAAACCCGAATATTTTAACAAAAACAGCCAAACCGAACAGCCCGAAAACAATAGAAGGTACTCCGGCTAAATTATTTATACTCATTCTGATTATATTAACAATTAATCCCTTGGGAGAATACTCAGTCAAATAAACAGCACAGGCAACTCCAAGGGGAACTGCAAATATAATAGCTCCGATAACAAGATACAGGGTGCCGACTACAGCCGGCCCCACCCCGCCGGCAGTCATAGCTTCTCTGGGAACGGAGGTAAGAAATTCCCATGATATAACCCTGAATCCACGTACAGAAATAAAATAAATAATTACTCCCAAAAAGAAAATTGTTACCATCATGGATAAAGAAATTGCGGTGAAACCGAGAACTTGAGATGTTTTTTTCCGTCTCATTGTCCCAAACCAAGTTTCAAACGATAGCGCCGGCTAACTAATTCAGCAATAATATTAAAAATAAAAGTAATAAAAAAAAGTATCAATCCAATGACAAATAATGAATGATAATGAAGACTTCCCACCACGGTTTCACCCATTTCAGCAGCGATGGTGGCGGTCATGGGTCGAACCGGCTGAAAAAATGATGTGGGAACAACCGCTGCTCCCCCGCAAACCATTAGAACAGTCATTGTTTCACCTATAGCCCGGCTCATTCCCAAAATTATGGAAGTGGATATGCCGGAAGCTGCAGCCGGAAAGACTACTTTGGTTAAAGTTTGCCACCTATTAGCACCTACTGCCAGAGATGCTTCCCTGAAGCTTCGGGGAACAAAACTCAAGGCATCCTCAGAGATACTGCATACTGTCGGCGTAGCCATGATTCCTAATATGAGGCTGCCGGTAAAAGCGGTCAAGCCGACCGGAAGATTGAGTATTTTTTGTAAAAAAGGAGCTACAATTACCATGCCGAAAAAACCGTAAACAATGGACGGTATTCCAGCCAGAATTTCAATAACCGGTTTTAAAATAATTTTTATTTTATTGGGCGCAAGTTCATTAATGAAAAGAGCGCTTCCTATGCCCAAAGGAAGGCAGACAGCTACGGCTCCAGCAGTTACCCAGAAAGATGCCAGAATCAAGGGAAAAATACCGAACTCAGGCTCCTCATGAGTAGGATACCAATACTTACCGAAAATAAAATCAAAAAAACCGACCTCTTTAAAAGTCGGCAGTCCCTCTATAAAAAGAGTAAACGTAATTCCGACCAGGAAAAGAAGGGAAGCAAAGGCCAAGCCGGCTAAAATCACTTTGTATATACTCTCTTTAATTCTTCTGGCCTTTGCTTCCATAATAACCGTACCTAATTAAAACTAATTACCCATAGCCGTCTTGCCACCCACAACGAATGAAAGTGATCATTTTTAATTTCTGCAGACGCCGATTACTTTTCTAGCTTGTCTCGCCCATCTAAGTTGTTTATCTCGTTTGGCTGGTTTATCTTGTTTATTTAGTCTCAATTTTATCCCCGGCCTCGCCTTTCTCTTTCTTTTGACTGAATAGACTGAACAGACCGAATAGACTTATTAGACTATTTAACCGCAATAAATCCCGCTTTTTCCACCAGTTTCTGGCCGTCTGGACTGAGGATAAAGTTGATAAAACCGGCTATTTCACCGGTAGGTTTCTCGTTGGTATACATGAAGAGTTTCCGGGAAAGAAGGTAGGATCCGTTAAGAACGTTTTCTTCTGTCGGCTCCAACTCATTAATTTTAACAGCTTTGACTGCCGAAGATAAGTAACCCAGGCCGACATAACCGATTGCACCCGGTGTAGTCGAAACAGTCTGAGCAACGGCATTGTTTGAAGCGTTGAGTAGAGAATCGGGGCGTACTTTCTCTTTATCCAAGGCCAGTTCATTAAAAGTTTCAAACGTTCCGCTGGCACTGTCTCTTGAAATAACCACTATTTTCCCTTTTTTACCGCCCACATCCGACCAATTGGATATTTTCCCCGTATAGATATCTTTTATCTGCTGCTTGGTTAAAGAATCGACTTGGTTTGAAGGGTGGACGATAACAGCAATTCCATCTATGGCCACTACATTTTCATAAATATCAACTCCTTTTTCCCGGGCAAGTTTAACTTCTTTTTCCTTGATATTCCTGGAAGAGTCTCCAATATCGGCAGTACCGTCAATAATCGAAGCTATACCCACACCTGAACCTCCTCCCTGCACAGATATAGTAACATCGGAATGCTGGTTCATATAAGCTTCGGCACAAGCCTGAGCTATAGGAAGGACAGTTGTCGAACCTTTGATGGTAATAGTCTTGGAAGCGGCATTTCCGGTTACAAGACCGAATCCAGCTACTCCCAGCAAGATTGTTAAAAATAATTTGTTTTTCATTTTTTAATCTCCTTTTTAATTTTAAAATTTAAACCAAAGAGTGAAATTAGCATAAATGTCTTCAGCCGGCTTTTCCCCTGTTTCAGGCTCATCGTAAAAGACATACTTTATATTGGGAATTAACCAAATGTTTTTAACCGTTTGCCAGCTCAAGGCTCCCACTATGAAGTTGGATTTAACATTATTGGCGAAAGGAACATAGCTAATTTTAGAGCCGCTGAAACTTTCTTCCCAGCCGTTACCGAAAGTCTTGTCAAATCGACCTATGAGGTCAACGGTTGAGGAAGCTTTGACTACTGCAAAAACGGAAAATACTCCGTAGTCAAGAGATGTTTCCCCGTGGTCGTAGTGTTTGTTGGAATACAGGAGGCCGAACCTACCCCAGTCTCCTGAATAGGCGGCGAATCCCTGGTATACATAGTAAGTCTTGTCCCCGGCTTTGGATTCCAGATCCCCATAGGCTTCCAGGTACAGCCCTTTTACCGGCTCAAACCCCAAGCTCCCGTAAATTGTTTTACCTTTATCGGTTTCCGCTTTGTTGGAAGAACCGTTACCATACATGAGTACATAAGTACTCTTCTTGCCTGAATCCAAATGTCCCTTAATTGATATGCCAAAATCGCGAGAAGAACGGAGCTTTAAAAGATCTAAGGGAGTTTTCTCCAAAGCGCGATAACCCCAGATCTTTTCTACCGTTTCAAATGTCGGAGTTCCCTGAATACCGGCCTTCATATCCTGTCCCCTCAGTTTGAATTGAAGATAGGCATCTTTGACAAAAGGGTTCAGAGAACTGCTGCTTCTAAAATCCCCCGGACTGTTCATCTCGAAGCGCAGTCTCATTTTGATGCTGTCGGTAAGACTGTTGTCATACTGGAAATAAATCCGGCGTAGCCAAAAGCCGTGTTGACCTTCAATGTCTTCACTATGCTGATTAACCACTGAATAATATTCACTGATCATGTAACCGCTCAGTTTTCCCTGAGCAATACCTGACGAAAAAACTAATCCCATTGCTAGAAAAATCATAATTACTTTTTTCATTAGTTTTTCTCCTTTTTAAGTTTTTTATGTTTTTTCTTTTCTCATAAATTATTTTCTTATCTCCATTAAACTTCCTGGGCAATTTCAATAGGTTCGGGTATATAATCAGGTCTATTTGTTAAATAAAAATAAATTATATGTTAATTTTCAGTTAAAAATTAATAAAGAGCATCTGGTGTGTCCGAAGGGTAAAAAAGGCCGATTTAAGATGAAATATAATGAAAATGTTTTAGAAACCTACTTTATACACGTACGTCTTAAGAAATCATCTTACCTTGTTCATTCTATTTGTGATATAAAGAGTATCGGCCTTTTTTATGAATAGTTCAGGCTAAAAGATTGATTAGAGCGGCAGGTTGATGATAAAAGTGGTTCCTTTTCCAGGCTCGCTTTCCACTGAAATTTCTCCTTGATGAAGAAGAACAATATGTTTAACTATGGCCAGGCCCAGCCCTGTTCCCCCAGCTTTACGGGAACGGGATTTATCAATTACATAAAATCTCTCAAAAATCCGCGTCAAATGTTCCCTGGCTATACCAGGCCCGGAATCACTGATCCTTATTTCCACTTTATCCTTCTCTTTTTTTAGACTCACCAAAATCCGCCCTTTTTCTGAGTACTTGATAGCATTATCAATGAGATTGATAAACATTTGTTCCAGCCGGAAATAGTCACCGGGAACAATAATTTCTTTTTCTTCGGCTTGAAGCTCGATTTCCAGGTTCTTTTTATTTATTTCATGTTCGAAAATTTTAAATACATTCCTCACTAGTTTATAAAGATTGACTTTCTCGCTTTCCTGGCTTATTCCCTTTTCTTCAAGCTCCGTCAGCAAAAGAAGATCTTCCACAATATGAATAAGACGATCGGTATGTTTTTTAATGATATTTAGGTAATATTCAGGTTTGTCGCTTATGTTTTCCTCCAGAGTTTCTACAAATCCCTTGATCGCAGTTAAAGGAGTACGGAGTTCATGAGAAACATTGACTACAAAATCCTTCTTAATCTTTTCCAGTTTTTTCTGTTCAGTTAAATCGTGAAAGGTGATAATAATTTCTTGTCTATTTTGATTAAATATAGCGCTGCACAGGTATATTTTTTCCTGAAAATGAATTTCTTTTGAATAATTAACTCTCTCATTTCTAATAAATTGAATAAAATTATCGAATTCCGGATCTCTTAAAACTTCCCAGTAGAATTTTTCTTCTACATTTTCTTTTTGGACTATTTCAGAGAAATTTTTATTGGCCAGAATAATTCTGTTTTCTTTGTCCAGAACTAAAAACCCTTCTTTCATTGATGATATAATATTTTTCAAGTCTTCCTTTTGTCTGGAAAGAACCAGGAAAAGTTCATTGAGTTGGTCAACCATGGTATTAAAATTCCGGCCTAATTCCTGGAATTCGTCTTTCGATAAAATATTTACCCTGGTCTTAAAGTCGCCGCTGCTTATTTTTTGTGATGCCTCTATCAATGATCGAACCGGCCGGCTGAAATGCCGGGAAAGAAAATAAGCCAGGACCAGGGAAATAAAAGAAAAAATAACCACTATTTCCAAAAATGAATTTCTGAGCCTGGAAATAAAAGCATTTATATCTTTGAGATAGAGACTGGCCCGGGTGACATGAGTAACTTTTCCCTCCATAGAAACAGGAATTCCTACATAGAGCATTTCTTGCTTGACCGTCCGGCTGTATCTGATAGATTCACCTGTTTTTCCAGATAAGGCAGTTCTTATTTCCGGCCGCCGGCCATGATTTTCCATCTCCTCAGGATTTTTTTCGGAATCAGCCAGGACAATTCCTTTTTCATCAATGATGGTAATTCTTATTCCCAGTAATTTCCCCAATTCTTTTACCTGAGAATCAAGCTCATTTGGTTTGTCTTCATCTAAATAAGGAAGTAGGCTGGGTTTCAAAGCCAGGCAAAGATTTTCCAAGTAAAGACTTCTTGATTCCAGATGAAAAGACTTTATTTGGCGGTAAGAAAAAAAGAAGATCAAGGCTACTAAAATTAAGGTGATAAACAAGTAGCTAAAGAAAAATTTTCCCCAAAAAGAACGGATTATCCTTCTAATTTGTAACCTACCCCTCTTACATTTTTAATCAAATGGGAAGCCCTGCCCAACTTCTTCCTCAAATGTCGGATATGAACATCTATGGTCCTGTCCAGAACAGCTTTCTCATCTCCCCAGAGATAATCAAGCAGCTTTTCCCTGGAAAACACCCACCCGGGCTTAGATGAAAGCTTTTCCAGAATTTTAAACTCTGTCGAAGTGAGTTCAACCAATTTATTCTCAACCAATGCTTGGTGGCGGTTGGGATCAATAGTAAGAAAGTGTCCGATTTTTATCTGAGATTCAGAGTCTCTGGATTCGGCAAACCGTCGAAGGACAGCTTTCACCCTGGCAACTAACTCTTTTGGAGAAAAGGGTTTGGTGACATAATCATCAGCACCCAGTTCAAGCCCGACTATTTTATCCGCCTCTTCACCTTTGGCCGTTAAAATAATTATGGGAACTGAAGCCAACTTCTGATTTTTTTTAATACTTTTACAGACTTCAAGTCCGTCCATATCAGGCAACATAAGATCGAGAATAATAAGGTCGGGCTGGTTTTTTTCAATGGATCCAAAAAGCTCTGAAGCCGATAAGAATCCTTTGGTCTTAAAACTAGCTTTCTCTAAGTGAAGGGAAACAAGTTCCAGAATATCGGGTTCATCATCAACCACAAAAACGAGAGGATTCATGATTTCATCCCAAGACCTTCTTTCTGAATAATACTTTAAACCTGTCCATAAAACAAACTTTTTAAAAGACTTTGTTCCAGATACACATATATACATATATGTCCGTAGCAACATTCGGGCGAAAAAGCGCCGAAGTCAAGCGGAGGGCATCTCTGATGTTCTAATAATTAGACAAATAGAAGACCAATTTCCTTGTCACATTTAATCTCATTCTGTAAAATAGAGAAACAATAAATTGGATGGATGAAATAAATTTACTAATGATGGAGGACTAATATGAAAAAAATGGTACCAAAACTTTTTTTTAAATTTATCCTGTTTTTTTTAACCGGAAGCTTGTTTTTAGCGGCGCAACCCCTTTCTCTTGAGGAAGTAGTGGAGAAAAACTTGGCTCTTGCAGGAGCAGAAAAAATTTCCCAAATTGAAAACTATTTATTCCGGTCCGGTAGTGAAAATTACTTTTTATCTTATGATGGCATTATGAAAATAACCAAAGGGAAAGAGCCGGTAGTCTCTGAAATTATCCTGGTTGAAAAAGATAAGGTCACCCGAAACTGCTTTGGAAATATTCAGGAGCTATCAGGAATAATGAAAGCCAGCTATCAGGCTATGGCTAAGCTTCGCTCCGGTTTATTCACTTTAAAAAACTTCCGGGATATCCTGGAATACCGGGGACTTAAAAAATTCGGGGCCAAAGAACATCATGTGCTCCTGGCCGAAATCGAAGAACTCGAAACCAGGTTTTATCTCGATCCGGACGACTTCTCCATCAAGCGGATTGTTCTTCACGGCTATTATCCTGATGAGAGTCTCTATGAAGTTAATCTTGATTTTGGCCCCTACCAAAATTTCCAGGATTTTTACCTGCCGCAATCCTGGTTTGTTTCGCAAGTAGGAACAAGGGGACAACTTTATGAAATAAGCGAAATCCAATTCAACAAAGAGCTTCCTCCGGATTTTTTCAGCTCTCTTGAACTTAATATGGGAGAAGTGGAAATAGGAAAAGAACGGCTTAAAGGAAACGTGGTTGATTTCAACATTGCCAGAAAAGACCGCTTGATGCTTTCTACCAACTGGACTGTTGATTGTTTGACAAAAGCCGGATTTTCTCCGGGAGATAAACTCTCTTTTAAAGCTGCCGGGATAGAAATCCCGGTTATTTTTTTTGAGGAAAGACCTCCCCGAGAAGAGATGGGACCTGGAGCTATTTTCATGATTCCTGACCCCCAGGATAACAACCTTATTATTTATATCCTCTCCTCAGAATATTCCAGCCTTCTCGAATCTCTGGACCTTCTTCTTCCTGTTGAGCTTACAAAACAAAAGGAGAATCATTATGAATAAAATCAATCGGCGCAGGTTTTTATCCTCCCTTCCAGCAGGATTGCTGGGCATTGGGGTGGGAACAAGATTGTCTCCAAAAGAATTTTTTTCTTCCCATAATCAAGATACGAATCCTGACAAAATTCAAAAATACAATCTTTTAGGAAAAACAGGCCTTAAAGTCTCTGATGTCAGCTGCGGAGCCATATCTCTTTTTGAACCTAATGTTCTCCGCTATGCCTATGAAATGGGTGTTAATTACTTTGATACAGCCGAAAGCTACCTCCGCACACAGAGCGAGTCTTTCATTGGACAGGCTCTGAAAGATGTCCGGGATAAAGTAATTATTACCACAAAATACGGTTTTCCCGGCCAAACAGAGCTTATAAAAAAAGAGAGGATTATAGAAAGAGTGGAGGCCAGCTTAGAAAGGCTCCAAACAGATTACATAGATATCGTCATGGTTCACGGTATAAACGACTTGGAAATTCTGGATAATCAAGAAATTCAAGAAGCTTTTTCTCGTTTGCGGAAGGAAGGGAAAATCCGCTTTACCGGTTTCTCAACCCATAATGCAGCCTTAACCCTAAAACAGGCCTTGGAAAATGATTTCTCCCAAGTAATTCTACTTATTTACAATCATCTTGAAGGACAACAAATTGAACCCCTCATCCAAAAGGCTCGTCAAAAAGGAATAGGGACAGTGGCTATGAAAATCTTTGCCGGCGGAAAGCACGGAAACTTGAAATCAATGGTCAGCAAAGAACTCAGCTATCCTCAAGCAGCTATACGTTGGGTATTAAGCAATAAAGACATTGATTGTTGCATTCCCACTATGAGCAGTTATTCTCATGTGGATGAATATGTGGCTGCTTCCGGAAAACCTCTAAACAGGGAAAGCGCCAATCTTATCACATCTTACCGAGAGCAGACAACTCGGGATTACTGCCGGGTAAGCTGCAGCCAATGCCTGGATAGCTGCCCAAACAATGTAGCTATCAACGATGTCCTCCGTTATGCCATGTACTTTGAAGATTATGGAATGGAAAAGGAAGCCATCCGCTATTATGCTGAACTTGACTCAAAGAAAAAAGCTATATCCTGTCAGAATTGTATTGGAAATTGTGAGGTTGCCTGTCCCTATAACCTAAATATTAGAGCAAAACTTCTAAAATCTCATCGTATGCTTTCAGTTTGAAATAAAGGTTCTTTTGGATCCTTAAAGGAGGTGTTTTTTATGAAATACTTATTAATAATTATGTTGTTTCTGGTTTTGGGAATAAATCCAATTCCTTCAATGGGGCAATCTTTCGAAGAAGACATCATTCCCACTTCAGAAGGAGATTTTAAAATTACTTTCATAGGTCATGGAACACTCTACTTGACATTCAAAGATAAGATTATTCATATAGATCCGGTAAGCCGCTATGGCGATTATAGCCAAATGCCCCAGGCTGATATTATCTTGATTACCCATGAACATGGAGATCATTTAGACAAATCTGCCCTTGATAAAATCCGGACAGAAGAGACTGAAATAATCTACACCCAAAAATGTGCTGAACAATATCCAGACGGAAAAATAATGAAAAACGGAGACACTATGACTATTCAAGGAATCAAAATAGAAGCAGTCCCGGCCTATAATATTGTTCACATGCGAAGTGCCGGAGTCCCCTACCATCCCAAAGGAGAAGGAAACGGTTATATTCTTACTTTAGGAAATAAAAGAGTTTATATCGCTGGAGACACTGAAAACACACCGGAAATGAAAGCCTTAAAAGATATCGATATAGCTTTTCTTCCCATGAACCTTCCCTACACTATGAGCCCGGAAATGGTGGCTGATGCAGCCAAAGCATTCAGACCGTCAATTCTCTATCCCTATCACTATGGTAATACCGATCCTCAAGAATTGGTCGAACTTCTTCAAGATGAAAAGGATATTGAAGTCAGGATAAGAAACCTGAGATAAATATTTAGCAAACACAGTCAAGCGCATTTCTAACATCGGTTAATAAATACAAGGCATAGGATTAGGCATCCCCTTTATGAATAATCCAACCTAATTCCTCATGGCAACCTTACCACCTGCAAACAATGAAAATTCTTATTGATCGTTCTTACAGATATCTTTCTCTTTTCTTGCTTTTCTCGCCTTTCTCGCTCGACCGTCTAATCTATCTCGTCCATTTCGTCTATCTTGTCTCTTCAATCTTACTTTTAATTTCAACCAAAAAGACGAAACAGACCAAACAGACAGAATGGACTAAATGGACTATTTTCAAGCTAATAAAGCAGAAAGGACTTCCTTAATTCTTTAAATCTTTCCAGCTCTTTTGAGTATGATGCTTTAATTTCCTCTATATTTCTTCCCTGCTCAAGAGCCAGCCTGACATTATCTGTTCCCATAATTTTATCGAAATAGTGGCTGTGGAATTCAAATTGATCCGGGCACATCTGTTTTACGGTTTTAATAATATGAAGGGTTGTTTCGAAGGGCCGGTATAGATTTCTATCGATTACATGAATCTGGGAACCGCCGCACCTTTCGGACGTATACTTGGAGAAAGTTGGGGTAAACCAGGCTTCTCTGAAATATACTCCCGGCAGCTTGAGAGAATTAAGCTTTCGGGAAAGATCATATCCGTCGATCCAGGGAGCTCCAAATAATTCAAACGGTTTAGTTGTCCCCCTTCCTTCGGAGATGTTTGTCCCTTCCAGAAAAACCTGACCCGGGTAGACCATGGCCGTTTCAAGAGTGGGCATATTGGGAGAAGGAATAATCCAGGGAAGAGCAGTATCATCATACCACATTTCCCTCCCCCAGCCTTCCATGGGAATTACCGTGAGTTTGTCCTTATCGGTCATGTATTTCTGGTTAAAAAAAAGAGCTAATTCTCCGACCGTCATTCCATGCCGTACAGGGATAGGATAAAGTCCCACAAATGAACTGTATTCCGGATATTTCAAAACAGGTCCTTCCATGACCACTCCATTTATGGGATTGGGGCGGTCAAGGACAATAAATTCAATCCCTGCCTTGGCACAGGCCTCAAGACAGTAAGCCATGGTAGCAATATAGGTATAAATCCGTGTTCCCACATCTTGAATATCAAAAATTAGGATATCCAGATTCTGAATTTTTTCCTCTTCTGGCTTCTTGCCAGTGTCCACCGTGTCAAAAGACCGCATGTAAGTATCAATATCTGCCAGCATTGCAGAGGGTGGTTTTAGAGATTCACCATAGAGACTGAACACAGGAATTTCATATTTTTCATCCCAGTAATAAGGCACATATTCTCCTGCTTGAGCATTTCCTCTTACTCCATGTTCAGGTCCATAAAGAGCTGTAAGCTCGATTTCAGGATGATTGCTGAAAATATCAATCAGGCTTTCCAGCCTGCTTGTCCTTCCAGTAGAATTAGTAACCAGACCCACTCTTTTCCCTTTGACCAAATAAATATGCTTCTCTAGAAAAACTTCGGCTCCAAGCTTAACCTGTGGTTTTACCGTAATTTCATCATTTCCAGGAAAAAGGAATATAACTCCCGTGACAATCAAGGCATTTAATAAAATGAATCCATTGGTCCCTTTACCTCTGGACATAACTACCTCCCTTAAAATGACATATTAACACAGGGAAAAATTATTTCTCAAGTTAGTATTGTCTTTGACATACTTATCCAATAATTTTTAGGTAATTCCGATTTCAATTTACAAATATTTCAAGCTGTGCTATTTTTTCAAATAATCATTGAATGCTAAATAAGATCCGTTCTTCCATCAAACCTAATGAAGTAATTGATGCCCATGTTCATATCGGGGGACCCCCTGGAGAAGATGAAGAAATGTTTTACTGGTCTTCTGATTTTACCAAATCCCTATCTTTTGAAGGAATTAAGTTAGTAACCAAATTACGTCCCTCCCGGGTAAATTCGATAAAATATGTTAATGTTCTCAGGGAGCAGATTAGGAATTCAGAAAATGTATCTAAGGCGGTTTTATTAGCTCTTGATGAAGTTTACTCAGATGCTCAAAAAATTATAAAAGACGAAACTCATCTCTATGTTTCCAATAAATATGTGGCCTATCTTGCTCAGATTTATAAAGAGTTTCTTTTTGGCTGTTCTGTCCATCCCTATGCACAGGATGCCTTGGAACGCCTTTGGCACTGTGCGGCAAGTGGAGCTGTTCTCTGCAAGTGGCTTCCCTCAGCCCAGCAGATCGATCCCACCCATCCCCTATCGGAAAAATTCTACCGTGGATTGGCTCTTCTTAAACTCCCCCTTTTAATTCATGTCGGTCCTGAAGAAACTATTCCTACCAGTTTAAATGAAGACAAAGAAATTCTCTTTAATTCAGGAACAGGAGAGTATGGGAAAAATCCGGGGGATGGTATACGTCTGGCTGTCGATATCGGAGCAACTGTAATAATTGCTCATTGCGGTGCTCCGCTCGGCCCTTTTTTCAGGAGAAAATCAAAATATTGGGAAGAAACATACCAAAAAATAGTGGATAAATTATTGAGAAAAATGCCCCGCCGCTTATATGCAGATATTTCCGCCTTTTGCCTTCCCGGCCGTTTTAAATACGTCAAAAAAATCATTCCCCTAGCACACGAAAATCCGGGACGTTTCCTTTATGGAAGCGATTACCCTATTCCAGCAATTTCTTTCCGGGATGGAAACGCTCTTGAGGAAATCATGAATGCCTTCGGTTGGTTAGCACAAAGAACTCTCCCCGCTGACGACCTTGATAAAAATTTCAACTTGCTCCAGTCTCATTTTCCTGCAGAAACTTTCATCAGGGCTTCAAAAATTTTAAGAAATCCCCAAAAGCGACCTCTTTCTTTGGAAAGCTATTTAAATAAACTTGATATAAGAAAAAAGAAATTTTTCTGGTTTAAACTTCTGTCTGACAGAATAAGAGCCAGTAAATAGTCTGTACTTCGACTTATTCCTATAAAAAGAAAGGATATAAATAGAATTATAAAGAGGCCGCCTTTTATTAAACGGCCCCTTGTTTTTGGCGAGATTTAAAAGATTTGAAAGTGTTCAGTTAGCCTTAGTAGCGGCGTCCTCCCCCTCCTCCTCCAAATCCTCCGCGACGCGGTCTTTCTGTTCTTGGTTTTGCTTCATTGACTTTGAGGTTGCGTCCGTTAAGATCTTTTCCACCAAGGCCATTTATGGCCTTTCTGGCTTCATCCTCGTTTGGCATTTCCACGAAACCGAAGCCTCTGGATCTGCCACTGAACTTGTCCTTGATGATTGAGGCACTAGCGACTTCACCGAAAGCTTCAAAAGCTTCCTTGAGTTCGTCTTCAGTTGTCTCAAACGAAAGGTTGCCTACGTAAATATTCATACTCGTCTCCTTTGACGAAGGACTAATCCAGCGGGCAGCCGGATCGCCCTAAAATAAATTCTGGAAATAAAGGAGAGGAGTATGAAGCCGTTCAGGGCCCGCGCCTCTTCCTTTATCAACCGGGTTTATTATAGCACAAGTCAAGAAAAATTAAAAAAATTACATTTTTTATATATAAATTTCAAATCCTGATAGGGGGAAAATCCCTGTTTCAATTTATTCAAAATGTTCTTGACATTACTTTTTTAGATTTTTTTGAAACAAAATCTGATAGTTATAAGTCAAAAAGGAGAAGATATCTCCATCAGACTTGACTGGAGATCATCCATGATGGCTCATTCCTCACGTGATCCTTACTGGCAGGCTTCAGTCCGGCGTGAAGTTCTCATCCGTCCCTCAGCCAGATTTGCCATTGAGAATGAATGCTCTGCCTGTCATATGCCTATGTCCCGTTTTACTGCCGGACACAAGCTTCCTACTGCTTATCCATCACGCCGGGCTTGGATTCATTTCACAGTTCGAGATGAAAATAATAATCTGATTTCTTTCCGCTGATTTTTTATTGGCAATCTTTAAAAAATTCTTATTTCAGGTACTTGTCAAACCAGGTTATATTTTTCCTATTTTTTCAACTCTTCAAGGATGCTTTCCACCTGGGTGGCAAGAGGAGAATCAGGCTCAAGCCTTAAAAATTCTTCCAGATTCTCAATTGCTTTTTCTGTTTCACCGTTCCTGATATAAGCCAATCCCAACTGATAAAAGGTTGCTGCGAATTGAGGATCCAAACTTTTTGAGCTAAGGAAGTTTTGAATAGCTTCATCCATCCGACCATTCTGGTAATGTATAATGCCGATATTATAGAAAACCTCCGCATTGTCAGGTTCGATTTCCAGAGCCTGATTAAAACAAGAAAGAGCCTTATCTGTCTCTTGTTTAAGAAAATAACTTTCACCCAAGGCTAAGTATACTTCAATCAAACGTGGATTTTCCTGCTGGACTTTTTCCAGAAGGACAATGGCCTCATCAATCTCATCGAGCCTCAACAGGCTAAGGGCAAGGCCATAGTTAGCATCAACATTTTCTGGATTTCTTTCCACAGCTCGCCGGAAAGCAGCTTCAGCTTCTTTGTAGTTTCCTTCTTCATAAAACTGGCTGCCCAGGTCAAGGTCGGGATCAGCTTCAACCGGGAGAGGTTTTTTCTCCAGAATCAATTTCAAGGGCTGGTTGCGTCCGATATCCATCTTAAATTCGCTTTCCAGCGGATAATAACCCTCATGTTCGACTAATATAATGTAAAGGGCTGGAGGGATACCTACCTTAATAAACCTTCCATTTTTATCAGAGCTAAAGGTGAACTTGGTTCCTCTTTCTTTATCAGTAAAAATAATTTGAACATTTTTTATGGGATTTCCCTCACTGTCAATGACCACTCCTTCGACCGATTGTTGGGCTTGGAGAGATAATGGGAAAATAATTAAGGCCGAAAGAAAAATTCCAGCCAACATATAACACTCTAACTTAGAACTAAACTTCATGATACCTCCTTTTTTTAAACTAATTACCCATAGCGGTCTTGCCACCCACGACGGATGAAAATGACGTGGTCTTCACGTCACATCGTTCGGCTTCCGCCTCACACCTCGTGATGGCAAGCATTTTCAAGCTAATCAGTGATCCTGAATAAAATTTCTTCCTCTGATTCTTTTCCTGAAAATTTGTCTTTAACCTGGATTTTTAAAAGATACTTGCCAGGATTTAAATTTTTTACCTTCAATGATGTCTGCACTTGGCAATCCTTCTCACCAGAAGCTGTTTGCTCATTCCGGGAAATCCGGGCAATGAGTTTATCGTCTTGAAAAATCAGGTAATCTACACTTAATTGGCTTACTTTTTCCATATTCAGGGAAAGGTTATAAATCTCGAAATAAACAAAGATTTCTCCTTCTGATGAGAAAGTATCTTTTAACCCGGTAAAAATATTGACTTCGGTGGGGGCTTCTTTTCTATTTTCAACTTTTAATTTTTCTCTTGAAATTGGTTCTGTTGAAAGGACAATACTGCTTAAAGAGAGTCTGTCCTCGGAAAAATCCTGAACAGAGAGATGGTCAAGTTGGGAACCGATTTTTCCACTGAAATTATCCAGGATTATAATCTGAAGGCCGTATTCTCCGGGGGGAAGAAATAGCCCTGACTGGAAACGATATAAGCTACCGGAAAGAGAAGGAAGTTCAGAAAGAGAGCAATCCAGGTTTATTCCTCTTGTTTTCTGAGAAATCACGTTGCCTTCTTCATTTGAGATCTTAATTATTAAATCCAAAGAATAGTAATATCTGTCATCGATCATCCTGGGGGAAAGATTATTGTAAGGAATTTCAAAAACAATGGGAATGTAGGATTGTTCAAGTGGTCCTTTTAAAAACAAAATATTTGATTTTATAGGAATTAGATCATAACTGACCTGAGTGATTACCTGTCCTTCAAGCTTTTTTATATTCTCAAAAGGATTTTTCATGGCCTCTGCTATTAATTCCATGCGATCAAAATGATAATGGAGAGAGCTGATGTCATAAGCCAAACGTCCGTATTGACCCACATTCAGGCTTTCCTCCAGGACAAAATCTCCTGAGCCGAACTTATCAACAAAGGCGAATTCCAGATTATATGGAAGACGGGGATTATCCAGTCCCCAGTAACTCCAGGTTTGTTTTTCTCCATGTTGATAAGATAGGCCTGAGGAAGGAATGAAGTCTGTTTGGATCTCCTGGGGTGGTCCCAAGAGAATGAATATCTTTCCTCTGTCTGTGCGCCAGCCGTCCCTCCCTCCTCTTCCAAAGAGCTTATTAGCGATAGCTATTCTTTTGTAGTAGAGTATCTTGAACTCGTTCTCCGGAGTGCTGGGATCAGGGTCTCTTTTTTCCCAGAATTTCTGAATGAATTTTCCTCTTTCTTCTTCATTGGGAAGACTGAGAAATACAGATCTCTCGGCTTTGGTTATTATATATGGGACAACTTCTTCCAGCCACTGTTTGGACCATTCGCTAAGAGGTTCTTTTTCAGCTTCCTGAGATGTTTCTTGACCATTAGTTAAGGCAAAAAGAAATATAACAGTCAGGACAAGGAAAAAAAAACTATTATGAAATTGTTTCATTTGATAATTATTTATTTTGTCATGATATATTATATACTTGTCTTTCTCTCTCATCAATGTTATTTAGAGAATAAATATTTTTTATGAAAATTTTTTATTAATTATTTCTTTCATTTTATCAACAGTAACCGGTTTTTCCAGAAAACCCGCTGGGTTAAAGAGTCTGGTTTTTTGTTTTATATATTCAGTTGCATATCCAGAAATAAAACAAATGGCAATGTTATCTTTTTCCATGATTATTCGCGCCGCTTCAATACCGTTGATTTCTCCCAGCAGTTGAATATCCATGAAAATTAAATCCGGTTTCTCTCTTAAGGCTACTTCAATAGCTTCTTCACCTGTAGTAACAGGCTCAAGCACATTACAACCAAGCTCTTCCAGATCCTGACTCAAGCATTTGGCGATTAAAATTTCATCTTCTACAACCAGTACTTTAATTTTCTTTTCGTTCATTTCTATTCTACCGGCTGAAGGGGCTTTTCTTTTAAAGCTATCCGGTAGTATAATCCGTTTCGGGAAGAAACCTCAATTTTACCCTGGAGCTGATTCTCTACCAAAGCAAAGACAGTCTCCAATCCTAAGTTAGCCTCTTTTTTAGCATCGAAGCTTTCCGGAAGGCCGATACCGTTATCAGAAAATTCAATAATTAATTCTCCTTTATCTGTTTTTTTAAGAACAATTTCAATTTTTCCCTTATTTTGTTCAACAAAAGCGTACTTCATGGAATTTGAAACCAACTCATTTATAACCAATCCTAAAGGTAAAGCGGTTTCGATCTGTACATTTAAATCGTCACCTCTAACCTCTAATTCAATCTCTTTTCCGGGAAAACGGTATGTTTGCTTTAATAGATTAACTAAACTGATAAAATAATCTTTTAGGTTCAATAAAAATAAATCTCTGGATTCGTAGAGTTTCTGGTGAACAACCGCCATGGAAATCACCTTGCTTTCAATTTCTTTAAAAAGCTCTTTAATGTGTTCATCCTCTAATCTCCTGGCCCGAAGACGGAGCATGGCTGAAATCAACTGCATGTTGTTTTTCGTCCGGTGATAAAGCTCCCGTAAAAGAATTTCTTTTTCTTTGAGCTGTTTTTTTATTTGTTCTTCCGACTGTTTCCTCAATGTAATGTTGGTGATGAAGCCTTCCAGCGCTTCTAATTCTCCGTTTTCTGGAAATACTCCCTCACCTTGTTCCCATACCCATTTTATCTTTTTATCTCTGCTTACAATCCGGTATTCGAGTTGGAATTTCGATTTTTCTTCTACTGCCTTTTGCACCATTTCCCAGACATTTTGCCTGTCATCAGGATGTATGAGCTCTCCATAAGAAATTACCCTATTATTGAGCAACTCATCAGTCCAGTACCCTGTTAAATTATGACAGCCTTCACTGACGAATTCCATGGTCCAGTCCGGATCGTTTTTACAGCGGTAGGCCATTCCGGGCAGATTGGACATAAGAGTAGAAAGCCGGCGACGGCTTTCTACTACTGCTTTTTGTTTTTTTCTTTCTTCAGTCTGGTCTCTAAATACAAGTACCACTCCAATTATTTTCCCGCTCTCATCTTTTATGGGAGCTCCACTGTCAGCAATGGGTATTTCTTTTCCATCTCTGGATATCAAAACAGAATGATTGGCCAGACCAATTACCAGGCCTTCTCTTAACACTCTTTCTACAGGGCTTTCTACCCGTTCTCTTGTTTCTTCATTAATAATATTGAAGGCTTCTTCAATTTCTTTTTCCCTTGCTTCAGTCTCTTTCCAGCCGGTTAACTTCTCTGCCACAGGATTAATATGCTTCACTTTACCTTGCCTGTCGGTAGTAATTACAGCATCGCCGATGCTGTAAAGAGTAATTTTAAATTCCTCCTGGGATAGCCATAATTTTCTATAAATATTTTTCTGGCGGTTGCTGTAAATCAAAGATATACTGGCCACTACTATCAGGATGAGTAAAATAATAAATAAAATAATGTAAAAAGATCGGGAATAAATTTCTTTGAAAATCTCTTTTTTATCAATCTTGCTAATCATAAACCAAGATGTGCCGGGAACAGAGCGCATATCGGCCAGAACTTTTTCTCCACGGTAATCTATACCTTCAAAAACTCCGGAATAGCCCAATGCTGCTCGGACAGCCGGAACCTGCTTTTCAGTAAGGGGGATCCTGAGTTTTAAAGCGGTATTTTTCCGGTGTTGCAGTTCATTTAGAAAAAGTACACTTTCTCCCTCCCGGCGGACTATCAATGTTTCAGCACTTTTTCTGGGCAAAGGCCAGGATTGAATCATAGGATAAAGAAAAGTATCGGGGTCGGAACGCAAAATTACAAAAGCTAAAGCCTTATTCTCCTCTTTTATTAAAGGAGTAACCACATCATAATGTATTTGTTTATGGGCTTCACAATAATAAAAATCAGTATGTTTTATTTGGGGATTTTCAATCATTTCAATGATCATTTTGGTGGTTATGGGATCCATAAGAGCTGAACTGCGGCCGGTATATAAAAGCAACTCTCCCTCCGTAGAGGCTAAAATCGAGGCTCCGTAAGAATATGCTTGGCGAATAGATTCTAAATCTTCTATTATTTTTTCTTTTAGAAAATCATTATTTCTTTCGGAAAGCCACTGTTCCACTCTCTCAATAAAAAAATTTCTTTGAGAAATAACCACAGCATCGGAGGTTCTTTCTTTATGCCACTGAACCAATTGCTCAACTTTCATTCCTGCAATCGTTTTTAGATCACTTTGTTTCTCTTGCCGGATTAGCTCTGTTTCGTAGCGAAAAAAAATGTAACCTCCGGCAACAACAATCAAGCTTAAGACAACCGATATAGTAATGAAACGGGATTTTTTGGCGAGACTTATTTTTTGTTTATCTTTCATCTTATCTCTCCAAAAAATAAATGTTATTATTACCCATCTTCACAAGGCAGGTGCTATATCTCAAAACTCAGATAAAGCGGCTTAAAATATTCGATATTTCCCATCTAATTGATACAGTATCAATATCGGATAAATATTACAACATATTTTTTAATCAGCAATATTATTATATCTGCATTTAATTGATTTGCCAAACAATTTTTTTATTCATGTCCGCATATGAAAAAATTAAACCAATCTTGATTTCATCAATAATATATTATGAAGAACCCTAAAAATTGATCCGAATTTTTGTCAATTAAGGTCCGCTTGAGTGACAATTTAAATTTCAAATTAGAAATTCCTCTTTCACGGCTTCAAAAACATATTTCGATTTGTCGGCCACTTTTTCCTTATTGAACAAGGCAAGCTCGGTTGAAAGGGCATTAAGAACCACAACAATGGCTGAAACAGCATTAGTAAAGAGAAGGTTATCAGTCCGGATAACAAGATGGGCCTGAACCCATTTAACAATGGGAGCGGTGGGTTTGTCAGTTATCGCCAGTGAGGAGATTTTTCTCTCGAAACAAAATTTCATGGCTTCGATTGTTTCTTTGGAATATGGCGGGAAAGAAAAGCCCAGAACAACATCCTTTTTTTCGATGTTTACTAACCGTTCTAAAAAAGAATGTTCTTCTTTCATGAAAGCATATGACTTTATCCCCGCTTGATTGAAAAGATAGGCGGCCACTCTGGCCATCAAGGCACTTATACCGATTCCGATAGTATAGACATATTGTGAATTCCACAGCCTGTCTATGAAATCCCGGAGCTGTTCCGGGTCTAAATTGTTTATGGTTGAGTTTATATTCTCTACTTCGAGTTTGGCCACCCGCATAACTGTTGAGATATGATTTTTTTCCCTGGTCATAAACTTGAATCTGTCTTCAGGCATAATCATCTCTTTAGCTTCTTCGATCATTCTGGATTTCAAATGTTGAAATCCCTTGAATCCAAGGTGTTGAGCAAACCTCACAATTGTCGCCTCGCTTACTCCGGTATTTTCAGCCAATTCCTTTACCGAAAAAACTAAAATTGTCGGTTTACTCTTAATCAGATAATCGGCTACTTTCTTCTCCTGCCTGGGTAATTCCGGATACTTCTTAATGATTAAATCTTTTAGACCTTTGTTCTTGATTTTCCCTTGCATAGAGAAACCTCTTTCGTTCAAATTATAAAAATAAACAAAATAACTTTATAAAGCATATAACCTACGCCAATATAACACAAATTTGCTAACATAAAAAAAACTTTTTAACCTGAATTATTTTAAAAAAAAGACCGGTACTGTTTATATCGCAATTAATATGGATAATTTAAAAGGATTTTATGAGGCGTACGAATAAAAAAGATGAGAGGTTGATAGTTTATTGAATAAATATTAGATTATTTGGGAGAATAGATAAAAAAAATGGCTCCCCGGGCAGGACTCGAACCTGCAACCTAGTGGTTACAAGTGTTCTCAGAATTTCTTCTGAGCTTGGACTATCTCATCACCCGCTCCAGTTGCTTGGAGGGAGGGTGTCGGGCGCTTCCCCCGGATGAGTGACTCATCCGGAGTACGAGTCGAAACTCTAGTCTCTGCACCTTCCCGGAAACTTTTTAAAGCACCCGAGCTTGGCTCAGGATTACCATTTCCCGCATCCAGCGAGAGGCAGGCTTCCCTGAATTCACCCGATTTTTCAACCACGATTTCTCGTGGAAGCTGCAGTCCGGCATGAACCTCTCGGTGACAATTCGCCCAAAGTAAAATGCATTTGTCAAGTAGTCTCTTCTATCCTCATATTTTCGACTATCACCCATAAGGTTCAATCTCCTACAGCCACCCGCTCTGCCAATTGAGCTACCGGGGAGCAAGAGTAAGTAATTTAGCAAAATTTTGGAGAATAAGCAATATGTTCCTTTCTCTTTTTACCACCTATAGCCTGCCTGCTTTATCTTTTTCCGGTAATCATCTCCTAAAACTTCCACTATCTTACACATCTCGTAAATCCTCGACCTCAGCCTCTCCCCCACTCTGTCGACCAGAGTTACATCGTCCTTTTTGAAAATATCCTGCCGCCTGTCTTCTACATCCTCTTCCTTATCAGGATAGTTGGAAGTGAAGATGGTAAGTTTCTTGTTTATATAGCGGTGGTTTATGATGTAAAAAACCATTTCTTCCACCCAGGCGGTAGTTCTCTTTGCCCCCAGTTCATCAAGAACTAGAACATCGGCCCGGAAGACCGGATTAAGCACTTCGCTTTCACTTAAAGGAGAATCAGGAGAGTAGCTTGCCTGGATATTGTGTATTAGCTCCCTGAAATCACAGAAATAACAAGAGGTTTTCTTTTCTTTTATAAGCTCCTTGATGATTCCAACTGATAGGTGTGTCTTTCCCACTCCTGGAGAACCAAGTAAAAGGATTCCGGAGTTCAGGACAGGGAAATCTTTGACAAACTTGCGGGCTATCTTCAAGGCTCTACGATGGGAAGGATGGTGCTCCTCAAAATTATCCAGGGAGCAATATTCATAACGCCGGGGGATTGAGGCTTGCTTTAAAAGAACTTCTTTCCTTTTGTCAGTAAAACAACGACATCTCCTGGCAACTCTCAGGCCTTCTTTTTCTTCCAGAACCCAACCGGTTCCTCCACAACGGGAACATTCTTTCCTGGTTTCCCTGTTCATGTTTTTTTCAGGCATTAGTTTAAGTATCCTCTTAGTTGACTCAGCTTATGAGATTGAGCCAACTTTCGTTTAGCCTTTTTTTCTATCTGCCGGATGCGTTCCCTAGTCAAATCAAGGTAATCGCCTATCTCCTGTAAAGTACGCGGCTGGTCATCATCCAGGCCGAAACGTAATTTTAACACGAGTGCCTCTTTCTCATCCAGTTCTTTTAAAATTTCTCTTACCTGATCCTCAATAGAATTTTTAATTATCTGGTATTCAACTGAAGGGGTAACAGAGTCTTCCAATTTGTCTTCAACTTCCATTTCGTCATCGTAGAGACGGTCACTCAGTGATATATCCCGTCCATCAAGAATTTCCATATCCTCAATATCCTCAAGGGCAAGCCCCATCCGTTCAGCCACTTCTTTCCGGGATGGCTCTCTTCCCAACTCCTTTTTTAGCTCTGTCCTTACCCTCTTCATCTCAGAAATCCGATCGGAAACCCTCTGTGGAAGATGATAGATGCGGGAATAACTGGTCAGGGCATGGATTATAGCCTGACGTATCCACCAAACGGCATAAGAGATAAATTTGACATTCCGTTTGGGGTCAAATCGCTTGGCTGCTTCAATCAAACCCAGATTTCCCTCGTGGATTAAATCAAGAAGACTTAATCCCATTCCCTGGTATTTTTTGACATAAGAAACCACAAAACGAAGATTGGATTCAATAAGTTTTTTGAGAGCCTTTCTATCCCCTTGCTGAATTCGCCCTCCCAGTTCTTTTTCCTCTTGGGGAGTCAAGAGCGGGTAACGGGAGATTTGCTGAAGATAAAGCTTTAAGTTCTTTGAGTCAAGCGAGCTTTTAGTGTCATCTCTCATTCTTCTCTGGCTCTTCGGGAGCTTTCTTCCATTTTACCACTTTTGAGGCTGCTATGCGAACTATGGCGTTCCGGCGGGCCTCGAATTCATCTTCCTTCCCCTCAAAGAATTCCTGGCGGATATATTCGAGAAGTTTATTTATTTCCCTTTCCATCCCCCCCATTTTCTGCCTCATGTTGAGAATAATTTCTACTCCGGCCAGATTGACTCCTAAGTCCCGGGTAAGGTTCAAGATTATTTCCAATCGTCGCAGGTCTTCGTCCGAATAAAGACGCGTATTACCCTCACTCCTTGAAGGTTGAAGCAATCCTTCTCTTTCATAAAGACGAAGTGTCTGAGGATGGACATCATACATACTGGCCACAGCACTTATATGATAATATTTCTTGCCACTATCCCTTTCATCCGGCATTTCAGCCTCCCCTTATTCCTGCTCTTGGATTCTGTTGGGCTACTTTTTCCAGTTCTTTCATTATTTCTCTTATCCGGACATCATCAAAGGGAGGCGGTACAATATATACTTCCACAAACTGATCACCCCTGGCTTTCCGACCGGGAAAGGAAGCACCTTTCCCGCGCAGTCTGAATTTCTGGCCTGATTTAGTTCCAGGTGGAATGCGGATGGTTGATTTTCCATCAATGGTGGGAACATCCATCTTAGCTCCCAAGGTGGCCTCAGGCACAGTAATGGGAACCCGCACCAGAATGTTTGATCCCTCTCTTTTGAAGAAAGGATGGGAATCCACCTGGATGGTGATGAAAAGATCTCCAGGCAGGCCTCCGTTCCGCCCGGCATTTCCTTTACCAGCAAGGCGTACACGTGAGCCAGTGTTCACTCCTTGAGGAATACGGACATTGATAAGAGAAGTTTGTTGAGCCAGGCCGCTTCCGCCACAGTTAGGACAAGCCTGACCAGGAGCTTTACCAGTCCCTCCGCACTGATAACAGGTTGTTGAGAATCGCATGAAACCACGCTGCATAGTACTCTGGCCCTTCCCGCTGCAAGCTGGGCAAGGACCGGAACCGCTGGTCTGATAATACCCCCGGCCGCTGCAGCGGGGACAGGTTACCATGCGAGTTAAGCGAATTTTAGTTTGAATTCCCCTGACGGCATCCATAAAGCCAACCCGCATAGTGTAATGAAGATCTTCTCCCTTAGCGGGATGGGCGGATGGAGCACCACGTTGTTCGGTTCGGAACATCCTTTCAAAAATATCTCCAAAGGGAGTGGAACCGAAATCTGAGAAATCGAAACCCTCAAAACCGGAGAATCCCTCTTGCTGGGAAGCACCGGGTGGCACATCTCCTACATGGCCGAACCGATCGTACTGACTGCGTTTCTTGGGATCATTTAGAACCGCATAAGCTTCTTGAATTTCTTTGAATCTTGCTTCAGCAGCCTTGTCACCAGGATTGAGATCGGGATGATATTTCCGGGCAAGCTTCCGGTAAGCTTTTTTTATGTCGGCCTGGGAAGCCTTGCGGTCAACTCCGAGAACCTCATAATAGTCCCTCTTGGCCATCTCCGAGGCACCTTTCAACCGTGATTAACGGTTTGGATGATGAAAGTCAAGGTCGTTTACTTCTGATCTTCATCAACCACTTCAGCGTCGATTACATCTTCTTCTTCCTGCTTGGCTTCCTGCTTGGCTTCCTGCTCTCCGCCAGCCTGAGCACCTTCCTGTTGCTGTTCCGAACTTCCCGCCTGGGCTTGCTGTTGAGCAGTCTGCTGGTAAAGGATTTCTGAAATTTTATGGGAAACCTGTGAGAGTTTCTCCATAGCTTGCTTTATCTGCTCAGCGTTGTCACTCTCAATAGCTTTCCTGGTATTGTCGATTTCCTGCTGAATTCTCTTAGCGTCATCTTCAGGAATTTTTTCCTTGTTGTCACGCAGAAGTTTCTCCAGATTATACACCATCTGGTCTGCTTGGTTCTTGGTTTCAATAAACTCGCGGCGTTTTTTATCCTCTTCAGAGTGAGCCTCGGCATCTTTGACCATTCTCTGGATTTCACCTTCATCAAGTCCGCTGTGACCGGTAATAGTTATAGCTTGTTGCTTTCCCGTTCCCAGATCCTTGGCTGATACATGAAGAATTCCATTGGCATCAATATCAAAAGTAACTTCAATCTTGGGCACCCCTCGTGGTGCTGGCGGAATTCCATCAAGGTGAAAGCGGCCGAGGCTCCGGTTATCCTTAGCCATTTCCCGCTCACCCTGGAGAACATGAATTTCCACACTGGGCTGATTATCAGAGGCAGTAGAGAATATCTCGGTCTTCTTGGTAGGAATAGTTGTGTTCCGGGGAATCATCTTGGTAAAAACACTTCCCAGCGTCTCTATTCCCAGGGTCAAAGGAGTTACATCCAGAAGCAGAACATCCTTGACATCACCACCGAGGACAGCTCCCTGAATGGCAGCACCAGCAGCCACTACCTCGTCTGGATTGACTCCCTTGTGCGGTTCTCTTTTAAAAAGTTCTTTAACCAGTTTCTGGACCTTTGGGATACGGGTTGAGCCCCCAACCAGAATTATTTCGTTAATCTCTTCAGGTTTTAATCCGGCATCTTCGAGCGCCTGGATACAGGGTTGTTTGGTCCTCTCGATAAGATCCTCCATTAGCTGTTCGAGCTTAGAGCGGGAAAGCTTCATCAGCAGATGACGGGGACCAGAAGCATCAGCGGTGATAAAGGGAAGATTGATCTCTGTTTCCATGGTTGAAGAAAGCTCTATCTTGGCTTTTTCTGCTGCTTCTTTTAAACGCTGCAGAGCCATTCTGTCCTTGGACAGATCAATCCCTGATTCCTTCTTAAACTCTTCAACCAGCCAATCCTGGACTCTCTGGTCGATATCGTCTCCACCGAGGTGAGTGTCACCGTTGGTTGATTTAACTTCCACAACTCCTTCGCCCACTTCAAGAATGGAGATATCAAAAGTACCACCGCCAAAGTCATAAACAGCGATAACCTGATCTTTTTTTCGGTCCATTCCATAGGCCAAGGCTGCTGCTGTCGGTTCATTGATTATCCGGACAACTTCCAGCCCAGCAATCCGCCCGGCATCCTTAGTGGCTTTACGCTGAGCATCGTTAAAGTAAGCGGGAACAGTGATAACAGCTTTTGCCACTTTTTCCCCCAGATATTCTTCAGCTGCTTTTTTGAGCTTCTGCAAAAT
Organism: uncultured Eubacteriales bacterium; assembly: GCA_964440805.1. Taxonomy (GTDB): domain Bacteria; phylum Acidobacteriota; class Aminicenantia; order Aminicenantales; family Aminicenantaceae; genus CAYTTR01. The sequence continues at coordinate 129,952 of CAYTTR010000001.1, forward strand.
CATGGCTGATATCTGGGGTGGAGCATATTCCTTATTCTGGGCCACGCTTCTTACGTCTCCATTGGAAGCCTTGGTAACTTTAAAAGGAACCTGCTCGATCTCTTTCTCAACTTCGTTATAACGCCTCCCCATGAACCGCTTGATTGAATATATAGTATTCAGCGGGTTGGTAACCCTCTGCCGCTTGGCAACCTGCCCGACCAGAATTTCACCTTTGTCGGTGAAAGCAACCACTGATGGCGTGGTGCGTCCCCCTTCTTCATTAGGTATAATGATGGGCTTGTCACCTTCAGCAACAGCCACCACTGAATTGGTCGTTCCTAAGTCAATTCCAATGATTTTAGCCATTTGTAATTCCTCCTGAAATTTTTACTATGTAAGCACATTAATAATATAAAATTTTAGTGCGATATTGTCAAGGTTTATTAATCGGGGCTTATTATTACTTAAATTGACCTGTTTAACCTGAACTATTAACTATACATACTTATTATCTGCATCATAAAAATTCATTTAAGCTGTTCACCATTATAGATATTAGCTTTTTTATGAATAATTCAGTTCAAATACATTTTTCATAGTAATCAAGCTGGGCTGCTTGAAAAGCAGTGGTTGTCCAGCACCGGCTATATATAACCATTTGTCCCAAAATGAAAGCCACTAATACTCCCATTATTGAACTTGTCGGAACCAACGATCTAACAAACCATAAAATGATGAAAAAAATCAGGCCGCTTAGAAAAACAAGGTAAAATAGGGCTAAAACCTTACCAAATCTTTTAAAAATAAATCCTGTAGCTGCCAGAAGTGAACGGAAAACCTGGCGTGTATTTTCAATCACTATTTTAATTCTAGCGTAATCCATAATCATTTTAATTAGAAGAACAAGAAAAATAGCTATTAAAACCCGGACGATTCCTATTGGCAAAAGCATTGGTTCGTTTTCCCCTTTACGAGTTATTAAATTTCCCAGAGGAGTAAGAAAAATGTTTATCAAAATAAAAATTAACCACAAAATCAAGGAATAAATCCAGAGAATAAAAAACCGGAAAAAGTACTTCCCTGCCCCATGAAAAAAAAGGGGCACCATGACCGGCTTCTCTGAAATTTCAGTTTTGTTTTTTCTTGGATACCTGAGGGAGAGAAGAATGCCTCCAAAGAGAAAAAAACTAATGAAAAAGTAAAGAACCCCTATAAAAATCGTGGTTTTTATTATCATCCTAATGGCTTCACCATGGTATATAAAAAGATCAAACAGAACGTTAAAATCCATCTTTTTAAGAAGAACATCAGCCTCAATATGAGGAGCAACTTCTCTGGTCACTAATCCAGCTACCTGAAAATAAATAAAGGATGAAAAAAGAAGGTTTACAAACCATAAAAGAATAACCAATTTCGGTCGAAGCGTGGCCTCTGAGATCCCCTTTTTATAGTTTTTTAAAATTTTCATTTTCCTATCCTCAAAAAGAAATAAAAGCCAACAAATTCTGAAAGTAAAGCAGGCAACTTAATCCAGCTTTAAGAGAAAAAGACTTTTTTGGTTTTAACACACGTTGATTGTTTAAGCGGTTGACATCAAGCACCATCTTTTCTTCAGGATCTATCCGTACAGACTTCAGCTTATACGGTTTCAGGTAAACAAATTTTTGCCACCGTTCCCTTCCATCCCATTTTTCCAGAATCTCATCCCCGTTTTCGAAGGTGATCAATATTTCTTGAGGAAAAAAAAGCTCCCCTTTTCTAACGATTGTGACCTGACTGCGGTACATTTTCTCATTTTTGCTTTCTTCTTCATTTATTGTCTTAACTCCGGTTTCTCTGTCCGCATTCTTTTTGTTAGCTTCCCTTTCTCCGATCATTTCACCATTGAAATAACCCTGGGGAGGTTTGACCTCATTTGAGCTTATGGAGCCAACGGCGTAATCAAGTTTGCCAGGGCTTATAAAATATTGCTGGAAAAACCACCCCAGATCCCTGCCGCTCACTTCTTCCGCGATCTCGATAAAATCATTGGTTGTTGGATGACGAAATTTCCAGCGCTCATAGTAAGTTCGCATGATACGGGCCATAATCCCTTCTCTCAGGAATTGTTCAAGGGTGAGCAGAGTTAAGGAAGCTTTTTGATAGCTGTTTATGCTGTAGCTTCCACCGGAATAAAATTCCCAGCTTTTCTTGAGGATTGGATCGAGCTTCGACGATAGGGCTACTTGTACCCGTTGTAACAAGACATCACTGACTTTAAACCACCCCAGGTTAATCATGGAAGATTCTTCTCCGTAATATTTAGCCATTGCTTTGGCCTCAGAATAGGAATTTATTCCTTCATCAAGCCAAGGTTCTTCAAATTCGTTTGAAGCCACAATACCATACCAGTAATTGTGACCGAACTCATGAATGGTGACTATTTCGGGTAAAAGAAGGCCCCTTGGAATAAAAGATGCGGTCATGGAAGTAAAAAGGGTGGGATACTCCATACCTCCTGCTCCAGCAGCTATGAGAGGTGGATCAACAAGGGTTATGGTGGGATAAGGATAGGGGCCGTAATTACAGCTATAGAATTCTATTCCGTTTTTAAGAGATTCCAGGAATCTATCTTTATGCTTGAGGTGGTGCTGGTGAATGAGAAGAATTATTTCAGTCTCGACCTGAGGTTTTTCCATTACAAAAGTTTCTCTGAATTCTACAAAATCAGGACAAGCTGTCCAGGCAAAATCGTGAATATCCTCCTGGTAGTGGACATAGGTTATGGTTCCATCCTCGTTTTCAATCCGTGATGTTCTTTTTCCAGTAGCCCCTACTATATATTCCCTGGGAACAGTTATTTCCACTTCATAGGTTCCGAAATTAGCAAAAAATTCCGAATGGGCATGATACTGGTGGCAGTTCCAGTTTCCGTCCTCCTCAAGAACGCCGATTTTTGGAAACCACTGGGCTACCATGTAAAAATTCCCGCCGAATCCCGAACGGGCAAAAACCTTTGGCAGCTTGCTGAAAAAATCTATTTCAAGAATAAGCTTTTTCCCCGGCGGAATAGGCTCGGGAAGAGTGATTCGCATTACTGTCCGGTCCTCCTCATTTTCATCATCCGGTTGAATGTATTCCATGTTTGGTAAAAGATCCGGGCCATCTTTAATCTGGATCTTTTTAATATCGATATATCCCCATTCTGTTTCATTGAGCTTAAAGCTTCGATGCAGTCCCCCGCTTTCTTTCATGAAGGTTGACCGGTTATTCTTGAAGGCATTCAGGTAGAGATGGAAATGAAGTTCTGAAGCCGGAAAATTTGATGTGTTAAGCCAGCTAAGAGTTTCTTCCCCGGTGACCCCTTTTTTATCCGGGTTGAGTCTGGCCTTAATCCTGTAATCAACAACCTGTTGACTCAAGCCGGCATAAGCAAAAAGGCCAGAAAATAAAAACACAGCCAGGAACAGAATAATGTTTTTTTTCATTTTATACCCCCACGATGGAAAAGCTAAAAGATAGAATAATTCCATTTCGTTCTTTTGTTGTTTAGAATATAGTAATTTTCTTAAGAATTACAAGGAAAAACATCCCGTATATAAATAAAAAAGGAGGTGTTCTTAGCGAACACCTCCTTGGTGTGGGCTTCAGCTTATCTTAGTTTTGTTTATTCTGTTTTTAAACCTGCTTTTCTTCAAGCATCCGGGTCAATGATGAAATTTTCCTTCATCATAAGCTTAACTTCTTCTCGAGCCCGGCGAATGATTTCTTCTGCTGTTTTTAATCTCTCTTTTTCTGAAGACTTTATCCTGGCTACTCCCTGCTCAATTCCCTTGTTGCCGACAGCTATAGCTTCCCTGGGGAATACTTCCCACTGGTCCATGTTGGGAATAATATATTCTTCGTGGATACCATTATCCTCAGCTATCCTGGCCAATTCCCTGGCAGCCTCAATACACATCTCGTCGGTTATTTTAGTAGCTCTGATATCCAGGGCGCCCCGGAAAATTCCAGGAAATCCCAGAGAGTTATTAACTTGGTTAGGAAAATCCGATCGGCCGGTGGCGATTATTCGGGCACCAGCTTCTTTGGCTTCCCATGGCCATATCTCAGGAACAGGATTGGCTTCAGCAAAAACAATTGGATCGTTAGCCATTGACTTTATCCATTCCGGTTTAATGACTCCTGGGCCTGGCCTGGATGCAGATATGACAACATCAGCTCCTTCCATGGCCTCTGGAATATCTCCCTTGACTCCCTGGGGATTGGTAATTTCACAGAGATGCCATTTTTCCTTGTACTTTGATTGAAGCAGGTCTCTGTCTCCCCTATCACGGTGAAGAATTCCTTTGGAGTCAACAGCAATCAGGTTTTCTGGCTGGATACCAACCAGCATAATCAAGCGGGCGATAGCTATGTTGGCAGCTCCGGCTCCAATGAGAGCAACCTTGATTTCTTCCATCTTCTTTTCTACGATCTTGACTGCATTGATCAGTCCGGCCACAGTAACACAAGCTGTACCTTGCTGGTCGTCATGCCAGACTGGGATTTCCATGTCTCTTCTTAGAGTATCCAGAATATGGAAGCATTTCGGATGAGCAATATCTTCGAGATTTATCCCGCCGAAAGTGGGTTGGAGAAGCTTTACTGTCTGGATAAACATTTCTGGATCTTTTGTTCCTAAGCAAAGGGGAAAAGCATCCACTCCTCCCAGGTACTTGTAAAGAAGAGCCTTTCCTTCCATTACCGGCATTCCGGCTTCAGGACCGATATCTCCCAAACCTAATACCCTGGAACCGTCAGTTACTACAGCAACGAAATTCCATTTGTTGGTCATCTCGTAAGCTTTTTCAATATCTGCATAGATGGCCTTACAGGGAGCGGCAACGCCTGGAGTATACCAGATAGCAAAATCTTCAAAATCCCTGATCCGGCATTTTGGTATGACTTCAATTTTTCCACGATAAAAAGGATGAAGCCGCATAGCATCTTTGGAGGGTTGCTCTGCCTTGGCGAGTAATTCCTCCACAGTGACCTTTTTCATTGAAACCTCCTGAAAATAGTGGCTTCTGGTTAGGCAGAAGACACTTTTTGATGTAAAAAATTTATAATTTCGAAGAGCCTCAATTATAACTTATCCCCCCTTTATGTCAAGCTGGGAAATGCGTTAATTGCGTTTATAGCGTTTATTGAGTTATTTGTGTTTCCGCTAATTATCCATTGCGGCCTGTCACCCTCGAACAATGAAAATGCTCATTTGTCATTCCTGCAGATGGCGGTTTCTTTTCTCGCCTTTCTCGTTCGTCCGTCTTGTCCATCTCGTCCATTTCGTCTATCTTGTCTCTCCAATCTTACTTTTAATTTCAACCATAAGACGAAACAGACTAAACAGACAGAATGGACTAAATGGACCTTTTCACGCTAACTTAATGTTAGTGGAGTTCAAAGGTTTTCAACGGTGGAGGAAACCCCGTTCGCAGTCATCTTCACCAGGTTTCCGGGTGACCATCATTATTAGCCCGAGTTCATCAGCCCTACTGATAACTTCTTCATCTCTTACCGAGCCCAGGGGGTAAACGATACCCTTTATTCCTGCCTCTGCCGCCAGTTCAACAACATCAGGAAACGGCATGAAAGCGTCCGAGGCCATTATACACCCATCAGGGCCATAACCCCGGCGGGAAAGCCTAATGGCATCTTCGGCTGCATCTATTCTGCTTCTCTGACCGGAGCCTATCCCATGAATTTTTTCCTTTGTGCCGATTACAATTGCATTTGAGCGTGTGAAACAGGCTACATTCCAGGTAAAAACTGCTGTTTCCAAGTCTTCATGGGAAGGTTTTTTTTGAGAGACTGTTTCCAGACATTCAGGCGATGTTATTTTTGAATCGAAACGAGATTGAACAAGAAGTCCGCCGCTAACTCTTTTTAATTCCAGGCCATTGTCTTTGGAGGGATTCCCTGGTTCTCCGCCCATCCGGACTACTCTGAGCGGCTTTCTTTCCTCGAATACCTCCAGGGCTTCCTTGGAAAATCCAGGAGCATAGACTACTTCGACATTCCGTCCTTTTTCACAAATAGCTTCCGCCAGGTCTTTTTCCACTTGGAAGTTAAAAACATCTACACTGCCAAAATTAGAGAGAGGATCGGTTCCCCATGCCTTGAGAAAAGTTTCCCCTCCATTCTGATCCATAGCCACTCCGGAAGGTATTTCGTGTTTGATGAGGACACAGATCTTCTTTTCCATATAAATAGCACTGAGTTTATTTATCAGGCGTTGTCCAAGATCCATGTCACCCACATTTATAAAACTAAGTCCTTTACTTCCTTCCTGAAGTACCTCCATAGTGGCCATATTGGGGCCGGAAGCCCCTTCTTCTTGGTAGAAAGCAGCCGGGTAACCTGGATTTTCTCCGTAACGCATAGACTTTTTTTTACAAAAGGTCCAGGAACCAATAGATAGTGTTTCCGGGAAATCTTCACTGATTCTGGTCCGGTATTGTTGGCGGGCTTTTTGATCAATTTTAGTCATAATTAATTCTTCCTTTCCTGGCGGTTTATAATATAAGCGCGGAAATCATTGATATCATCCAACCCGACATAAATGGCCAAGCAAGAGACCCGGAAATCCTGGTCTTTCCGGCTGGGAGCGAGAGCCTTATATAAAGAAGAAGCCATGGCTTCGGATGTCTTTTCCCTGATGGCTAAGGACAATGGTTCGCCTTTGAATGATGGTAGAGGCTCAAGATTTTCTCCGGCATAGGTAGAAATCAGGAAACCTCTGCCGGGAGAAAGAGAAAACTGGAAATAATTTTTGACTGCCAATCCTTTCTCTCCTCTTTTAATTATACTCAGGGCAGCCTCTCCACGGAGCAGAACACAACCGCTTATCCTGGGAGTGAAATTAGGTGAGTCAGGCTCGTAATCCCAATTGAGAAGAGCAGAAACCAGAGCTTCCACAGCGCTGCCTTTTTTTTCAAGCGACCTAACTATATCTTCTGTTTGCCGGCCGTTGCTGACAGCTATTCCTCTTGAAAAAAGAACCGCCGGGTAAACCAGAAGCTCCGGCCGGCCTTTATTTAGAATTTCTTTGTCTGTAGGCCTAACCCAGAATCCCCTATCGGCAGCAACAATATTTCTTGCTTGGCTTGAAACTGAGCGTCCAGTTACGCTGTAAACGATTACAGCTTCCTCACCGGAAGGGCTTTGACCCAGGATAATAAAGCGGCCCGGATAAATCATTTTTTTCAATAAATCAAAATCATTCATGGCTTAATTTTTATTTTTAACTTCCGGTCACTCTTCATACCACACACCCCTTTTTTAGTCAATAAACCTGAATTATTCATAAAAAAGGCCGATACCTTTAATAAATCGGGGTAAATCGGGGGACGTTCCCCAAAGGGTGTTCCCCAAAGGGTCATCCTTTTCCCTGATAACAATTTTAATTATGATTCTTTTAGAAAATTTGAATTTGCCCTATAAGAATAAATTGGTTAGAATCATCTTCTAAGTGAAAAAGGCGAGGTACCCATGAAAGATGTTTTTTTTCCAGAAAAAGCTTACAAGAATCTGGATTTTCTCACCTCGGATGATGCCCGTATACTTCGCATTCTCAGTGAATATTTAGAACCTTTATCGCGGCTTCGCCGCCTGAAAGTCAACTCAACTGTTCTTTTTTTCGGCTCCTCCAGAGCTAACCCTAATGACAATAATTCTCTTCTCACCCGCTATTACTGGGAAGCCGAAGAATTGGCTTATCTTCTGGCAAAGTGGGCCATAAAACTTAAACCCAAGGGAAAAGATTTTGTCATTTGTACCGGAGGCGGACCGGGATTGATGGAAGCAGCCAACCGTGGAGCAGAACGGGCTGGGGGCTTGTCCATAGGGATGAATATTTCCATTCCCCATGAGCAATACCCTAATCCCTACATTTCCAATGAGCTTAGCTTCATTTTTCATTATTTTTTCATGCGAAAATTTTGGCTCGTTTACAAAGCCAAGGCAGTGGTGGTCTTCCCCGGGGGCTTCGGCACCATGGACGAGCTTTTTGAGCTGTTAACCTTGGTCCAAACAGATAAAATACCGCGTCGGCATATGAACATTGTGCTTTATGGTGAAAATTACTGGAGAGAAGTGATAAACTTTGAATCTCTCTTGAAACACGGCACCATTTCACCAGAAGATATGGAAATCTTCTCTTTTATTTCAGGGACGATGGAGGCTTTCTCTTTTTTAAAAAATAAGCTTCATCCTCTAATTAAAAATAAAATCCCTCCCAAAAAATGACCGACAAACATATAAAAAGACTTTTTTTTTCCTTTAAATTTATTTTAATTCTTATTATTGCTTTTATTTTTTCTTCCTGTACCCGCATTAGAGTGGCCTCTCAGGCTCCCGCTGAAACAGGATTAGCTTCCTGGTATGGACCTGATTTTCACGAACGGCCCACCTCCAGCCGGGAAATTTATGATATGTATGACCTGACTGCAGCCCACAAGACTCTCCCATTTGGAACCATGGTCGTTGTTACCAACCTGGAAAACGGGAAATCAGTAACCGTTCGTATAAATGACCGGGGCCCTTTTATAAAGGGCAGGATTGTTGATCTTTCATATGCTGCAGCCAAGGCCATTGACATGGTTGGCCCGGGAGTAGTGCCTGTCAAGCTGGAAATTATGGAAAAAAGCCTGCCTCCATCTGGAATCAGTAAACTCCGGTATTATGTCCAGGTTGGTTCTTTCATCAGGAAAAAAAATGCTTTTAATCTTCAAGCAGAATTAAAAAAACAATTTCCCAAGGTTCATATCTCCCAATTTTCAACCCGGCAGAGTCTCTATTACCGGGTACGAATCCCTGCAAGCTCAAGAAAGGATGCCGAGAATATCTCCTCAAGATTGCTCAAGTTAGATTACAGTCCTATCATCTTTGAAGAATAGATTATCGTTTTTAGCCGGGAAGAGGTGTCCCCTTGGGAAACTTCTCATGCCTTTTATCTTTTTTTGTATTTTTCCAGGAGTTCGGTGTACCTGTTGGCAAGGTCAACTTCCTGACCCTCGATAAACACATGCTTTATACTGGTTCTTAGTTCCAGGATGTCTCCATCACAGAGGACAATATTGGCTAATTTATCTTTTTCCAAACTTCCCATTAAATGAGCCACTCCGAATATCTGAGCAGGATAGAGAGTAACCGCTTTCAAGGCTTCTTCTTTGGGCAAGCCAAAAGCAGCTGCTTTGGCTGCCTGGTAAGGAAAATCCTTGGCTAAGCTGGCACTTTGGGAAGAAAAAGCAATTTTCACTCCTGCTTTTTGAAGATACGAGGGCAGCCGGTACAAAGCATCATAACCATCTTCCCATTTGGGAGGCATGGCTGTTAGTGTACCCATGATTACAGGGAATCCTGCCTCAGCAATCTCATCCACAACCTTCCATCCTTCGGTAACTCCGAATAAAATAGCGTCCAATTTTTCCTCGTTGACAAAATTGATAACATCTTTGATATCTTTCTCAGCGTGAACAGAAATGATCACTGGGAGTTCACCCTGAATCACAGGCAATAGTGACTCCAATTTTAAATCAAAATTAGGAAGAGGAAGAAGAAGGTTTTGTTTGGCATATTCCCGCCTATTCTGGTAGTAACGGGCTTCTTTGAAGAGCTCTTTAAGTTCTTCGATTTGCTTTGAAGCCGGCTCGGTATCAGCTAAACCTCCTCGCCTGGTTTTTGCTCTTATGGACGGAAATTCAATATGCATGGCAACAGGTGCTTTTATAATCATTTCTCCTGGTGTCCAACCATCCAATTTAATTAAACCGCTTTGTCCTGCTATAAGTCCTCCCGATGGACAAACAAGGGAAGCGGTTATTCCATTGGCCCTGGCAATGGGAATATGCATTGAATCCGGCCTTAAAGCCTCAAAGGCCAATGCCTGAGGATTTATATCACCGGTTTCACGGACATCAACCGTAGCCCTGATCGCACTTATCTCCATAAGACCAAGAAAAGAGAAGCCATCGATCATTCCAGGATAAGCCTTTAAACCTGAAGCATCCACTACCCTGGCTCCATCTGGAATGAGCACTTCAGTGCCAACTGCCTCTATTTTGCTTCCTTTGATAAGGATCACTCCCTGGGGAATTTCCTCTCCAACCACCGGAATGATCGTGGCTCCCTTGATAGCCACAACTTCAGTTTCTTTACTCTGAACGAAGGAAACCAAAAAAGCAACAGACAAAATGATTGTCAGAGCGAGCTTCTTATTCATTTATTCCTCCCTTCTTTTCTTCATTCTTTTGTTCTTTCTTTTCTTTTTCCACTTCCATGCGTTCTTTCAGGTATTGAGCTCGGTCAAAATATATTTGACCTTCAATAATTGTCATATCACAACGGGTATAGGCGCTTAACGGGTGTTCATTAAAAACAGCAAGGTCTCCATCCTTTCCTTCTTCCAGGCTCCCTACTAATTTGTCGACTCCCAGTTGAATAGCCGGGTTGATGGTAACCAACTTAAGTGATTCTTCTTCAGAAAGATCACCGTATTTCATGGCTTTAGCTGCATCGTTGAACAGCCGGCGGATTCTCTCGCCGCTGTCAGAATTTATGGAGACCAGGATTCCATTTTTTGTGCAGTAAGCAGCATTATAGGCAATACCTTCCGAGGCTTCCACTTTATAAGCCCAGTTATCAGCGAAAATCGAAAGCCCAATGTTTTCGGCAGCCAGTTCTTTGACTATTTTAAAAGCTTCCGAGGCATGCTCAAAGCAGGCTATTTTAAAACCGAATTCCTTGGAAAGGGCTATAAATTCCAGGGTTTCATCCGCCCGGTAAGTGTGGCAGCGGGCCCATATCTTCCCCTTAAGAAGATCTGCTAAGCGTTCAAGACCAAGATCTTTCCGGGGAGGGAGAATGAAAGCGGTTTGCTTCTTTCCTTTTTTAACTTTATAAAACCGATCCCATTCATTCATATAGTTCTTGGCCTTTTCTAATTCCCGCCGGATTATTGCCTTAACTCCCATTCTTGTTTGTGGATAACGGGGTTTACCCATAGAGATAAAATTGGCCCTTTTAGGATTCTCTCCCAAAGCGAATTTCAAGGTGCGTTGCGCCTGGGGAACAATTATCTCTTCAGCGGTTTTACCCCACTTCATTTTCAGGGTGATGTTTTCTCCTCCGATGGGATTAGCAGAACCATGCATGGTATGAACCATGGTCACACCACCTGACAGGGCTGCAAAGATGGAAGTATCCTCAGCGTTCAGGACATCCCTCATATCAACTTGGGACGAGATGGCCACCGAGCTTTCATTGGTTCCAGCAAGAGCAATATGGGTATGGGAGTCAATTATTCCTGGCATAACATACTTGCCGGATACATCTACTACCTGGACTCCTTCTGGTACTGGGAGAGCCTTTCCAATTTTTTTTATTTTCCCGTCAATGATCAGAATATCACCATCTTGAATGATTCCCTGAGTAATAGTCAATAGTATCCCATTTTTTATCAATAAATCCTGGGCTTCTCCAAAAACGGGAAAAAAGACCAGGGCTAACAATAAGTAAATAATTTTAACGCTTTTTGTTATCTTCATTGTTCTGCTCCTTTAATTCCCGTTGTCAGGAATCCGGCTTGCCTGCAATTCAGCGCTTCCTCCAGCAAAAGAAATGGTTCCTTCTATTCTTTCCTGAGTGGCTGTTCCTTCGAATGCAAGCTCCATGGATTCTCCCATAATATCAGCCCGGATGGTAAAAGTGAGCTTATTTTCACTTAAAATTCCATCCGTTATTTCCCACTCACCCATTTCACTGGATATGGTTCCACTTATCTGGTTGGCAGTTTGCTGAAATTCCAGAATTGTTTCCATGGCTCCCATCGGACCTGATACCCGGGCGCTCCATTTACCGGAGATATCTGCGGCAGCCTCTTTTTTTCCTTTTGGAGGCTCTTTTATTTCAAACTTAATACCATCCACAAAAACCATTTTTATATTTGAGTCCTGGTCAAAAATCTCTCCTTCTGTCAGGACAATATTAGCTATTTTCCCTGGTTCAATTGTTCCCAGGATAGAATCCATACCCAGGATGCGGGCAGGTTGAATAGTGACTGCTTTCAGGGCTTCTTCTTCAGGAAGGCCAGCCTTTATAGCCAGACGGATATTCTTTAAATAATCACCTGGATTGGAGCTCTTAGTGGAAACTAGAGCAAAAGCAAGCCCTTCCTGGTGGAGGGTGGCGGCATTTGAGGGATAAATTTCTTCCTTAGCTTTCTTTTTCAGTTCTTCGCCCATGTTGGCATAACGGCTGCTTGAGGGTGGCTCAAAGTTGAGAGAAACCAAGAGCGGCAAGCGGGCTTTCTTGAGCCAATCGACCACTCTCCAGCCTTCACTGGTCCCGGCCAGCACAGCTTTCGGTTTGAACTCTTCAATCAGCCGGATAGCCCGTTTGATATCTTCCAGGTTGCTACATTCAAAAATAAAAGGCTCTTTGCCTGAAATTCCTGATTTCAGATTTTCCAGGAAAGGGTCATATTCCGGTCTTTTAACTTTACCAGGAGCTTGCTGGAAAATATTGAGATGTTCCAGGTAGTACAGGGTATCCAGGAAAGATTGGCGGAGAAGGGCCATTGTACCCATGAGGCTGGAGGGATAACTTCCCCGTGAAGTAGTGAAAAAAATATGCATACCCCATGCATCATTGAGAATCATCCTGTTAATTTCTATGCCATTCAGGTTAAGAAGAACGCTCCGGCCAGCAAAAATATTTTCCGGTGGAACAATCAGGACCGTGGTCACTCCGGTCCTGTGAAGGGAATCGAGAACTGCTTTTTTGACATCAAGATTCTTCCAGGCGAAAAAATCTGTCTTGTCCCAATTACGCTCCTCCTCTCCTGTTCCAGGGAATCCAGGCCTCTGAGGAGTTTCTTTTTTCTCTGTTTTCAAGAAATATCCGGTATGGGCATCAATTAATCCCGGATAGGCGCATAAATTTTTTGCTTCGATTATCTGAGCGTCAGGGGGAATGTTCAGGGTATCGGCTGTGCCAATGGCTTCTATTTTTCCATCCCTGATGATTATTAATCCACTTTCGATTACCGGTCCTGTGACTGGATGTACCCGGCATCCCGTCAAGGCATAGGTGGGACTGACAGAAGTGGCTAAAAGGTTTCCCGACAGAAAAAAAACTGTCAGGAAACAAACAAATACGGTTCTTTGGATTTTCATGCTCCTCCTTTCATAAAAAATGGCAGATGAAGTATCTATTCAAAACATCCCCTTCTTCATGGATTGATAATTTTAACAAAACTAATCCCTGGAAAAAAGCTTTTATTCATGCAATTCATAAAGTTGTTAGATCTCATCAATTTATGTATGATAAAAAAATGATTTATCGGACAGCAGTCAAGATACTTAAAGCGAAAATCGGCCTCATGGCCAACAGAAAAGACCTTCTCCCTGCTCTTCCTTTTCCAACAGAAGTACCTTCTCTTCTTACTGATTTTCACAAGATTGAAGAAATACCATTTTCCAGTAATTTAGATGGATATTTGACTATCGAGGATCGGAAGCAATATAACCTAAAAATCCAGCGCAGCCAGGAAGGAATCCAGCTCACTGGACCGGTTGTTCACTTAAGTCAAATCTCTTTTGACCCAAGATATACCCTCTGGGGAAACCAGGGCTTGCTCTATCGCTATTCCCTTTACTTGCTGGAAAAAAAATATTCTCTCTTCAGCTTTCATGCCTGTTCTCTTTTCCAGAAAGAAAAAAACCGTCTTTTTCTTATAGCCGGGAGCGCGGGAAGCGGAAAAACAGTCTTTCTTTTAAACGGTCTTTCCTCCGGATTAAAGCTTTTCTCAACGGAAACAACTCATTTTTCTGCTACCAAAAAAAAGATTAACTGGTTCAAAGGTTCACTGATTGATAATGTCCGTCTGGAAACGCTTTTTCACCATTTCCCTGATTTTATTTCCAACTATCTCGAGCGACAATCCCCAATTGCCGGGAAAAAAGCTGTTGATCTTTCAGCCTTCCAAACAGACTTTGATACCAAGACGGATTTTTCTTCTGTTTACATTATTTTTCCCCATATAGAAGAGGGAAGACAGAGCTGCCTTTGTCAGCCTCTTGAGAAGAAAATTTCTTTGCGACTTCTCTTTGAAAACATCTCCCAGAAATTGGCTGAAACGTTCCCCCTCTTTGAACAGATTCCTATAACCGGCTGGGATGAAGAAGGGCTGGCCCGAAACAGATTTAAGGCGGTGGCAGAACTTCTTTCATCTTCAGTTAAAACAGAGTGTTTCTCCATAGTCTCAAATCCCAAGGAATGCTGGGGGAATCTTCTTGATTCTCCTGAAAGGAATAAATAAATGAAAAAAGCCTGGGAAGAAGTCATCACCTTCCCTCTTGAGGGAAGATCGAAAAAACCAAGAACTACTGGCTTAACCATGGTTATTGATAAAGGAATGGGTTTAAATACTATTCGGGATCTCTTAGAGACTTCGGGAGATTACATAGATATCATTAAACTTACCTTTGGAACCTCGGCTTTTTACGACAAGGAATACCTGAGAGAGAAAAACAGCTTGATTGCTTCTTCCGGGATAGATGTCATGCCCGGAGGAACATTTTTGGAGATAGCTTACTGGCAAAAAAAAATTGACCTTTATCTTGAACAGGCTAAAGAACTTGGCTTTTCTGCAATCGAGATTTCTGATGGAACTATCCAATTAGACCTGGAAGACAGACAAAATCTTATAAAAAAAACTTTAAGGAAAGACTTCAAGGTATTAACAGAAGTTGGCAAAAAAGATCCCCGGGAAGTCATCCCTATTTCTTTGATCCACCAGCTTATCCGCTCTGACTTGGAAAGCGGAGCTTTCAAGGTCATAATCGAAGCCAGGGAAGCTGGTAAGGGAGTGGGGATTTTTGATTCTCAGGGAAAAACAAAAGATGAGGAACTGGAAAACATTATAAGCAGAGTAGATGACCTTGACTGCCTTCTCTGGGAAGCTCCTCTGAAAAACCAGCAACAGATGTTCCTTCTAAGGTGGGGACCGAATGTCAACTTAGGTAATATACCACCAGGTGACATTTTGGCCTTAGAAGCCCTCAGACAAGGAGTGCGAGGAGATACTCTTAAAAGGGCTTATCTTGCCCAAAAAGACTGGTGTTCCTCATGAAGGGAAAAAATCAGGTTTTTTTCTGCAGGAGCCAGACTAGAACAGAATGATCTCCGGCGGGTACTGTAATATCAACTGACTTACCATCAAAAACTCTTATTATCTGATCATTTATACGGAGTTGATACTTTCCATCAATAAGAAACCACAATTTCACTTTAACTTCATCAAGGCTCTTTATTTCAAAGGAAACCTCATTCTCGGAATAGAGAAAATGGCGGAAAACAGCACTCTTTTTACTTTTAAGAATTCTCTTGCCTTCCTCTTTTAACTCTATTACCGAGGGATATACTTTGAGTTCGTAATGACGGCCTTGAATAGCCAACCTTTCCAGGCGGCCTTTATTCTCAGGTTTAAGCATGCCAAACCTAAAGCCTTCCCAGGGAGTAAAATCCATGTATTCTTCTACTCCGAGTAAAGCGAAAAGAGGTCCCCAGCTCTGGAATCTTTGCCCGCCCGCCTCTCCTGTCCGAGAATCAAAATTTTCCGGGCATAACTGGTAATGCTCCCAAGTCCGCATAAACATAGAAGCGCTTCTCTTAGCCAATTCATAAGCCACAGCATCGAACCGGTAGGCTTTCAAACCCTGGTAAACTAAATAATTAATTGGAGGCCAAATCGCACCTCTCCAGTACTGCTGATCCTTGAAAGCTGGATCATTCCTGGAAATGGTGGGAATTACATATTCACCCCAGTATTCATCAGGATTAAGAAGCTTTTTTACCATTTTCATGGCTCTGTCACTATCAGGTATACCCGCCAATAAAGGATAAAAATTGGAGGCCGCTTTTCGGCTGGAAAAGCGCCCGTCCCAGTGCCGGTCAAAATAGAATTCTTCCCTCTCATCCCACAAATGCTGGTTGATAAGATTTTTCATTTCCTCATATTCTTTCATGTAAAAAGCATGGTCAGCTCGATTCCCCAAAATTATGGCAATTTGGGCAAGACACCAGGCATCCAGAGTGTACAGAGAATTAAGGTCAAGGCAATTCATGGTTAAAGTTCCGGTATTTCTGTTGAAAGAAGTATCATCCCAGTTGGGAAGATCATCCTGTCCTGATTCCCACCTGGCCCTTTGCTTCCCGGAAGCATTTTCTTCCCAGGGAGGGACATTTTTTGAAACAAGTTTTGAATCGGATCCCCATTCAAGCAGGCCGTCACCATTACCGTCTCTCCGGATTCGGCCGTCGGGAAGAGGCGTTTTCCAAAAGGAATGCCATTTTTTCAAGAAGGGATAGGCGAATTCCAAAATTTCCATTTGTCCTGTTTTCTGAAAAAGTTTAAGGGTTACATAGCTTCCCACCGGAGGTTGTGACCTGTCAGGAGTTCCTCCAAAACGGCCTTTCCAGTTAGGAATATTACCGTTGGGATACTGGGTCTCCAACACAGATTTTAAAACATCCACTGCCTGTTTGGTGCTTTCCAAGGAAAGTTCCAGGGCATTGAAGAAAGAATCCCATTCGAAAATTGTCCAGTGGTCCTGGCTGCCGCCGGCACGAGGAAAAATCCATCTCCTGCCGGCTGGAGTATAAAAGCGATGCTTTCCTGGCTGGTAGAGGGTCATCCATAAAAGATTGTTGCTTACGGCCGCAGCAATTCCTTCATTAAATCTTTCCACTTTGACTCTTTTATCCTTGTACCTTTTTTCTTCGTCTTTCAAAATGGAATCTATGGTTCCTTCGTTCTTATAGCGATAGATATGATTTTCCAGAATTTTTGCTGTGGTATCCACTCCGGCGATGAAATAAAGGCTGTTTTTCTTCTCCATGGAAAAAGCCAGCCCCAACTCCTTCTCGGTTAATCCGGAAAACCTGGCCCGGTCTCCCTTACGGTTGGTCCAGAAAGTATATTGCCAAGCTGAATCTCCTGTTCCCTTGACCTGTCCATTGGGAAGAAGTTGATATTCCCCTCTAAGGTCCCAGGGGAAATAATGAACCACCTGGACCTCTATGTACTTGGGACTCTTTATCCTGCCTATTACTGTTTTCTCATCCCGGCGTGACCACTCCAGAACCAGGGCATCCTTATCTTTTGGAGTTTTTTTTAAGACCGGCGTTTCTCTCTTTTTACCGAAGGGAAGGCTCATATCGAATTTCACTCTGGCATACTGTCCATCCGGTGAATGAGGGCCAACCTCTGAGACTAAAAAGAGGAGGTCAATGCCATCGGCCAGCTGGTCATTCTTTTTAATCCTTAGGCGGAAGGAAAAAACTGACTCAGGAGACGGAGCGATAACAAGACCAGCCCATCCATCAGGATCAAGGGCACCAATATAAACATCTTTCCAGGGATAAAAGACTTCCCCGGCAAGAGGAGAAAAAAGTACTGCTCCTGCGATAATAAAGGCTGTCAATATCCTGCGTTTCATTTTGAATTTTTACTTCGAAGAAATATCAAACCGTCTTTAGTAATATAACTTAAATGTCAACATATTTCCAGGTATTCTTGACAGGTTAGACATTCTCCTGAAACAAAATGATTCTATTTTTGTGTTAGACAGGAAG
Source organism: uncultured Eubacteriales bacterium (assembly GCA_964440805.1). Taxonomy (GTDB): domain Bacteria; phylum Acidobacteriota; class Aminicenantia; order Aminicenantales; family Aminicenantaceae; genus CAYTTR01. Next base: position 147,592 of record CAYTTR010000001.1, read on the forward strand.
CCCGTTTTTGATATAATACCCAACAGCTTCAATAAATAAATCCAGATCCTTCAGAGGAGTGTAGATACTGGGAGTAACTCTAATGGCGGAAAGAGCCTTCTCCCCTTCATACGGTGGGGGAACCTCCAATGAAATGGTATAGATTTTATGTTCGGAAAAAAGAACCTCAGAAAGCTTCTTCATATCCATATTTTCCACTGTGAAAGTCCCAATACCACACGACTGTTCCCTGTCAAAGGAAGTTAAAATTTTTACGCTTGGATATTCCATCAGGGCATTGGCCCAGTAATTTCTTAGGTACCGCAGTCTTTCCTCTTTTCTTTTTCCTCCGATGGCATGGTGGAATTCAAGAGCTTCTCCTATTGCCAATTTCAAATATTCCTGGTGAGTCCCAATGTGTTCAAACTTGCGGATATCATTTCCCAGGGGATCAGGAGCAGGAAAAAGCGGCCATATATCTTTTATTCTATCCTTTTTTACATAGAGAAAACCGGTTCCTATAGGAGCCATCATCCACTTGTGTAAATTGGCTCCATAAATGTCACAACCAAGGTCTTTCTGGGAAAATACCCAGTGTCCAAAAGCATGAGCCCCGTCAATCACCACCTCAATTCCCCGGCTGCGGGCCATCCGGCATATTTCCTTAACCGGAAATATCTGTCCGGTGAGGTTTGTTATGTGACAGATCAGAATTAATCTTGTTCTGGAAGTGACCTGCGATTCAAAAAACTCAGTTAATTCTCCAAGATTTTTCGGAGGATAGGGAAATGAAAAGGTTCTTACTTTGACTCCTTCTCTTTTTTCCCTCTGAAAAAGAGCATTCTTCATGGATGGATAATCATGAGTGGTGGTTAAAACCTCATCACCTGGTTTCAGCTCCAAGCCAAGAAGAGCTATCTGCATAGATTCGGTAACATTTCTGGTAAGAGCAATCTCTTCAGGGGAACAGCCGAAAGTCTCGGCGATTTTTTTCCTGATTAGCTCTTTCCTCGGTCTTAGAATACTCCAGGAATTATAGGCCGGAGCTCCATTGGAAAACTCCATATAACGCTGGGCTGCCTGAATGGCTATTCGGGGAGCTGGATGAACACCTCCGTTATTCAAGTTAATCAGACTTCTGTCGGTAGCAAAGGCTTGCTGAACTTGAATCCAAAAATTTTCATCCTGGGCAATCTCTTCAGCCGGTTTATTTCCGGCTTCCTTAAGAGCTTCGGCCAATCCTGCTTGGGCTTCCTTGAAAGAAAGGCCATTCAGCCCCAAAGCACCTATTCCCAATCCCATGTTTTTCAAAAATGCCCTTCGTGATGGAGACAAAGTAACCTCCTTATAATCAAGTTGTTATTAGGGTATATTTCTTTTTTTAATATAAGTCAACCTTCTACCCATCAGAAAATTCCCCAACTTCTTTTAATCGAAGTAAGCTGATTAGTCTATTCAGTCTGTTTGGTCTATTCAGTCTGTTTGGTCTATTCAGTCTGTTTGGTCTATTCATTATCCTACTAAGCTCTCACTGAGCAATAACGCTAGTAACGCAAATAACGCATTTCTTCAGGGGAAGGGGTGTCCCTTTGGGGAACGTCCCCCTTTTTTTAAACTGGAATTCCAAGAAACATTCAGTATAATGGAAAGTCAAATGAGCCTTGTTTCCATCGTCACCTGCAAATCCTATCAAAGAAATGAGCTTCATGAATCTTTGGCCGAAACCTTTTCTCTCCTGGGAGGATTGGAAAATATAATAAAAAGAGGAAGCAGTATCCTGGTTAAAATCAATCACCTTTCCCCTCCTTCGCAACCGGAGAAAGCCATAATTACACACCCAGCGTTCACTCGAGCAGTGCTTTCCTTTCTCAAGGACCTGGGTTGTCAAGTTACTGTAGGAGACGATATCCAATCCAAAGATAGAGATGGTTTTTTAATCTCTAAGTACAGGCAGGTCTGTGGTGAAATGGGAGTAAGGTTGGTTAACTTCAAAGAATTGGGATTTAGACGAATTCCTTGCCAGGGAGATGTTCTGAAAGAGGTGCTGGTTTCTCCTCTTGTTCTTGAAACAGACTACCTTCTTAACCTGCCTAAACTCAAAACCCATGCCTTGACCGTATTTACCGGCGCTGTGAAAAATCTTTTCGGAGTGATTCCTTACGGACTCAGGTTGACTCACCACAGCCGTTATTCTGACCAAGATTCATTCGCCCGGATGTTGGTGGATATCTTTTCTTGTGCCAAACCATCATTATCCATCATGGATGCTGTAGTAGCAATGGAAGGAGAAGGACCTTCAGGAGGCAATCCCCGCAAAGCAGGGCTAATCCTGGCTTCAAGAGATGCTGTTGCTCTGGATTCTGTTGCCTGCCGATTAATTGGCATTTCGCCTTTCCAAGTGAATACAACCGTTTTCGCTCACCAAAGAGGACTGGGAGAAATAAATCATGACAAAATCCTGGTAACTGGAGGAAAGATTGAAGACCTCATTGTCAAAGGGTTCAAACCTTCAAGGGCAGTCAACCTAACCAGAAAAAAACTTCCTCAAACTCTTTATGCATTTATCCAAGACCAGCTTCATTTGATACCGGAAATTATTCCCTCCCGATGTACGGCTTGTCTTGAGTGCCTGAATGTTTGTCCCTGCCAGGCTATAAGTCTCCAAAATGAAAAAGCCGTCGTCAATAAAAATCTTTGCCTTCATTGTCTTTGTTGCCATGAAGTCTGCCGCTACCAAGCAGTAGAACTGAAACAAAGAATTTTCGGTCGCCTGGTCCGGATGTTTTCAGACTTAAGAGAAAGAGTTTTTTCTAAGGACCGACATCACTGACTTAAAAGAAATACGGATATTAATAGGAGATAAGATGAAAGAAATAAATTTAAACTGGAAAGGCTATTTCAAGGAAAAGCAAGAGGAAATGGTCCATCTCCTTGAATCCTTAGTGAATCTGGAATCACCAAGCCAGGACAAAAAGTCTGTAGACCGCTGCTCCTCTTTTCTCCTCAATGAGCTCAACCAGATCGGATTACAAACAAAGGTTCACCCTCAGGTAGAAACAGGAGATATCATAACAGCAGAATATCCCCAGGAAAAAGGCAGCGAACAAATTCTTCTTCTTACCCATATCGATACAGTCTGGCCAGTAGGAACAATAAAAAAAATGCCTTTTTCAATCAAAGGGGATAAAATTTTCGGCCCGGGCGTATTGGATATGAAGGCGGGCTTGGTTCAGGCTGTTTTTGCTATCAAAGGGCTGTTGAATAAAGATTTGCTTCCAGGGAAAAAAATAACTCTTTTCGTCAATTCAGCCGAAGAAATCGGCAGTGAGTCATCATACCGTCTTATTAAAGATCTGGCAGAAGCATCTTCAGCGGTTTTCTGCCTTGAACCTGCTTTGCCCGGTGGAGGATTGAAGCTTAAAAGAAAAGGCAGGCTGGTCTTCGAAGTCGAAACTCGGGGAAAAGCGGCCCATGCTGGCACACCGGAGAAAGGTCTAAACGCTATCGAGGAACTTGTTCTTCAGCTTCATCAACTTCGCCGGATAAGAACTAAAAGTATTTCCCTGAACATGGGAACTATCCAGGGTGGGACAAAAGCTAACGTGGTAGCTGAACAGGCTCTAACCGTGATAGACATACGTTTCTGGAAGAAAATTGAACAGGACAACCTTCTCCAAAAATTTCAGCATATCAAACCCATCTTGCCTGGAGCCAGCATTTCTTTTTCTCTCAAAAGCCTTACACCTCCCATGGAGAAAAATCCTGCTTCAACCAGCCTCTTTAATAAAGTCAAAAAAATTGCCTCCTTAGCCGGCATCAAGATATGGGCCGGGAAATCGGGAGGGGGCTCTGATGCTTCAGTCGCTTCTCAAGCTGGAGCGGCAGTCCTGGATGGACTCGGACCTGAGGGAGAAGGTATTCACGCTGAAAACGAACACCTTCTTCTTTCATCCCTTATCGAACGGACTGCTTTGCTGGCTGAAATCCTCCAAAAACTGTGAACTTAAAAGAACTCGATGGTAAAGTTAATCAGCCTGGACTATTCATAAAAAAGGCCGATACCTTTTATATAACAAAGACTATGAATAACTTAAAAGATTTTCTCTCGGCGCAGGCAAAGAAAGTGAGTTTATTAAATTCTGCCATTAAATCTTATCTAAAATCGGCCTTTTTAAAAAATAGTCCAGGTTAGTTCAGGTGGATCAATGCGAAATTGAGTTTTCCTGAAGGTCATTATATAATTAAAAGTTAAATTTTTCCTTTGAAATAACAGATTATATCGATGATAAAGAAAAAATATCTTCTCTCACCGGGGCCTACTCCAATCCCGAATTCTGTTCTCTCCATTGCCGCTAAACCTATAATTCATCATCGCACTCCAGAATTCTCAAACATTTTCATGGAAGTAAGCGAAGGATTGAAATATGTTTTTCAAACCAAAGAAGATGTCTTTATTCTCGCTTCTTCAGGAACAGGAGCCATGGAAATGGCTGTGGTTAACACCGTCTCTCCTGAAGAAAAAGTTATCACTATCAACGGCGGAAAATTCGGCAACAGATGGAGCCATCTCTGTCATGCTTATGGAGCCAAAGTCAAGGAAATTGAAATAGAATGGGGAAAGGATTTCACCAAAGAACAACTGAGTCGTGAATTGGAAAATCAACCGGATACAAGAGCCGTTTTCTCCACTCTTTCTGAAACCTCAACCGGTACTGTTTATGACATTCAGGGTTATGGAGAAGTAGTTTCAAAAACAAAGGCTCTCTTAATAGTAGACGGCATATCCGGATTAGGTGCCATGCCTTGTCCCATGGACGAATGGAATATTGATGTCATGATTTCGGCTTCCCAAAAATCTTTCATGGCCCCACCAGGCCTGGCCTATATTGCCTTCAGTCCGAAAGCCTGGGAGGTTGTAGAAACCTGTACCTCCCGGAAATATTACTTAGATGCCAAAAAATATAAAGAAGGTCTGCAAAGAAAAACATCTCCTTTTACTCCCGCCATATCCCTAATCATCCAACAGAAAGAGGCCCTCCGTCTAATCAAGTCTTGGGGTCTTGAGAAATTATTTGAAAATCACCGGATTTTGGGAGAAGCTGCCCGGGGCGGTGTGCAGGCTCTTGGAATGGAACTTTTCTCTCACAAGCCAGGGAACATTCTGACTGCCGTTAAGGTTCCCAGTGTAATTGATGGAGTGCAATTGGTCAAACTCATGCAGCAAAAATACGGCGCTTACATTGCCGGCGGACAGGGTGCTTATAAAGGAAAACTTTTTCGGCTTTCCCATTTAGGTTATATGGGAGGATTTGATATAATCACTGCCTTATCCGCATTGGAAATGTCATTATCCGAGCTTGGCTTCGACTTCCAAAGAGGCGAAGCTGTCAAAGCTGCGGAAGAAATCATAAAGGAGAACTGGCAATGAAAAAAATACTTATCGCCGATCCCTTAAATCCGGAAGCATCAGAGAAAATAAAGTCTAATCCGGATTTTGAGGTTACCGAAAAATTCGGAATGAATGAAGGGGAACTGATTAAAACCATACCTGCTTTTCAGGCCGTAGTGGTCCGTAGTGCCACAAAAGTAACCGGTAAAGTAATTGATGCCGCTGACAATTTAAAACTCATCGTCAGGGCTGGAATCGGACTGGACAACATTGATGTCCAGGCTGCCAGGTCCAAAGGAATCGAAGTAGCCAATACTCCCGCTGCTACCACCATATCTGTAGCGGAACTCACATTTTCCTTAATGTTAGGAGCAGTCCGCAACCTAAGTAAGGCTGTCCTTTCCATGAAATCTCACAAATGGGAAAAAAAAGCCCTCTCCGGTACTGAGCTCTATGGAAAAACCCTGGGGATTATTGGAAGCGGCCGTATAGGACTGGCAGTGGCGGAAAGAGCACTGGCTTTCGGCATGAAAGTAGTCGCCTTTGATATCGTTTCTATTAAAAACAAACTTAATATCAAACAGATTAGCCTTGAGGAGCTTTTCAGTCAGGCTGACATCATTTCTCTCCATCTTCCCAAAACTCCTGAAACAAGCCATATGTTGGGGGATAAGGAATTTTCCAAAATGAAGGATGGAGTTATTTTGGTCAATGCTTCCCGGGGAGGAGTCGTAGACGAGAAAGCCTTGCTTAAAGCGCTTGAGAGCGGAAAAGTAAAAGCGGCTGCCCTTGATGTTTACGAAAAAGAACCTCCTGAAGATTTCACTTTGATTGACCATCCTAACGTCCTTCCTACTCCCCATATCGGTGCCGCAGCCAAGGAAGGACAGAAAAGAGCCGGTTTAGAAGTGGCCAGGGTTCTTGAAGAGAGGCTATAACAGCAGTAAAATAAAAGAGTAAATATACTAAAAAGGCGCTTTACCGCCTTAATGAGGCTTTATCGAAGAGGAGAAGATGGTTTATTTAGATTACAATGCCACTACACCTGTTGATCCTGCAGTGGCTGAGAAAATGTGTTGGTTTCTCAAAGAACACTTTGGCAATCCCTCCTCGCTCTACCCTATAGGAAGGAAAGTCAAGGAGTTAGTCAATGAGGCCCGGGAAATTGCAGCTGGAAGTATCGGAGCCCAGAGGACAGAAATAATTTTTACTGGTTCAGGTACAGAAGCAGACAATTTCGCCATCAGGGGAGCTTTGGACGCCCAACCGGAAAAAAATGAATTCATAACTTCCGCCATTGAACATCCAGCCGTAATTGAGACTGGCCGCTATCTACAAAAAAAAGGTTATAAAGTTACCTTTGTGCCTGTAGATTCCCATGGAACTGTAGACCTTGATTTTCTGGAAAAAGCTATTACTCCCAAAACTGGGCTTATCTCCATCATGCAGGCCAACAATGAGATCGGTACCTTCCAACCAATCGAAGACATCGCCCGCTTAGCCAGAAAAAAAGGGGTTCTCTTCCACACAGACGCTGTTCAGTCTTTTGGGAAAATAGATATAGATGTTGCCAAGCTCGGAGTTGATCTTCTTACTGTATCCGGCCACAAGGTTTACGGACCCAAAGGAGTAGGCGCTCTCTTTATTCGCAAAGGAACCCCCATCTCACCCTTAATTTACGGTGGTCATCAGGAAAGATTGCTTCGGGCGGGAACAGAAAACACCCCCGGTATCATTGGTTTTGGAGAAGCTGTCCGGGTAACAATGGAAAACAAAAGCAAGGATTCAAAAAGAATCGAAAAACTGGCGGAACGCTTGAAAAAAGGCCTTGAAGACTCAATTCCCCAGATTAAATTTAATGGGCATCCTGACAGGAGAATCAAAGGAACCCTGAATATCGCTTTTTATGGCCTGGAGGCGGAGGCAATACTCTTGGCCTTGGCTACTAAAGAAATCTATGTTTCAACTGGTTCTGCCTGCAGTGAAGATTCTGAGGAGACATCACATGTGCTTCAGGCTATTGGATTGAAACCTGAAGTCGCCCGCTCCTGCATTCGTATATCTTTGGGCCGCTTTACTACCGAAGAGCAAGTGGATACAGTCCTGCGGGAGTTACCGGAAATCATTGAGAATCTCAGGGAAATTTCGGGCGCAGACTTCGAGGAAGAGTAAACGGGCAATAGAAAAAGCAATGATTATCGTCGGTGAGCGGCTAAACTCAACCCGGACTGCTGTCCGCCGCTCTCTTGAGGAAAAGGATAAAACCTGGCTGGTAAAGGAAGCTTTAAATCAGGAAATAGCCGGGGCTTCTTTTATTGACTTCAATGCCTCTGCCCTTCATGAGAAAGAAATTTTAACTTTAAGCTGGGCCATTCCTCTCCTTCAAGAAAAGACCAAATTACCCTTAGCTATCGATACTCCCAATCCTGAAGCTATGAAAAAAGGATTATCCGTGCACCAGGGACAGGCACTCCTTAATTCCCTGACAGCCGAGAAAAATAAGTACGAATCCCTTATTCCCCTTATCCAGGAATACTCTCCCCAAGTTATTGCCCTCTGTCTGGATGAAAAAGGTCTCCCCAGTACAGCCCAAAAAACAGTGGATAATGCTGCCAAACTGCTTGAAATTCTGGATAAAATTTCCTTTCCCCTTGAAGATCTTTTTCTTGATCCTTTAGTCAGGCCAATTGGAATTGACCCACAAGCAGGTCAATTATTCCTTGACTCACTCATCCTCCTCAAAAAAACTTTTCCAGAAATAAAAACCATTGCTGGCATTAGCAATGTTTCCTTTGGTTTTCCCCAACGTTCTCTTCTTAACAGGACATTTCTGGTACTGGCACTTCAGAGCGGACTGGATGCAGCCATCTGCGATCCTCTGGATAAAGAAATTATAGCCAGTTTGAGGGCTGCCGAAGCTCTTCTTGGAAAAAACAATGGAATGACCCGGTACATAAGCTTTCTCAAGGAAGAAAATCAAAGGAAAAAGCTCTGAATTTTTTAACCAATGTTTAAATTTTTTTTCTTTTAGCCTGAACCATTCATAAAAAAGGCCGATTGTTGATAAAATTTAAGAAAAAGATTTTATGAACATGATTTCTTTACGTACGCCATAATAATGCCTCTTAAGTCATAAATAATATTTGTGATATAAAAAGTATCGGCCTTTTTTATGAATGGTTCAGGTTAGTTGAATCAATAGTTTTTTTCTGACTTCAAGCAGAAAATTGTGATAAGCCGGATTTTTAAAATCCGGATAAGTCCAGGGAAGAAGCTTAACTTCTCTCTTACCAAAAAGTAGTTCGAGATGGGCATATATTCCTTTCTGAAGAGGGATACGGTGGGAAAAATTCTTGGCAGTGGCCATAATTAAGGCTGCCTCGCTGAGGTAACCTGGATCAAGGTTAATAATTCTCTCTTCTACCCCAAATTCCTGGCGCAGCCTTTCTTCAAGCTGGTTGGTGAAGAGTTTTATTTCACTCAGTACTTCCGGAGAAATTAATTCCTGGAAACTGATAAACTTTCTTTTTAGTCCCTTTCCCATCTGCTTCTCGTAATAATTTGTAAGATTGAAGTCAAAAAGGGAGCTTTCCAGATCAATCCGGCCCCATTTCCTCTGAAGAATCTCTTCAGCCCGGTTTAAAACATCGTTCCTGGAAAATATTAGGCCGCAAATGAGTTTTACAGGGGAAAAAGGATGCGCTTCTGCCATTTGTGAATTATTTTAATGGGAAAAAACAATAATGTTAATATTTTTTTGTATCTATTTGTCATATTGACCCACTGGATTTTATTACTTATAATTTGCCCCATGGCTTGGACCTATATTGAAGATATTGCCGGACACAAGAATCAGGATGTAGAAATCCGGGGATGGGTTTATAATAAGCGTTCCAGCGGAAAAATTCGTTTTCTCCTCATTCGGGATGGGACCGGACTGATCCAGGCGACAATTTTTAGCCAGGAAAAAGAACATCCTCTGTTTGAGAAATTTGATAGCCTGACCCTGGAATCATCGGTTATCATCTGGGGAAAAGTTAGAGAAGACCAGAGAGCACCTGGTGGCTTTGAGCTGACTGTTAGGGATATTGAAATTATTCAGATAGCCCGGGAATACCCAATCGCTCCCAAGGAACACAGCATTCCTTTTCTCATGGAACACCGTCATCTCTGGCTTAGGTCCCGTAAACAACATGCTGTTCTTCAGATAAGGGCTGAAATTATCAGGGCTATTAGAAACTTTTTTGATAACCGCGGTTTCCGTTTAATGGATACTCCTATTTTAACTCCAAGTGCCTGTGAAGGAACCACCACACTTTTCGAAACCCAGTACTTTGACCAAAAGGCTTATCTCAGTCAAAGCGGCCAGCTATACAATGAAGCCACAGCCATGGCTTTCGGCAAAGTCTACTGTTTTGGTCCTACTTTCAGGGCTGAAAAATCAAAAACCCGCCGCCATCTGATTGAGTTCTGGATGGTCGAGCCAGAAGTAGCTTTTGCTGTTCTGGAGGATATAATTAACCTGGGAGAAGAGCTCATTC
>CAYTTR010000001.1:157510-201745 GCA_964440805.1 uncultured Eubacteriales bacterium
AACCAGAACTTGAAATTCTGGAAAGAAAAATCGAACCACTGGAAAAAATCGCCCGGCCTTTTCCCAGGATAAAATATGACCTGGCAGTAAAACAATTGAACGAAAAAGGATCCAAAATCAAATGGGGAGATGATTTTGGTGCTCCTGAGGAAACATTACTTTCCAAAATATATGACAGTCCCCTTTGTATTACTCATTTTCCGGCTGAAATCAAAGCCTTTTACATGCAACCTGACAAGGAAAAACCAGAGACTGTCCTGGGAGTAGACATCCTGGCTTCAGAAGGCTATGGAGAAATTATCGGAGGAGGACAGCGAATCCATGACCTTACTCTTCTCGAGCAACGAATCAAAGAACACAACCTTCCCAGAGAAGCCTATGAATGGTACCTTGACTTGAGAAAATACGGCTCTGTCCCCCACTCTGGATTTGGTCTGGGAGTTGAACGAACGGTTGCCTGGATTTGCAAGCTACCCCATATACGTCAGACCATTCCTTTCCCCAGGCTTCTCTACCGCATTTACCCTTAGACTGGGAACTCTGACTCAACAGTCCTTCGTAAATAGAATGAAACAATCAAAATTATGAAAAAAATTGCCTTAATCAGCCTTGGCTGTGCTAAAAACTTAGTAGACAGTGAGGTCATGTTAGGTCACCTGATCCAGGCTGGTTACTCTTTTGTTCCTTCAATAAAAAATGCAGAAATCATAATTATAAACACTTGTGGTTTTATCTCATTTGCACGAAAAGAAGCAGAAGATGCTATAAAAAAGGCTTTAAAAATAAAGAAAAAGAAAGGCAGTATCTGCACACAAATAGTGGTAACGGGCTGTTATGTTCAACGTGACCTTAAGCTGCTTAAGAAAAAGTTTCCTCAAGTGGATGACTGGATCGGAGTTAATGATTTCCATAAAATCGTTCAGGTTACTCAAAATCAACCCTTTAAACCTTCGCCTCATACATTCCTCTACGACCACACATCTCCTCGATGCCTGACTACTCCAAAAGGATGGGCTTATATTAAGATATCTGAGGGATGTTCCCATCGCTGTTCTTTTTGCAGTATTCCCCTAATAAAAGGACTTTACCGGTCGAGAAAAATCGAGTCAGTGGTCTCTGAAGCCAGAAGTCTTGCCTTAAAAGGAATACAGGAAATTAATCTCATCTCCCATGATAGTACTAATTATGGCCAGGACCTTGGTTTAAAGAATGGTCTAAAGCTCCTTCTTGAGGAGCTGGCCCAGATCAGGGAATTGAAATGGATCCGAATCCTATACGGTCATCCCGAAAAAATTAAAGATGAGCTTTTGGAAAGTATGAGAGAAGAAAAAATCTGTCCCTATCTTGATCTTCCTTTCCAGCATTCACACCCCGAAATAATAAAACTAATGAGACGGAAGCTTGATGGAAAACAGGCCTTGGAACTGATTCAAAAAATTAGGGAACAAGTGCCAGGGATTGCTATCCGCACATCCCTTGTAGTAGGTTTTCCAGGAGAGGGCAGCCGAGAGTTTGATCACTTGATTAAATTTGTTAAGGAAGCCAAGTTCGATCACCTGGGAGCTTTTACTTATTCCCAGGAGAGAGATACTCCCTGTTGGAAATGGGGTGATCCTGTTTCTGAAAAGGAAAAACTTGTTCGGCTGAATGAACTTATGCAAGTCCAGTCTGAAATATCATATCAAAGAAATATGAAATACAGAAATCAGATTCTGGATGTTTTAATTGAAGAAGTTTTTATTGAAGACCAGCGTTTCCTTGCTGGCCGCAGCCGCTATCAGGCACCGGAAGTAGATGGGATGGTTCTTGTGGAGAGAAATGATAAAGATTACCTGAATACCATTCAAAAAGTTGAAATAAGCTCCTCGGATATATATGATTTATTCGGATATTTCACGCCATGAAAACTGTTGCCAAAGTGATTTCCACTTTCTTTGGAATCGGATATTTCCCTCTTGCTCCTGGAACTTTGATTAGCCTCGCCGCAGTTCTCGTTTACAAGTTTTTTCTATTTCGTCTTTCTCCGGTTTATTTCCTTGTTATGCTGGTGTTCATTTTTTTCATTGGAGTTTGGGCCTCATCCATTGTTTCCCAGGTTTCCCAAAAGGATGATCCCCGTTTTATTGTCATCGATGAAACCTTAGGGCAGCTATTAATACTTTTCAAATTGAACCCGCAATGGCCTTTGCTTCTAGCTGCTTTCTTTTTTTTCCGAGTTTTTGATATTATCAAACCTTTCCCCATTAAAAAGGTAGAAAACTTTCCTGCCGGCTGGGGAATCATGCTGGATGATTTAGTAGCAGCTCTTTACGGTGGAATTCTGATAAATATATATTTATTGCTGCAATGAAAAACATACCAAAAATAGAAATTCTGGCTGTAGGAACAGAGTTTCTTTCTTCAACAGGCCGGGAAACAGATTCTTTATTTATCTGCAGTAGATTGGAAGAGTTCGGTCTGCCTGTTTCTTTTAAATCAACTGTCGGAGACAATCAGGAGAATCTTATAAGAGCTCTATCCCATGCTGTTTCCAGGGCGGATATACTGATAATCACTGGAGGCCTGGGACCTACCAGGGATGACCTAACCATTGAGGCCTGTTCATTTGCTCTTAGGAGAAAACTTTTTTTGAGAGATGATATTCTCCAAAAAATTGAGCAGCGATTTCAAAAGCGTTTGCTTAAAATGCCTGAAGTTAATAAAAAACAGGCTTTTATTCTGGAAGGAGCAGAAGTGCTGGAAAATCACCAAGGCACAGCTCCAGGACAGTGGCTTGAATACAAAGGAAAAATAATAGTTCTTTTGCCCGGGCCTCCTCAGGAACTCAAACCGATGTTCGACTCAAAAGTTTTTCCCCGGTTGAAAAAACTCTTTTCAACTTTTTCTTCTTTCAAGTTATTCAGGCTTACTGGAATTAGCGAATCCCAGGTTGAAGAAATCATCCAGGATCTGTCCATCCCTGAAAATCTCAATCTGACTACCCTTGCTTCTCCGGGTCAAATAGAGATACGTATTTCTTCATACTCACAAAATAACTGCCTCGAAAGTCAAAAGCATATCCAACAAGCTAGTCAGTGGTTGAAAACAAGGCTACAGCACTTTATTTTCACAGAAGAAGAAGAGAATCTTGAAGAAGTAGTAGGCAAGCTTCTGACCCCTAACAAAAAAACTGTGGCTGTAGCTGAATCATGTACCGGCGGACTGCTGGGACACAGACTGACTAATGTACCCGGAAGCTCAACCTATTTCCTGGGCGGAGTTGTAGCTTACAGCAATGAGACCAAGATTGAACTCCTTAATCTCAATCCCTCTTTAATTGAATCCCTGGGTGCAGTCAGCTCACAAGTGGCTGAGGCTATGGCTATTGAAATCAGGGTCAAATTCAGAGCTTCCTATGGTTTATCTATTACCGGGATAGCCGGACCAGGAGGAGGAACCAGGCAAAAACCAGTTGGGCTGGTCTATACAGCCCTTGCCGATGAAAATAAGACGGAAATCGTGGAAAACCGGTTTAACGGCCAAAGGGAGTCAATAAAGTTTCAATCATCACAGAAAAGCTTAGAGATGCTGTGGAGGAGGCTTAAAAGGGAAAAAAGCTATGAATAATCCTCAGGAGGAATTATGAGGACCTTTATTGCCATCGAACTTGAAAAGAGCTTGAAACAAAATCTCATTGATTTTATCAAGGAAATCGACCCGGGGAATAAATCCATCCGTTGGGTTAAACCAGGTGGAATGCATTTAACCCTGAAATTTTTAGGTGAAATAGACCAGGAAAAAACAGAGAAGGTCAAAGCCAATCTCAGAGAGGTTTTTAAAAACTTTGCTCCGTTTATGATTCGTTTTACTGGGACAGGAACTTTCCCTCACAACAGCCGCCATCCAAGAGTACTATGGATGGGAGCAGAAGCACACCCCACAATCTTTAACCTGCAAAATGCAATTGAAGAGGAAATGGCCAAACTTCAATTTAAAAGAGAAAAAAGAAAATTTTTTCCTCACCTTACTCTTGGAAGAGTGAAATTTCAAAAAGGAATTGCTCCTGTCCTGGATAAGCTCAATTCCAGGAAAAATCATAATTTCGGTGAAATGGAAATTAATAAAATAACTTTATTTCAAAGCAGCCTTAAACCTTCAGGCGCCGAATATTATCCGCTTGAGGAATATAAACTCCAATGAAAATTCTTTTCGCTGTTGCCAGCTATCTTCTGGGAGCCATTCCTACAGGCTATCTGATTTTCCGGTTGAGCGAGAAAAAAGATATCCGCAGCTTTGGTAGTGGCAGTACAGGCGCCACCAACATAATGAGAACCAAAGGCTTATTTCATGCCATCCCGGTTCTTGTGGTGGATGTAGGCAAAGGAGTAGCTGCTGCCTGGCTGGCCGCCCGTCTTTTCAATGATCCTTTGTTTACTTTTACTTGCGGTTTCTTAGCAGTTTTGGGCCACTGCTATCCTGTCTACCTTGGTTTTAAAGGAGGAAAAGGAGTAGCCACCAGTCTGGGAGTGTTTGCCTATCTTGGCTTTACACCTTTTTTGCTAAGTTTATTCATTTTTTTTCTGGTAGCTGGACTCAGCCGCTATGTTTCTCTTGCCTCATTATTATCCGTTCTCAGCTACCCCTTTCTGGCTCTAGTTTTGACCGGAAATTCCTGGTTAGCCCTGACAGGAAGTTCGATTTTTATCCTGGTGGCTCTCAGGCACACCGGCAATATAAAAAGGCTTATCAGCAGAACTGAAAGAAAACTAGGTAAAAAGAAATCATGAAGATTAGCGTTGTTGGAGGAGGAAGCTGGGGAAGCGCCTTTGCTTTACACCTTGGACGCATGGGCATACCTAACCGGTTATGGATAAGAGAAAAAGAGGTCTACCAGGAAATCTTTAATTTCAAAGAAAACAAAACTTTTTTACCCCGGGAAAAATTTCCTCCAGAAGTCATCCCATGTTTGGATATAAAAGAGGCTGTTCAGGATTCTCACATTGTTTTTATAGCTATTCCCTCCCAGTATTGCCATTTTATCTACCAGCAGATAAAACCTTTTATTGCCTCGAAACAGGTATTGGTTAGCCTGACCAAAGGAATAGAAAACAAGAGTTTAATGAGGATGACAGAAATTATCCAGGAAATCTTCTCTGTTCGAAAAATGTCAGAGGTAGCAGTCCTCTCCGGACCGAGTTTTGCTGTTGAAGTAGCCCGCAAGCATCCAACAGCAGTAGTTGTTGCTTCAAAGAGCATGAATTGTGCTCGGAAAATCCAGCATCTTATTTCCAACCAGCACTTCAGGGCTTACACTTCAACCGATATAATTGGAGTGGAAATCGCTGGTGCAGTAAAAAACGTCCTGGCTATCGCAACTGGAATTTCTGATGGAATCGAATTCGGATACAACTCGCAGGCAGCTCTGATTACCCGTGGATTAGCTGAAATGACCCGCTTAGGAGTAAAATTGGGAGCCAAACCCGCTACTTTTGCTGGATTAGCCGGAGTAGGAGATCTTGTTTTGACCTGCACTGGAAAGCTTAGCCGCAATCACTCTGTGGGTTATGAAATTGGTCAAGGTAAATCCCTGGAAGAAATTGTTTCCCGAATGAAAATGGTGGCTGAGGGAATATCCACTACCCTATCTGTCCGCCATTTGGCTCAAAGAGAAAAAGTGGATATGCCTATTTGTGAACAAGTTTTCAATATTCTCTATAATAAGAAAGATCCAAAACAGGCTCTTCAGGAGTTAATGTCTCGAGCCTTGAAAGAGGAGTAAATCATGAGCAGGAAGATAAAATCTTTTATTATTCTTGCCTTTTGTCTTCAGTTTGTTGTTTGTGCTTCATCAAACAAAAATATCCAGCAAAAAAGGGAAGAAGATCCCCGTTACCAGTACAACATGGGACTTTTTTATCTGAATAATGGTAACGCCGATGAAGCTATAAAGTGCTTCCACAAAAGCCTGCAAAAGGAGCCAAGCTCATTTCTAACCCATAATGCAATGGGATTAGCCTATCTAATGAAACACGAGCTGGAAAAATCACTTCAGTATTTTAAAAAAACCCTCCAAATTAATCCAAAGTTCTCTGAAGCCCACAATTATCTGGGGACAGTATACCAGGAAATGGGAATGCTCGATGAAGCAGAAAAAGAATACCGGTTCGCCATAGCTGATCTGGAATACAAATCCAAGGAACTTCCTTATTACAACCTGGCCAGGCTGTCCTTGCTTAAAGAAGAAAGAGAGGAAGCCTTAACCTACGTTGACAGAGCTCTCGAATACAACAAGAGCCTGGTCATGGCCTACAATCTCAAGGGTATAATTCTTGAGCGGATGGAGAAATTTGAAGAAGCCATCGAATCTTACAAATCAGGTCTCAAATATGCCCCTGATGATATGGATTTACAGTTTAATCTGGCTGTTGCCCATTTCAAGAACAATGAACAGGATAAAGCTAAAAATATATTCGAAAAACTGGCTTTACAGACTCCAGATCCTGAGATGAAAGTTAAAATCAACGAATATTTATCTTTAATTAATAGAAAAAACTAAGAAAATAATTCTTGTTCAGGTGCCTTCTTCCCAACCTTCTAAGTATCTTTTTTGCTCTAAGGTCAATTGGTCGATCTTGATTCCTAAAGATTTGAGTTTCAACCGGGCAATCTCTTCATCTACATTTTGAGGTACAGAAAAGACATTCTTGCTAAGGGTTTGGGCTTTATCAACCAGGAATTTTGCGCTCAGGGCCTGGTTGGCAAAACTCATGTCCATTACCATAGCAGGATGGCCCTCGGCCGCTGCCAGGTTTATCAACCGGCCTTCTCCCAAAAGGTATATTTTGCGGCCATTCTCCATTGTAAACTCATCTACAAAATCTCGAATCCGGCGTTTGTTGACCGACATTTTCTCGAGAGAAGGAATATCTATTTCCACATTGAAATGTCCGGCATTGGCCACAATGGCACCGTCTTTCATTTTCTTGAAATGCCTGGCATTTAAGACCTTTTTATCCCCGGTGACAGTGACAAAAATATCTCCTATTCTGGCAGCTTCGGAGAGAGACATAACCTGGAAACCATCCATAACTGCTTCTAAAGCTTTCAGAGGATCAACTTCACAGATTATGACCTTAGCTCCTCCTCCTCTGGCTCTCATGGCCACTCCCCGTCCACACCAGCCGTAGCCGACAACAACAAAATTCAATCCCGCCAGGAGGATGTTTGTTGCCCTGAGAATCCCATCCACAGTACTCTGCCCTGTCCCGTAGCGGTTATCAAACAGATATTTTGTTTTGGCATCATTGACAGCTATTATTGGATATTGAAGTACCTTTTCTCGGGCCATACTTTTTAATCTGATAACTCCGGTTGTAGTTTCTTCGGTCCCCCCTATGATTCCGGTGAGGAGTTCAAGTCTCTTGGAATGGATGGTAGATACTAAGTCAGCCCCGTCGTCCATTGTTATCTGGGGTTTCTCATTTAGAGCTTGGTTAATATGACGGTAATAAGTCTCATTATCTTCACCCTTAACCGCAAAGACAGGAATTTCAAAATATTTAACCAGGGCCGCAGCTACATCATCCTGAGTGCTTAAGGGATTGGAAGCGGTCAAAGCAACTTGAGCTCCGCCAGCTGACAGCACTTCCATCAGATTAGCTGTCTCGCTTGTAACATGAAGGCAAGCAGATACCTTAACTCCTTTAAGAGGCTTGGTTTTGGAAAATCTCTCTTTTAGAAGTCTTAAAACAGGCATGAATTTCGAAGCCCACTCGATCCGGAGCTTTCCCTTTTCAGCCAGTGATAAGTCTTTAACATCGTATTCCATAGATATTTCCTTTCTCTGTGGGAAAAACAGGTCTCTTAGAGACCGGCATCTTTTTTGAGGATTTCAGCCTTATCGGTTTTTTCCCAGGTGAATTCGTCCTCGTTTCTACCGAAATGGCCGTAACAAGCGGTTTTCTTGTATATAGGCCGGAGCAGGTTCAGGTGTTCTATCATTTTCCTTGGTTTCAAGAGAAAATGAGCCCTTATAAGCTCCTTAATTTTATCTTCCGGTATTTTAGCGGTTCCAAAAGAATCAACCATAATGGATACTGGATCAGCAATTCCAATAGCATAGGCGATCTGAACTTCAAGTTTATCAGCCAGCCCAGCAGCCACCACGTTTTTGGCTACATAGCGGGCCATGTATGAACCAGAGCGGTCCACCTTGCTGGGATCTTTTCCGGAAAAACAACCACCTCCGTGGCTTCCCACTCCTCCATAAGTGTCCACTATTATTTTTCGGCCGGTTACCCCGGTGTCAGCCATGGGCCCTCCTTGTTCAAAACGTCCGGTTCCGTTTATAAAAACCTTGGTTCTCTCATCCAGCATTTCTTGAGAAACAATTTCTTTAATAACCACATCCATTATATCTTGTCGCATATCATCAAGGTGAACCGAAGCGTTATGCTGAGCGGCAATAACAATCGCTTCCACTCTCTTGGGAAAATTCCCATTATATTCAATGGTTACCTGTGATTTTCCATCGGGACGAAGGTAGTCCAGAATCTTCTCTTTTCTCACCTGACTCAACCGCTTGACCAGCTTGTGAGCCAAAATAATGGGCAAAGGCATCATCTCTGTAGTTTCCCGGCAAGCATAGCCGAACATTAAACCCTGGTCTCCAGCTCCTTGTTCATGGCCGTTATATTCATCTACTCCCATTGCAATATCCGGCGACTGCTCATGGATTGAAGAAAGAACACAACAGGTTTGATAATCGAATCCGTATTTTGCCCTGGTATAGCCTATCTGGCGAACTGTTTCTCTGACGACTTTTTGAAAATCACAGAATCCTTCTGAGGTTATTTCTCCTGCGATAAGGACTAAGCCGGTAGTAGCCAAGGTTTCACAGGCAACTCGGCTATTGGGATCTTGTCTTATAAGATCATCAAGGATGGCATCGGATATTTGATCACAAACTTTGTCTGGGTGCCCTTCTGTTACCGATTCAGAGGTAAATAGATGGACTCCTTCTTTACTCATTATCATCCTCCTTGGATTGTTGGTGTTTTTTCTATAGAGACTTTAATTAACATAATTTCCAATGCTTTTCAATAATATTTCTCAGGTTTTCCTTTTGTTTTTTTAAGGCAAAAGGGCCTGACCCCTTCATTTTCTGAATTTGAATTCGATTTCACATTTATGCTATTGTTATTTTTATCTTATGAGAAGCAAAAGAAATTCAATTTTAATGATTCTCTTTTTTCTTTTAACTACCTCTTCTTTTCTCTACGGAATACTTCAGGTTGAAGCAAGGAAGGAGCTGCCCGCAATTCCTATCGAATACCATTCTCTCAAGAATGGACTAAAAGTATTTTTAAATATCGATAACTCTCTCCCTGTGGTTTCGGTAGGTGTAGGCTATCAAGTTGGATCGCTTTTTGAAAAGGAAGACAAAGCTGGTCTAACTTATCTCATGGAAAATTTAATGTTTCAGGGCTCAAGAAATGTGGGGCGAATGCAACATATTCGATATATTCAGAGAGTGGGAGGAGTTTTAAATGCTCAGACTTCCTTTGACCGGCTCCTTCTTTACCAAACAGTTCCTTCACATCATCTTCCCCTTGTTTTCTGGCTCGAATCAGACAGAATGAATTCCCTTAATATAAATCCGGCCACTGTCAGAAATTGTATCGATTCAGTTCGTGATGAAATAAAAAGCTTCATAAATCAGGACCCTTACCTGGAGAGCTTTTCTCTTTTCAATAATCTTCTTTATTCTGATTTTGCCTATGCTCATTTTCTTTATGGAAATGAGAGCAGCTTGAACAAAATCACTATTGATGATGTTATTGATTTTTACGAAACATTTTTTAATCCAAACAATGCTGTCATCTGTGTGGCTGGCGATATCGAACCCAGGAAAACTCTTGAACTCATAGAAAAATACTTCGGCTCAATTCCTGCCGGCAAAGAATCCCCGGAAATTCCTTCCCCCCCTTCATTTCCTGAGGAAAAACGAGAAGGAGTCTATCAGATTTCTAAAATTCCCTCTCCAGCTCTGCATCTTGGTTACAGGGTAGCTCCTGCCTATTCAAATGAAATGTACGCTCTCACCCTTATTGAATACATACTTTTAAAAGGAAAAAGCTCCCGGTTACAGAAAAGGCTTCTCCAGAAAGAAAGAGTAGCCACTCAATTGCAGGGAGGACTGGAAAAAAAAGGCAAGGCCGCAGCCTTCAAGCTTTTCGTTAAATCTAATAACCTCATTACCTTAGAACGAAGCAAGAAAGCCATATTTGCTGAAATCGACCGGATCAAGACCGAACTTATCTCAGTCAAAGAACTTGAAAAAATAAAAAACCAGTTCCGGAAGGATTACTTGAGCCAATTTTTGGCATCGGAAGATAAAATTCTGTTTCTTTGTGAAGCCTTTTTCAGCGGCAAAAATCCGGATAACCAAATTGATGAGTACAAAAAATATCTTCAGGTAACTCCATCAGATATTATCGGAATCGCTAACCGATATTTTGGCAACAATCATGTTCTGCTTGAAATCCAGGTAAAATGATAATCAGGAAAAACAAAAATCATTCAATTAAAATTACTAAAGCCCTTTTTCTCTTTCTGCTTGTTTTTTTTCTTCAGGGCTTTTCACAGGAAAGATTCCGCCGAACACCTCCCTCTGCCTATCCTTTATCCCCCCTGAACCTCCCTGAGCTCGAAACAGCCTCGCTTTCCAACGGCCTTTTAGTTTCAGTTCTTCCCAGAAAAGATCTTCCCTTTATTTACATCGATGTCCTCTTTCAAGTGGGAGAAGCCTTTTCACCTGATCGATTTCAAGGGCTGGCAACTCTCTCCACCTCAATGATGGGAAGAGGAACCATGAGATACTCACAGGAGGATGTGGATGAATACTGGGCTTCAATAGGAGGAAATTACAGTTTACAAACGTTTGTTGATTACAGCCGCTTGAGTTCATTTTTTCTTGCAGAGTACCTGAACGAAGCCATGGAAATATTAAGTCACATGATTCTCGGTCCTTCTTTTAGCCGTAGAGGATTTGAGGGCGCCAAGCGGGATTTATTTTATGATCTCGTGCGGAGAAATAACAACCCTGATTTCCTGGCAAAAAGGCTTCTGTTACAAACCCTCTTTCAGGAACATCCATACCGGAAAATCGCCCTCTATAGAGACTCTCTGGCTGATATAGACAGAATAGATAGTCAAAATTTTTATAATAAATTTTTCACTCCTAATAACTCCCGGATTATATTCATAGGTGATCTCAATCTGTCAACAGTTACTAAGCTAACTAGTCATTACCTGCAATCCTGGACTGAGAAATCCTTAGAACATTATTCTTTCGACTTCCCTAAGGCTAATAAAAAAAGAAAAATCTGCTTGATTAATCACCCCCACTCCAGGGATATCACCATTTATCTGGGAAACATGATTTTCCCTCAATCCAGCCAGGACATTTTTCCTTATTTGGTTCTCAGCCATATACTGGGAGGAACTCCTTATAGCCGACTTTTCATAACTCTTCGTGAAGAAAAAGGATACGCCTACTACGCTTTCAGTAATATGGAAATTTTTAAGATGTTCAGTGTTTTTTACATTCAAGCGAGAGTCCGCCCGGAAGTTTTGAATTCTTCTATTAAAGAAATTTTCTCGGAAGTAAACAAAATCATTAAGAATGAGATCCCTAATTACGAAATAGAACAAGCCAAATCTTATCTTATCGGCCACTTTCCTCTGGAGATTGAACATCCTCATAATTTGGCTTTTCGCTTAGCCACTTTGAACATTTATGGATTCGGCCGTGAATTTTGGAACGATTACTACTCCAATATCATGAAGGTTACTCCAAAGGATGTCTTTAGAGTAGCTCAACAATCTCTTCTCCTGACACCGGTTATCGCTCTCGCCGGAGATGAAAAGCTCCTTGCACCTATGATAAAAGACATGGAAGTGGAGGTTTATGACAGGACAGGTCAACTTCTTTACACTATTTATGAAGGAGGAAAAAAATGAAACTCATCGAATGTGTTCCAAACTTCAGCGAAGGAAGGGATTTAGAAAAAATCAACTTTATAACCAGAGAAATCGAGAGGACCAATGGCGTTAAACTCCTGGACACAGATCCGGGTGAATCAACAAACAGAACAGTGGTCACTTTTATAGGAACTCCTGCTGGAGTAAAAGAAGCCGCTTTCAAAGCTATAAAAAAAGCAGCAGAAGTAATTGATATGACCACACACAAAGGTGCTCATAGCCGTATCGGGGCTACCGATGTTTGTCCCTTTGTGCCTGTTGCTGGAGCTACTATGGAAGAATGTGTAAAAATTGCCCATGAACTGGCAAGAAGAGTAGCTGAAGAATTAGGTATCCCTGTCTATCTCTACGAAGAAGCAGCTCAAAAGCCAGATAGGAAAAACCTGGCTAATATAAGACAAGGAGAATACGAAGGACTTCCAGATAAATTCAAGGATCCCGAGTGGAAACCCGACTATGGAGAGCCTGTCTTTAATGCCAGATCAGGAGCAACAGTTATCGGAGCCAGGGAGTTTCTCATTGCCTACAATATAAACCTCAACACCAGGGACAGGAAATTAGCTCATGAAATCGCCCTCAATCTAAGAGAAAGGGGAAGAGCCAAACGTGATAAAGAAGGCAAAATCATAAGGGATTCCAATGGAAAAGCCATCCTGGTTCCAGGCAAGTTCAAGGAAGTCAAAGCAGTCGGATGGTATATTGAAGATTACGGTGTGGCTCAGGTTTCCATAAATTTCACCAACCACAAGATAACTCCACCACATGTGGTTTTCGATGAAGCTGTTAAGGAGGCAGAAAAATTAGGGCTCCGGGTAACTGGAAGTGAACTGGTCGGTCTTATCCCCAAAGAAGCCATCCTCATGGCTGGCCGTTATTATCTGGAAAAACAGGGAAAAAGCCCTGGATTGCCGGAAGAAGAACTAATCCGGACTGCTGTATGTTCCCTTGGCCTTAATGATTTGGTCCCTTTTGAGTCAGAGAAAAAAATAATTGAATATCAATTCAGGGAATTCGAAAATCCACTGGTAGAAATGCCCCTCAACGGTTTTTGTGACAGCCTTTCCATGGATACTCCTACTCCGGGCGGGGGAAGTACAGCTGCTCTTTGCGGAGCCCTTTCAGCTGCTTTATCTGCCATGGTGGCCAATCTCACAGTTGGTAAAGCCGGCTATGAACAATCTCAACGTATTGTGAAAAAAACAGCCCAGCAAAGCCAGTTGCTTAAGGATGAATTCTTGAAAGCTGTGGACAGGGATACAGATGCTTTTAATAAAGTAATGGAATCCTTCCGCCTTCCCAAGAAGACCGAAGAACAGCAAGTCCAACGTAAAGAGGCTATTGACAAGACCTATAAAGAAGCCGCTCTTGTCCCCTTGCAAGTAATGGAGAGAGGCCTGGAAGCATTAAAGCTGGCCCGGACAGTTACTACCACAGGAAATAAGAATTCCATTAGTGATGCTGCTGTTGCTTCCCTTACAGCCATGACCACTGTAACAGGTGCTTTTTACAATGTCCTTATTAATCTTCCCAGTATCGAGGACAAGGAATTCAGAATAAAATGCAGGCGAAAGGCAGGCCAGCTCAAGAGAAGAGCTGCCCAGATCCACAAAGAAACCATAAAACTGGTTGATAAAGAATTGAAATAGTAAGAATAAATTGTTTTATTCCATTTTGTGTGTGTATGCTTGCAAAACATGATCTTACACACACTAAATACGAGCGAATCGTTAAAATTATTTGTTAGGAGAGAAAAAAATGCCTGAAAAAGCTCTTTTGGTAATTGACATGCTTAATGACTTTATCCGGAAAGACGGAGCTTTAGAAGGTGGTGAAACAGCCAGAAAAACCATTCCTTTCATTCGCCGCAAAGTGGATGAGTTTCACCAGAATAAAGAGCTGGTGGTTTTTATCTGTGATTCCCATGAAAAAAATGACCCGGAATTCAAAATATTCCCTCCCCATTGTATCCAAGGAACAGAGGGGGCCAAAATCATTGAAGAACTTCCTGTCGGAGAGAATGACCCAATCGTTTATAAGTCCCGTTACAGTGCTTTCTATAATACTGACCTGGACATTATTTTAAAAAAAAATAATATCCAGAAAGTCTATGTGGTAGGGGTCTGCACTTCTATTTGTGTTATGGACACAGTGGGAGATCTGCGGAACCGGGACTATCCTGTCTTTGTTTTTGAGGACGGCGTAGCTGACTTTGATCCGGAAGCCTACCAATTTTCTCTGAAGCGAATGAAGAATATCTACGGGGCTATTATTATTTAAAACAACATTTTGAAAAAATAAAAAACAGCCTCTTATAAAAACATTTAACCTGAACAATTCATCTTATTTTTTTGGCCAACAAAATACTCAAGAAAAAAAGGAAGGAAATAAAGACAATTGCTCCGGAAGCAGGGATATCTATAACATAAGCCACCCATAGACCAAGAACTACCGAAGAAACTGAAAATACACCTGACAGGATTAAAGCCATCCGGAAATTTCCGGCCAGTTGAAGCCCTGAAGCTGATGGAAATACTATCAAAGCAGCCACCAGCAGTATTCCTACCACTTTCATTCCCAAAACAACTGTGACTGCAGCCAGAACCGTCAACAGAAGGTCAAGCCTATCTACATTAACTCCCGCGGTTTTAGCTGTTTCTGGGTCAAAAGTCAAAAAAAGTAGCTTCTGGTATTTGAATATAACGAGCAATACCACAGTGGAGGCCAGGATAATTGAAAGCCAGACTTCTCCTGGCGAAATGGAAAGAATATCTCCGAAAAGATAACTTAAGAGATCGGCACTGTATCCCTTGGAATAACTGACCAGGATGATGCCCAGAGCAAATCCGGCACTGCTGAATAAAGCAATAGCTGTATCTCCAGAAAGGCCGGCTTTTACTCTAATTTTTGCCATAACTATTGCAGTGGCAACAGTTAATATTAAAGCCGCCATAAGCGGTGATGTTTTGAACCAAAGCCCTAAGGCCACTCCAGCAAAAGAAACATGAGCTAACCCGTGTCCAATCATAGCATCTTTCCTTAATACCAGGAAAACTCCCAGCAATGAACAGGCCATAGCCACAAAAACTCCAGCAACCAGAGCTCTCTGAAGGAAACCATACTGGATAAAAGCTTCCATAAATCCCACTTATAACTATCTTAATGACGGTGAGAAACCACGTGGTGCCCTTTGGCCAGCATCTTACGGAACACATCAGACTGGCAGAATTCCATGTGGGTCCCGTGATACTCTAACCTTTTATTTAAACAGGCAACTTTGTTGACATGCCTGTTTATAATCCCGATTTCGTGGGTGATCAGAACAATGGTAATTGTTTCTTTGGTGTTTAAATGGGAAAGCAGGTCATAAAATTTATCCTGCATATCAGCATCCACTCCAGTGGTTGGTTCATCCAGAAAAAGAATCAGTGGCTGGTTAACAATTGCTCTGGCAATAAATACTCTCTGTTGTTGACCTCCGGAAAGGTTGCCTACTCGCTTACCAGCATGAGCTTCCATGCCCACAATTCTCAGAACCTTTTTTATTCTCTCCTCCTCCTCCTTTTTTGAAAAAAAAATCCGTTTTTTCCCCCTGGCAACATTCATGGCCACAACTTCCCTCACCGATACTGGAAAAAGAGGGTCAACATGAGTGGCTTTTTGAGGAACATAGCCGAGCTTAAACCATTGATCGAACTCTTCCACTGTCTTTCCCATGAGCCTCACCCGGCCTTTGGGAGGCCTGAGAAGCCCCAGGATTATCTTGATTAGGGTTGTTTTTCCTGATCCGTTTGGTCCGATGATAGCCAGAAAATCTCCTTGAAAAATATCTAAATTAATATCACTTAAAACTTCTCCATAACCGAAATTAAAGGAAACTCCATCTACCCTAACAAGAGGGACGGACTTAATGACAGCCGAGTCCATTTTTTAAATTCTCCAGATTCTGTTCCATAATATCTATAAAGGTCATTCCCGCTTTAAGATTTTCCTGGCTAATATTAGCACCTGGATTAAGAACCAAGGTTTTAACCCCTGTCTCCCTGGAAATAACCCGGGCGACTTCATCTGTTACTGCCTGCTCAAAATAAATAGCTTTAATTCCCCTTTCTCTTACCAGATTAATTAACCTGATCATCTCTCGTGGTGTTGGCCTGGAGTCAGGACTTATTCCATAAAGAGCCACTTGCTCAAGCCGGTAACGGCGGGCCAAATAACCAAAAGCAGCATGGCCGGCTATTACCAGAGTTCTGTCCGAACAATCTTTCATTTCCTCTGAATACCTTCTATCCAGGAGGTGAAGTTTATCTTTATACCCAGATGCATTGCTTGAATAAATAGAAGCAGCTTCCGGATCGATTTCAATTAAAACATTTTTTATTTTTTCTACTATCTGTTTATCTAAATCGAAATCAAGCCAGACATGGGGATCCAGATGGTAGTGTTCATGTTCACCCTTTTCTTCCTCATTGGGCGAAAAGGAGGCGGTCAATCCCAGGCTTGCCTGAATAATTCTAAGTCCTGGTTTGGCCAGGCTTTGCAGAATATCTCCAACCCAGGGTTCAAGATTAGCTCCAACCATGAGAAAACAATCAGCCTCGGATATTTTCAAAATATCTGACGGCCTTGGCTTCCAGGAATGGACATCCGCACCCGGAGGAAGAAGAAGGAAAACCTCCCCTCTCTCTCCACATACTGCCCGGGCGAATTCTTGCAAGGGAAAGATTGTGCTCACTATAAGAAGTTTATTATCTTTTGACTGCGGATATATAAAAAAAGTTGCAGAAGTTATGAAAACAATTAAAAAAAATAGAAAAAAGAATATCAATGAATTTGATTTTTCTTTCTTTACCACTCTTGTTAAAATCCTATTTGTATTATTTAAGATAATTCAATCATCCATCTACCTTAGAAATGATTTTAAGTGAATATTCCTAATTCTGTCAAACCGAAAGATTCTTCCTTGCATCAAGTTAAGATTTATGTCATTATTTTTCTCTACATAAAGAAATCATCATAGGGAGGAAAATTATGTCTGATGTTTTAAGCAGTCTTAAACCTTCTTCCATTTGGAAACATTTCTCAAGGATTTTGGAAATCCCCCATTGTTCCGGAAATGAAAAAGCATTGGGAGATTATATTATTCAAGTAGCAGAAAAAAAACAACTTGAATACAAAAGAGATAAAGTAGGAAACATTGTGGTCCGCAAGAAAGCTTTCAAAGGACATGAAGGAGCTGAAGGAGTCATTTTGCAAGGTCACCTGGACATGGTTTGTGAAAAAAACTCGGATATAGATCACGATTTCAGTCAAGATTCCATCAAGGTGCAATTGCAGGAAGATTGGCTTCAGGCCAAGGGAACAACCTTGGGAGCTGACAATGGTATCGGAGTGGCAGCGGCCCTGGCTGTTATGGAAGATGACAGTATTGTGCATGGACCTCTTGAGTTTCTTTTTACAGTAGATGAAGAAACTGGCCTAACCGGGGCAACCCAAATTAAAAAGAATTTTCTTGAGGGAAAAAAACTTCTGAATCTTGATAGCGAAGATGAAGGCTCATTCACCATCGGCTGTGCCGGCGGAGCAGATACAGAGATATTGCTTCCATTAAAAAGAGAAAAGGGACATAAAAAAGAAGATGGATTGAGGATTAAAATCTCTGGTTTCCGCGGAGGACACTCAGGCCTTGATATTAAGCAGGGGCGAGGAAATGCCATTAAGCTTTTAGCCAGAATATTATGGGAGACCTATAAAGAGGTTCCATTTAAACTCATCTCGCTTGAAGGAGGAAATAAACGCAACGCTATTCCCAGAGAAGCCCAGGCCGATCTTTTAGTTGAACGTTCCCGGAAAAAAGAATTTGAAAAGCTTACCAAAAAAGCTTTTGCTGATATCCGTTCCGAATTCAAGAGTGTGGAAAAAGAGGCGGATATTTCCTTTACTCAAGTTAATATAGATAACCTTCCTCTCACAGACGAATCCCGCCAGACCATAATTGATTTACTCCTGGTAATACCTCATGGAGTTATTTCCATGCATCCGGAAATAGAGGGGCTTGTGGAAACAAGCTCCAATCTGGCCATTATCCACACTCACAAAGAACAAGCTGAAATCATTTGTAGCTCCCGCAGTTCAGTGGCCTCCTCTCTGCGAGCCACCCGCGAAATTATAGCCGCTTGTTGCGAACTGGCTGGAGCCGAAGCCAAACAACCAAAAGGCTATCCAGGCTGGACTCCTAACCTGGAATCACCTCTTCTTCAAACTCTAAAAACGGTTTACTCTGATCTCTTCAATAAAGAACCTGAAGTGGAAGCAGTCCATGCCGGGCTCGAGTGCGGTATCATTGGAGAAAAATTTCCCGGAATGGATATGATATCATTCGGACCAACCATCAAGAATCCTCATTCCCCTGAAGAAAAAGTGCATGTAACTTCTGTAGAAAAGTTCTATAATTTCCTTTTGAAAACACTCGAAACTCTGGCTTAAAAACCCATAAAAGTAAAACAAAAAAAAGTAATTTTTTCCAGTTCAATTGACAATGGTAATTTAATTAATTACAATTAGTAACCGCTGCAGAAAGGAAAAAAATCCGGATAAAAGGAGAACAAAACAATGGGTAAGGAAGTTATTCTGGAATTTTCAGGAGGAATAGATTCCCTTTATGCAGCTCACTACCTGGCGCAAAAATACGATAAAGTCCATCTTTTAACTTTTAATAAAGGATATCTTCATTTCGCCTTAAAAGCCAATAAGATAAATGTGGATCTTCTTCGCAATCTTCATGGTGAAGACAAAATTGCATACCAACTAATTGATATTAAACCCTTCTTCAAGCAAATGGCTGTTCGCTCTTATAAGGAAACTAAAAATGAATATGGAAATGAAATTGCCTGGTGCATTCCCTGCCGGGCATCTATGGCCTTGGGCAGTATCGTTTATGCTTTGGAAAACGACATCCGGGAATTCACTGACGGTGCCAACTGGGAACAGGCTCCCGATGGAGAAAAACTCTTGGTAACAGCAGATAATTATCCAGAATTTTTGGAAATTATAAAAAAGTTTGCCGAAAAATACGGTGTTTATTATCTTCCTATTCTTTACGATTTAAATTCACGCCGGGAACGGCGCGATATTCTGATTGAGCTCGGAGCCAAAATCGATTTCAACAGCCTGGATAGAAAGAAAAAATCTCTCTTTGATATATTCAACCGGAACTTTTACCGCCGGGTACAACCCATTTGTTTGTCCGGGTATTTGGTTCACTGGAAAAGGAATTTCTTTAACGTAAAAGAAGACACTACTGCAGAAAAAGTTACCTCCTCCATAAAACCCAAGATGGAAAACATTGGAACAACTCTTATAGAAGAATGTTTTCAAGGAAAAGGACAGTCTCTTCAGGAAATTATTCAAAAACGCCAAGTTATGGCTTAAATTATATTTCTTTCATTTCCTTGAAGAGGGAAACCTTTTATCTTATCCGCAAAGATCTTTCTTTTATCATTAAATCCTCAATGGTCATTCTTTTAAAAAAATCCAACAGAAGCTTATGAAGCTCCTCCCAAGCTGACTTTGCTCCACAATAATCCACTCGGCTACAATCCTCTTGTTCATCCAAGCAAGGAGCCGGCTTAAGCTCTTCTCCCAGAGCTTGATAAATATTAAGCAAATTAATCTCCCGGGGAGATTTCTTTAGATAATAGCCTCCCTTGGTTCCCCTTTTTCCTTCCACCAATCCATTAATTTGAAGCGGCTGAAGAATTTGCTTGGCGAACTTAGCTGATATATTTTGTGACTTTTCTACCTGGGATAAAGAAAGGAATTGACGGTCGTCTATTCCCAATTCAATGAGGATTCTTACAGCATAACGAAACTTGGCCGGTAATTTCATGGCTATTGGATTTTTTCCGCTTCTAACCGCGATCTTTTCTGCCGCAGAACCAAACCGGTCACTTTTCCTTCTCTGTTTTTAAGAAATTGAATTTGGGTAAAGGGGCCGGTGGAGAAAAAAGTAGTTTGGGTCTCCAGATAGAATTTTGTGGGAGCCTGTCCGGTAGGCTGAACTAAAAGGTAATGTTCATGCGGTGAAACATCCAGGAAGTAGTCCTGGCTTACTCGGTACCTGCCCACATATTGCGACACGATTTCAGCCGGTAATTGGTATAAAGGTTTTTCTTCCGGTTGGAAATGAGGCCAGTGGTAGACCGAGGCTGCGGCTCTAAGTACTTCCTCAATAAGATAAATACCGTTACTGCTGTTGGTCATTACTACCATTCCCTGGCCCAACTGGGGATAAAAGACAAAAAAACTGTCAAAACCGGAACAGTGACCTGAAAGAAGAAAATGAATCCCGTCTCCTTCTCCTTCTATATGGACAGCCATGGCCTGAAGTCCCAGGTAAGGCGAGAGCATTTCCCTGGCCGTACGGGAAGAAATAACCGAAGCTCCTGTTCCTCTGGCCGTACTTACAATCTCCAGGATCATCCCGGCGTAATCGGAAACCGTGGACCATAATCCAAGAGCTGCTTCTTCTGGATAAATCCTCCTTTCTCCTGGCAGAGGGTTGCCTTCTCTGTCATGTCCAGAGGTTGCTTGCGATTTCCAGGAGTCAGGCAAGGGATTTTGAAAGGTACTGTTTTCCATGGGAATCCTGTTAAGAATTACTTCATTCATAATTTCAGGGAAAGAACGGCCGGTAATATCTTCTAAAAGGAGTTGAAGAATTACAAAACCGGCATCTGAACGTAAGACCTCTGATCCAGGTTCATAAGTTGGATACAAAGGCGGATTTTTAGCTGGTTCCTGTCCTTTAATAATTTGTGTCAAGCTGGGTAACGTTTCTTCCGTTTTATAGCCTGAAAATTCTACCTGGAAAAATCCAGCCGAATGTGTTAAAAGCCGCCTCAAGGTAATTTTTTCTTTAAGAAGAACATCATAGGAAGGAACTTTCCAACTCTTTAGATACTGATTGATATCTTTATCCAGATCAATTACTCCCTGTTCCACATAATAAAGGCTTCCCAGGGCAGAAACAAACTGGCTCAAGTCTCCAGTTTGGAAAATTGTCTCCTTTGTCAAAGGCTGAGCAGTTTCTACATTTTCTACTCCATAATACTGTTCCCATTCTATTTCAAACCCATCCATTACAGCCATACTTACTCCCGGAACTTTGTAATATTGCATCCGGTCGTAAAGGTTCATTTTTTCTGGCTGTGTGCCTTTAAAAACAACTGCCTTCAAAAGACTATTCTCTACTTCCTTAATGCGCCGCTTGGTCAGGCTTTCCTCCGTCTCACAGGCATAAGAGAAAGCCAATATGAGAGTCAGGATCAGAAGATTTTTTAAGTTCCTACTCATTGTATTTTTGTTTATACCAGAGTATCTCCCCTCTGTCAAAATCTCCCCCTTATGCATTCCTTATACTTGGAATAGACGAACAAAAGTCTTTTCAATATCCTTTTTCAGGCATTCTTTGATTTCGCCTTTGGCAGAAAAATAAAGAACCTGCCATCCTTGATTAACGATCTGCCTGAGTACATTCATTTGAGTCTCAAGTCGTCGGGGATCGGCCTTGATGAAAGGGTCATCAAGGATAAAAAATCCTTTTTCATTTTCCAGGAGAATCTTTCCCAGAGCCAAACGGATAGAAAAATACAGCTGGTCATAAGCTCCGGCAGACAATTGATCAGCCAGGAGCCATTCTTCATTGTTTAGAGCAACTTTGATAGTCTCTATCTCCTGATCAAAAACAACCTGGTTGTAACGTCCCTTAGTAACCATGAAAAATATTTCCGAAACAGGGCTTTTTTTACCGAAAAGGGCTGCGATTTTGCTTTTTTCTTCGGCTTCAATCTCTTCAAATACTTTTAAGGTATCAAGGACAGCTTCGGTCTGTCTGTCCAATTCTACTCTGAAATTAACAAGTTTTTCCTCTACAGCCCTTAAATCCACCGTAGTCTCAACCGGGATAAATTCATTTTCCAGTTCAAGGCTATTGATTTCCCTTTCCACTTCTGACAACTCTTTTCGGAAAGTTTTCATTTGCTGTCTGATTTCCTCTATCTTTAATCGAAGATTATCTTTTCTATTTTTTTCTTCTTCCCTTTTCTTTTCATTAAAGTCAATTCCTCTGGCTTTCTCCTTGTAACCCTCAAGTTTCTTGAGTTTTTCGCCCCAGAATAATAATTTGTCTTCCTTTCCTTTCTCCTGACCGGGAAAGATGTGAGCAAGAGAATTCCGCCAAACTTTAATTCTATTTTCAATCTCTTGTTTTTGCTTTAGGTTTTGGCTGTAAATTTCCAAACTTTCCACTCTGGACCTCAACTTCACTTCTTCAATCTTTCGTTGAAACCCCTTGAGCTTTTGTTTAATTTCTGTGAGTTCTTTCTTTTCAATTTCTTCCAGGTTAGTCCTCAAATGTTTATCCTTGACCCGAAGATCATTCAATATGTTGGCTTTTTGTCTCCAGCTTTCATCAATGAAAGCAAATTTCTCCCATAATTCCTTAGGGCTTGAAGCTGGAATACCGGTTAACGATGATTCTTTTTGGAGAGAAATCCATAATTGATCCACCCGAGAACGACACCAGTTAGCTTTTAAGAAAAGGATAAAAAGAAAACCAGCTAATAAAATTCCTCCGATAAGTGGGACGGAAATAACCTTAACCGGATGAACAATATAAGCCAAAGCCGTCAATCCGCTCACAACCAATGCAATTTTTATCAATTTGTTAATTTCTTTAGCATTTGCCTCTTTTCTTTGACAAGCCTGCTCATCTCTTTCATAATTTTCCAATTCCAACCTCAGTCCCTGATTGATCCTCTCCTTTTTTCTTTCCAGCTCCTTGAATTCTCTTTCTACCTTCTTTAATGTTTCTTCTGTTTTCTGTAGCTCTTCTTGAATGACTCCCGCCTTTTCCTGTAAATAATTCTCTGTTTCTTTAACTCTCTCCATTTCAGTCTGCCATTCCCACCAGCTATTTCTCTCTTCTTCTGTAAAAAAAGACAGTCCCTGCAGAGTTCTTTGACTTGACTTGATTTTTTCGAAAATTTCTTTTGCTTTCAAATAGCTATCCCTCAAGCGGGCTTCCCCCAGTCTATCCAACATTTCTTCAGCCTGTCTTAATTCATCTTCCAATCTGACCAGAGATTGTTCTTTCTTTTCAATGTCTTCCTTTTCTGCCCTGTCCAGAAGCATCATTATCTTCTGGTATAATTCATCTGCTTTGTTTCTCTTGGCTTTGACTTTTCCATATCGCTGATCGTTTGAAAGACCGGCAGTTGAGCTGGCTGCAGTCAATTTACCGAGATCCTTCAGTTTATTTTTAATGGCCTCAATTTTTTCTGTTCTTAAACCGGTTAAACGATCAGTAAGAGATGTATAAAAACGGCTTTCTTCATTTTTCTTCCTCTCTTCCTCCCGGGCAATTGAAAGCCTGCTGTTCCTGATGACAAAAATATTATCTGCTTCTTCAGCCGATATTCCCGCCAGCTCCGGCAAGCTTCCGGCTTCGGGAAACTTCACCCTAAGGTTTTCTCTTGTTTCCAAGATAACATAGCCCTCAGGTTTTTCCTCAACCCGCTCTATCTTCTCAAATTTTTTGGCTGCTTTTTGAAAAAGCAACTTGAGAAGCGCTTCAATAGTAAGTGTTTTTCCCTCTTCGTTTTCTCCCCAAAAAAGATTAAAACCGGTAAGCTCTCTCTTTCCTCTTATTTTCAAAGGGCCGTAACTTTGGATGAAAAATTCTTTAATCCTCATTTATCCAAATTAATCTAATCCCATCATTGCCTTGATGGTTAATTCCCGCATCAATTTCTTTTTTTCAGCAGATACTTGTAAAAGGGCCAGCTTTTTTTCGAACTCCTGAAAAAGATCCTTTCCCAGGATGGATCCGATATCCCTAAATTCAAATTGCGGGTCTTCTGCATCTATTTTTTGTTTTTGGATTAAATCTTCGACTGCCTGGGACAGTTCCTTTTCAGTCAAGCCAACTCTTTCACCATCTAGATAGCCGTCTACAATTAAAATGGCCTTGGCTTGTGAATCTATTCCGGAGAGAGAATTCTTTATCCTTGCTAAAGGATTTTTGTCGGCAAAAGGATCCAGAGTAACTTTGATTTCCTGGTAATGAAAGGTTTGAAGACTGAACTCTTCCGGCGGATTTCCCGGAACAAGCAAATTGGCTTTGCGAATTCCCTTTTCCTTCCTGGTTACCGAAACCGGTGAGCCGGGATAGACGAAGTAACCTCCGTTATTTAAACGATAAACATCATAGCGGGAGTGGAAATGTCCGGCCAGAATGCAATTGACAGGCAATTCCTGAAAATCGGACAATTTGACTGGCATGTATCTTCTATCCCCTTCTTCACCGAAATCATACCGGGAAAAAAAAGCATCCAAAAGCTCACCGTGATAGAGAAGGATGTTGTACTTATCAGAAGAGAGCTCGGTTTTTAATTGATTGAGACGGGAAAGAATGTATTCTCTTCCCTTATCCTGATAAATCAGACCGGTAATGACTACTCCTTCTATTTCCGCTGACCGAAAATCTTCTCTGAAATAGTCGACATCACTTCCGAAATAATAACCTTCCACATATGAATCCTGATCATGATTTCCAGGAAGAATATAGGTTTTAAATCCTTTGCCTGTGAACAAATCTCTGATTTTCGGCCGGAGGCGTTCAGCATCAGCCTCCCGGTCGAACAGGTCTCCGGCAATCAGCAAAAGATCGGCCTTTCTTTTTTTTACTTCTTCAAGTAAAACCAGCATAGCTTCCCAGCGCTCATCTCCTTCTTCTCTCAAATGAAGGTCAGCAGTGTGAATTATTTTCATTACCCTTAACTGGATTAGCTTTTTGTTTGCAAAAATTTCTATCCGTTTTGTTTTTTATTATAATAACAAAAAAAGGGACTTTAAATCTTTATTTATTCTGATAATATAAAATCAGGGGTAAAAGATAACATGAAAGAAAATTACTCAAGAAGAAAGTTTATGGAGGGATGTTTTGCTTTTTTTATACTTGGGTTAGGAGGAAATAAATTGAATTTATTTTCCAAATCTCCTTTAAATCCGCAACCTCCGGCTTCTGGTAACAGGATGACTTCAGGCCTTAAATCCGAAAGTACAATAAAGAACCGGTTGAGCCCAAATCCTGAATTCAAGCCTGCCTATTTAGAGCTGCATCGGAAAGGTGAACTGAAAAAAAGAGGAGAAAGGCTTTGGGAGATTATGAAAAACTGCCGCCTTTGTCCCCGTGAATGCGGAGCAGACAGACTTAACGGAGAAAAAGGCTTTTGCGGATCAACCTCAGAGCTCCAAATATCCTCATTTCATCCACATTTTGGAGAAGAAAGGTCTCTGGTGGGAAAGGGAGGTTCTGGAGCCATTTTTTTTACCAACTGCAGTTTGAGATGCGTCTTCTGTATTAACTGGGAAATTAGCCAGGGAGGAATGGGTTCCCATCGAACTATTGATGAGCTATCCGGAATGATGATCAGCTTACAAAAAACAGGTTGTTCCAATATCAATGTAGTAACTCCCACTCATTACCCGGCCCATATTGTCCTGGCTCTTGATAAAGCTGCCGCCAAAGGACTGAAAATCCCTCTTGTTTACAATACTTGTGGCTGGGAAAGGCTGGAAATTCTTAAAATTCTGGATGGAGTGGTAGATATCTATCTTCCTGACTTTAAATACTGGGAGGGAGAAAAAGCAGCCCGCTATTCTTCAGAAGCAGAAAGTTATCCAGAGGTAACCCGTCAGGCCCTTCTGGAAATGCACCGCCAAGTAGGAGTAGCCAAGCCGGCTGCCAATGGTTTGATGTACAAGGGTTTAATGATCCGCCACCTGGTCATGCCCAACAGGGTATCCGGGACTAAAGACATTCTCGAATGGATTTCTCAAAATCTTCCCAAGGACACGTATATTAATATAATGTCTCAATACCGGCCCACCTATAAAGCCTTCGATTATCCTGAAATAGCGCGGAAAATATCACGCAAAGAATACCGGGAAGCAATTCAGTGGGCCAAGGAGGCAGGTTTAACCAACCTGGATATTCAAGGATACCACTGGTAAAAAAATATAGTTTATTAAATTTTATAATTAAATTTTATCTAAAATTAGACTTTTATCTGAATAGGGCAGGTTAGTAAAAGCAGTGGGAATATTTTCTAACCCAATAATTGAACTCCCCTACAAAGAATACGTTTCTTTTGTTCAACTAATTCATCTAAGTTTTCCGGGACAAATCTAAGTGAAATCATTTACAAAACCTTTCCAGCCATCCAATTACTGTTTCATGCCAGAGAATACTGTTGTGAGGCTTGAGAACCCAGTGGTTTTCATCCGGGAAATAGAGAAACTTACTGGGAATTCCCAGTCTCTGAAGAGCGGTGAAAGTTGAGATTCCCTGGGTAGCCACAACCCGGAAATCAAGAGCCCCATGAATAACCAGCATTGGAGTTTTCCAGTTCTTTACAAACCTCACCGGATTATGTTTTTCATAACCTTCTGGGTTTTCCCAGGGAGTTCCTTCATGGTCCCATTCTGGAAACCATAGTTCTTCAGTATTAAAATAAGCTATTCTTTCATCCAAGTTTCCGTCATGGTTGACTAAGCAGCGGAACCTGTCCGGCCATTGTCCGGCAATCCAGTTAATCATATAACCGCCGAAAGAGGCGCCGAGGGCAGCCACCCGATCTCCATCCATCCACGGATAACCCTCTAAGGCTGCCTTCAGTCCTTTTTTCAGGTCTTCTAAGGGCTTTCCACCCCAATTTCCCCTGATGGAATCAGTGAGGTCCTGTCCATAACCAACAGAGCCATGAAAATCTACCATAACTGCAGCAAAGCCGGCGCCAGCGTAGACCTGGGGATTCCACCGGTAATGAAAATTATTACCAAAGGAACCTTGCGGACCTCCATGAATTAGGAAGGCCACAGGGTATTTCTTTTGGGGATCAAAATCCACTGGTTTGACTATATAACAGTAAACTGTTTCTTCATTCCAACCTTTAAAGGTGAACTGTTCGAAATCTCCCAATCGGGTTGATGCCAGTTTTTGGTCGTTTATTTTGGTAATTCTTTTTAAATCAGACCCGTCTGGAAGAACAGAATAAAGTTCAGCCGGAGATTTCAGGTGATCAAGGGAAAAAAATATGCGGCCTTCTGCAGCAGAGGGAGAAGTTATATGACCATCCTTGATAACAACCCTGACTTCTCCGCTTACCGCATCAATAGCAAAAAGTGAAACCTGGCCCAGGTTTGGGGCAGTGGCTAAAAGTGTTTTTCCATCCGGCATCCAGTTGAGAGAAGAAGGCGAACGATCCCAATCTTCTGTTAAAATCCTCAGGCTGCCTTGCTTCCAATCTCTGAGAATCACCCGGAAGCGGTCGGATTCATAACCAGGACGTCTCATAGCCAGATAAGCCAAGGTTTTACCGTCCGGAGAAAATACAGGTAGAGTATCCCAGGCCTTGTTGTTTTCTGTTAGACACTCCGGCTTCTGGGAACCATCCAGGGGGACATAAAAAAGATTGAAATCAGTTGACCAGGCCTCTTCCCTGCCGGCGTCCTTTGCCGTAAAAACCAAGCCTTTTCCATCAGGAGTAAAACTTATCTCTTCAGGTCCTCCAAACGGCTTTGAAGGAGTATCAGCTTCCATCCCAGGCATTAAATCCAAGGGAGTTCCTCCTTCTACCGGCATAACAAAAAGATGTGAACGGCGGCCGTCTTTCCAGGTATCCCAATGCCTGATAAACAAACTGTCAAAAATCATACCGTTTGATTTTTTAGCTGCTCTTTTTTCCAATTTAATTTTAGTATCTTCAAATTTTTTCAAGGCAGGAAAAACTTCCATGGTAAAAGCAAGATGCTTGCCGTCCGGACTGACTAATAGATTGCCTACATCTAAGGGAAGGGAGGTGACTGATTCCGCCTCCCCTCCTGAAATCCGGATCTTCCATACCTGAACCGAACCGGAGCGAGAGGATAAAAACCAGATCAACTGGCCGCAGGGAGACCAGCGGGGATTAAAATCTGCAGCCGGATGAGAGGTTAAACGCCGGAGAGATGAACCATCAGTCCCTATCAACCAAAGATCGGTTCTTCCCTGGTTAGCTTCCAAATCAGTAGTTCTCAGAGTAAAAACTATCCATTTTCCATCTGGAGAAACTTGAGGATCATATATTCTGTCCATGGCCAGCATGTCATGGACAGAAAAGGGATGAGATTCCAGGCTATAAAATAATGACGAAAAAGAGGAAAGGATTACAAACAGAAAAAATACTTTCACTAACGAACGGTCATAAATCATTTGCTTCCTCCAAAATTTCTTTTTCTTTAAAATACGATGTTTTCTGGATAAATTGCAATAGTTCCAATAACGAAAAGATTCTGCAAAATATATTTTTTTTGCTATAATTTATCTTCTTATGAATCAATTAAAAAAAAGGCCGCAAATAAGCGGGGAGGAAAGTTACTACCAAAGACTGACCCTTCGGAATACTTTTATTAATATTTTACTTTTTGTTATACCATTTATTATTCTTTTCTTTCTTATCAATAACAGAGTCTCCACCATCATCAAAGATCAAATTTATGACCGTCTTTCCGATACGGTAGAAGAAAACATCCAGACCATTCAAACCTTTCTTCATGACCGGGAAATTGATTTGAAGTCATACGCCAGGCTCGATATTCAATCAATTGAGGAAGTATCCCGCTTTTCTTCTTTTCTCCAATCTCTAATACGGGAAAAAAAGTGGTATGATTTCATCTTTATATCTGATCTTGAAGGAAACATAGTTCTTTCCATAAACAGAGAGCTAAGGGGAAACATCTCCGACCGCGAGTATTTTAAAGCATCAAGAAAGGGAGAACCCTTTACTTCAGGGATATTTTATTCCGAATTCATCGAAGCACCGGCTATGGTTCTTTCTCATCCTCTTTACAACGAGGAAAGCCAAATCCTGGGAGTTATGGGAGCTTCATTGAATTTAAAGAATTTTTATGACCTTCTTTTCGAACTCAGGAAGTCAGAAACCAATGAGCTATTTTTGGTTAACCACGAGGGGGTCCTTCTTTCCCCGACAAAACTGGGAGGACAAATATTCACCGACAAAGGATACAAATCCGGAGACAGCAATCCCCACACAGGAGAAGAAGGAGTCAAGTCTCATCTCGATTACAGAGGTCAAAAAGTTCTATGTGCCTATAAAAAAATACCTCAACTCGAGTTCTACTTGGTTTCAGAAATCGATCTTAAAGAGGCTTTGCTTCCTTTAAGAGAAACAAACAGGAATATACTCTTTGTTTTTCTTCCTTTTTTCATTATCCTTCTTTTTATTTCCAATATTTATTCAAGACGAATAACCGCTCTTCTCCGGAAATTGACTAAGGATCTGGAATTCGCCTTGCAGGAGGCTCGCCAGAAAAAAAAAGAAGCCGACTCCATAAACATCGAACTCCAGGAAAAAATAAAGGAAGGCAAACGCCTGACCAAAGAACTTAAAATCTCTGAAGAATATATCCGGGATCTAATAGATAGCATCTCCTTAGGAGTAACCGGCCTGGATCCGGATGGCAAGGTCACTCATTTCAATAAAGAAATGAAGGAAATATTTAATATAACCGATGAAAACAAAGGAGATAATATCTTCTCTTTACTCCCGTGGATGGATACTCCGGCTCTCAGAGAAGCTTTCACCGAGGTTCTCAAAACAGGTCAGGCAAAAAGAATTGAAGAAATATCATTTGAACAAAAGGGAGAGAAAATATTTCTTAATCTTTCTCTTTTTCCTATCCATAGTCCTTCTGGTAATACCTCAGGAGTAACCCTCCTGGTGGAAAATATTACTGAAAGAAAAAAGCTTCGCGAACAATTGGCAGAATACGAAAAGCTGTCCGCTTTAAGTCAACTGGCCCTGGGGGCAGCCCATGAAATAAACAATCCTCTCCTGGGAATATCATCCTATCTTGAACTTCTCCTGGATCAAGCAAAAGATAAAAAAGGAAAAGAAGAGATTGAATTTGTTCTATCCAGCGTCTACCGCATTTCAGAAACTATTCGCGGGCTACTCAATTTCGCCAGGCCTACACCACCCCAGTTTACCAAGGTGAATATCAATCAGTTAATTGAAGACACTCTTTCCTTTCTCAGCCACCAACCAATTTTCAGAAAAATTAACATTATCAAAACTTTAGCTCCCTCCCTACCTCAAATAACAGCTGACCTAAACCAAATAAGACAAGTACTGATTAACATTTTCATTAATGCCGCTCAATCCATGCCGGAAGGAGGAGAGATGAAAGTAGCCACTTCAAAAATCAAATTCAAAGAGTGGATTCAGATAGATATAAGCGATACCGGTCCAGGAATTTCTCAAGAAAACCTTAAGAAAATCTTCAATCCTTTTTTTACTACCAAGAAAAACGAAGGCACAGGCCTGGGGCTCAGTATCAGCCTTAGCTATATCAAGAATCATCGGGGAGACATTCTGGTCCAGAGCGAATTGGGCCGGGGAACAACATTTTCCATTCTTCTTCCAATAAGACAAAAAGGGAAAGTCCCTGCCAAAGATGAGGAGTTGATTTCATGACTACATATTCACTTCTCATTGTGGATGATGAAATCCTGACTTTAAATAACTTAAAAAGGGCGTTAGAGAAAGAGGGCTATGAAATTTACTTGGCCGATTCAGGTGAAAGAGCTCTGGAAATCTTGACTAAAGTTAAGCCGCATCTTGTTCTTCTTGATTTAATGCTTCCCGGAATATCCGGACTCGAAGTGCTTAAAAGGATTAAGGAAAAAGAACCGGAAACAGCCGTAATCATGATGACCGCTTATGAAATTCTGGAAAAAGCAGTCGAAGCCATGAAACTGGGAGCTTATGATTATCTTCTAAAACCATTTAAAGTAAGCGAGTTGAAAAATACAATCAAGCGGGCCCTGGAAACCTTAACTTTAAGGATTAGAATCCAGGAACACCTTGAATCAGAAAAAGGCCGCTATTATTTTGGCCGAATTATCGGCCACAGCCAGAAAATGAAAGAAGTCGTAGAAATCTCCCAGCGAGTAGCCTTGAGTGAGCGGACAACGGTTCTCCTTCAAGGAGAAAGCGGGACCGGAAAAGAATTGCTGGCCAAGGCCATTCATTACCACAGCCCGCGAGCAGATAAACCCATTATCGAAATAAATTGCGCCGCCATTCCTGATAATTTACTGGAAAGCGAGCTTTTCGGCTATGAAGCAGGGGCGTTCACTGATGCCCGTAAGAGAAAAACAGGCATCCTGGAAAAAGGAGATGAAGGGACTGTCTTTTTTGATGAAATCGCTGAAATGTCTGTTGGTTTGCAAGCTAAGCTGCTTCGGGTTTTAGAAGAAGGGACCTTTTCCAGACTGGGGGGGAATAAACAGATAAAAATTGACATTCGGGTTATTGCTGCTACCAATAAGGACTTGGAAAAAGAAACCGAAGCAGGAAAATTCAGAGAAGATCTTTTCTACCGGCTAAATGTCGTCCCCATCCCCATTCCGCCTTTAAGAGAAAGAAAGGAAGATATAATTCCTCTGGCCCTCTCATTTATAAATGAA
Source organism: uncultured Eubacteriales bacterium (assembly GCA_964440805.1). GTDB lineage: Bacteria > Acidobacteriota > Aminicenantia > Aminicenantales > Aminicenantaceae > CAYTTR01. The sequence goes on from CAYTTR010000001.1 coordinate 189,126, forward strand.
TATAACCGCGAACTAAAACGGTCTTATAAAGCTATATCTGAGAAAGCAGCAGAAGCCTTGACTCAATACACGTGGCCCGGTAATGTCAGAGAATTAAGAAATGTTATCGAACGTATAATGTCCCTTTATGACGACCAGGAAATAAATTTTAATCACCTGCCCCTTGAAATTCAAAAGCCAAGAAAAAATAAGGAAGAATTGAAGCTGAATTCCATTTTATCTGAAGAAGATTATCCTTCCTTAGAAGAAATAGAAAAAAAATATATTCAAAAAGTCCTGGAATACACAAATAACAATAAAACCCAGGCTGCCAAAATACTGGGTATCCATCCGACTTCACTTTTCAGAAAATTGAAATCATTCCAATAGCAAACACCGGTTTTTGAAAATCATTTTGGTAAAAAAAATAGAATAATAACCCATCCATAGCATTTTGCAGTATTGCAAAATGCTACAACTGCATTTTTCTAATTTTGTAAATTATTTATTATCAATCTTTTAATAATTGGCACAACTATTGCACTAGATATAAATGATAAATGAAAGGAGTTACAAATGACTTCAGATAAGAGTTCAGCTCTCAAAAAAAAGGAACTGGATGAGCAAGAAGAAAAAGGTCCGGAAATCATTTCATGGCCTGATATCAATGGTTTTATGAAAACAAAAGAAAAATCAAAAGAGAGAATTTCTCTTGATGAAAAATATCTCTATTACAAGGGGAAAAAAATTCCAATTCTTCAATTTCAAAAATCAGGTTATGACAAGCTTCTCCAGCTTTTGGTCAAAGAAATAGGAAGGTAAACATGCAAAAAGAAGCTAAAATCAAGTACATCGAACCTGCAGTTAGGGAAAAGGGAGAATATGATCCTTTTATGGAATCATTGCTTCAATATGAGAAGGCAGCAGGATGTCTTGACCTTGAACCATGGATCTATCAACGCTTGAAGTATCCAGAGAGAGAAATAATTGTTCATATCGCCATCACCATGGATGACGGCAGAGCAGAAAGTTTTACCGGGTTCAGGGTTCAACATTCAACTATACGAGGCCCATCAAAAGGTGGTATCCGTTTCAGTCCAGATGCCTCATTGAGCGAATGCAAAGCCCTGGCTACTTGGATGACCTGGAAATGCGCAGTAGTTGATCTTCCATTTGGCGGAGGCAAGGGAGCAGTAATCTGTGATGCCTTGAAGATGTCTGAAAACGAACTCAAAAAAATCACCAAAGAGTATACAAGAGCTATCAGCGATATGATAGGTCCCCATAAAGATGTCCCTGCCCCTGATATGTTCACCAATTCTCAGACCATGGCCTGGATAGTCGACGCTTACAGTGAAAGCAAAGGCTACCTGGAACCTGCTGTTGTCACCGGTAAGCCGGTTTACTTATGGGGTTCACTGGGCCGGGGAGAAGCTACTGGAACCGGCCTTTACTATGTTCTCAGAGAAACTTGCAAGCACCTCAATTTCAACCTGGATGGAAAAAAAGCGGCAGTTCTGGGTTTCGGAAACGTAGGGGCCTCCATTGCCAAGCTGGCTCATAAAGCAGGATGCAAGATTATAGCTGTTACAGACATTTTTGGAGGAATTTTCAATGAAAAAGGAATCGATCCTTTCAAGCTCTCTGACTATGTGGCTAAAACTGGTTCTGTAGTCAAATTTGAAGACACCGAACCCATCGATAATGACTCTCTCATCGGCCTGCCTTGTGACATTTTGATTCCGGCTGCTGTTGAGGGACAGATACATAAAGGAAATGCTGATACCATCAAAGCAAAAATCATTCTGGAAGGAGCCAACGGACCCACTACAGTAGAAGCTGATGAAATTCTAAACGAAAAAAATATCCTGGTGGTTCCTGATATTTTAGCCAATGCTGGAGGGGTTACTGTTTCCTACCTGGAATGGGTTCAGGATCTGCAGCGGTTCTTTTTCTCCGAGGAAGAAGTTCTGGAGAGAACTGAGAAAAAAATGAAAAAAGCTTTCTGGGAAATAATTTCCACTATGGAAAAATACAAGGTTCCCATGAGAGAAGCCGCTTACATTTTGGCTGTGGGCCGGGTGGCCCAGTCTCTCCGGGCTTTGGGACGAGCAGCTTGAGAGAAAATTCTTTTTTTCTCCTCATCGTATTCTCCTCTTAACCTCATCTTAACCCGAGCAACCCCTTTTAAAGGGGTTGCTCTACTTTTTAAATCATATTTTCTGAAACCTAACTTGACATTCCTCCGAAGAAATCCTTTTATGAACTCTTTTCCTTAAAAAAATTAAATGCCTTCCAGAAATTCTCTCTGGAAGTTAAATTTTTTGACTTTAATATTTCGTTTTGTTATAAAAAAATTGCAGGCGGATATTAAATACGAAGGGGGATAAATTGAAAGCAAGAGAAGAGCTTCATTCCTTATTTCCAAACATTAGCGACAATTCTTCACTTGTTTCCCTTTTGAACAATATTAATGACGGAGCCTGCATCTTAAATGAAGAACAAAAAATTCTTTTTTGGAGCCGGGGAGCAGAATTAATTACTGGATTTAAACGCGAAGAAGTCATTGGGAAAAATTGCAGCGATAATATCTTGGCTCCTGTAACTGCTGTTGGCACAAAACTTTGCCCTGAAATTTGTCCAGCTAAGAAAACATTGTCAGACGGGAAAATACGATCCTGTGATTCCTACATCCATCATCAAGAAGGATTTCGCCTGCCGGTATGTTTGCGTTTTATTCCTATATCCATTAGTAAAAAAACAAATGGAGTCTTTATTGTTATTATAGATACTTCTCCCAAAGTCTTGCTGCCCCAAAGAACAATAGAGCTTGAACACTTGTCCCTTCTTGATCAATTAACAGGCACAGGAAACAGGCGTTATCTTGAAATTAATATCCTTTCCCGCTTGGATGAACTTAGACGCTATCGGCTTCCTTTCGGACTTCTCTATATAGATGTGGACAACTTAGCTGATGTTAATCAAGCTTACGGTTTTAAGACAGGAAACAACATTCTTCGTACTATTGCTCAAACACTATTAAACAACTCCCGTTTTTTTGATGCGGTGGGTCGCTGGGAAGAAGACGAGTTTATTGTCACTATTCTCAATATTTCCCAATCTAAACTGGACATGGTGGCCAATAAATTGAGGCTTTTAGTTTCTCAATCGAGCGTTTTTTTTGAAGAAAAAGTTATTTTTGCCACCAGTTCCCTCGGGGCAACCCTGGCCAAACCAAACGACAATATCGATTCCTTGATTGAACGTGGAAAAGCCCTAAAAAACTACAGTAAAAAATTAGGCCGGAACTGTGTTTCTCTCACTTTGGATAAAGATTACACCAATAAATAATCCCCATTTTTTAATTATATTGAATTTTGGCATTTAGCGGGAAAATTCTTTATTAACCTGGATTATTCACGAGTGGAGGTTGCCGTAAAGGCAAGGCACAGGGCACGCAGCTGTGATCTCTCCACCGGCAAGTGCCCTGTAACGAAGCAGATGCGCCAAGCGCGGCTCGCCCAGAGAGTAAAAAAGGCCGATTTTTAGATTAAATATAGTAAAAAATTTTGATAGACTTACTTTATCTAAGTACGCCTTGGGAAATTCTTTTAAATCATTCCTAGTCTTTGTTATATTATATGTACCGGTCTTTTTATGAATAGTTCAGGTTAATTTATTTTTGACAGGCAGTCTTTGATGACTTTTTTTAGGGAAAAATCGTCCAAAGGCTTGGTTAAGTAACCTAATGGATTTGTCTCCTGGGCTCTATCTAAAGTTTTATCATCAGCAAAACCGGTCAAGTATATCACAGCCGATTGGCAGGATTCCTGAATTATCCTGGCAGCAGTGATGCCATCTATTTCCCCTTTAAGTCCAATATCCATCAAAATGAGATCCGGAGGTGATGCTCGAGCCATGGCCACGGCTTCCTCTCCAGTATAAGCAATACCGGTTATTTCGCAGTCAAGTTCCCTTAAAACATTCTCAATATCCATGGCCACTATTCCTTCATCTTCTACTATGAGTACTTTAGGCTTCAAATTTACCCTTCCCCTCTTTTTTTCTTATTTTATATATCAAAATTTTTCATTCATAACAAGAATTCTTTTTACAAAATTTATTTTTTTCTAACATTCAAAGAACAGCTATAGCCTCAATTTCAACTTTAACATCCTTGGGAAGGCGGACAACCTGGACGGCAGCCCGGGCAGGATAAGGCGGCTTAAAAAACTGGGCATAAACATCGTTCATTTGGCTGAAATCATCCATATCTTGAAGAAATACAGTGCACTTAACTGTTTTATCCAGAGAACTTCCAGCTTCTTCCAAAACTTCCTTCAGGTTGTTTAAAACAAGCCTGGTTTGTTCTTCAATATCTCCCTGGCTTAACTTCCCTGTTTCCGGGTGGATAGCAATCTGGCCCGAAGCAAAAACCATTCCCTTGGCAACAACTGCCTGAGAATATGGTCCAATAGCTTGCGGCGCCTTATTTGTTTTAACCTCTTTTTTCATATTATTACTCCTTTGTTTTTTTGTCCTAACCGATAGCCCCAGGAAAACAAAACCGGTTATGACTGTCAGAGCTTCCCTTCTCTTCATGGTAAAGCTCTCCTTCCTGATAAATTTATTTTTTGTTTTAATTTATCAGAATTGCCTGGCTTTAGTAAAGCTTAGAGGCCCTCTTCCATTCTGTGTGGGCGAAACCATGATGAGAGAGCATCAGGTATGCCCTCCTGTTCTGCAAGCATACCCACGCTAAATGGAAGAGAACCACCTTAGATAACTAAAGTATTTCTAAAACAGTGATTAGGGGAAAAGTATGGCCTGCTTTTCCCATCCCCTTTCCTTATAATTACTTCTCATTTTCCTGCTCTTGCTTCCTTTATCAGCTTTTATTAGAATAAGTTGTTATGCCTATTTATGAGTTTATTTGCCAGAAATGCGGTCATAAATTTGAGACTTTTGTCTCCTTAGGAAAAGAATCACAAGTTGCCTGCAATTCCTGCAGGAGCCCTGATATTAAAAAGCTTTTCTCCTCTTTTGGCATTGGAGGAGGAAGCAACCGTCTTCAGTCAGCCTCGGCTTCCTGTAACTCCTGTTCCTCAAGATCTTGCAGTACCTGCAGATAATCTCTTTATTTTAATCTTATAAACCAAATCTATTATCCTTGACTTGTTGAAAAAAATTATAAATAAATATAGCCGATGTCCGATAAAATTAGAATTGGTGTCGATACAGGAGGAACATTCACCGATTTTGTCATTTATAGAAAAGGCAAAATATTAACCTTCAAAATTCCTTCCACTCCATCAAATCCATCTCAATCGATTCTGGAAGGTCTTCAAGGAAAAATCTCCGATGATTCCAATTCCGAGGTCATTCATGGTACTACTGTGGCTACCAACGCCCTCCTGGAAAGAAAAGGAGGTCATCTTGTTTTGTTGACTACCAAAGGATTTGAAGACATTCTTTTTATTGGAAGGCAAATCCGGAGCAAACTATACTGTCTTCAACCAGAGCGTAGGCTTACCCTTCTTCCCCGTCGAATGTGTTTTGGGGTTGAAGAAAGAATCCTGGCCGGAGGAGCAGTCGAAAGAAAGCTCTCAATTAGCCACATTCGATCTCTTATTGACAAGATATCTTCCCAGAAAATCGAGGCAGTTGCGGTTTGTCTTCTTCACTCGTACATCAATCCAAGTCATGAACAACTAATCCGGCGGGAATTGGAAAAAAAAGGACTTTTAACTTCCGTTTCTCATGAAATTCTTCCTGAGCATCGGGAATATGAAAGAATGGCTTTAACCACAGTTAACGCTTATTTAATGCCAGTGATCAGCAGATACCTGAAAAATTTGGAAAATGGTCTTGCTGCAACTAAGCTCTGGATCATGCAATCAAACGAAGGGTATATTTCAGCCTCAACCATTAGAAAGGAACCTATTAGAACAGCTTTGTCCGGTCCTGCAGCCGGAGTAGTAGCTGCCTTCCATTTGGGAAAGGTTTCCGGCTGGAATAAGATAATTTCCTTTGACATGGGAGGAACATCGACCGATGTTTCTTTGATTGACAGAAAAATCAGCCGCACCCATGAAAGCCGCATAGGAGATATTCCCATCCGCCTTCCCATGATCGATATTCACACAGTTGGAGCCGGAGGAGGCTCAATCGCTTACCTTGACCGGGGAGGTTCCTTGAGGGTGGGGCCTCAAAGTGCAGGGGCAGATCCAGGACCTGCCTGCTATGGAAAAGGGCGACATCCCACAGTCACTGATGCCAACCTGATTCTTGGACGCTTGGATCCTCATTTTTTTTTGGGGGGGGGAATGACCATTTTTCCCCAAAGAAGTCACCAAGCAATAACTTCATTAGCCAAAAAAATTAATAAATCAGTTGAGGAAACTGCTGAAGGAATCATTGCTGTAGCCAATGCTAACATGGAAAGAGCTATTCGGGTTATTTCCATAGAGAGAGGATTTGATCCCAGAGAATTTACCATTTTCTCTTTTGGGGGTGCAGGAGGAATCCATGCTGTTGAGATCGCCTCGGGTTTGAACATTGAATCAGTTATTATACCCAGGAACGCCGGAGTTTTTTCCGCTCTCGGCCTTCTCCTGGCTGACGCAGTCAAAGATTTTTCCTGTTCGATCCTTAAAACCTTAATAGAATTTTCACCAAAGCAACGGGAATTATCTTTTAACAAACTCATTCAAACCGGCCTTAAATCCATGATTAATGAAGGATTCAAATTTTCCCAAATCAAAGTATTTCCTACCCTTAACATGAGATATTACGGCCAGTCTTACGAAATTGAAATACCCTACAATCCAGCTATATCCCTCGAGCAGGAATTTCACAAAGCTCATCAAAAACTCTACTCCTATCATCAACCTCAAAGACTAATAGAAGTAGTTGATCTTAAAGTTAAAGTAATCGGCTTAAGCAGCGGAGTTATATTAAAAAAATATCCCGTACTTGACAGAAATACCCACAATGCCTTGGTTAAAAAACAAGACCTTTTCTTTAAAAAAGAGTGGTTCAAAACCCCAGTTTATGACCGTCATTTACTTTCCCCCGGGAACTCTATTTTGGGGCCGGCTCTTATCAGGGATCATGAAGCCACCACTTTCTTACCTCCTGACCACTCACTAATAGTTGATCCTTATTTCAACTTAATTATAAAGCAGGACAGACAGAATTGATGAAAGACTTCGATTCAATCGAACTGGAATTATTCAAGAACAGATTCATCTCCATTTCAGAAGAAATGGGAGCAGTTCTGGGAAGGACTGCTCTTTCTCCCAATATCAAAGAGAGAAAAGACTTTTCCTGTGCCTTGTTTAACAATAAGGGCGAAACCTTTTCCCAAGGAACCCACATACCTGTCCACTTGGGCGCCATGCCTCTTTCTGTCCAAACATGCCTGAGAGACATTAATCTCGAAGAAGGGGATCTGGTCATTCTCAATGATCCCTATCGAGGAGGAACCCATTTACCTGATATTACCTGTGTCTCACCTGTTTTCTTTAAGAAAAAACTCTGTTTTTTAGTGGCCACCAGGGCCCATCATTCTGATGTAGGAGGAATGACACCAGGCTCAATGCCTCTGGCAACAGAAATATTCCAGGAAGGAATTATTATTCCTCCCCTTAAGCTAGTTAAAAAAAGAACAATCAATGAATCGGTGTTAGCCTTGATTCTTGCCAATGTCAGAACACCAGAAGAACGCCGAGCGGATCTCAGGGCTCAAATTGCGGCCAATGAAAGAGGATCCAAGAGGCTCAAGGAATTGGTGTTAACTCATGGGCTTGAAAAAACTATGCATTATGCCTCCCTTATCCAGGATTATACAGAATCTTTTCTCCGCCAGTCTTTGAAAGAAATTCCGGATGGTTCATATTCCTTTACTGACTATATGGACGATGACGGCATCAATACCGAATCAATCCCCATTAGTGTGCTTCTTACAATTAAAGGCGATGAAGCCTTAATCGATTTCACTCCCACCTCTTCCCAGGTAGAAGGGAGTATAAACGCCAATTTTGCGGTCACCTTATCAGCTTGTCTGTATGTCTTCCGCTGCCTGGTAGAAGAAGATATTCCTTTTAACACTGGCCTAATAAGACCTCTCAAGATCAAAGTCTCACCAGGCTCCCTGCTTAATGCCCACTTTCCTTCTGCTATGGCTGGAGGAAACGTGGAGACATCTCAGCGGATTGTGGATGTTCTCCTTGGCGCTCTGGCCCAGGCAATACCAGAAAAAATTCCTGCAGCCAGCTCAGGAACCATGAACAACATAGCGGTAGGGGCTTTTGATATAAGAAAAAAGAAAAATTTCGCTTACTACGAAACAATCGGAGGAGGAATGGGAGCAGGCAAGGAAAGTCCAGGATTAAACGGAGTTCATACACACATGACAAATTCAATGAATACTCCCGTTGAAGCTCTGGAAAATTACCTTCCCTTGAAAATCAGAATCTATAAACTCCGCCGGGGATCAGGCGGCAAAGGACTTTGGAACGGTGGAGAAGGAATCATTAGAGAATATGAGTTTTTTACTCCAGCTCAAGTCACCATCATTTCCGAAAGAAGAAAATTCTCTCCTTATGGAGTCTCAGGAGGAGAAGCCGGAAAAACTGGCAGAAATACTCTCAGACAGGATGGGAAAAACAGGCGGTTAGGTTCAAAAGTGAATATCAAAGTTCAGGCAGGAGATATTCTTCGCCTGGAAACTCCTGGAGGAGGAGGTTATGGCCGCAAGAAAAGATAAAAAAAAGTCCTCCCTTGGACCAGGATTTCTGGTAACAGCAGCCTTTATTGGGCCAGGAACTGTCACTACCTGTTCACTGGCTGGGGCAAGGTTCGGCCCAACCCTCCTTTATGGCCTTCTTTTTGCCACCGCTGCCACCATCCTGCTTCAAGAAATGACCGGACGTCTCAGTCTGGGAGCGAAAACGGATCTGGCTCAATCTTTACGTGAATTTCCCCGGTCGCAGGTTACAAAACTTATATTCATCATCCTGACACTCTCTTCCATCACCTTCGGCTGTATGGCTTATGAAGCAGGAAATATTATCGGAGGATCTTTGGGGCTGGAGATGGTCACTTCCCTTCCTAAAAAAATTTGGGTCCTCCTTATTTCCGGAACTGCTTTTTTTATTCTTAACCAGAAGCGTTACCGGATAGTTGAAAAAACATTGATGTTTCTGGTTTTTCTGATGAGTCTATCCTTTCTAACTACTGTCATAATCATTCGGCCCAATCTTCTTTCTGTCTTAAAAGGCTTTATTCCTTCCTTTCCTGATGGATCTCTTCCCTTGCTTCTGGCTCTTATTGGCACAACTATTGTTCCTTACAACCTTTTTCTCCACTCCTCTGCGGTAAAAGAAAAATGGAACCAATCTAAGGATCTGAAGTTAATGCGCCGAGACCTTTTTTATTCGGTTAGCCTTGGCGGCTTGATTTCAACTGCTATCATTATCACCTCATCTTCTGCTTATTTCGAGAAAGGCCTGCTTCTTGAAAATGGAGCTCAGATGGCAGAACAGCTTAAACCACTGTTTGGCTACCTGACCAAAATTCTTTTTGGTCTTGGTTTTTTTGCGGCAGGAATTAGTTCTGCCATTACTGCTCCCTATGCTGCAGCTTGCGCTTCTTCAGGAGTCCTTGGCTGGCAGGAAGGACCTGAGGGCCAAAGATTCCGGACAATCTGGATAGTTGTTTTGGTCACAGGATTTGTAGTCTCTCTTTTTGGGTTGAAGCCCATAGCGGTTATTGTTTTTGCCCAAATGGCTAACGGTTTTACCCTTCCAGTGGTCTCAATTTTTCTCCTTTTCGTCCTTAACAACAAGGAACACTTGGGTCCTCTTAAAAACAGCAATAACCAAAATATTCTGGCTGGATTGGTGGTAATATTGGTTTCTGTCTTGGGTATCTGGAATATTATTAAATTCTTTTTCCACTAATCTGAAAAGTAATTCTTTACCAAAATTAAATTTGAAAGCGATCAAGATGTGAATCACGGTTGTATAAAAAATTGGAACGGAGTTTTCTATGAGTCATTTATAAAAGACAAAAAAAATAATTTTTGATAATCTAAAAAAATAAAAACAGCAAACGAAAATCCAATAAAAATGAAAAAACCTTTAAATAATCCCACGGAAAACCTAAGCAGGCAACTTGGACTCTTTGACTCTTCAATGATCATGATGGGCATTGTTATTGGCTCGGGTATCTTTGTCACTACCGGTATAATGGCCGATAATCTTCCTTCTCCGGCTCTTATCCTCTTGGCCTGGATTTTCGGAGGCCTCCTCACTCTGGCTGGAGCCTTGACTTATGCCGAGCTGGGAACTTCTTTTCCAGAATCCGGGGGCCAATATGTCTATCTACGGGAAGCTTATGGGGATCTGGCCGGATTTCTTTTTGGCTGGGTTCTCTTTCTGATTTACATGACCGGGGGTATTGCTGCCCTTGCTTTGGCCTTTACAGAATACATGGGGCGCTTTATTACAGCCATAGGGCCTGAAACAATACTACTCAAGGTTAATTTTCATCCTCTTGTTTTTTCCTTTAATTATAAACTCTCCTCCGGCCAACTGGGCGCGGCCTGCCTTATTTTCCTTCTATCTTTTGTTAATTACATGGGTATACGTTGGGGGAAAGCAGTCCAGAATGTATTTACTCTATTAAAAATCGCAACCCTTTTGATCATAGTTTTTCTGGGTTTTTTCTTCCAGCCGCAAACATCTTTTCATCTTCCTTTTAATCCGGATAAAGCCAGCCTTACCGAACTCCTTTCGGGTTTTGGTTTGGCTTTGATTGCCGTCACCTGGGCTTTTGATGGCTGGAACAATGTTAACTTCGTATCCGGGGAAATCAAGAAACCTCAAAAAACCCTTCCCTGTGCTCTGATTAGCGGGGCAGCTGGAATCACTATTCTTTACTTCTTGATTAATCTCGTCTACTTCCGGGCCCTTAACCTTAATGAGATGAAAGGCGTAGTTCGGATTGCAGAAAAAGCCTCTACCTCTCTATTTGGTCCTATTGCCTCCTCTTTTATAGCTATTGCAATTCTTATCTCTATCTTTGGCTCACTTAACGGATCCATCCTTTCTGGACCAAGAGTCTACTATGCCATGGCTCGTGATAAATTATTTTTTCGTAAAGCCGGACTCATCCACCGCCAGTACAAGACTCCTGGTTTCTCCATAATACTTCAGGCTGTCTGGGCATCTCTCCTGGCTTTAAGTGGAACTTTCCAACAAGTTTTGACATTCAGCATGTTTATGGCCATTGCGTTTTGGATTGCTGCTGCTGCTTCAGTCTTCACTTTGAGGAAAAAGCGTCCTTCCCTACTTAGGCCTTACAAAGTCTGGGGGTATCCTGTTATTCCGGCTCTTTTTATCCTGGCATCCATGGGAATTCTCATCAACACAGTTATTGAGAGAACCCTGGAATCTCTGGCTGGCTTAACCATTACTCTCTTTGGGATTCCTGCTTATCTGTTCTGGAAAAGAAAAGCAGGATTTGATAAAAAAACAAATAGATTCAAAGAAAATGAAAATATTCAATGAAAAAAATTATGCCCGGCAAAAAGTTTACAAAGAGGTGCTGGCCGCACAAGATATTCTCCATTCTTATGTAAGAAAAACTCCCCTTGAGCACTCCCCCTGGCTCAGTCATCTTTGTGGCGGCCGGGTTTTTTTAAAGCTGGAAAACCTGCAGCTCTCTGGTTCATTCAAGTTCAGAGGAGCTCTTAATAAAATCCTTTCGTTAGACCAGAACACAAAAAAAAGAGAGATAATAACCGCCTCTTCCGGTAATCACGGGGCTGCAGTAGCCTTTATTATGAAACAATTCAATTTCGAGGGCCGTATAATTCTTCCCCTTGAGACGGAGCCTGCCAAGGTGGAATATCTAAGATTATTGGGAGCAAAACTTACTTTCCACGGTCATGACTGCCTGGAAACAGAAAACTTTGCTCGCAGGCTGGCAGAAGATAGAGAAGTCAATTATATTCCCCCTTATAATGATCTTAAAGTAGTGGCTGGCCAAGGAACAGTGGGCTGGGAAATTCACCAACAGCTTGAGGAACTAAACTCCATCCTTGTCCCAGTTGGAGGCGGAGGACTGGCGGCAGGAACCGCTGGTTACCTTAAAGCAATCATTCCTTCCTTAGAAGTTATTGGGTGCCAGCCTGAGAATTCAGCAGTAATGGCTGAATCCATCAAGGCTGGATACATTATTGAAACAGAAGCCAAGCCTACTCTTTCAGATGGCTCTGCTGGCGGAATCGAATCAGGTTCGATTACTTTTGAGCTTTGCCGCCGCTTGATTGATGAATTCATTCTGGTGGATGAAAAAGAAATAAAAGATGCCATCCTCTTTTTTCTGGATAAACATCATCTTCTGGTGGAAGGAGCAGCTGCCCTCTCATTGGCCGCCTTTAAGAAAAATATGTCCCGTTTCAAGAAAAAAACCGTGGTTCTGGTGGTCACTGGATCCAGAATTAGCCTGAATAAACTTAAATCCCTCTTGTAATAAGATTAGTCCTTAAATAACAACCTCTTTATTATTTTAGGCTTTGTCCCGAAGTGACGGGAATCAAATCTGGATAAAGGTGCAGGGAAATGTCGGAG
>CAYTTR010000002.1:0-13945 GCA_964440805.1 uncultured Eubacteriales bacterium
CAGCTGCGTGTCCTGTGCCTCGTATCTGCAGCTACCTCGACTCGTGAATAATCCAGGTTAAATCATTTTATTTATTCAAGCCTTTTTGGTTCAAGCATGGTTTTTGTTGCTTGAAAAGGGAAGTTTAAACTTTTAAAGACCCAATCAGTTCCTTGATGTTTCCCATTTTTTCTTTTTTACAGAAAGTCTTTAGCTCTTTTATTATTCTGAGAATTATGCCAGGACTTATGAAATTGGCTGTTCCTACCTGGATGGCCCGGGCTCCGGCAACAAGGAATTCCACGGCATCTTCTCCGCTACAGATTCCCCCCATACCCACAACGGGAATTTTTACAGATCTTGCCACCTGATAAACCATTCTCAAAGCGATAGGCTTTATAGCCGGGCCGCTTAATCCTCCCATAACATTGTTTAGTCTGGGTTTTCTGGAATGAGGGTCTATTGCCATGGCCAGAAAAGTGTTAATTAGGGATATAGCGTCGGAACCAGCTTCTTCGGCAGCCCGGGCTATGGCTACAATATCGGTCACATTGGGGGAGAGCTTGGTCATAACAGGCCTTGCGGTTGCTTGTTTAACTCTTTTTACTACCTGGAAAGTTAATTCTGGGTCCTGAGATGGACAGCGGCCGTCTTTTTTGATATTGGGGCAGGAGATATTCAATTCGTAAAAAGAGATGCCTTTTTCTTTGTCGAGGAACTCGGCAACACGGGCGTATTCTTCATCATTCTCTCCGCAAATATTAACGATCAGGGCTGTTTCATATTGGCGCAAGCGCGGCAGAATATCCTTGATAAATGATTTTACTCCAATCCCCTGTAAACCGATGGCGTTTATCAAACCGCAGGAGGTCTCCACCAGGCGGGGAGGGGGGTTTCCCTCCCGTGGAGAAAAATAGAGGCCTTTGACCACAAAACCTCCCAACTTGTTGAGATCAAGAAATGGCGTAAATTCTAATCCGTAGCCAAAGGTGCCGCTGGCAGCCAGGACAGGATTTTTCAGTTTAAAAAAACCTAGATCAACAGCAATGTCTACCATGAACTATTCCTCCTCCCAGGTTATCTGGGGAAGAGAAAACACAGGCCCTTCTTGGCAGATTTTAGTCCAGGCTGCTTTTCCATCCGATCCCTTTATTTTTTTTACACAACCCCAGCAGGCTCCAAAACCACATCCCATCATTGATTCCAGTGAGAATTCAGCGGGTATAGCTAATCTGGTGGCAATTTCGGCTGTTTTTTTCAGCATCTCCTCCGGTCCGCAAGCGTAAACTAAGCGAGGAGAAAGCCGGGGGAGTTCATCCTCCAGAACATCAGTTATCATTCCTTTTTTTCCCAGTGAGCCGTCTTCTGTGGAGATAAAAAGAGGGGTTCCAAGCTTTTGAAACCGGTCCCTTAAAGGCAGGTCATGGAAAGTTTTGCCGCCGTAGAAAATGGCCAAAGAATAGCTGTTTTTAAGAAGTTCATGAGCCAGAAAATACAACGGAGCGATTCCCCGACCGCCGCCGGCCAGGCACAGCAGGGAACCTGAGGGCTGAATTTCTGTAGAAAATCCCTTTCCCAGAGGGCCGATTATTTCCAGCTGCTCCCCGGACCTTTTTTGTCCCAGGATGGAGGTCCCCGTTCCTGAGGCAAAAAAGAAAAGAGAAATTTTTGTTCGGGAGACTGAATGGATGCTCAAAGGCCGGCGCAGGAGGGGATAAGGAAAGGGATTGACCCGTACCATAACGAATTGTCCGGGTTTAGCTTCAGAGGCAACGGCGGCTGCCTCGAGCCAAAGCAGATGATAATCCCCCCATTTTTCTTTTCCCACTATTTCGGTCGGTATTTCTGTGGCTGGCATGGTTCAAACCGGAATCCCTGTAATACATAACAGAATTAGAAGACCTAAGCAATAAAAAATTTGGGGTTAATCTTCATTATCTCTCACAAATGTTTCCTCAAATTTTAATCATAGTAACTCTAAATTGTTTTCCTATAATGAAAAAAGGAAAAAAAACATGATAGGGCATGGTGTGTCTCCGCCCACAGCGTAGAGGTGTGGAGTGAGGACGGAGATACACCATGTCCTCCCCATACTCGACCGGCTCAAAATTTAGGATCCGGTTCTTTCTTAAAGGGCTCTATGACGAAAAGTGGGGTTCTTAAAGTTGACAACATTCTTTTCAATCTGTCATAATTCACGTTTGCACTTATGAGATAATATTTGGAGGGAATCATCAATGAACATTTCTAAAAGGGGTCGGGATATACAGGCATCTCCCATAAGAAAGCTGAAGCCACTGGCAGATGCTGCTCAAAAACGGGGAATCAAGGTTTATTTTATTAATATCGGCCAACCCGACATTCCCACACCACAACCGGTCTGGGAGGCTTTCTGTAATCCGGAAGATAAAGTCTTGAGCTATGGGCCGGCCCAGGGTTTTTCCGAACTAAGACAGGCTATCGCAGATTATTATTGTTCCTATGGAATTCCTATTGAAGCGGATAATGTGATTATTACCATTGGAGGATCGGAAGCCATTCATTTTGCCTTCAGTGCGGTTTCAGATCCCGGAGGAGACATAATAATTCCAGAACCATATTATACTAATTATAATGGCTATGCCGCCTTTGCTGATGTTCATATTATTCCTCTCACCTTGAAATTGGAGGAAGGATTTCGCCTTCCTTCGCAGGATGAGATTGAATCCAGGATTACTCCCAGAACAAAGGCCGTGCTTCTCTGTTCACCAAACAATCCCACAGGAACTGTTTACACAAGGGAAGAAATAAGAAGTGTTGTTGATCTTGCCCGCAAATATGATCTTTTTCTCATTGCTGATGAAGTCTACAAGGAATTCGTCTATGAAGGGGAGGTGCATACCAGTGTCCTTGAATTTCCAGAAGCAAAGGAAAGAACCATTGTTATTGACAGTATTTCCAAACGTTTTTCCTGTTGTGGAGCCAGGGTAGGGGCTGTCATTACCCGGAATGAACAAGTTTATGAGGCAGTCTTGAAATTCGCTCAAGCCCGCCTATGTCCCCCTACCATGGAACAACGGGCAGCCTTAGCTGCTTACCGGATGGGGCGTGATTACTTTCCCCCCATAAGAGAAGAATATAAAAAAAGGCGGGATGTTCTTTATGAAAGCTTAAAATCTATTCCCGGGTTGATAGTGAGAAAACCGCAAGGAGCTTTTTACATGATTGTCAAGCTTCCTGTCAAAGACAGCGAACATTTTGTCCGCTGGATGTTGAGTGATTTTCAGCTTGAGGGTGAAACAGTAATGGTCGCTCCGGCCCAGGGATTCTACGCTACGGCGGAAAAAGGGAAGGATGAAGTCCGGATTGCCTACGTTCTAAAAGAGGAAGATTTGAAAAAGGCCATTAAAGTTTTTGGGGTGGGATTGGAGAAATACTGTAGTTTGTTTGCCTGAATCCGGGGATGCAGGAAAATGAAGAGCAGGCTGAACTGGAAAAAAACCTTACTTGAAGCTGGATTGATACTCCTGTTAAGTATTTTGCTGGGGACAGTATCTAATTTGCCTTCAATTAAAAGCTTTTTTGCCGGTGATTTTGACCAAAGCTTTGTTTCCTTGGATGAATATCCAGGTCTTGTTTATATCTCTGGTGAAGAGGCAGAAGAACTCTTCTTTTCTGGTGAGGCGGTTTTTGTTGACAGCCGTCCCTTTGAAGACTATGAAAAAGGCCATATTTTGAATGCTCTTAGTATACCTTTTGATGAGGTTGACCGGGTTTTAAACCAGAGGGAAATAAATCCCCAGGATATTTTGGTGATATATTGTGATGGCCAGGGATGTCGATCAAGCGAAATTCTGGCGATGAGACTTCACCGGGAAGGATTTTCCCGCATAAAGGTGTTTTTTGGAGGCTGGGAAGAATGGATAGCCCGGGGACTGCCTGTAGCAAGTTATGAAGATGAAAAATAAGGGATTATTTTTTTTCGTTCGTTTGATAGTGGGAGGGATATTTATCTGGGCTGGTGTGCTGAAAATCATAAATCCTCTG
Source organism: uncultured Eubacteriales bacterium (assembly GCA_964440805.1). Lineage (GTDB taxonomy): Bacteria > Acidobacteriota > Aminicenantia > Aminicenantales > Aminicenantaceae > CAYTTR01. The sequence continues at coordinate 4,006 of CAYTTR010000002.1, forward strand.
GAGTTTGTCAGTGATATCATGAACTACAGAGTATTTTCCCGGGAAGTAGCCTTTTTGGCTGCTCTGATTCTTCCTTGGGTGGAAGTAATCGCCGGGCTGTTTCTTATAGCCGGTATTTTTCAGAGGGGAGCTTCTTTTATCCTCTCGGCAATGCTGTTTGTTTTTATGGTCTTGGTAGCTGTTACCATTTTCCGCGGCATTAACATAGAATGCGGCTGCTTCGGTCAGGTAAGCCGGGAGGTTAATTTACAATTACTTCTTATCGATGCTGTCCTTTTCGCTGGGGCTTTCTTCCTTTTCATAAGGGGGAACGTTCCCCTCGATTGAGGTTGAAATTTTTGCTGTCTCTGTGTATATTTATATATCAAAGTTAATCTTTTTACCCCTTGAAAGGAGTTGAAAATGGCGGGAAAATACGTCTACTTTTTTGGAAAAGGTCAGGCTGAAGGAAACAGGAAAATGAGAGATATCCTGGGAGGAAAAGGTGCCGATCTGGCCGAAATGGCGTCAATAGGGCTTCCGGTTCCCCCTGGTTTTACAGTATCGAGTGAAGTTTGTAATCTTTTCTTGAAAAAAGGAGAAAGGATACCAGAGGATGTAGAAAATCAAATTTATGAGAATCTTGAAAAACTGGAAGCTCAAATTGGCTCAAAGTTTGGAGATGAAAACAATCCTCTTTTATTATCAGTCAGGTCAGGGGCCAAATTTTCCATGCCGGGAATGATGGATACAATCCTTAACCTGGGTCTTAATGACAAAACAGTTGAAGGTTTGGCCAGCAAGAGCGGGAATCGGAGGTTCGCTTTTGACTGTTACCGAAGGCTTATCCAGATGTTCAGTGATGTGGTTCTGGAGATTCCCAAGAGAAAATTCGAGGAAGTTCTGAAAAAAAAGAAAGAAGAGCTCAGTGTCAAACTGGATTTTGAATTAAATGAGAAAACACTAAAAGAAATAATTGGTGAATACAAGAAAGTAGTTAAACAAGAATCAGGAAGGGAATTTCCCCAGGATGTAAAAGAGCAGCTATTTATGTCCATGACCGCGGTGTTCAAGAGTTGGAATAATCCCAGGGCCATTACTTACCGGCGCTTGAATCATATACCCCATGATCTGGGAACGGCTGTCAATGTTCAGCTCATGGTTTTTGGGAATTTCGGAGACACTTCGGCCACTGGAGTTGGTTTTACCAGGAACCCGGCTACGGGAGAAAAAGAACTTTACGGTGAATACTTGGTGAATGCTCAGGGAGAAGATGTGGTGGCTGGTATCAGGACACCGCAGCCCTTGATTGCCCTGAAGGAACAAATGCCTGATGTCTACCGGGAATTGGAAGAGATTACCAGTCGATTAGAAAAGCATTATAAAGACATCCAGGATTTTGAATTTACCATCCAGGAAGGAAAGCTTTATATGCTGCAGACTCGCAGCGGAAAAAGAACCGGTATGGCTGCTGTAAGAATAGCGGTTGATTTAGTCAAAGAGGGACTCATATCCAAGAAGGAAGCCTTAAAACTTGTGGAGCCTGATGCCCTTAATCAGCTTCTTCATCCTGTCTTCGATCCAGAAGAGATGTCACGTCATGAGATGTTGGCTGAGGGATTAGCAGCTTCGCCGGGAGCTGCCAGCGGGCAGGTAATATTTAGTGCCGATGAAGCGGTTGCCTGGAAAGATAAAGGAAAAAGAGTTGTTTTAGTAAGAGAAGAAACTTCTCCCGATGATATTCATGGGATGAGTGCAGCTCAAGGTATTTTGACAGTCACAGGGGGAATGACTTCTCACGCCGCTGTAGTGGGGCGTCAGATGGGAAAACCGGCTGTTGTAGGCTGCGGCTCACTGCAGCTAAACAGCGAGAAGAAACTTTTCAAGGTTGGCCAGCATACAGTTAAGGAAGGAGACTGGGTTTCAATGGATGGGACAACTGGAGAAGTTCTCCTTGGAGAAATCCAGACCAAGCCTTCTGAAATAATCCAGGTTCTCCAGGGTGAAATGAAGCCTGAGGATTCACGAATATACCGGGATTTCTCAGAACTCATGACCTGGGCAGATGAAGTTAGAAAGCTTGGAGTAAGAGCAAATGCCGATACCCCGGCTGATGCCCGGATGTCTTTTGCCTTTGGAGCCGAAGGGATTGGTTTGGCTCGAACAGAGCATATGTTTTTTGAACGGGAGAGACTTCCTATTATTAAAGACATGATACTCTCCGAAACAGAGGAAGCCCGGAGGAAACATCTGGAAAAGCTTTTGCCTTTTCAGAAGAAGGACTTTTATGAGCTGTTCAAGGAAATGAAAGGTCATCCAGTGACCATCCGGACTCTGGACCCTCCCCTGCATGAATTTTTACCCAAGAAAGAAGATTTAATGGTGGAAATAGTTGAGCTCAAAAGCAAGGGAGGAGACAGGAAAAAGATCGAACAGCTGGAAAAACTCCTGGAAAGAGTTAGAGCCTTGTCGGAATTTAATCCCATGCTGGGTCACCGGGGTTGCCGGCTGGGAGTGACCTATCCTGAAATAATTGAAATGCAGGCCAGGGCGATTTTTGAGGCAGCATGTGAGCTGGTTAAAGAAGGAGGAAAAGTTGTTCCAGAGATAATGGTTCCTCTTGTTGGAGCTGTTGAAGAACTGGCTCACCAGAAGAAAATAATAGTTGATGTGGCTGAAGAGCTAATTAAGAGATATGATGTAAAAGTTGCTTACTCAGTAGGGACCATGATCGAGATTCCGCGGGCAGCCATTACTGCTGCCAATGTGGCTGAAGAGGCAGACTTCTTTTCTTTCGGAACCAATGACCTTACCCAGACCACTTTTGGAATTTCGCGTGATGATGGAGCCGGTTTTATTAACCACTACCTGGTTCATGGTATCTGGCAAGATAATCCCTTTGAAACAATTGACCAAGAGGGAGTAGGAGTGCTCATGGACTGGGCGGTTAAAGAGGGAAGAAAGACCTGTCCTGATCTCAAAGTAGGAATCTGTGGAGTTCATGGGGGGGAGCCCCGCTCTATTAAATTCTGTCACAAGGTCGGTCTGAATTATGTAAGTTGCTCAGCTTACCAAGTGCCTATCGCTCGTCTGGCTGCTGCTCAAGTTGCCCTGGAAGATGAGAAAGATTAAAGGGGGGACGTTCCCCAAAGGGACACCCCTTCCCCTGGATAAGCAGGACCTCGTTTTAATTATCTCGTTTTAATTATTTTTAATTTAGGTTTCTCTTCCATTTTGTGTGCGGATGCAAACAGAACTTTAGAGCATCAGGTATGTCCGGAGAGACATTAAGGCTCTATTTTTCTTGAACTGTTCTTTGAGGGAACACGAATAAGCCGGATAGCTTGGATATATTGAGCCTGACTTAATAATTTGAGTGAACTCCTAACAGAAAATAGATTGAGAGAAAGCCTTTTTTTTGGTATGAATAGATTTTATCATGCCGGTTAGAGAAGCATTGAAAAAACTCTATAAACAGAAATTCCCTTTTTCTTTTGTTTATCATAGTGCTTACTGGATGCTAAGGTTAGGCAAACATGTTTTTCCCCCACAAAAATACCGTTTACTCTTCGAAAAACTTCTAATTATGGGAGTGTTGAAAGAAAATCTTATTCTTTCTCGTCCTGCCACTGACGAGGAGCTTTCCTTGGTTCATGCGGAAAAACATCTAAAAAAAATATATAGCGGCAAGCTTTCCTCGTCCGAACAGGCATTCCTGGAGCTTCCTTTTTCCCCTGAAATAAGAGATTTTGCCTTGCTCAGCGTGGGTGGAACCATTCAGGCTGCTGAATCCGCCTTGGAAGGGCACCTGTCAGTTCATATTGGGGGAGGTTTTCATCATGCTTACCCTGACCACGGAGAAGGCTTCTGTTTGTTGAATGATGTAGCTGTGGCCACCCAGAAATTGATTGTGGAAGGCAGAGTGAATAAGGTCATGATAGTTGATGGTGATGTTCATCAGGGAAACGGTACAGCTGCGGTCTTCCGGGGCAGGCAGGATGTATTTACTTTTTCCATTCATCAAATGGACATCTATCCAGCTCATAAAGAAAAATCTTCTCTGGATATTGGTTTGTGGTCAGGAGATGGAGACGATAAGTACCTTGAAGCTCTTCAGAGTAACTTCCCCCGTCTTTATGATGAATTTAAACCTGAGCTTGTTTTCTATCTGGCTGGAGCGGACCCTTACTGCCGGGATCAGTTAGGAGGCCTCAGGTTGACCAAAAAAGGATTGATGGATAGAGATCTCCTCATTCTTGAGGGAGCCAAGGAAAGAAACATTCCTCTGGTGGTACTTCTGGCCGGCGGGTACGCTTTTGATGTGGCTGATACAGTCAGTATCCACTTTAATACTATCCAAGCTGCCCGGAAAATCTACAAACAACGGATTCTAAAAGATGGTCATAGAAAATGGATAAGGTGGCGTTAGTTTAACTGCGTGTTTCTTTGTTTATCCAACTGAGATAGGGTTCCCAAGCCTCTCCAACAGAAAAAGAGATTATCTCAGGGACCTGGTAAGGATGATGACGGATTATGGTTTTCTGAATTGACGGGTAGAGTTCCCGCCTGCTTTTTATCAATACCAGATGTTCCTTTTCACGGGAAATTTTTCCTTCCCACCAGAAAAAAGAAGTTCCGGGCTGAAGGACTGTTACACAGGCGGCTTTCCGGTCTTGAAGAAGTTTTTCGGCAATAACCTGGCCTGAGGTCTCATCGGGCACTGTGGTTAGGACTATGATAAAATTTGAAAGAGGTAGATGAGGGCGGCTCATTTTTAATCTCCTGTTTTTTTTTATTCTTGAAGGAATAAGTGGGCAAAAACCAGGGCATCTCCGACCATATTGTCAATTATACAATATTCGTTGGGTTGATGAGCGGTTTCATCGATCTTGGACCAGCAAGCAGCCTGAAAGCCTTGTCTGCGAAAGAGGGCAGCTACGGTCCCTCCACCGATTCCAGTGGGAGTTCCGTTCACCTGATAAACTTCTTTGATTGCTTTTTGGAGAGCTCTTACTACAGGGGCCTCGGCTGAGGTGGGGGGAGCGGCGGGTGCTTTTTGCTCTTCTTTTATGGAAATTTCTACCTGGAAACGGCCTTCCGTATCCTTGATAATTTCCTTGATTTTATTCTCCACATCTTTGATTGAGTAGACAGGAAGAATCCGGCTGTCAAGATAAAAAATATCTTCTCCAGGGATGGTATTTATATTGGGAACATTGGCTTCTTTTTTGGTAGGTTCAAAAGTGGATATAGGAGGCTCAAACAAGGAATCTTTCTTATTGAAATCCTGATAAAGCCGGTCAAGCTTGGTGACCAGAAAAGATGCTGCCCGGAAAGCGTTGATTCCTTTTTCAGGAGTGGACGCATGGGCTTGTTGACCCTCGGTTTTAAATTTTAGCCAGAGAATACTTTTTTCTGCGACTTCGATTTCAGTGCCCTCGGAGTTGCCGGCATCAGGTACAATAATAAGATCTTCCTTACGGAAAGGCGGAGAATTCCGGAGAACATAACCAATTCCTTTTTCACTTCCTGTCTCTTCGTCGGCCACCAAGGCGATGCCAACGTCGTAATTCGGCAAAATACCTTCTTCATGAAAAGCTTTTACAGCAAAGAAAGAAGCAACCATATCTTGCTGGTTATCCTCCACCCCTCTCCCGTAGATCTTTCCCTCTTCGATCCAGGCCTTAAAAGGATTTCCTTTCCAGAGAGAAAGTTCTCCGGGCGGCACAATATCCATGTGGGTCATAATCCAGATAGTTCGGGAAGAGTTTTTTCCCTTGAATAAAGCCAAAATGTTTGGCCTGTAACCGCTGGGGGCATCCAAATCCGGGGCTTTGATCATTTTTACAGAGTCGAAGCCAAAGGATTTCAACGTCTTGAAAAGAAACTCTGCCTTCTTAACCTCACCTTCTCCCCCGCTTGAGGGAGATATAGCTGGAATCTGACAGAGTTTTGTTTGTATGTCTATCATTTCGTCGCGGAAAGATCGAATTTTTTTCTGGATTTGTTCAAAGGCACTCATTGAAATCTCCTTGTTTGACATAATATCATCCCGGTTCACAGAAAAGCAACAAGATGAGTGAGTAGTAACTGCTATTCTTGACTTTTCAACAGGTTAGAAATACATTAACACTCATGCGTATAGGTTATGATATCCGGCCATTTCTGAAAGATGAAACAGGAGTGGGAATTTATCTTAAAAATCTTCTATTTAACCTGGCTGAAATAGATGAAGAGAACAAATACTTTCTTTTTTCTTCTTCTTTCAAAGATGAATTTCCAAAAGAAAAGATTCCCCCTTTTAAAAATGTTAATTTCCGGCATTATCGCATACCAGTAAGAGCAATTAATTGCTTTTGGTACAAATTAGGCTGGCCTCCTTTGGATAGCCTCTTCAAAGTGAACCTTGATCTGACCCATTCTCCTTCTCCGTTAATTCTTCCAACTCGCGGGAAAAAGATAATTACTATTTATGATCTTTTCTTTTTGAAACATCCCAGACTGGCCGATAAGGAAGCAGAGAAAGATTTTGTTCCCCGGGTAGCAGATGCTGTGAGGCAAGCCAGGGCTGTTGTGGCGATCTCCCACAGTACAGGCAAAGATATTCTTGAATTTTTCCCCGAAGCAGAAGAAAAAATCCGGGTTATACCATTGGGGGTCGATAAATCTTTTGGTGAACAGATTTTAATAGGGAGACTTGAGCAAATTCGGATAAGATTAGGGCTTCCTGAACGGTTTCTTCTTTATGTGGGGGCAATTGAACCCCGGAAGAATCTTATCCGTCTCCTGGAGGCACTGAAGATTGTCCACTACCGGAGCGAAAAAATACCTCTGGTTGTAGCAGGACGGCCGGGGAGAATCATGGATGAGTTCAAAGAAAAAATCCGGCAGCTTCAACTACAAAATGAAATTTTACTTCAGGGATATGTTTCAAACCGAGATCTCCGTTTTTATTACCAACTTGCTTTGGGATTGATTTTCCCCTCTCTTTGCGAGGGATTTGGTCTTCCTCTTCTGGAAGCCATGGCCTGTGGATTGCCGGTGGCTGCTTCCAATGCGCCTGCTTTGCCTGAAGTTGCTGGAAAGGCCGCCTTATATTTTGATCCCTTTGACCAAGAGGACATGGCTGATAAAATTATTTCTTTATGTCTGGATGAATCCATCCGGGATACTTTGATTCATGAAGGGAAAACGAGGATTAATAAATTTTCCTGGGAGAAAACAGCTGTTGAAACCCTTGAAATGTATAAGAATCTGACTGCGGAATGAAAGAAAAAATATTCTTTATTTCTCATGCTTCAGAACTGAATGGAGCTGAGAGGATGTTGGCTGATCTCTTGGAAAGGATAAATAGGAATAAATATGATCCAGTTCTGGTTATTCCACAGCCAGGGCCTCTCGGAGAACGCCTGTCCAGGTCAGGTATCGCAACATTGGTTATTCCCATGAAATGGTGGCTGACCGGGAGAAAAGAAATTTTACTTCAACCTTTCAAGTGGCTCTGGAACATATGGGGTGTGTTAAAGTTAGTCTCATTTTTAAAAAAAGAAGGAACCCGGCTGGTGGTTAGCAATTCCATAGTAAATTTCAGCGGAGCCCTGGCTGCCCGGGTATGCGGTCTTCCTCATGTGTGGATTATCCATGAAATTGTGGGCAGAAAAAGCGACGGATTATGTTTCATTTTGGGAGTTTCTCAGCTTAAAAATCTGATACGGAAATTTTCATCCCAGGTGGTGGCAAATTCTGTGGCAACCTGGAAAGCCATGGGCCATCAAGCAGAAAGAATAATTGTTTATAATGGTGTTGATTTCTCTCTCCTTCCCTTGATTTCTACTTTACAAGCAAGAGAGAAAATGGGGTTCAGCTTTAATGATAAGGTTGTCGGAGTAATAGGGAAAGTATGTCCAGAGAAAGGCCAGATGAAAGCCCTCGTGGCTGTGGAGAAGCTTTCAACTGAATTTCCCTCTCTAAAAATAGCTTTCTGCGGGCAGATCAAAGATTTTCATTACTACAAGAGGATTCTCCAAAAAGCAGGCAAGCTAGGGTGGGGAGAAAAAATATATTTTCTTGGCTATCAAAAAGATGTTTTTTTATTTCTTAAAACCCTGGATGTTCTTCTGGTTACTTCCAGTCATGAGTCTTTTGGTCGGTCGGTAATAGAAGCCATGGCATCAAGAACACCGGTAGTGGCGGTAAAATCAGGAGGAATCCCTGAAATTGTTGAACACGGCAAAAACGGACTTCTTGTTGGAAGGCCAAATCCTGAAGAGATAAGTAAAGCTCTTTCTGGGATTCTTCGCCACAGTCAATATGCTTGCTTCTTAGCTGAGAATGGGTTCCGGACTGTAGAAAAAAAATTTCAGCTGTCGGCTCAGGTGGAGAAAATAGAGCAGATACTGGATAGTAATTTGAAAAGGAGCTCTCTTGGCTGAAATATCGGTTATCTATGTAAATTACAGTGACCATGACCGCTTGTATGAATCTCTTTCATCTCTTAAGGCAACAGCCTTAGATTTGCTCAGGGAAGTGTTTATTGTGGACAACAATTCCGAAGTCTTTCCATCGGAACAAATAAAAAAACATTTCCCGGGAGTAAAGCTCCTTGTTAATAATGATAATATTGGGTATGCCAGAGCCAATAACCAAGCCATCCGGCAAGCTGAAGGAAAATATATTTTTTTAGTCAACACTGATACTCGGTTTTTTCCCGGAGCTGTTGAAAATCTTTACAGAGAATTGGAGGAAAACTCTAAAGCAGGAGGTGCCGGACCGCTTCTCTTGAGAAGAGACCGGACTCCTCAGGTATCATTTGGCCGAAAAATAAGCTTTACTGCCGAACTGAAACAGAAATTATTTTTCAACTTCTATTTAAAAAAGACTCTTCTGGCAAATCCCAGGAAACGGAGAGTAGGTTGGCTGAGCGGAGCCTGTCTTCTCTTAAGGCGGGAAGCAGTGGAGAAAGTAGGTTTGCTTGATGAAAAATATTTTCTTTATTTTGAGGATATAGATCTTTGCAGCCGTCTCCGGAAAAAGGAATGGGAGCTGATTTTTGTGCCTGAATCTAAGGTTTTTCATCTCGGAGGAGGGAGTACTTCTTCAAGCTCATTTCAATCTTGTTATCAATACCGAAAAAGCCAGCTTTATTATTACCGGAAACATAATTCCTTTCTTTCTGTCTGGCTGCTGCGACTTTATCTTGGTGGCTACTTTTTTTTCTGGTTAGGGGAAAGAGTTCTTAGAGGAAAATCTTCTTTTTCGGATGTCCAGCTGTTTTATAAGCTTCTGAGATAGCCATGAAAAAAATCCGTGTTCTGGAAATGATCGACCAGGCTTTTCTGGGAGGAGGGCAAAGACATGTTCTTTCTTTAGTCAAGTCTTTATCTCCTGAAAAGTTCCAGGTTGCAGTAGGCTCTGAGGCCGGGGGACCCCTGGTTGAGGAGCTGAAAAATTGGGGAATTCGTCATTATTCTCTTCAAATGGGAAAGTCATCCTTCTTAAGGAATAGAAATGAGATTCTTTCCCTGCTCAAGAAAGAACAATTTGACATCCTTCACACCCATGGGGGAGTGGCTGGATTGTTTGGCCGTCTGGCAGCTTGCCAAAGCCGGATTCCAGTGGTTGTCCACACCCTTCATGGTATCCATTATCTTCATTACCGCAATCCTTTTCTGAGGAAGATATTTGTGCTGATGGAAAGATGGCTTTCTCGCAGGACCGATGCAGTCATTTTCGTTTCTCGGGATGATAGAATCAAAGGATCACGGCTGAAGCTGGTTCCAGAGGAAAAAATAATTTTTATCCCCAATGGGATTGATTTTCAAAAATATAGCCTTGATGAAGAAGCATGGCAGAAAGCAAAAAAAAGAAAAAAAAATTTTAATTTACCAGAGTCAAAATTGATAATAGGAACAGTTGCCCGCTTGCATCGCCAGAAAGGATTGATCTATTTTTTTCAGGCTGC
>CAYTTR010000002.1:13955-122180 GCA_964440805.1 uncultured Eubacteriales bacterium
GCCCGTATCTTGCTCAATCAAAGGCAGGATATCTGTTTTGTCATTGCTGGAGGAGGGCCTCTTGAGAAAAAATTCCGTAACTATCTGCAGCGGAAGAAATTGGAAAATTTTATCTTTCTTCTGGGAGAAACGGGAAAAACCCAGGAGCTCTACCCTCTATTTGATGTTTTTGTCCTTCCTTCACTTTGGGAAGGCCTTCCCTATGCTTTGCTGGAGGCGGCTGCGTTCGAGCGCCCTGTAATAGGGACCAATATCGACGGTATCCGGGAACTGCTCAAACCGGGTGAGACAGGACTGCTGGTCCCTCCGGAAGATTCTTTAAGCCTGGCTGAGGCAATTCTTAAGTGGTTGAATAAGCCTGAAATGGCCGAAGAAATGGGTCGTAAGCTGCGGGAAGATCTCAGCCGGCGATATTCACTTGAGCGGATGGTGCAGGAAACAGAAGAGCTCTACCTCCGGCTTTGCCGGGAAAAGGGAATATATTAACTTTTTTGATTCTCTTCCATTCGGTCTTAATATGCTTTAAATAAGAGAGCATCAGGTATGCCCTCCGCTTTACTTCGGCGCTTTTTTCGCCTTCTCTCACCGCTCTTTTTGGCGGCTGCGTAACTCCATTCTGTCAGTCTAAACCATTCACCAGTCGAGGTTGGTGCAGGGCTAGGCTGGGCGTGCTCAATACATACTCGCCGTCCGACAAAGTCGGATTCCCCCGAATCGCAGTTCGAGAAGGCTAGCGCCTCAATGTCGCTCCTGGCATACCTGATGCTCTCTCATAATAGTTTAAATAATACAAAATGGAATAGAATTTATTTTACGATTCTTCCAGAGTTTGATTTTAGCATTTTGACCAACAAGGCTTTCCCCTTGAATTGACAATTTCCCTTCCCCTTTTTATAATCAACCAAAATGAAATCCCCACGCGTTGCTCTTGTTCATGACTGGTTGACAGGCCGCAGGGGCGGAGAAAAGGTTCTGGAAGTCCTGTCTGAAATTTTTCCCCAAGCTCCGGTATTCACCCTCTTTCATTTTCCGGGAAGCCAGGCAGAGTCTTTGGAAGTCAAAAAAATAAGAACCAGTTTTATCCAGAAATTTCCCTGCCTCAAAAAAAAATATCGCTCATATCTCCCCCTTTTTCCCTTGGCGGTTGAACTTTTTGACCTTCAAGAATACGATTTGGTTATCTCTTCTTCCCACTGTGCGGCCAAGGGAATTATTACTCGCCCTGATGCCCTCCATATTTCCTATATTCATTCTCCGGTTCGCTATGCCTGGAATCAATATTTTCCTTACTTTGCTTCGGCGAAGTTAGGGCCGTTTTCCAAACTGCTTATCCCGCCTGTTATCCACTATTTAAGAATGTGGGACATAACGTCTTCTTCTCGAGTAGATTATTTTATTGCTAATTCAATGGCTGTGGCTCAACGGATTGAGAAATATTACCGGCGTCAGGCTTCGGTCATTCATCCTCCGGTGGATGTAGATTTTTTCCGGCCGGCCGAGCAAAAAGGAGAATTTTTTCTTATTGTTTCAGCTTTGGTTCCCTATAAAAGAGTAGATTTGGCTGTAGAAGCTTTTAACCGGAATGGTCTTCCCCTAATGATAGTGGGACAAGGTCCGGAGTTAAAAAGATTAAAGAAAACGGCTCGCCAGAACATCACATTTTTAGGAGCTCTTTCTGATGAAGAACTGCTTAAAACTTACCGGAAGGCCTTAGCTCTCTTAATCCCGGGGGAAGAAGATTTTGGCATTAACTCTCTTGAAGCTCAAGCTTGTGGAATTCCGGTGATCGCCTACGGCCGGGGGGGGGCTCTGGAAACTGTTCTTCCGGAAAAGAGCGGGCTTTTTTTTCACCAGCTGTCTCCGGAAAGTCTCCTGGAAGTACTTGACAAATTTAAGGATATGCAATTTAATAAATTTTTACTGAGAGAACACGCCGAAAAATTCTCCCGTGAAAGGTTTAGAAAACAGATCGAAGCTTTTATTATGAATAAATGGACTGAATTCAGGCAAACATCATGATAAAAAAGCAGAGAAAAAGACTGATTGGCCTTTTCATCCTGAGCGACATAATCAGTATTATTTTCGCCTATTTTTACTCCTATGGATTCCGATTTTACGGATATATTATTCCGGTAAGCCCGGAAAAAGGGATACCCCCTCTTAAATCCTATGTGGCTGTTTTTCCTCTTTTCTTAGCTGCCCATTTGATTATTTTTTTTCTCCAGGGTTTTTACCGGTCTAAACTGAAAAGGACCAAAATCGATGATTTTTTCATGGTTGTCCTTAATACTTTTCTCACTATTGTCTTTATCTTAGCCGTTTTAAATTATCTTTATGCCTACAGCCAAGGTAGAGCTCCTTTGTTCCAGATGACCTTTAAAATATCTCATGGGTTCCTGGCTGTTTATTTCGTGGTTGTTGTCTTTCTGGTCTCCTTTCTTAGAAACCAGATATATTTTTATCTCAAGCGCCGTTTTGCCAAAGGATTGGACTTACAAAATGTCCTGATAGTGGGTGCGGGAGAGATGGGAAAAACTATAGCCCAGAAATTCTCTGTTTATAAGGATCTTGGTTTCAGGGTTATCGGTTTTCTGGATGATGAGAGGAAAAAAGGTGACAAAGTTCCTGTGGATGGAGGGATTGAAGTTCTTGGAGGTATCAAGGATCTGGAAGCAATTTTAGAAACAGTAGAAATCAGCGATGTTTGCATTACTCTTGGTTTAAACAACTACCCTCAGATTCTTGAGGTTTTCCAGATGGCCCATAAGCAAGTAGTTAATGTCCGATTGGTTCCTGATCTATTTCAACTTTTAACTTTGAAGGCAAAAATAGAAGATCTGGATGGATTTCCGGTTATCAGCATTGATGAACCTCCAATGCGAGGGGTGTTGCTGGGTTTGAAGAAGATTTCAGATGTGATTATTTCCTTTATTCTTATTGTGCTTCTTCTTCCCCTGATGGGTTTAATAGTTTTCTTAATCAAGTTGACTTCCAAGGGGCCTGTTCTTTACCATCAAGAAAGAGTAGGCCTTGACGGAAAAAAGTTTATGATTCACAAGTTCCGGACCATGGTCTATGATGCGGAGAAAGAAACAGGACCGATTATGTGCAGTCCAGATGACCCCAGAATAATCAAGTTTGGCCGGATGTTGAGAAAATTCAGCCTGGATGAGCTTCCCCAGTTGTTTAATGTTCTTAAAGGTGAGATGAGCTTAGTGGGACCGCGGCCGGAAAGACCCTCTTTTGTCAAAGACTTCAGCAAAAAAATTCCCAAGTATATGTTAAGACACAAAGTCAAGTCAGGCATAACCGGCTGGGCTCAAATCCATGGTTTGAGGCAGGATACTCCTATTGATAAAAGAATCGAATATGATTTTTATTACATCCAGAATTGGTCTTTTGCTCTGGATTTCAAGATTCTCTGGAAAACTTTGAAAAAAGGTTTTGTTGACAAAAGGATGTAATTTTATTTTGAAGGAACGATACTCCGGACATTCTTCAAGGCATAATCCATTCCTGAAAATATGGTTAATCCTAAGGTAATATAATATAACCACTGAAGAGCCTCAGGCGAAACTCCAAAATAATTACTTGCCAGCAGGCAAAAAATTACAGTAACTTGACAGACAGTGGTAATTTTTCCCACCACAGAGGGCCGGAAAATCCTGGGGCCGCTTACCGCTGTTACCACCAAGGCGCTGAGGGCGATAAGAATATCTCTTCCAATAACCACAATGGTTAACCATAATGGAATAACATTAGGTGAGCTTATCGAAGGGATAGATAACAGAATATAGGATGTAGTCATGAGAAGTTTATCTGCTGCTGGATCCAAATAGGTCCCGAGTGAAGTCCTTTGACCAAATATCCGGGCAGCAGTTCCATCCAGGACATCAGTGATGCTGGCGACAATAAAAACAGTCAAGGCTTTGCCGGTCTGGCCGGTAAGTAAAAAATGAATAAACAACGGTATGAGAGCGATTCGGAGGAGCGTCAGGATATTAGCCAGATTCAGAGGATACTGCTTTTTTACTGCAGCTGATTTTTCTCTGTTGGGAACCACTTCCCGAGTAACCTATTGGATGAGATTGAGAACAATATCGAACAGATTGATAGCTTTTTGCCCGGTAATCGGATGGTCTGGATTAAAGATTCTGTCTGGTCTGAGAGACATAATATTATAGGAAATGACTGAAAGGATGGGTTGGTAGTAATAGTTGTCAGGTGAAACATCAGAGACCTGAATTCTTTCTAAAGGTATTAAGCGGACGAAATTATATCCTTGGGATTCTAATCTTTTAATTAGACGGTATAGAATCTCGGCCATTTCCGCCCGGGTAACGATTTTTTTAGGCTGGAAAGTGTGGTTAGGGTAGACGTCTAATAATCCCAAAGAGGTAGTGGCCAGGATGAATTTGGAAGCCCAGGAGGTAGCAATGTCAATCAAGATAGGAGGACTCTTTTCCGGTATATCCAAGATATTCTGGAATTTAACGGCAATTAGAGCAGCCACATCTTCTTTGGTCACAGCTTGAAGAGACGGGATTTTGTTATATTGACTGGGTAGTTCAAATATTCCCAGCCGGTTTTTAAGAGTTTCAATCCGGTTTTTGACTTTCTGGTTTTCCGGCTCCATTGGGGCTATTTTCTGAAAAACTTCCAGGCTTTTTTTATATTCTCCGGTTTCAAAAAGAATTTCACCGTAAGGATGTAAAATTTCGCTTTTTTCCGGTTCCTTATTCAAAGCTGATCTAAGATGTAAAAGAGCATTTTTAAAATTATTTTCACTTTTATATATTTCTGCCAGTTTCAGATGGGCTTCAAGAGAATCGGGTGAAAAATGCAATGCTTTAAGTAAAAATTCTTTTCCTTTTTCAATGTTATTTTCCTCGAGATAATCTAGAGCTTCTTCAAGATTTTCCTGGGTCAGCTTGGGTTTTAGAGAATCATATTTGGTCTTGGCCCAGGAATGTTCTGGTTCGGTTTTAAGAACCTCCCTGAGGGCTGAAAAAGCTTCCTCTTCCCGGCCGGATTCCAGATAAATTTGAGCTAAACCAAGATGAGCTACATTCATCATAGGAAAGTTTTCTACTGAGATCTTGAAGTGTTCAACAGCGACCTGAGTTTGTCCCAGCAGGTAATAAGCATAACCCAAGCCAACATGGAACATGGGATTGTCAGGAGGAAGTTTAGAAAAGATTTCTTTGGCTTTTTCTCCACGCCCCTCCCGAATCAATCTCCATCCCTCTTCTGATTGGAGACGCTCGTCTAAGGAAAGAGTTGCCACAATTGAAGACGGAGGAGAGTCAAGATAAAAAGAAGGTGGAGTGGGCTGGTAAGTAGCGCAGGACCAGATGAATATTCCAATCAGCGTAACTAAAAAAGCTTTTTTCAACAATGTGATTCTCCTCTTTTGATATAAGGAAGGAAATTTATCATGTGCTCTGGCCGGGCCAGAACCCGCAAGCTTAAGGCTTTCTTTTCTTTTTCGCGTTGAAGAATAAAAGACCATTTAGGAAATGAATCGATTAAATCCTGTCTGGTCTCAGGGATTGACAGGTGAAAGACCTGGTAGTCCTTAAATAGGACAGAACGAAGCTTTTTTTTCAGGTCTGGCAGGCCCTCTGTTGTTTTAGCTGAAACATAGACCATATTATTATTAGCAGTCTTTTTATTTCTATTCATCAGTTCCTGTCCGTTATCAAGAAGGTCTATTTTATTAAAAACTTTTATGATTGGGATGTCAACAACATCGAGTTCATTCAAGATTTGTTCAACTGCCTTTATTTGGATATCAGAGTGAGAAGACGTGATATCAATGACATGGCAGATACAGTTCGCCTGGGTTACTTCTTCCAGAGTTGCCTTAAAGGCCGAGATTAATTCAAGCGGTAGTTTTCGGATAAATCCAACTGTATCACTAAGGAAGAATGAAACTCCATCAGGATAAGACACCCTTCTTAGAACAGGATCGAGGGTGGCGAAGAGCTTGGGGGATACCAGTCGATGGTCTTTGGTTAAGGAATTGAAGAGGGTGGACTTACCTGCATTGGTGTAACCTACCAGAGAAACCGTAGGAAGGGGATTTGCCTGGCGGCTTTTTCTCTGGTCTGAGCGTCTTTTTTGTACTTTGGAAATATCGCCCTTAATCTTAGAAATGCGGTCTTTTATCCTCCGGCGGTCTTCCTCAAGTTTTTTCTCACCCGGACCCCGGGTACCGATACCTCCTCCCAAGCGGGAAAGTGCCCTCCCCTTTCCGGAAAGTCTGGGAAGAAGATAATTAAGCTGAGCCAGTTCCACTTGGAGTTTTCCTTCCCGGGTAAAAGCTCTCTGGGCAAATATGTCAAGGATGAGCTGGGTCCGGTCGATTACTTTGACCTGGAGTTCTTCTTCGAGGTGTCTTTGTTGGATTGGAGAAAGGTTGTGATCAAAGATTACACAGGTAGCCTCCATTTCTTCCACCAGTCCAGAGATTTCTTCAACTTTGCCTTTTCCTATATAAAATTTGGGGCTTATTTCCGAACGGGATTGAAATACCTCCCCTGTCACTTCTGCTCCAGCAGCTCTGGTTAAACCTTTCAATTCATGCATAGAGATCTTAGATTCAGATTTCTCTGTAGGATTGGTAGAAAGATGGACAAGGATGGCTTTTTCAGTTTGCATGGTCAGTTCAGCTTTTCCCGCCCATATTTTTCCAGACTGGCCAAATCATAAGGGTGAAACCAGTGAATTCCCTCCATCTTTCTGAACCAGGTCATCTGTCTCTTGGCATAGCGACGGGTATCTCTTTGAGTAAGGAGGACGGCCTCTTCGAGAGAGGTTTTTTGATTGAGATAGTCAAGAACATGCTGGTAGCCCAAAGCTTTAAAAGGAGGAGTTTCTGGTGAAACTCCTTTCTCCAATAGATTCATAACTTCTTCTACCAGTCCCTTTTTAAACATTTGATCCACTCGTTCATTAATTCTTTTATAAAGCTGGTTTCTATCTAATTTTAACCCAATTTTAATTGTATGAACATTCTTTAAGGGAGATTTAGTTTTTAAAAAGTGTTGGGAAATGGGAATGCCGGTAGCCTCGAACACTTCAAGTGCTCTGATAATCCTTATCTTATCCCCACGATTTATTTTTTGGGCCTGCTGAGGATCAACCTGCTGTAGTCTTTTCCAGAGGGTTTCAACACCTTTTTTTTGAGCTTCCATTTCCAGCTGTTCCCTTATTTCCTGTTGTCTGCCTACTCCTGGGAAAAGACCTTCCAGAAGAGCTTTCAGGTAAAGTCCCGTTCCACCGGCTATGATGGGAAGTCGCTTCCTTTTCTCGATTTCTTTTATTTTGTTTACGGCCCGGTTGACGAAATCCGCGGCTGTAAATTGCTGGGTGGGAGGGACTTCGTCCAAAAGATGATGGGGAATGCCTTCTCTTTTTTCCGGAGGTATTTTATCTGTACCTATATTGAATCCCTGGTATACCTGTATGGCGTCACAGTTGATAATTTCTCCTTCAAACAGTTTGGCCAGCTTAATGGCTGTCCTGCTTTTTCCCACCGCAGTAGGACCAAGGATAATTAAGAGTTTATTTTTAGAGTCCAATTTTCAGTAAAACCAGCAAACTCAGCAGAGTTATCAACAAGAGAAGAGCTTTTATTTGGCGACTTTTTAGCTCCATTTGCCCACAGATAACAGATTTTTTACCAGAGCACTCTCATGTTCATTACCCAGGGCTCTTTTAACAGCGAAAAGAAGAGAAACCAGGATTTCGTTTAGTCCCTCAATGAGGTGCGGCATATGTTCATCATTGATAAATCCAATATTACCTTTCAAATGGCGGTTCAGTTCGATTTTTCCTTCTGGAGTAAGATTAAGGCTTGAGAAAAAAGGAGGAAGATTAGGTTTGGTTTCCTGGATTGACTTTTCGACAATATTTGAAGCTACTGGGCCCACTTCTTTGGAAAGATACTTGAATATATAAGTAAATTTTTCGTTGAAGGACCAGAGAATATTAGCTACATCAACATGAGAGGTTGAAGTTACCTTCAAATGGAGGGATTTCTTTTTTGGATTCTTGACCAGACCAGTATTAATCAGAAGATAAAGGACTCGCTGAGTTTCATTAATCCCAAGTTGACTGGCTGATTGTAGTTGGCTGAGAGTCTTGTGCGTTTGGATAAGTCTTATTACGTAGCGCTCATGCATTTCTTGAGGATATTTCTTTAGGATTTCGGGAGAGGAGATTTCCAGCGTTTCCTCTTCTCCGGGGAGGCTTTGCCGGATGAGATTCATATTTTGCATTGAAAGAATACCTTGCCTGATAAGCTTGAGAAGGGAGAAGTTAAGCAGGATTTCAGGTGTTTTAGGCACTTGGCCTGGAGACAGGGTGAAATTACCTTCAGACCAGTCGAAGCAGGGAATTAATTTAAATTGAATAAAGTTTGTCAGGATGGTCCAAATTTTTTCCGGACTGATAGAGAATTTTTCAATCAGGATTTCTATGGGAAGATGATTTTCTTGATTTAATAACAGGTTCAGTTCCCTGGATTCTTCAAGGGGAAGGATTTTTTCAGAGGAAAGAAAATAAGGAAAATCTGGTTGTCGAAGTTCATCTGAAGTCAAAATGATATCGCCATTTAAGAAAAAAAATAACTGGCTTCCCTCTTCTTGAGAGAGAAGAAGCTGGCCGGAAAAGTTGCTTTGCCTGAGTTGATAACACAAGGAGGCAAAAGGAATTTCTGAAAGGTTTCCTTTAAGACTCATCTTCGTCCATAGAATAGGTTACCAGGGGAAAAAAGTCAATTTTGGGTTAATTTTGTTTATTGAGTTTATTTGGATAGTCAGGAATAGTTTTAAATATTCGCTTGAAGCGACTATTACCTAAGGAATCAGGGTGATTAACCCATTAATTGTTTTCCTAAGAGGGAAATGGCAATATAAAAAAGGCTTTTTAAAAGCCAGAAACCGTAAGAGATAAACAGGGCTTTCCGGTAATCTATTTTAAAAATGGCTGATAATCCATAGCCAAGAACAGCAAACATCCAGAGCTGGAAGAAATCAATCTGACTAAGAATGATAAAGGCTGTTGATGTTGTTTCTAATTTGGGGAAAAAGAGAGCCAGGCTGGTAGTTGTTTGGGCTACAGATTTTTTGGAAAGGATCAATCCAAGACGAAGGCCGTTGCCCAAAATCTTATCGATAAAATTTACATGAAGGTAAACTGAAAGTACTCCTTTGAAATTTCCTTCAACTGAAAGGAAACGCCCCAGAATCAAGAGAATGAATGAGGAAAAAAGGAATCCGATTAAGATGGTCAAAGGACTCAGGATGAAAACTTGAAGAATAGTATTTTTTGGGTTGGGATTTTCCAGTCTTGTCAATGTCTCTTGGAATCTTTCTTCTCCCAGCCTTTCTCTCATTTTGACATTGTTTTTGAAAAGATCCAATTGGTCTTTTAGCGTATAAGGGTGAGTGACGTAAGAAAAAATAACCAGAGCTATGAGAAGAATTATTAGGGCATCCACCCAAACAGGATTCAGGGCAGTCTTTTCCAATGTTTGTTTAGGTGAGAAAAATACACCCAGAAATCTTTGCCCAACATTCATCGATCTGTCTCCTTTATCTCTTCCTTTTCTATTTTGCCATCGAGTATGTAGATAATGCGCTGCGCTTGTCGAGAAATTTCTCTGTCATGAGTAACCATGATTATGGTATTTCCCTTGGAGTGGATTTTGTGAAAGAGTCTTAGAATTTCCTGGCCGGTTTTGGAATCCAAATTTCCTGTGGGTTCGTCTGCTAAAAGAATAGAGGGTTCATTGACCAGAGCTCTGGCAACGGCAATTCTTTGTCTTTCTCCACCGGATAATTCAGTAGGTCTGTGGTTACTTCGATGAGACATCTCCACCATTTCCAGGGCCCGTTGGACTTTAAGCTCCCGTTCTTTCTGGCTGGCACCTTTGTAAATAAGGGGGAGTTCCACATTATGAAAGGCAGAGGCCCGGGGAAGAAGGTTGAAGACTTGAAAGACGAAACCGATTTCCTGGTTTCTTATAAAGGCCAGTTCATTTTCGCTGAGCTCACTGACCAATTTTCCATTGAGTTGATATGAACCTTCCGTGGGTGTGTCCAGACAACCCAAAAGGTTCATCAAGGTGGATTTGCCTGAACCAGAAGGACCCATTATGGCAATGAACTCATTACGCCGGATTTTGAAGCTTACCCCGCAGAGAGCCTTTACCTTATGATTCCCTAAAGTATATATTTTCCAAAGGTTTTCAGTGATTATCACTGGAGTAAGTTCTTCGGACTGGGAGATCATGGTGATGGTTACTCCTTTTTCTCCGGGTTAATTAGCGTTCCTTCTTCCAGCTGGCGCAGGGCGCTGAATGGTCCTACGACAACAGTATCCCCTTCAGAGAGCCCCCTTTTTATCTCTATGGAAAGCTCTCCCATTATACCTTTCTCTACTGGCATGAATCTGACTCTTTGATCCTTGTCAACTGCAAAAATCCCTTCTTTTTCAACGGTTTTTTCTCCTGCTTCTGTTTCTTTTACTTCTTTAATCACTAGAGCAGAAATTGGGACAGCCAGAACATCTTTCTTTTCCGCAGTGATAATATCTGCTGAGGCCGACAGGCCAGGCTTGAGCAGTGGTGGCGGATCCTTCAATGTTATTACCACTTTAAAATCTTTTGATTCTTGAGTGGTGGTCACAGTCTGCAAGGCGGAGCTACCAATTTCGGTAACCGTTCCCTCTATAATCTGATTAGGAAGGGCATCCACTCTCACCTCTGCTTTCTGGTCAATTTCCACTCCAACCACATCAGTTTCATCAACCTCCACTTCTACCTGCATTACTGAAAGATCAGCGATAGTCATTAAAACAGTTCCGGGATTATTCATGGTTCCCACAAGGGCGATTTCTCCTTCTTCTACCCGGAGGCTGGTGATAATTCCGTCAATAGGGGCGTTGTAGACGGTTTTGCTCAGATTATCTAAAGAGCTTTGCAAGGCAGCTTCTGCTTGTTTGATCTGGAAGAGATAAGCTTGATACTGAGATTTGGAAACCTCATATTGGGTCCTGGCTGCTTCAAGTTGTTCCAGGGATATTAATTCTTCTTCATATAGTCTTTTTTGTCTTTCATAAAGGCTTTCATCCCGTTTTAAAACAGCTTCGGCCCGGATAAGATCGGCTTTGTAGGAATTTATTAAGGCCTGATTCCTGGCAACTTCGGCTTCGTACTGGGATGAATCAAGTTTAAGAAGAAAAGCGTTTTTCTGTGTCGGCTGTCCTTCTTCCACTCCGATTTTGATAATGCGGCCAGGGATTTGAGCGCTGATGTTGACGTTTTTCTTGGGCTTAATCTCACCAGAAGCGGAAACAATTGATGTTAAATTCTGTTTGTTTACTTCAGCTACAGTGACTTTTACAGCCTTTTCCCGTTGCGCCTGGAGATTAAAATAAATGATTACAGCTAAGAGAAGAATAAACAATCCGATATAGATGAATTTCTTTTTTTTGGATCGGCCTTTTTTTTCGTTCATTTTTCAGCCCTTCCTGATTTGGTTATCATATTATACTACGCCAGAAAAAACAAAAAGTTTTGACCGCTGGGTTTCCTCGGAATCATTGCCACTTTATTTTGAAACTGCTAAGATTATAAACCGTGTGGAAACGAGAGTTAGAGGTTGCCACTCATGCAGCCAAAGAGGCAGGAGAATTTCTCCACCGGAATTTAGGGAAACAAACTTCAGTTTCCTATAAAGGCGAAATAGATCTGGTCACTGAAATGGATAAGAAGGCACAGGAACTTATTATTAAAAAGCTTTCTTCATTCTTTCCCTCTCATGATTTCATGGCGGAGGAAGATTTCTCAAAGATCAAAGGCTCAGATTACCGTTGGATAATAGACCCTCTTGATGGCACCACCAATTATGCTCACGGGTTGCCTATATACTGTATTTCTATAGCTCTGGAAGAAAAAAAAGAGATTGTTCTGGGAATTGTATTCTTTCCTCCATCGTCAGAAATTTTTTCTGCCTCTAAAAAAAGAGGAGCTTTTCTCAATGGCAAAAAGTTGTGTGTTTCTAATACAAAACGCCTGGAAAGAAGCCTTATTGCCACCGGATTTCCCTATGATGTGAGAACAAGCCCGCAGAATAATATTAATCACTTCAATCACTTCGTGACCAAGGCTCAGGCTATCCGGCGCTGCGGTTCTGCTGCCCTGGATCTGTGTTATGTTGCCTGTGGAAGGTTTGACGGTTTCTGGGAGTTGAAGCTCAATCCCTGGGATGTAGCGGCTGGTGCCCTGATAGTGGAAGAGGCGGGAGGGAAGGTTACTGACTTCAAGGGAAATGATTTTGATCTTTACGGCCAGGAAATTCTGGCTTCAAATGGAAATATTCATAAGGAGATGGTGCAAGTATTGACTGGAGAAAAATATTAATGAAAAGCCGGGTAAGAAAAGTTTGTCAGGGTAAAATGATTTTATTTTGCTTGATACAGCTGTTTTTTCTTCCCCTTTATTCTCAGGAAAAAGGTTCCGATTCTAATACACGGGAAAAGAAAAATCCATTGCCTCTTGTCAAGCCGGGGCAAGGACATCATTTAATTGTGCCGGCTGATAAGAGCTGGATAGATACCGGCCTGGATGTTATTGAGGAACAGGAACTGACGTTCCGGGCAAAGGGCGGCATTTCGCTGCAAAAGGGGAATCCTATTGCTTATTGTGACTCTGAAGGCTATCCCTTAAAGACAGTCCAGCAACCCCTCAAGAACGAGAATCTTGGAGCCTTGATAGGAAAAGTTGTCAAGCTTGTCTCTATAGAAATTGATGAAGAAACAGGAGAAGAAATCAGGCATGAAATTGAGGAGATGTTCTATATCGGGCAGGAAAGGAAGATAACTATTCCCTTAAGCGGCCGTCTTTTTCTGGGAATAAATGAGTTGGTGGTCGGTGATAATGTGGGTAGTTTTCAAGTGGAAATAAGAGCAGGATGGTAACATTGTCCCCTTAAGCTTTTTTTTGAAAGAATTTGTCCATAAATTGTATGTTATATTTCCCTGCCATAAAATCGGAATTAGAGAGGATTTTTAAAAGCAGGGGAAGATTGCTGTTTATTCCCACAATGGTAGTCATTTCAATGGCAGTATGCATTTTGGCTATGGCTTCCTTCCTGTTACGTGAATGGGTAATAATTTTGGCCACAAGAGAATCATAATTGGGGGGGATACTCCATCCGGAATAGGCGGCTGAATCAACTCTTATTCCCTGTCCTCCGGGAAGAACCAGGAAGGTAATTTTACCCGGTGAAGGAATAAAGTTCTCAGGGTCTTCAGCATTAATCCGGCATTCAATGCTGTGTCCGTGTATCTGGAGGGAGTGATCTAAGCTGAGTTTTTCTCCGACAGCGACCTTGATCTGTTCTTTTATGAGATCTATTCCATAGATCATTTCGGTCACCGGATGTTCTACTTGGACCCGGGTGTTGGCTTCGATGAAATAGAAATGCTTGTTTTCATCGACCAGGAATTCAAAAGTCCCTAAGCTCTGGTAGTTGATGTTTCTGGCTGCTTCCTCAGCGGCTTTGGTCATTTTTTTTCTTGTTTTTTCATCAAGATAAGGAGAAGGAGCTTCTTCAATAAGTTTTTGATGTTTTCTCTGCACAGAACATTCCCGTTCTCCCAGAGCGATCACTTGACCCTGCTTATCACCGATGATTTGAACCTCTATATGGTGGGCGTCGAGCAGATATTTTTCCATATAAAGAGATGAGCTGCCGAAGGCGGCGTTGGCTTCATTTTCAGCGATGGAGAACTGTTCTTCAAAGAGTTTTGGGGAAGGGACAATTCTCATGCCCTTGCCTCCTCCCCCAGCAGCAGCTTTTAGAATAACAGGATATCCGATTTTCAAGGCCAGTTTCTTGGCTTCATCAAGGTCAGTTAGAGTGCTCTGGCTGCCAGGTATTACCGACAGCTTGGCTGCCTGCATTTCCTGTCTGGCGCGATTCTTGTCCCCCATCATCTGAATGACCGAGGCTGGAGGACCAATGAAAGTTACGCCCGAGGCTTCACATATTTCAGCAAAACGAGGGTTTTCAGCCAGAAAACCATAACCCGGGTGAATGGCATCAGCCTTACTTATTTCAGCCGCACTCATGATATTGGCGATGTTCAAATAACTCTCTGAGGCAGGAGCTGGGCCGATGCATATTTTTTCGTCGGCCAGAATGGCATGAAGGGAATTTTTATCCGCTTCAGAGTAGATAGCTACTGTTTTTATCCCTATTTCCTTGGCTGCTCTTATCACCCGGAGGGCGATTTCACCGCGATTGGCAATTAAGATTTTTGAAAACATGGGTGGTTTATTGGACTGGTCTAATGGAGAAAAGTTTCTGGCCAAATTCCACAGGCTTCCCGTTTTGAACATAAATCTCTTCAACGATACCGTCTATATCGGATTCTATTTCATTCATCAGTTTCATGGCTTCAATAATACAGAGGACCTGATTTTTTTTAACTGTTTCACCAATTTCTATATAAGAAGGAGCTGAAGGATTGGGAGCCCGGTAGAATGTTCCTACCATGGGGGAAATTATATAGTGGAGATTGTTTTTTTCTGGTTGTTCCTGCTCCTTTGGGGAAGCGGATTTGTTTATAACCTCTTGGGTTGTTTCCGGAGAGGCTGTTTTAGTCTGGGGAAGAACAAGGGTTTGACCCCTGGTAATTTTTATCCTGAATCCTTCAACTTCCAATTCAAAATCAAGCAGGTTTCTTTCTTCGACGAGGTTGAGGAGTTTAATTATTTCTTGGTAGTCGATCTTGGATTTCAAATTTTGCTCCCCTTTTTTGTTTCCATTTCCTCTGAAATCTGTGATTGTTATCCTTGGAAAAATTTCTTTATACCTTAATGATTCTTATCTTAAAAGTCAAGTTTAAGGGGACGTTCCCTATCTTATTGACTAAGAAGACCGGGTTGATTTAGCATATAGTTAAGAAACGGAGAAAGCAAAATGCTTGATCAGTTATCAGGAAGAATCCAGAAGGTGATTAAATTCCTCAAAGGCGAAGGAAAAATCACCGAAAAGAACATGGCGGAAGCCATGAAAATGTTAAGGTTGGCTTTTCTGGAAGCTGATGTCAACTACAAGGTAGTCAAGGGGTTTGAAGCCGAAGTAAAAGAAAAAGCTCTGGATGAGAAAGTTCTGCTTAGTCTAACCCCAGCCCAACAGGTTATTAAGATCATTCGAGATGAGTTGACCAGGGTTCTGGGAGAAGAGAAAAAGGGACTTTGTTACCAGACCCGTCCGCCGTCGGTTTTTATGCTTGTGGGACTCCAGGGAGTTGGCAAAACCACCACAGCAGGAAAATTGGCCTGGTATGTTGGCAATTCCGGGAAAAACCCCCTTCTGGTTTCTGTTGATATAAAAAGGCCGGCAGCCCAGGCTCAGCTGAAAACCATTGGAGAACAATTGAAAATACCGGTTTATGAATTGCCGGAAGAGGGAATCAACCGTCCAGAAAAGATTCTCCAGGAGGTTTTATTTTATAGCAGGAAGAAAGGTTTTGATCCTCTCATTATGGACACAGCGGGCCGACTTCATGTTGATGAGGAACTCATGGAAGAACTAAGACTTATAAGAAACTGCACGAGACCTTCAGAAATAATTTATGTAGGAGATTCAATGACTGGACAAGATGCTGTGAACAGCGCCCGCAGATTTGAGGAAATTTTAGGGATTACTTCTATTATTTTAACCAAACTGGATGGGGATGCCCGGGGGGGAGCCGCTCTTTCCATAGTTAAAGTCACCGGGAAACCAATAAAATTTATCGGTGTCGGAGAGAAATATGACAAATTAGAGCCCTTTCATCCAGACAGGATGGCCTCGAGGATTTTAGGGATGGGGGATATTCTTTCCTTGATCGAAAAGGCTGAAGCAGAGGCTGATCAGGAAGAAGCGGATGAATTGGCCCGAAAATTGAGAAATCAGGAGCTCACACTGGAAGATTTTAAAAAGCAGCTTAGCCAGGTTAAAAAAATGGGCTCATTGTCCAATATCCTGAGCCACATGCCCACAGGAGGGATGTTCAGGCAACTTTCAAAAATTTCCTTGGATGAAAAAAAGCTGATTCATTTTGAAGCTATTATCAATTCAATGACCCTTAAGGAGCGCAACAATCCCAAAATAATTAATGGAAGCCGGAGAGCCAGGATTGCCCGGGGAAGCGGCCAGCCAGTATCAGAGGTTAACCAGTTGTTGAAACAATTTTTTGAAATGAAGAAAATGATGAAAAAGTCACAATTCCAGAAGATGCTTCAGGGTTTTCCTTTATCTCACTAAAATCAGTTGACTTATGGAACGAATTCAATTATTATGATTTTTCCTTAATAATATTGCCATAGAGGAAAAGCGAAAAAATGATGTCAATACGCCTGATGAGAAGGGGAGCCAAACGGCGGCCCTTTTACCGGATTGTGGTAATAAATTCCAGGAAACCGCGAGAAAGTAAATATAAGGAAATAATCGGGTATTATAATCCCTTGAATGAGCCACCTGATGTGAATATCGATCTCGATCGAGCCAAATATTGGTTAGAAAAAGGTGCTCATGCCTCTGAAACAGTTCAATCTCTGCTAAAAAAAGCTTCCAAGCGAGAGATTCTTTCCAATAACAAAACTTAAAGGAGGTTACAGTGAAAGAACTCGTTGAAATGATCGCCAAATCATTAGTTGACAATCCCGAGAAGGTCCAAGTATCCCAGCTGGAAGGTGAACAGACCACAATTCTTGAGCTGAAAGTTGCTCCTGAAGACCTGGGGAAGGTTATCGGAAAACAGGGACGTACAGCCAGAGCCATCCGAGTGATCTTGGGGGCAGCTGGAATGAAGCTGAAAAGGAGATTTAATCTCGAAATTATTGAAAAAGGATAACTTGATCCATATCGGAAAAATCCTTAGGCCCCACGGAAATAAAGGGGAATTAAGGGTAGCACTTCACATAGAGCCACCGAAAGAACATTTTTTTTTTCGTGGCTATTGGTTGAAGCCGGGGATTTTAGAAAAGAATTAGAAGTCGAATCTCTGAAAAAAAGGGGGAAATTCTTTATCGCCAAGCTTAGAGGTGTAGATTCTATTGGCGAAGCCGAAGAATGGAGGGGAAGGCGGCTCTTTATCCGCCAAAACCAATTGTTTGAACCCGGGGAGGATGAGTTTTTCTCTTTTCAATTGGAAGGCTGTTCCGTTGAAACAACTGAAGGAGAATTTGTTGGAACAGTTAGCGGCACTTGGCTGATTCCTAACAATGAATTGCTGGTTGTTCAAGGGGAAAAAAAAGAAGTGCTTATACCTTTCCACCGGGATGTATGTCTGGAGGTGAACTTAGCGCATAGAAAGATTGTTATCGATCCTCCCCCAGGACTTTTAGATATTGATGAGATTTGATATAATCACTATCTTCCCCTATATGTTTCGAGGGATTTTCTCGGGAGGTGTGATCAAGAAGGCCCTGGAAAGGGGACTTCTTGAAGTACATGTTCATAATCTGAGAAAGTTCGCCCTGGGAAAGCACAAACAAGTTGATGACAGGCCCTTCGGAGGAGGGGAAGGAATGGTGTTTAAACCAGAGCCCATATTTAAGGCAGTAGAATCAGTAGTTGTTTGTGAAAAGGCGGAGGTTATCCTTCTGTCAGCCCGGGGAGAGAAATTTGATTACCGGCTGGCTGAAAAATTAAGCCAGAAGAAGCAAGTTGTTTTAATTTGTGGCCGTTATGAAGGAGTAGATGAGAGAGTGGCTGATTTTCTGGTAACCAGGGAGATCTCGGTGGGCGAATATATTTTAAGTGGAGGAGAGCCAGCGGCAGTGGCGGTAGTGGATGCTGTCTCGAGATTTATCCCCGGAGTAGTAGGCCAAAAGGAAGCTGTGCGAAATGATTCATATTTTCAAGAGAGGCTGGATTTTCCCCAGTACACAAGGCCAAGAGAGTTTCGTAGTATTAAAGTGCCGGAAATTCTGATCTCAGGAGATCACCAGCAAATCGCCCGCTGGCGGAAGAAAAAAGCCTTAGAGAAAACATGGCGGATGCGGCCAGATTTACTGGAAAGAAAAAAACTTACTCCTGAAGAAAAAAGATTATTGGATGAATTTATTAAAGAAAGGAAAGAACCATGAACTTTATGGAGTTGGTTGAAGAAAAAGAATTAAGGAAAGACCTTGAAGAGTTTAAAGTGGGAGATACAATCAATGTTCATGTTCTTATTAAAGAAGGTGAAAAAGAAAGAATTCAGGTTTTTAAGGGAGATGTAATTGCTAAAAAAGGCACCGGTCCGGGAGCCACTTTCACTGTCCGGAAGGTTTCTTTCGGAGTAGGAGTGGAAAGAATTTTTCCTCTTCATTCAAAAATGATTCGCAAGATTGAAGTGATTCGAAAAGGAAAGGTCAGAAGAGCAAAGCTTTATTATTTAAGGAATCTCAAGGGCAAAAAAGCCAGATTAAAAGAAGAGAGGTAATCCTTTTTTGAACTTTATTTTCCGGGAAACAAGTTTGAGTGGAAGAAGGAGGATCTGACGAGTTTTCTAATCTGCTTATTCCTTATGAGAACGGCCGGCGGGAATGCCTGATTTCAGGTTTGAAAAAGAGTGCCTTAACCGGGATTTTCAAGCTATAGCCGGAGTAGATGAAGTGGGAAGAGGAGCTCTATGCGGTCCGGTAGTGGCGGTTAGTGTAATGTTCCCTCTTGATATAATAAAAAGCGAACTTAAAGGCTGGCTGACCGAAATCGATGATTCCAAGAAGCTCAGCGGAGAAAAAAGAGAGAAGTTGGCCCGGTATATTTTAATTAAAGCCCGGGCTGTTGGAGTTGGGTTTGCCTCAAATATTGAGATTGACAAGATCAATATTTTCCAGGCTACCCTTACAGCTATGAAAAGAGCTGTGGAAAAAATGGCTATAGCTCCTGATTTTCTTCTGGTTGACGGACTTGATTTGAATGGTGTAAATTATCCTCAAAAGAAGATAAAAGGAGGGGACAGGGAAAGCTTGTCCATTGCGGCTGCCTCTATTGTGGCCAAAGTATTTCGTGACTTGCTGATGAAGAGACTAAATATTTTTCTGGAAGGATATTCGTGGGATTGTAACAAAGGTTATGGAACCGAAGGCCACTATTCAGCTATTGAGAAAATAGGTCCTTCTTTAATCCACCGGCAATCTTATAATCTTCGAAGGAAATGAGATGACTCTTTCAGCTAAGGATAGAGCACAGATTGAGACCCAGGCTGAAAAGCTGGTCAAGAAGGGTAAGCTTCAGGAGGCCGTTGCGGAATACCAGAAGCTTATTGCTGATGATGAACAGAATGTCAAAATCAGGACAATTTTGGGTGACCTCTATATCGAGCTCAAACAGACTGAAAGAGCAATCGAAGAATTCAAAAACATAGCTGCTCTTTATGAAAAGAAAGGAATCCACTCGAAATCAATCGCCCTCTATAAACGCATCCAAAGAATAAATTCCCAGGATCTCGAAGCGAGAGAAAAACTGGCTAATCTATACCGGAATCAGGGATTTCTTTCCGAAGCCAAGGTCGAGTATGAGAGCCTGGCCAAGGGATTTCTCAAGAAAAAAGAACAAAAAAATGCCATCCGCATTTACCAAATTCTTCTTGACCTTGAGCCGGCTGAAATAGAGTATCATCTAAAATTGGCTGAACTTTATCAGCAAGAAAAAATGGAAGACCAGGCGGTCGACGAGCTCAATGAAGTAGCAGAAGTTTTTCTTCGCCGGGAAGAACTGGAGAAAGCCAGAGAATTCCTTGAAGAAGCTAAAAAAATAAAAGAGGACAGCCCCAGGACATTAAGTAATATTCTTGAAATACTCAAGAAAGAAAACAAAAAAGAAGAAGCCCTAGAATTTATCAATACGGTTCTACAAAAAGATAAAGAAAACCTAAAAGCTCTCCATTATCTCGCAGACATCAGGTTTGAGGAAGAAAATTATTCAGAAGCCGAGGATCTTTATTTGAAGATCATCAGCGTCCGGCCTAAAGAAGTTGATGCGAGAGTTAAACTGGGCAAGATTTATATCAGAGAAGGAAAAGTTGACCAGGCTTTCAGGTTGTATGAACCATTGGTGGACGGGCTCATGGGGAAGCAGAAGGAAGCTAAGGCAATTGGACTTCTGGGGCTGATCCTTGCTGCCAAGCAAACTCACATTCCCACCCTGGAAAAACTGGCTGAAGTCTACAAAACTTCCCAGCAGCGGGAAAATCTTGAAAAAGTCTATAATATTCTTCTTGAAGAATATGAAAGGGCTGAACTTCAAGAGAAACAACTTTCTGTACTGGAAAGGTTGTTCGCTGTTTTCCCTGAAAGAAATGATTATCGCCATCAATATAAAAAACTGCGCCAGGAACTGGGACTGCAGGGGGATGATCAGGCGGACCAGGGATTGAGGGTTGAAAAAGAAAGAATAAGAGAAGCAGTGAGTGCCCATCTTGCCAAAGCTGAGCTTTATGCTGAGCAAGGTCTTTTTAAAAACGCCAGAAGGATTCTTGAAGATTTGAGGATGCGTTATCCCGAAGAAGAACTTATTAACCAAAAAATAGAAGAACTTAAAAGCACTATGGCTAAAATGGATGATGGAGAACTGATCAAAAGAGTGGAGAAAGCAACTGAAAAAGAAACTGTTCTTTTTGGCCAATCGACCTCACCAGGGGCGAGGAGCCAGGGAATCATTGATGATGATGTTGTTGAAGAGAAAGTAACGGCAGCCGATATTTTTGCCGAAACCGATATCATTCCCGTTATAAGCAGGGAATATGGTCCTCGGGAATTTTATGACCTTGGAACCAGGATTCAAGAAGAGCTCAAGGCTATCAAAGAAATTTACAATTATCAGCTTCAAGGGGATACTGCTATTGTTGAGAAAGCTCTCTCTGATATTGTCTCTGAATTCAAGAAAGCTCTTAATGAAAAGGTGGATAAAGAAGATTATGAATCAAGGTATAATTTAGGGATTGCCTTTATGGAACAGGGACTCTTCGAGGAAGCAATTGAGGAGTTCAATATGGTTCTCCAGGATGAAATATTGTTGATGGATGCCTGCCTTGCTTTGGCTCTTTGTTATAAGGAGAAGAAGGATTTTGACGAAGCGATGAATTGGTTGGAAGAGGCCAGAAAAATGGTCAAAGAGGATACTTTTCCTTATTATGCTTTGAAGTATGAAGAAGCTTCTCTGCTGGAGGTTAGAGGGGATAAGAAAAAGGCAGCTAAAATTTATAACGAAATCAAGAAATGGAACCAAGATTATAGAGATGTCAGTAAGAAAGTGGATGAGCTGAAAAGCAGTTAGTTCGAAAATAAAAAAAGTCTATTCAGTCTATTCAGTCTATTCGGTCTGTTCAGTCTATTCGGTCTGTTTAGTCTATTCGGTCTGTTTAGTCTATTCGGTCTGTTTAGTTTATCTCGTCTATTTAGTTTGTTTGTTTTATTTAGTTGAGAAAAAAGAGGGCTTGGTGCCGTTAATCTTACTGAAGACAGGTTTGTTTTTTGTGGAATCAAATAATGACTGCTCCAGTATTATCTTTAGTAAGAAAGCATCTGCGCCTGATTTTAGATGAAATAAGTGGAGAAAGAGTAGGTTTAAGACTTTACGGAAAAGGGAGAAAGTTCCTTTTTGAAGAACCTCCTGGGGCGGAGCCCGCTGCCTTTGCTGGCTTTATTGATGATTTATCCCGGAAAATTTTGGCTTCAGGCCCCATGATAATCGCCGGGCCTTTATGTTCCGAGTGGAAGAAAACCGGTGAGGCTCAGCCTAAAAAAAATGGTAACTTTATCTTTATTCCCATTCAGTGCCAGCCAACTATGCGGGGAGTGCTTTATCTTGAGAGGCCTTTTCCCCATTATACCAATCATGACCTTGAGTATTGCCTGGCTCTGTCCAGGCCACTTTGCTGGGTTCTCCGCAACTACATGCAACCTGTTAGACTGTCTTGTGATCATGATTTCAGCTTCAAGATGCCTGTGGTAGGAGATAACACTGAATTCCGCAAAATACTTTCAATCATCGAAACAATTCGGATGTCAGATGCGCCTGTTTTTATTATAGGTGAAAGCGGAACAGGGAAAGAATTAGTGGCCAGGACAATCCATATGACCAGCGGCAGGCAGAAGTTTCCTTTTATTGCTTTTAACTGTGCGGCTATTCCTGATCTTCTCCTGGAAAGTGAATTATTCGGTTATACCAGAGGAGCCTTTACCGGCGCCACTAAAGACAAGCCCGGATTAATTGAAGAGGCGGAAAAAGGGACTTTTTTTTTGGACGAGATTGGAGATCTTTCACCACACCTTCAGGCCAAGCTCCTTCGAGTGATTCAAGAGAAGGAACTGCGAAGAATCGGTGAAACTAAGGTGAGAAAGGTTGATGTACGCTTCCTCAGCGCGACCAACATGGATATCGAAGAAGAGATGCACCGGGGCCGTTTCCGTGAAGATTTATACTATCGTTTAAAAGTTATTGCCATTGAAATTCCTCCTCTTCGGCAAAGAAAGGATGATATCCCTCTTTTAATTGAACATTTTCTGGAAAAATATTGCCAGGAAACCAGCCCAGGCAAGGTCTTTTTTTCTCCCCGGGCCATGGAACTTCTTATAAGCTATCAATGGCCAGGTAACATCAGGGAACTGGAAAACGAAGTGAGAAGATGTTTAGCCTTGAGTGATGGAAAGGAATTAATCCAGGAAGATGTTCTATCCAGGAAAATAAATCCCAAAAGGCAAATTTCCATTGCTAAAACATACAGTTTTTTCGAAGCTAAAGCTGAATTTGAAAGACGTTTCCTTCATCAAGCGCTGGCCCGTTTCAATTACAATAAATCCCGGGCAGCTGAGGAAATTGGTCTGAGCCGGCAAGGATTGTTCAAGCTTCTCAAGAAGCATCAAATCCAGGTACCCAAAAAAAATTAACCTGTCAATTTTAAAAATCCGAGAGAACTCCTGATCCATTGCCATTAATATTTATTTTTGTTAAATTTAAGCTGAGATGGAAAAAAAGGATGAATCAAAAGAAATATTTTCTTTAAAATGTCCTTGTTGCCGGTCAGTACTATGGATTGATCCTTTGGTTAGGGACGTTATTAAATTGGAGAGCCCAGAAAAGGAAAAAAAATCTTTTGAAGAGCTTCTGACTAAAGAAAAGCAAAAGAAAGAAGGAATGGAGAGAAGGTTTCAAGCTACAGCCGAGCTGGAAAAGGAAAAACTAAAGAAAGCTCTGGAGAAATTCCAGAAAGCTCTTGATATAAACAACCGGCAAATCAAGGATTAACTACCAATTTGAGTCTCGTCCTCCCGGATCTTGGGAGCCATAGTAAATTTTATGAAACCAAAAACAGCCAGAATGATAACAGAGGTGTAATTCATCACTGCCCAGGGTAGATAGGAGAAAGTGGATACTCCGATGGTACCGGTTATGTAGACTCCGGCCATACTCCAGGGAATTAAAGGCACAATAATAGCCCCGCTCTCTTCGATGATTCTGGAAAGATTTTTAGCTGCCAGTCCTTTTTTCTTATAGACAGGGGCCAGCAGTTCACCGGGAATAATCATTGATAGATAAGAACTGCCTGTGACCAGAGCGGTGACAATGGCAGAAACTATGGTGGTAATGACAATGCTCCAGACTTTGTTGGCGAATCTCATTACCCTGTCCAGTATAACCGAGAGCATCCCGGTACGCTGCATAATGCCGCCGAAACTGAAAGCGGTGAAAGCCACCAGTTGAGTTTCCATCATGCTCATCATGCCCCCCCTTGAAATTAACTGATCCACTGCCTCTACTCCTGTTTGAGCCTCATAGCCTGTATTAACTGCTGTGGCCACGGTAGTGACCGAGGCTTTCTGAAAAATCACAGCCAGAGCACCAGCTATGACAGAGGAAAGAAGCATTCCGGGAATGGTTGGTTTTTTAGTGGCGGCGAAATAAAAGACAATTACCATGGGAAGGAGAAGGAGCAAGTTGAAATGAAAATGGGATTTCAGGGTTTCGGTAATAAGGACCATGCTTTCAGATTCGACTTTTTCTGCTCCGTATTGGAGGCCTATCAAGAAGTAGACAGTCAATCCGATCAACCAGGCAGGAGTGGCTGACCACATCATGTGCTTTATGTGGTCAAAAAGATTGGAACCAGCCGCCACTGGTGCCAGGTTGGTAACATCAGAAAAAGGTGACATCTTATCACCAAAATAAGCACCAGCTACGATAGCTCCTGCTGCCGGTCCCAAAGGAAGACCCAATCCCATGGCTATTCCAATAAAAGCCACCCCTAACGTTCCTATGGTTCCCCAGGACGTGCCTGTAGCTAAAGAGGTGAGGGAACAGACGAAACAAGCAGTAACCAGAAAGTATTTTGGAGAAATAAGTTTAAGTCCATAGTAGATGACCATGGGAATGGTTCCCGAAGCTATCCAGGAGCCGATAAGTATTCCTACGCAAAGCATGATAAGAATCGCAGGCATGGCTTTGTGAATGCTGTTCACGATTCCCTGTTCCATTTCCCGCCAGGAAAAGCGTAAAACGAATCCCAGAACCCCGGTTAAGAAAGCTGCTGCCACTAAAAGAACTTGGGGCCTGATCTGATAAATTCCGTAGCCGATGCCCAGGAGAAGACCCATGGAAACGATGGGTATCAGGGCAACGGTCAGGCTTGGTTGTTTTCCAGGTTTTTGATTTGATGGCTGAATTGGACTCATTTTATCCCCTTTCTTCAAGGTAAAAATCAGTCTGAAGCCCGAAAAGTTCGCCGGGCCAAAACTTCTCCTTCTTTCATCATCTGGCGTCCCTTGGCTATTACATCCTGAATTATGAGATTTTTGTCAAAAAAGAGAAGGTCTGCTTCAGCTCCGGGCATAATCTTACCTTTTTTATCAAGCCTGTAAAACATAGCCGGATTGGAGGAAAAAAGGCCTATGGCTTCTTCAATTGATAGAAGTTCTTTCTTGACTAAAAAGCGAAAGTTTGCCAACAAGCTTTTCTGGGTGGCTATAGTCAATCCGGTCAGGGCGCCTTTTTTATTGAATACAGGAAGGCTTCCGTTACTGTCTGAGCTAACACTCAAGTGAGAAAGAGGAATCGTGTTCTCTTTGGCCATTTTAATTGCTCTGGGGACTGAAAGGTCTTCTTCAAGAGGATTCTCTCCAGCGGTTAAATCCACATAACCTCCTTTCTGGATAAAGGTAAAAGCTTCCTTTAGGAGGTTAGGGTTCCGGTTGGCATGAGTAGGAATTAGCTGAGTGGAGGGGACTTCAGTTTCCTCGATAAGCCTGAAAAACATATCCAATCCTCGTGGACCATCTCCTAAATGACAATGAAGAACGCCGGCCTTCCCTCCCAGGAGTCCTCCCACCCGGCATTCTGCAGCCAGTTTGGAGAATTCCTCGAAAGTAGGCTGAGAAGAACGATGATCAGAGAGAGCAATTTCTCCCGCTCCAATGACCTTATCGATTAAAATGAGATCCCGGCGGACGCTCCCGGTCAGAGTCACCACTGGAATTTCATATGAACCGGAGAAAATATAGGTGGTTAGACCTTCATTTTCCAAAGCTCTGGCTTTTGCCAAGAGAGATTCCATATGACGGGTAGTGCTGTCTGTTCCCAAGCATCCTATAAGGGTGGTTACTCCACTGCTGATAGCCTCTTCTACAGCAAGTTCCGGGGCTCTGGTGGCAGGACCTCCTTCACCTCCACCTCCCAAAATGTGGACATGGGAATCTACAAAACCAGGAGCTATTAATTTTCCTTTAGCATTTATTTCATTTGGTTGAAAACCGGATATATTAACTGTCCCTGGTTCAAAGACTCCAGAAATAATACCATCGGCAATAAGAATGTCCTTGATGCCTAAGGGTTGCGGTGCGAAAATATTTCCTTCTCTGATCAGAGATATCATTAAATACTCCTTTCCGGAAGATATATGGGTTTTATCCAATTTTGAAACAGCCTTCTGTAGTGTGAGGCAATCTGTAAACGGTGAAAAATATTTGTACTTCCCTGACAGCCAAGGGCTTACCCTGCTTGCTTGGCTGACTTGTATTAATATCCATTTTCAAACTAAAGTAACATTTCCACAGCCTCATTTCAAGATGAGATAAAAACAGGAAATGTCATTTTTACTAAAAATTTAATAAATCCTGGATTATTCATAAAAAAGGCCGATTTTAAATAAGATCCAATGGAAGAATCAAATGAACTTAATTTCTTTACGTACGCCATGATAAAACCTCTTAACTCATAGATAGTATTTGTGATATAAAAAGTATCGGCCTTTTTTATGAATAGTTCAGGTAAATTTATCTTTTTTTAAGGATATAGTATTGTATAAAATAAAAATAAATGGAATTTAAAAAATGACCACTTTTGAAGAAGAGTTGAAAAGATTTAACCCTGTAATTCGGGACTTGAGTAATTTTGCTCTTTTGGTCAAAAAGATAGAAGTTAAAGGGGAAGAAAATTTTATAAAGAAAGGACCTAACATCATTGTCGGTAATCATGTGGGATCTTTTAAGGACATTGCCATACTTTTTAAAATTGTTCCCAGGCCCATTTTCTTTACTGCCAACCAGATGATTTTCAGTAGGGCAGAATTCAGTTCTTTAATCAGGAAACATCTGGTCCGTCACTTGAAAAGCTTTGGCTATTTTGTCAATTTTCTGCTAAATCCTTTAAAAAATCTTTTTGTTGATTATATTTCAACCAATATTGCCAAGGTGGGAACAATCCCGGTTGACTTAGGCCAGACTAAAAGCCTGGCCATTAGAAAGTGTGAAAGATATCTGAAACAAGGAAGAGCGATTGTTGCTCTTCAGGGGAAAGGACGTATTGTTAAAAGAACGACTAATCCCTATATGCCTACTTTCCGCTCAGGTGCTTCTGTTCTGGCTTTTAGTCTTTATGTGAGAGAAGGACTTGAAGTTCCAGTTACTCCTCTGGCAATTTTTGGTGCTCACAAGGCTTTCGGGGTTCCAGCCAGGATCAAGATTAACGTTGGATCTCCGCTTTTTGTTTCAGATTACATCAGTGATGATAATAACAAAACAGTGGATCGATTCAGAGAGGCTATGGAGGAGAAGGCTCATTCTCTCTTTCTGGAGCTTCTTAGAACTTCACAGCAGCCTTAATTTTTCTCTGATGGAGTTATTCTCTCTTCTGAAAACGGGAGAAAATTTCTTCTGTCAATTGGGTGTATAAGTCATACTGAATTTTAACTCCTGCTTCATTTCGGAGCTTCGTTAAAAATGAGTGGAGAACCTTGTTTTTTTTCTCTTCGATTAATTTATCTTTTTCCTCTTCTTTTACTTCCAGGAATTCTTCCCGGGTTACAGTTTTTCTGGAAAGAGGCCGGACAATAAAATATCCATTTTCAAATTTGACGGGCTCGCTTATTTGATCCAAAGGAAGAGAAAAGACCAGCCGGTCCAATACTTCATTTTCTCCGATGATGCTCACATACTGGTCCCTGAAATGCTCTTCTACGGTTTTATATTCAGCTTTGTATTCTTCTGCCAGGGATTCAAGGTTTTTACTGGAAGCAGCTTCTTTAATAGTGGCAATCCTTTCTTCTGCTATCTTTTTTTTCTTGACATCCAGGTAATCTTTCTGTACTTCTCCAAACACTTCCTCAAATTCTGCCGGCCTTTCGGGTTCTATTTTAAAGAGCTGAACAATTCCTTCGCCTTGATAATTGGACACGGGCGGTGAGAGTTGGTTTTCCTTTTCCATTTGGAAGAGCTGCTGACTAATTATCCCGGATGGATCTACATCGGCTAATTTTTCTCCCTCTTTAAGGAGTCCAGTAGGCTTAAAGATGTATCCAAGTTTCTGGGCAGCTACGTCAAGGCTCTTTTCTTTAAGAGCCAGTTTCTCCAGTTCTTCTATTCGTGAATGGACCAATTCTCTTGCTTTTCTTTCTTCCAAAATTGTCCTGATTTGAGTCCTCACCTGATCAAGGGGTTTTGTGAGCCCTTCTTCTTTTTCGGTTACTTTTAGAATTGATATTCCATCATCCAGTTCAAC
Organism: uncultured Eubacteriales bacterium; assembly: GCA_964440805.1. Classification (GTDB taxonomy): domain Bacteria; phylum Acidobacteriota; class Aminicenantia; order Aminicenantales; family Aminicenantaceae; genus CAYTTR01. Next base: position 42,002 of record CAYTTR010000002.1, read on the forward strand.
TATGCCTGAAGTCTCTCCGGCAGCCAGTTGGCTGAGCTCATTTTTTTCCACCTCTGATAAACGTTGCCATTCATAAAGTCCCCAGTCTCCTCCTGCTTCAGCTTTTTCGTCTCTGGAAAAAGTTTTGGCCAAAGAAGCGAAGTCTTCTCCTTGTTGGATTTTGGTTAGGATTTCCTCTGCCTGATTCCTGATTATTATATTTTCTTTCTGATCGTAGGGAAGATAAATACGGCTGACTCTGATTTTTTCCGCTTCACTAAACTGATTTTGGTTCTCTTGATAATATTTTTCTATTTCATTTTCTTGGACTGTTACCTCATCTCTCACCTCATCCAAAAGGAGGAAAACATAAATTCCTTCTCTTCTTTCAGGCATAATGAAGTTTTCGCGGTTTTGCTCATAATGTACTTTCAGTTCTTCTGTAGAAGGTTCTTCTGCTATTTCTATAGAGTCTGTTTCCATAACCAAAACCTCGATTCTGGCGCTTTCATTATTTTTTTTATAATAATCCCAGACTTCTTCCGGATTGACAGTAACTCCAGCAGTAAGCCAGCGGACGGTTTTTTCCAGAACGATTTCTTTCCTGATGCTTTCTTCAAAGGTAGCCATCGGGATACGATTCCAGTCCAGGATTTTTTTATATTCTTCAAAACCGATAAACTGTCCATCTTTTAGAAAAGCTGGATAGCTCTTTATTCTTTCCCTGATTTCTTCCGGGGAAGCTTGGATCCCGAGAGACTTTGCTTTCCGGAAAAGAAGAGATTGTTGAATAAGCTGCTCTAAGACTTGCTGGGGAATATTGAGCTGTTGGATTAATGAAGCGTCTATCGATTTGAATTCTTTTTGAATAGTTTCGATTCTTTGTCTGAGGGTCTGGTAATAAGTGTCAGCAGTTATTTTCTGATCGCCTATGGTCACAAGAGTGTTTGTTCCCCGTGATTCTCCTAACCGGCCCGCTCCGCCCCAGACAGCGAAAATGGCAATAATAAAGGCCGCGATTACCAGCCATAATGTTGGAGACAGTGATTTTAGGTTTTTTCTCATAGCTTTTAACATGACATCACCTCGAGATTGTTGTTTGGGAATTCACTTATTTTCCTTGGAGAAGGGAGCGAGAAATAACGATGCGTTGTATCTCCGATGTTCCCTCGTATAGAGTCAGGACTCTGGCATCTCTGTAAAGTTGTTCAATCAGAAATTCTCTTGAATATCCGTATCCTCCGTGAATTTGAAGGGAGGAGTAGACAATCTTGTTAGCAGCTTCTGTTGAGAAAAGCTTGGCTTGGGCAGCTTCTCTGGTAAAAGGTTTCCCCTTGTCGAACAATGTGGCGGCCTTGTAAGTTAACCAGCGGGATGCTTCCAAAAGAGTGGACATATCAGCGATCATGAATTGAATGGCCTGAAAATCAGATATATTTTGGTCAAAGGCCTGCCTTTGCCGGGAATAGAAAATGCTTTCATCAAGAGCACGTTGAGCAAGCCCAACTGCCTGGGCAGCAATGCCTATCCGGGAGACATCCAAACAATGAAGAGCAATCTTTGCTCCCATTCCTTCCTCACCCAAAAGGTTTTCCTGTGGCAGAGAGCAATTATCCAGGACAATTTCAGCCGTAGGAGAGGCATGAAGGCCCATTTTCTTTTCGATTTTTGAGACCTGGAATCCAGGAGTATCCCGGTCAAGAATAAAAGCGCTTAGTTTTTGTGACGTTTGATCTTTTTCTGTTTGGGCAAAGAGAATGAATGCCCGGGCATTGTTTCCATTGGTTACCCAGGCTTTAGTGCCGTTTAGAATATACTGGTCTCCTTTTTTGCGGGCAGTGGTTTGTATTCCGGTTACATCTGAACCTGCTCCGGGTTCAGTAAGGCTGAAGGCGCCCAAAATTTCTCCTGCTGCTGCCCGGGGAAGGTATTTTTTTTTCTGAGCTGAGGTTCCGTATTTATTCACAGAATAACAGAAAAGGGAACAATGCACGCTGATAATTACAGCCAGTGATGGAAGAACCCGGCTGATTTCTTCGATAGTTACAATGTTGGAGAGGAAATCAGTTTTTATCCCTCCGAATTCCTGGGGTACGGACATGCCCAGTATTCCAAGATCAGCCAGCTTGTTCATAATTTCTTCAGGGAATTCACTTTTTTCCTCAAGAGATTTAGCCCTGGGCTCGACTTCATTTTTGGCGAATTCTCTTATCATTTCCTTGACAAGCCTTTGTTCTTCGGTAAGTTCAAAATTCATTTTTTTCCCTTTTAGAAGTTTTCTGTTGGTCTATCACAAATTCATCCGAAGAAGTTTATCTGTCTGTTTTCTTAAACAGGGCCCGGAGGCTTTTATAGGTGGTTTTTAAATCTTCAATGACTACCTTAGTGGAGCTAAAAAGAGGCATAAAGTTAGAGTCTCCAGTCCATCGGGGAACTACATGGAGGTGGTAATGATCAACTACTCCGGCGCCGGCGCTCTGGCCAAAATTCATGCCAGTATTAAAACCGTGGGGCTGATAATGCTCTCGTAATATTTTTAGGCTGAGTTTAAGAAGGTCGTTCATTTCGTCAGTTGATTCTTTTGAAGCTGCTTCTATCCGGGAGATATGCTGGTATGGAGCGATCATCAGATGTCCAGGATTATAAGGAAATTTGTTCAAAATAATGAAGTTATGGTTTCCCCGGTAGAGAATGTAAGCTGTTTTATCATCAGATTTCTTGAGAGCCCGGCAGAAAATGCAGTCCTTTGCAGTAGAGACTTTTTTCACGTATTCCTCTCTCCAGGGAGCTGTGATATATTCCATTACTTGTTTATCATAGTTTTGAGGATTTTACTGGGTTTGAAATAGAGGACCTTTTTGCGGGGAACTTTTACTGGGTCGCCTGTCCGAGGGTTCCGCCCAGAACGAGGTCCTCTGCTTCTGAAACGGAAACTGCCAAATCCTCTTAGCTCTATTTCTTCTCCCCTCAGAAGCGCTTCTTTCATGGTTTGGAAGAAAATGTTGACACCATTCTCGGCTTCCTGTTTGGGGATATCCATTTCCTTGGCTATTTTATTGACAAGGTCAGTTTTTATCATCTTTTTCCTCCTTGTTTTCCCTTTTTCGGGGTTTATTTTTTGGCGTCCCAATATTTTTTAGTTGATCTTTCATAAGGTCCCCTAAGGTCATCCTGTCGGATTGGTTCTGGATATATTTTTGATACTCCATTTTTTGCATTTCTATTTGGGCCTGGCGGAAACTCAGGGATATTTTTTTGTCTCTGGGGCTGAGCTTGATAATTTTAGCCATCTTTTCCTCACCCACTGAAAACACCTCTTCGGGATTATCAATTTTTCTTTCATCCAGCTCAGACAGAAAGACTACTCCCTCGATTCCAGGAGTCATTTCTACAAAAACTCCGAAATTGGCCAGCCTGACAATCTTCACTTTGACTATTGAGCCTACCTTATAACGCTTGAAAAAATCCTCCCATATATCTCCTTCCAGTTGTTTGATCCCCAGAGAAAGTTTGTGTTTTTCCGGATCTATATTCAGTATAATAGCTTCGGTTTCCTGGCCGACTTTCAATTTTTCTGAGGGATGCTTGATTTTTTTCCAGCTGATATCTGAGATATGAATCAATCCTTCAATACCTTTTTCCACTTCCATAAAGGCGCCGAAATTAGTAAGGTTGGTGATTTTCCCTTTAATCCTGGACCCCTGGCTGTATTTTTCCTGAAAGACTTCCAGGGGATGAGGAGTCGATTGTTTTAAGCCCAAAGAAATTCTTTTCTCAGCAGAGTTGATGTCCAGAATGGTTACTACTACTTCCTCTCCCGGGGAGAGGACTTTTTTTGGATGGATCAGCTTGCGGGACCAGGTTAAGTCAGAAATATGAACTAAACCTTCCACTCCTTCCTCTAATTCCACAAAGGCTCCGAAATCAGTCAGACTGATTACCCTGCCGTTGACTCTTTGTCCGGGTTTGTATTTTTCTTCAATGTTTTCCCAGGGATCTGGAGTAAGCTGCTTATAACCAAGGGAAATCTTTTCCTTTTTTTCGTCAAAATCAAGAACTACTACTTCCACTTCCTGTCCAGTCTGGAAAACCTCTGAGGGATGATTTGTTTTTCCCCAGGACATGTCTGAGATATGAAGTAAACCTTCTATTCCACCCAGGTCAATAAAGGCTCCGAAAGAGGTGAGAGATTTGACTGTTCCCTTGACTTTACTTCCCGTGGACAATTGGTTGAACACTCGTCTTTTTTTCTTCTCTCTTTCATCCTGAAGAAAATATTTTCTGGAAAGAACTGCATTTTCAGATTTTCGGTCGAATTTGAGCACTTTGAATTTAAATGACTGACCAATCAGTTTTTCTGGATTTTTAACTGGACGGGTATCAGCATGGGAGTCAGGAAGAAATGCTGCTATTCCGGTGTTGACCTTGTAACCACTTTTAACTTTTTCAGTGATCTTGCCCAGGACCCAGGCGTTTTTATGGAAGGCTTTCTCCATGTTATCCAAGGCTTTTTGCGCTTCAGCTTTTCTTTTCGACAACAGAACATAACCATCGGAAGTGGAGGTGTTGACCAGGAGGGCTTCAACTTCGTCTCCAGGTTGAATGTTTTCTGTTTCCAGGCCATCAGTGAAATCTTCAACAGGGATAATTCCTTCGGATTTAAATCCTATATCCACCAGAACCTGGGATGAGGTCACTTTGATAACCTTGCCTCTTATGATTTTTCCTGGAGTAAGCTCCTTGGCACTGAATTGGTATTTATCAAGAAGGCTTTCATAATCCTCCGAAGAAATAGCATCTTCATTTTTTAGATTTTTGGTTAGCTCTGACATTGGATGGTTTTCTCCCTATTGGATTGGTTGGGAAATTGCGATTTGATGATGGCTGCAGCTTCTTCAAGGGCTTCCGGTGGAGTAGAGGCGCCGCCTGAAATGCCGATTTTCTTGGCCCCTTCTATCATTTGATGATCGATCTCCCTGGCCTGTGCGATGAAATAGGTTCTGTGAAGGACGCGCCGGGAAATATTAAATAGTTTATTTGTGTTGGAACTGTTTTTTCCACCTATAATAATAAGAACATCAACCTCAGCAGCCAGAGAAGTTGTTGATCGTTGCCGGGTTTGGGTTGATCGGCAAATGGTGTTGAAAACTTCAAGCTCTTCAGTGCGTTCTACCAGGGCAGCGACAACTTCTTGAAAAAGCTCCAGATCCTGGGTGGATTGAGCCATAACTGCTCTTTTTTTCTTTTTGGGGAGAGCACGTACTTGAAGCCCTGTTTCCACTACTTTTCCTTTTCCCTGGCTGTATCCTAAAAGACCCTGGGTTTCGGGATGATTTTTATTTCCGACAATTACTATTTCATTCTCTGTTTGAGCGAGAGAATGAACAAGGTTCTGGATTTTTTTGACAATTGGACAGGTGGCATCAACGATATTGATTTTTTTTTCGCGAAGTTTGGAAGATACTTCTGGAGAAACACCATGACTTCGTATGATTAGTGTTCCTTCCTGGGCATCTTCTGGATTGGCTATAGAAAAAACTCCTCTCTCTTTGAGTTCGAATATTATCCTGGGATTGTGGATAAGGTCTCCCAGAGTGTAAACGTTTCCCTTCTTTTTTCTCCGGGTCTCGTAGGCCAAACGGAGAGCCCGTTTGACTCCATAACATAAACCTGAGTTCTTGGCGATAATGATTTCCATATGATTAACAAACAAAAGTAGTGAATTATACTATCCTGTTGCCTGGCTTTTGTCAATCCTAAATATTGGTAATAGCGAAACTTAGGTTGCTCCGGTCAATGGATGCTCCTCTGTCCTCTGCTATTCCTTTTTCGGCTCCTGTTCTTCCATGAGTTTGGTAAGCTCTTCTTCAGTGGGGAGGTCTTCCAGGCTGTTGAGTCCGAAATAAGTGAGGAAATTTTGGCTGGTTCTGTATAGCAAAGGACGGCCGGGGGCCTTTTTTCTGCCAGAAATTTTTATCAGTTTTCTCTCTAAAAGAGTTTTAACAGCATGAGATGAGTCTACTCCCCGAAGAGCAGAAATTTCGCTTAGAGTGACCGGTTGATGATAGGCGATTACAGACAATGTCTCCAGAGCTGCAGGAGAAAGTTTGGTTCTTCTTTCATGAGAGAGAAGCTTTTTGACCCAAAGGTCCACTTCCGGTTTTGTGGCAAAGAGAAAACCGCCGGCTGACTGAATAATCTGTATTCCTCTTTGATTGAAGGCATAGGATTTAACCAGTTGTTGGACAGCTTCTTCGATTTCTTCTTCTGAAAAGTCGGATAAAATGTTTTTCATTCTTTCCAAAGAAAGAGGTTCGAGAGAGACAAAGATCAATGATTCTATGATTTCTCTTAGACGTTGATTCATTGTTCACTTTTTTGCCGGAGCCAGACTTGAATTGGCTGGAATAGACTCTTTTGGATTGCTGCCACTGTTCTGTTTTTAATAAGTTCCAGCAAGCTGAAAAAGGCTGTCAGAGCTTCTTCCAAAGAGTTCTGAGACTGGAAATAAGTGTCAAAATCCAGATAAGTATGAACCTGGAGAAGGTGAATTATGTCCTTCATTTTTTGCTCTATGGAATATTTTTTTCCTTCGAGGACAGGAATGCTGTCTAAATTTTTTCTCTGAATAAGTGAAAAGAAGGATTCGGCAAGGTCAAAGAGAGAAATTTCTGAGAGATCCAGTTCTTTTTCTGCGCTTGCCCGAGGTAAAGTTGTTCTCTGCCAGATTTTTAACTGTCCTGTCTCTTTTTCCTTGAGAACTCTGCTGGCAGTTTTGATTTTTTGATAATCAAGCAGTTTTTCAACCAATTGCTGCCTGGGGTCTTCATCTTCTTCAATTTCTTTTGTTCTGGGAAGAAGCACCTGTGACTTGAGGTAGATGAGAAAGGCTGCCATGAGAAGAAATTCTGCCTCCCTTTCCAGGTTGATACGGTCTTTTTTTTCTAAATAATGGAGATATTCTTTGGTTATAGAGGCGATTGGAATGTCGTTAATATTAATCTTTTTCTTTCTTATAAGGAAAAGGAGAAGATCTAAAGGGCCTTGAAAAATGTCCAGTGTTATTTGGTATGATTTTTCTTTCTCTATAAAATTTAGTTCCAAATCTTATTCCTTAGAAAAAATACAGCCGGGGTTTTTTTTCGAGTTCATGATCAAAAAAAAATTAGACTATAGATAAAAATTTGCACAGGACGAATTATCATGTTCAGTACTCCCAGATAGATCAAACCAAGGACAATTATAAATCCAAAAGGCCGAAGCCGGTCATATTGTTGGGCCGCCTCTTCGGAGAGAATTCCCATGAGAATGCCACTTCCATCAAGAGGAGGAACGGGAATAAGGTTAAAGATGGCCAGATAAGTATTAATAATGACGGCGTAAAAAAGAATTAAGGCCAATCCTTGAAGTGGATAAAAACCAGGGGGGAGAGATCCTCGTCCCAGAAGAAAATTTCGTAAAAAATCTCCCACTCCGGGGCTAATTGATTTCAGGAGGAATATTATAAATAAAGAAAGAAAAGCCGCGGAAAGATTGGCTAAAGGCCCGGCAGCGGAAATCCACAAATTATCTTTTCTTGGATTTCTGAGGTTTAATGGATTTACAGGAACAGGTTTGGCCCAGCCGAAAACAGGAAAACCGAAAAAGGCCAGCATCAGGGGAAAGACTATTGTTCCAACCGGGTCGATGTGGGGTAAAGGATTCAGGGTGACCCGTCCCAGAGCCATGGCCGTTGGGTCTCCAAGCTTGGCCGCAATCCAGCCGTGGGCAGCCTCGTGTATAGTAATTGCGAAAAGGAGGATAAAGAGGCTAAAAACTATCGAAACAACATTCATCTTCTTTCCTTACAATTTTATAGCATATCGCCAGGAAAAAATAAATGAGGGAGGCAAGAGAACCCTGGTAAAAAAATGTTGTTCTTATCTGGATATCGAATCCCTATTAGAGAGCATCAGGTATGCTCCCAGCTCCTTTTCGGATCTTTTACTCCATTCTTTCACTGCATCCTCGCGGTCAGAGGAAGTCGGATTCCCTTGAAGAGCAGTTCGAGAAGGTTAGCGCCTCAATGTCGTTCCAGGCACACCTGATGCTCTCCTATTCTGTAAGCATGTCCACAATAAATGGATAATAACCATATTTTTTAACTGTTAAGAATTTTCTCTACCTCTTCTTGATCCACTTCAGTAATAAAGGGTATGCCACTGATGTCGGAGGCTTCTTTGGTCAAGGCAGCAATGTCGTCCCGGGAGATATAGCTAAGGGAAAATTTTCTATTGCCGGCCATTAGCTGTTGGAGACCCTGTCCGAGCCGGTTGAAATAGCTGTACAGGCCCAGGGCTCCTGTTGGGATACTGGCGAAGCGGTTATTAAACTTTCTCTTGAGTTCCGGAGCAACCACAAAGATTTCTTCCGGAGTATTACCGAAACGTTCCACATAGACGGGGATCTGACCTTCATCTATTCTTTTCCCTATGGTTTTTCCCACCATGGTGGCGGCCATGGGTCCCCTGGCCATGCTGACTAATTTGAAATAAGGAGCGCCCAGGGCTAAGGCCTTATAGATCTGGTCTTCAAAAGTAATTCCTCCAGCCACAGCAACATCTGGAATGTACTCCCCTTTTTGGTCCAGTTTACGCAGATATTGGTAGAGGAGAGACCAAATTTCTACACTGGGAATCCCCCATTCATTCATCATCCGCCAGGGACTCATGCCTGTTCCTCCGCCAGCACCATCAACAGTAAGGAGGTCAAGTTTAGCTTTAGAGGCGTATTTCACTGCCCGGGCCAGGTCTGCTGGTCGGTATGCTCCTGTTTTAAGAAAGACATATTTGGCTCCTTTTTGCCGGAGTTCCTCTACTCTTTGCATGAAGCTTTCTTCCTCCACCATCCCCAGGCGTGAATGTCTTTCGAATTCCTTGAAACCGCCTTTCTTAAAGGCTTCAATTACATCCGGGGCTTCAGGGTCGGGAAGAACAATGTATCCCCGGCGTTTCAATTCCTGCGCCTTTTCCAGGGTTTTCAGTTTGACTTCTCCGCCGATATCCTTGGCGCCTTGGCCCCACTTAAGCTCAACTGCTTCCACCCCCAGTTTTTCGATGGCGTACTCCTGCACGCCCAGGCGGGTGTCTTCCACGTTGGCCTGAACAGCCACTGTGCCGTAACCATCTTCTTGCCATTCCTGAAATAATTTTACCCGCATTTCCATATCAGGGGATCTAATGATGCGTCCGTTCTTTATTTCAGACTCCTGATCCATTCCACAGACATTCTCTCCTACAGTCAGGATAGAACCAGATATAGCTGCTCCAATGGCCAAGCCCGCCCAGTTTTGTCTGGCCACATTGGTTGAACCCATGGCTCCGATAACGAAAGGAACTTTGAGTTTGATGCCTTTTTCTCGTCCGATTGCTTGTTCGATACTGACAGCGGGGAAAGTGGCTTTGTCGCTGTCAGCTTCTACTCCATGAGCCCCAACAGCGGTTCCCATGATGCTGAAATGGGAAAGATCAACCGGATATTCCTTTTCTGAGGCTGAGGTGATGATGCCGAAAGGCTGGGGATAGAGCACTTCGTGTGCCCGGTAGGCAGATTTGCCGATTTCGCACATTCCAATACAGCCATCTACACAGGTAACGCACATTCCGCTGAACGGACTTATAGAGCCTTCGGTCCTGTTCTTGGTTAAAGTGGCTGCACTTCGGTTGAGTTTGGTATAAGCCATTATGAAAACCTCCTTATTTCCTCGATTTTTGTTTTAAACAGCGGAAAACACTTCATGCCATTCGTCCTTAGGACTTTTGGGTTTGTTCCCCGCTGGTGGAATTTTCTTTCTTTTCTCTTATGCAGGTACCGCACTGGCCGGCATCGTACATCCAGCATTGCAGCTCGTTGTAATGGTCAAGACAGGTAGGATCCAGGTTGAGACAGGCGTTACAGACAGCTGTCTCTGCCTCCGGTCCCTGGCACCGAAGCTGGCAAGCCGGGCATATGTAGATACAGCCTCCGCAGAGGCGGCATTCTTCAGAGCGAATGTCAAAAGGAGTAGAAATTTTCCTTTTATTACCCCTGTTTTGAAAACCGATGGCTTTTCCGTCCATCTGTTCCCGGCACATCCTGACACAAAGGCCGCAGAGAACACATTCCTCGTTACGGACTTTAAACCTAACCTGGGTAACCCCAAACTTTGAGGCTAAGTCCTGAATGACTTTGGAGCCCGGAGCTAAGGAGAGCATCAGCTCAATCATCATTTTTCTGGTTTCGATGACCCGTTTTGTATCTGTATGAACAATCAATCCTTCTTCAACCCTGTAGGTGCAGGAGCTGACCAATTTTGATTTAGGAGCGCGTCCGATTTCTACCAGGCAGAGTCGGCAGCCTCCATAAACACTCAGTCCCTCGTTATAACAAAGGGTAGGAATTTCCAGGCCGTAGAATTTGGCTGTTTCAAGAATTGTCCAGCCTTCTTCGGCCTGAACCTCTAATCCGTTTAAGTTGAGCGTAATCATGATTTCCTTCCTAAAGCTTTTTTTCCGTCCTTGGTCTCCAACTCGCACCTCATACACCGGCGGGCTTCCTGGCGAGCTCCTTTCTCTGTCAGTCCCATCTCCACTTCCTTGAAATTCTTGTGCCTTTCTTCGGGACTGAGTCTAAGCATTTCAGGGCGATTGGTCCGGCCTAATTCTTCCTCAGTCAATTCAACAGGTTCGATATACCTTGAAGGTCTGCTAAGGGTATATGATTTTTTAGATTTTTTATTCTGTAAATATTGATCTATGGAAGAAGCAGCCAGTTTTCCGGCAGCGATAGCTTTTATAACCGAACTTGGCCCGGTGACCACATCGCCGCCGGCAAAAACTCCCTCTCTTGAAGTAGCCAGGGTTTCTTCATCGACGGATAGAGTCTTCCATGAAGTGATCTCAAATGAATTTTTTTCTTCAATAAAAGAAATGTCAGGTCGTTCTCCGATGGCGGGAACGAGTGTATCCAGATCGATTCTGAATTCTGAGCCTTTAACCGGTAAAGGACGTCTTCTTCCACTAACATCTTTTTCCCCGAGTTTCATCCGGATGCATTCAACTCCAACTACTTTCCCGTTCCGGGTGAGTATCTGTTGAGGAGCTACTAAGAACTGGATTTCAATTCCTTCTTCCAGAGCGCTTTCAATCTCTTCTTCATAAGCCGGCATTTCTTTTCTTGTTCTCCGGTAAAGGATGATGACTTTTTCAGTGTTGTTATTCCTTGTAGCCACCCGGGCTACGTCGATGGCAGCATTGCCGCCGCCGATGATTCCAACTTTTTTACCCAGATCAACTTCCTGGCCGAGATTGACTTTTTTCAGAAGCTTTAGTGCCTGAATTACTCCTTGTGTCTCCTCTCCAGGAATGTTGAGCCTCATTGATTTGTGGGCTCCGGTGGCTATGAAGACTGCTTCATAACCTGCGGAGAGCATTTCATCAAGAGTAAAATCTTTTCCCAGTGCTTGATTTGTTTTGATTTCCAGTCCGAATTTTGAAATATACTCTATATCCCTGTTTAAAATGGATTTAGGCAATCTGTGTTCAGGGATTCCTGTGGCCAGCATACCACCAGGAACAGGTTGAGATTCAAAAATGGTTACTTGGTAACCGTTGAGTGTCAAATAATAACCGGCGGATAGTCCGGCCGGGCCGGAGCCGATTATGGCAACCTTTTTGTTCCTTGAAGATTTTTTTTCCGGGGGGGAAGGCTTAGCTCCTGTAGCTTCTGCCCAATCCATGACATATCTTTTCAAAGCCCTGATGGCAATGGGATCGCCCAGTTCGCCAGCCCGGCAGACAGATTCGCATTGGTGGTCGCAAACCCGTCCGCAAACAGAAGGAAGGGGATTGTCTGTCCGTATGATGTTTAGAGCTTCCTGTAATCGTCCTTGAGCTGTTAAAGCAATATAAACCGAGGCCTGCTGGTCCACTGGGCAAATGTATTGGCAGGGAGCTGAAACGATTTCTTTACAGGCCAGAGCCGGGCATTTTTTGCGGATAATATGTTCTTCATATTCTTCCTTGAAATACTTCAAGGTAGACAGAACCGGATTGGCCGCTGTCTGGCCTAAGCCGCATAAACTGGCGTCTTTAACTGCTCTGGCCAGTTGCTCCAGGAGTTCGGTGTCTCCCTTCTTACCGATTCCTTCGGTGATATCAGAAACGATTTCCCACATCCGCTGGGTTCCTTCCCGGCAAGAGAGACATTTGCCGCAGGATTCATCCCGGAGAAAGTTAAGGAAATATTTGGCTACATCCACCATGCAGGTATCCTCGTCCATGACAATCATGCCGCCTGAGCCCATGATAGAACCAGCCTCGGTGAGGCTTTCATAATCAATTGGGAGGTCAAGCTTATCAGCAGGCAGGCAGCCCCCCGAGGGGCCTCCTGTCTGGACTGCCTTGAAGGCTTTTCCTCTTGGAGTTCCGCCGCCGATATCCTGAATGACTTCTCTTAAAGTGATTCCCATAGGGACTTCCACTAAACCGGTATTGTTTATTTTCCCTACCAGAGAAAAGATTTTTGTGCCCTTGCTGCCTTCGGTCCCAATTGAGGAAAACCAGCCGGCTCCATTTTTAATAATAAGAGGGATATTGGCCCATGTTTCTACATTATTTATATTGGTAGGTTTATTCCACAAGCCTTTGAGAGCAGGAAAAGGAGGTCGCTGTCTTGGTTCTCCTACTTTTCCCTCTATAGAGGCAATTAAGGCGGTTTCCTCGCCACAAACAAAAGCTCCGGCCCCTTTAGAGATGTGAACAGTGAAACTGAAATCAGTGCTCAGAATATTCTCTCCCAGAAGCCCCATTTCTTCTGCTTTCTCTATGGCCAGGGTTATGTTGTGGAGAGCTAAGGGATACTCATCCCTGATGTAAATGAAGCCTTCGCCGGCTCCAATTGCGAAAGCACCAATAATCATTCCCTCAAGAACCCGGTGAGGATTTCCTTCCATCAGGCTGCGGTCCATGTAGGCACCGGGATCACCTTCGTCAGCATTACAGATGACATACTTGGTCGTGTCTTTGGCTTTTCGGGCAAAGAGCCACTTTGTTCCTGTGTTAAATCCAGCTCCTCCGCGTCCTCTCAGGCCTGACTTGGTCACTGTTTCGATAACTTCTTCCGGGTTCATTGACGACAGGACCTTGGTTAAAGAGCTATAGCCCCCGATAGAGAAGTAATCATCGATATCAGTGGGATCGATTAGAGAGTTGTCCCCCAGGACGATTTTTTTTTGTTTCTTATAGAAAGGGATTTCTTCTTCTTTAACCAGTTTTTCTCCTGTTGCTGGATCAACATATAGGAGGTTTTCCATAATTTTGCCTTCTTGAATAGTATTAATGAGAATCTTTTCACTATCGTCAGGCTGGACATGCTGGTAGAAAATATTCTGCGGCTGGATGATTATATTCGGCTCGGCCTCACAGAAGCCATGGCAGCCGGTGACTTTTAGTTTGATTTTCCCATCAAAATTATTTTGCTGGATAGCTTTCTCAAGAGCAGTGATGACTCTCATGGCTCCTCGGGCTTGTCCACATGTACCGGCGGAGACTGTCAGAACAGGCAAGGTTTCTTTTTTTCTTTCCTCAATCTTTGCCCTGATTAAATTTTCCAAGTCCTTAATGGATTGAATTTTCTTTTTGGCACTCATTGTTTTTTCTCTTTTCCCCTGTGCTGCTTCAATATAGGTTCAACATTTCTAACGGTTGTCTGGGCGTGATAATTCCCGTCAACTACAACCACCGGGCCTATGGCGCAACACCCTAAACAAGCCACTGAATCAAGACTGAAGAGGCGGTCAGAAGTTGTTTGGCCGATTTCAATACCGAGCTTCCGCTCGAATTCTTCCAGGATTTTGGGAGCTCCCCTGACATGACAGGCAGTTCCCAGACAGACAGTCACCTGATGTTTTCCTTTAGGTTGGAGGCTGAAAGAGCGGTAAAAAGTGGCCACGCCTATGATATCGATAAGGGGAATTTTGAGCGATTCGGAAGTGACTTTTAAAGCTTCCTGGGGAAGATAATTATACTCTGCCTGAATATCCTGGAGGATGGAAATGAGATATCTTTTCTGAAAGTCATGTTTGGCTATAAATGATTTGATTTTGGCGAGATTAACATTCACCAGTTCTCCTCCATTTTAGTAAATATGATCTATGGATGGATATTTAATTAATGTATGGAAAAAATTTGGCCTGAACAGTAATGTTTGAGGATGAAAAGAAGGGAAACCAAGAAGACAGAAGTATGTTTGAATTTTATGAATCCTCCTCTTAACCCGGCCTTAAAGGCCTTTAATAAAAAAAGAAAAAAAATATGATAACAACTTTTTATACCAGATAGGATTTTTTAATGTCAAGAAGTAATTGTTTTAAGATAAATTAAAGGAAAGGTAAGTATTTTTTCACTTCGTATTCACTTACCTGTTTATCAAATTCCTGAGAAACATGCTTTCTGTACTCCTCGACTTCCAATTTTTTATTGGCCAGGAATTTGGTGAAAATATGATCTCCCAGGGTTTCTTTAAGAAGAGAACTTTTTTCCATAAGCTTTATTCCTTCTTCCAAATTTCCAGGCAGGGTTTTGATATTGAACTTACGTTGCCGGGAAGAAGTCATCCGGTAGATATTTTCTTCAACCGGAGGAGGCATGGTATATTTCTTTTTAATTCCGTCTAGCCCGGCCATGAACATGGTGGAAAAAGCCAGGTAAAGGTTGCAAGAAGGATCAGGAGCTCGCAATTCGATGCGGGTGGCATTCTCTTTTCCTTTCTGATATTCAGGCACCCGGATATAAGCGGACCTGTTTTTCTGTCCCCAAGCTATATAAACAGGAGCCTCATAGCCCACAATCAAACGTTTATAAGAATTAACCCATTGGCATAAAACCGGACATATTTCCCGGGCATGAACCATAAGCCCGGCAATATAGTGACGGGCAATTTCTGATAAATGGAAGCCATTTGCCTCATCAAAAAATAAATTTTTTCCGTTTCTCCAGAAAGATTGGTGAACATGCATACCGCTTCCGTTTTGACCGTTAAGAGGTTTGGGCATAAAGGTAGCATATAGCCCGTGCATCCGGGCCGTTTTTTTAACCATATAGCGAAAAATCATTCCGATATCAGCCATTTCCAGGGCAGTGGTGTACATCAGGTCAATTTCATGCTGGCCGTGAGCCACTTCATGATGATCATATTCAGAAGTTATCCCCATTCTTCTTAGCAGAAGTTGAATCTCCTTGCGGATTTTACCGTGGCGGCCGGCAAAGAAATAGCCTCCATGGTCAAGGGGGGAGGCTTCTTTTTCTGAGGGGAAAAGGAAAAATTCCAGTTCTGGTCCCACTTTAAAATCCTCAAGACCATGTTCCTTCCTGGCTTTTTCAAGGGTTTTTTTCAGGATATAGCGGGAATCTCCTTCGTATGGTTTTCCTTCTGGGGTAAGAATATCTCCGAACATTACGGCTTCTCTCCAGCTTATTTCCGGATCAAAGCCTTTGTATTCCCAGGGTAAAACCCGGAAAGTGGATGCTTCAGGCCGAATGACAAGATCACTTTCTTCAATTCTGACCAGTCCCTCTACCGAAGAACCATCAAATCCTTTCCCTTCAGAGAAAGCCTTTTCCAGCTCTTCTTTGGGAATAGTGAAATCCATCTGTCTGCCCAGAATATCCGGAAAAATAATTCTGATAAATTCTATCCTATTTCCTGGATCCTGTATAAAGCGCAGAACATCTTCTTCATTAAGGAAACCGTATCCTTTGAATTCAGGGTTGTTAGGACTCATGATTCCTCCTCTTTACTATTGCATTAGTCATTTTAATTACTAAATAATGATATAATTGTCAATAATTTTTTTTAATATTGAAACAAATATATCAATCTGCTATATATTTTATAACAATAGTAATATAGGAGGTCTCATGGTCGATGAATTGGAAAAAAAGATAATCCGCCTTTTAAACAAAAATGCCCGCCTTAGTTTCCGGGAAATTGCCAAGGAAGCCGGTACTTCAGTAACTGCTGTTATTCGCCGGATTAAGCACTTTGAAGAACAAGGAATAATAAAAGGGTATATTCCTGTTGTAGATCCAAAATATTTTGGCTTTGACCTGATAGCCATAATAGCTCTCCGTATTTCCAAGGGGAAGCTTTTGGAGACCCAGGAAAAAATTGCTGAAAATACTCAAATTATTGCAGTTTATGATATTACCGGAGAGTGGGATTCGCTGGCTATCGGTTATTTTCAAAACCGTGAAGATCTTAACAGTCTAATTAAAAGTATCCTGTCATTGCCTTATGTGGAGCGCTCTGTAACTCATATCGTTTTGAATGTGGTTAAGGAAGAGAGAAAGTTGTTAATTTAAAGGGGACGTTCCCCAAGGGGACACCTCTTTCTCAAGAAATGTATCTTATGGTTTTTAACGGTCCTTAGAAATTGATTGAATAAAGTTAAGTTAAATTTGACTTTTCTCTTTAAGA
The DNA here is from genome assembly GCA_964440805.1 of uncultured Eubacteriales bacterium. GTDB lineage: Bacteria > Acidobacteriota > Aminicenantia > Aminicenantales > Aminicenantaceae > CAYTTR01. The sequence continues at coordinate 58,475 of CAYTTR010000002.1, forward strand.
GGTGTCCCCTTGGGGAACGTCTCCTATCTTGACAGGATAGCAATTTCTGGCGTAAGTTAAGTTTTTGTTTTCTCTTTATAAAAAAAAAGGAGATAAAATAATGTCACAAGAAACTCATTCTCCTATTGGACATCATTACATAGCCGAAGCCTCGGGTTGCGATCCTGAGATTATCGGAAGCGTTGAAAAAGTGCAGCAAATTCTGGTCAAGGCTGCTGAAATTGCCGGTGCTCACGTATGGGCGGTTTCCTTCAGCCGGTTTCCTCCTCATGGAGTAAGCGGGGTGGTGGTGATCGCCGAATCGCATATCTCCACTCATACCTGGCCGGAATATGGCTACGGTGCTTTGGATATTTATACCTGTGGCAGCTCAGGAGACCCAGAAAAGGCCATTGCTTACGCGGTGGAGGCCTTTGGAGCCAAAACTTCACATATAACAGAGATTACAAGGGGAATTGACGAAGGAGACAGGATCTTTTATCATAGTTTTGTTACCTGGGAAGAAGAATTTGAGAAAGAAAGGAAAAAGAAACAGAAAATCGATCTCAAAGAGTGAGCCACTCTCTTCAGTGATTTAACTGATTTTATATCATTTGCAGTAATTACTGCTCTCTGTAGACCCGGTTCACGTCAATTCTCAGTCTTTTGATCATTTCATTAAGAGTAGTAGGTTTAATCATTAAAATCTCAGCCGCCTTTTTTTGGATTCCGTTGGATTTTTTCAGGGCGTTGATAATGATTTTCCTTTGATAAGCCAAAAGTTGTTCTTTGAGTCCTCCCTGGATTTCTAAAGAAAGGGAATTCGGCTCTCTGTTTTGAGGATTAAGCATTGATGGAGGCAAAAGATCCCGGGTAATTATTTTGGATTTAGTCAGGACAATGGCCCGCTCAATAAGATTTTCCAGTTCTCTGACATTCCCTGGCCAGTTGTAATTCTCGAATATTTCCCAGACATCCTCTGAAACTCCGATTATTTCTTTTTTATTTTCTTCACTGTACTGGGAAATGAAATGCTTGACCAGGAGGGGGATATCTTCTTTCCTTTCCCGGAGAGGGGGAAGTTCAACTTTAATGACGTTGAGACGGTAGAAAAGATCTTCCCTGAATTTCTGCTCTTTGATTAGATCTTCAAGATCTGTATTGGTAGCAGCGATAACTCTTACGTCAACCCGTATTGTCTTCGTCCCTCCGAGCCGCATGAATTCCCTGTCCTGCATTACTCTGAGAAGTTTTGCCTGGGTTTCCGGGTTAAGGGAAGAGATTTCGTCAAAGAATAAGGTTCCGTTATGGGCTACTTCAAAAAGACCTTTTTTTTCAGTGACTGCACCGGTAAAAGCTCCTTTGACATGTCCAAAGAGGTGGCTTTCAAGAAGATCTGGAGGAAGAGAGCCGCTGTTAACTACAATAAACGGATTCTGAGTCCGATTGCTATTTTGATGAATGGCCCTGGCGACCAGTTCTTTTCCGGTCCCGCTTTCTCCCATTATCAGCATGGTACTTCTGGTTGGAGCAGCTGCCTTGATGAGTTCGAAAACATTATTTATTGCCTGGCTCTTTCCAATGATCCTTTCAAATCTGTACTTTCGGCTTAGTTCATCTTTTAGCCGGAGGTTTTCTTCCTGAAGCCTTCGGTGCCGGAGAGCTCTCTGAACAGTAATCAGAAGTTCTTCGTGTTTAAAAGGTTTCTGAATGTAATCAAAGGCTCCGCTCTTCATGGCCTTGATAGCAGATTCGACCGAAGCATAAGCGGTAATGATGATGATCACTGCTAAGGGATCAATTTTCATCAATTCTGGAAGGACTTCCAGGCCGCTCATTCCAGGCATTAGCAGGTCGAGAAGCACCAGATCATATTTTTTAGCTTTGTGTTTTTGGATGGCTTCTTCTCCGTTTGTCGAGCTTTCCACTTCGTATCCCTCGGAAATCAGGAAATCTCCCAACACTTCATGGATAATGGGTTCGTCATCAATGATGTGAATTGAAGCTTTCTTTGACATGATCTTCTCTCTTTATCCGAGCAGGGACTCCGTATGTTTCTTATTTTTAAGATCTATGGGAATATAAATTGTAAAAGTAGAGCCTTGTCCAGATTCGCTTTCCACTGTTAGGTGGCCTTCGTGTTCTTTAACAATGGCGTAACTTATTGACAGTCCCAGTCCAGTACCTTTTCCTATACCTTTTGTGGTGAAAAAGGGATCAAAGATATGAGGAAGATGCTGAGCTTTAATCCCTGTGCCGGTGTCTTTTATTTGAATAACAGCTGTTTTATTCATCTGGAAAAGCTTTAAGCTAAGTTTTCCCCCTTCAGGCATAGCGTCAATGGCATTGAGAATTATGTTTATAAAAACCTGTTGAATTTTCTCTCCCTGGGCCCAAATCTGAGGAACCGGTTCAAGCTGGAGCTCCAGTTCAATGTTCATGGTTTTCAGTTTGTAATCAATAAGGGAAATGATTTCTTCCAGGTTTTCTTTGAGGTTTACTCTCTGGAAAGAGGTGCTTTCCGGATTTCTGGCAAAATTGAGAAGATTTTTCACAATCCTGGCTACCCTGTCGGTCTGTTTTTCAATATTCTCCAGGATTTTGTTATGCGGGGAGTTTGTTAATTTTTTCTGAAGTATTTGAACGTAGCTGGAAATTCCCGTCAATGGGGTGTTGATTTCGTGGGCCACCCCAGCAGAAAGAAGCCCGATCGAAGCCAATTTTTCCGAGGTCAAAAGCTGCTGCTGGAGGGAAATTTTTTCTGTGACATCGTCAAAAACAATAACTGTTCCGTAAGAATTCATCTGATTATCCAGGAGAGGAGTTTTAGCGATATCGAAGATTTTCTTTTCTCCGGAAGGCATTTCAAGGGAAATCTCACTTAACAGACGAAAACTTAACTGAGTATCAGGAGGAAAAAGAGAAGAAAAATTTTTCTTTCCCAGGATATTCAGTAACTTTTTCCCCAGAACTTCTTCTTTTTTTAGAGAAAACAAATTTTCCATTACCCGGTTCCATCCAGTCACTATTCCCTTTTGGTCGAGGACAGCTACTCCAACAGTCAGACTTTCGATGATATTTTCACTGTAATCCTTAAGTCTTTCCAGTTCAAAGGTGCGTTTTTGGGCTTGATCGTATAAATAGGCATTCTCTAGAGCCAGAGCAACTGAAGAAGATATGGTTTCCAGAAGATCCCAGTCTTCACTGTTCAAATATGTTTTATCTGTCTTTTTTCCCATACCAAGAGCCCCGATTAATTTACCTTCCAGGTGAAAAGGGAGGAAATGAAAAAAACCGGATTTTGTCATATCCTCCCAATCAGTCCTGGCATCCCGTTTCTCGGAAGAGGAAAGATAGGAAAGAGATTTATTGACATTCATCTGTTGAATCAAGCCCTGAGGAAGGATTAATTCAGTTCCCGAAGAAGGAACTGCTCCGCGTGATTCAAGAGCTATGAAACAATTTTTCTTCTGGTTAGAAGGAAGAAGCAAGGCAATATCTTTTACCGATAGGGCATTACCTATCAGGTCAAGCAATGAATGGGCGAGTTTGCGCAGATTTCTTTCCCGGGTGAGTTCTTGAGAGATAGAGAGAAGGAGGCGGCGGTATTTGTAACTCCTTTTATAGATGACTCTATCCAAAAGGGATTGAAAAAGTTTCAACAAGGGAGGAAATAGAGTGGCGCCCAGGATTATGGCCAGAATTCCCATTAGTAGCACAGCCAGGCGGTTTTCAGAAAAACTCTGGGTTTGAGAGCTGACAATAAAATAAAGAATGGCTAAAACAATATAGGCAGAGATAAGAGTCACTGCCTTTTTAAGAATGACTTCAATATCAAAAAGCCGGTAACTTGATATGGAGTAAGCGAAGGTCAAAGGGATAAAGGCTAGGAGAACTACAGAAAGCTCGGCAGCCCTGGAAGGTACTCCTCCCAAAAGGAAAGGAATAACATAAAAAGCTATAAAGGGAAGACTGCCAAGTCCCAGGCCATAGGATATCCATTTCAACTGATTTTTGATAATCAGGTTCTGGGTTTTCTGATTGTCCATTATTATTATGATTAGGGTCGTTAGGGTAAAAAGAGTGTAATGGAGAAAGTCCAGTTTGGATAAGTTAGAAAAGAAACGGGAAATGAAATAGGTATCAAAAGGAAAAAAATGAGATAAATGAATAAAAATCCTAATAAAAAGAAGAATTGCGGCTGGAAAATAGAGAATGCGCCAGGAAACCGATGGTTGCTTGAACCACATCTTCCGCCTGGGAAAGACCAAGAAGGAATGAAGAAGCAGAGGAGCAAATACCAAAAGGGCGATTTCATCGATCCAGTAGAAAATGTTATCCAGAAAATCCATTTCGCCGGTGGGAGAGAAAACAAACAAAGCGAAAAAAGAAAAAGAGATAAGGCAGAAAAATAGGTTAGCCAAAGAAAACGGCCTTTTTGATTTAAAAAACACCATGAACATAATGATAATGGTGGTAATACCGATTAAAGCCATGAAATAATAAAGTGGATGAACGCTCTTCTGAGAGAGAAAAAAAGAAGGAACCAGGAGTTCCCCCTCGTGGCTAATCTGGTAATAAGCCCTTTGTGAGGAAAGGAAGGCTCTCCAATGGACTTTGGACAGGTCGATCTTGTTGTTAATGGGATAAGTGTAGTCCTGGATTGTTATAGATAATAATATGTCTCCCTTCTTGATTCCGGCCAGATAGGCAGGAGAGCCGGTATCCACTTTTACCGCTGTCAAGCGGCTGGATTTATTTTTCCAGACAACTCCATCTGTAGGCTCTTTCCAGCTTATTTTCCGGTGAATATTTATTCCGCCGAGGGCTAAAAACAGGACGAGAACAAAAATAAAAGCAAAGATTTTTCGGGACATATCGTCTTAATTCTCGGAAAAAAATCCAAATAATTGAATCATTATTATAAAAAAAATTATGGTTAGTTCAAAATGGATCTTTCTATTGCCCGGCAAGCCCAGGTGATATCAGGTTGGTTAAGTATTTTTTCCAAAGCTGTATTTTCTTTGAGTCCTAAAGGCTCGGTGTTTCTACTCAGGAATTTACTAATGTAATCTTCTTCCGGTTTTTTGATTGTCTGAGGCTCAGGTGAAGCCGATTCAATCATCTTCGGTGCTCTCGAAGAAAAGCCACTTTCCCCAAAAAATGGAATAATTCCAATCAATAGCATAAACAAACCCACCTTTTTAAATCCAGTTTTTTTCATCTTATTTTTAACTTAGATATTTTCTTTATTTTTGTCAATAGGTGAAAAACTATGAATGTTGGTGATTGTTACGGCCGGGTTTGACAAACAAAGAAGGATAACCTAACATTAATAGAGAAAAAAAGCAAAATATTATTGAAAAGAATTCAATCCTAATGCCATATTTCCACTGCCGGTTGGCTACAGATAGGGGGAAGATCATAACTCAATCCTTTTATGCCCCCTCAGCAGGAGATGTCCGCCGGCATTTCGAGGAGCGGGGGCTGTGTGTACTGGCTGTCAAAAGAGACTGGAAGAGGCTTTCTCATTTTTCCCTCCCGTTTGAGAGGAGGATTAAAGATAAAGATGTTATCTTATTTAACCAGGAGTTTGTTGCCCTGATTAAAGCTGGATATCCCGTCCTTAAAAGTATCCAGATTATCTCGAACAGGATTAAAAATCAGCATCTCAAAGATATCCTGATGAAGGTTGAGAAAGATGTAAGAGAGGGAAAATCCCTGTCAGAAGCGTTTTTGCCATATGAAAAAATTTTTTCCAAGGTTTATACAGCATCTTTGATGGCCGGCGAGAGGAGTGGAAACCTCCCTGAAACCCTTGGCCGCTATATTGCCTATGCCCAGGTTGTTGCCAGAACAAAATCCCGTATCCGCTCAGCTTTGACTTATCCTACTCTCCTTATATTTTTTTCTTTTATCCTCCTGGCCATTCTTTTGAATTTCATTCTGCCCCGATTTTCCAGTTTCTATGAAGATTTTGAAGCCCAGCTTCCCGGAATAACTCGAGTCTTAATGACCTTTTCTCTTTTCCTGAGAGATAATCTACTTTATTTTGCTCTGGGGCTTTTTATCTTAGCTGTTCTTTTTTTTCAGGCTAAAAAAAAGGATAAAGCAGGAAGATATATAGATCATTTGAAGCTCGGGATTCCTTATGCTGGATCAATCTGGTTGGAGTCAGCCTCCTCGCTTTTTTCCCGTACTTTGAGCCTCTTGCTAAGCGGAGGAATATCTTTGGTTTCCTCGGTTGGGGTGGCTGTTCAGGCAGTGCCAAACAAATATCTGGTTCATAAAATGAGATACATCGAAAACGATATAAGAAATGGCGAAAATCTTTCTGAATCCATGAAAAAAGCCCAGGTGTTTCCTCCACTTGCAGTAGATATGGCCCGGATCGGAGAGACATCAGCCAACCTTCAAGGTATGCTTAAGGAAACAGCTGATGTCTATGATGAAAGAATTCAAGGCAAAATAGATACATTTGTTTCTTTGATCGAACCTGTCATAATTATTTTCATGGGCCTTTTAGTGGCGGCTATGCTCCTGGCTGTGTATATTCCCATATTCAATATTATAAGAGTGGTGAGATAATGGCTAATTCCAAGGAAAACAAAACGCAAGAAATAATCTCGGCCGAAGAGGAAAAAACAAAAATTCTGGCCAAAAGATACAATGTGCCTTACCTTGATCTTCTTAGCTATCCTTTGAACAGGGAACTTATTCAATCTTTTCCTGTTGACTTCCTATTCCGGTCAAATTTTATTCCCTTAGAAGAAGGAGAAGATACTATCAAAATAGCTGTAGCAGATCCTTCCGATATTTCCACTATTGACACCGTTGAATCATACATGGGAAAAAAAGTTCTGGTAACAGCAGCTTCAAGAAGGGCTATTCAGGAAGCTTTGCGGAAGAGCGAAACAGCCCTCCAGGTACTGAAGGATGCCACAGAAGGATTTATCAGCCAGATTGTGGAGAAGGACGAGAAACATGAGGAGGATACAATTTCAGTGGAACGCTTAGCTGACCAGGACGGCTCCATAATTAAGCTGGTTAATTCCATTATTTTCACCGCGGTCCAGAAAAGAGCAAGTGATATTCATGTAGAGTCCAGAGAAGAGGGAGTGGTCATCAAGTACAGAATCGATGGAGTTCTGGACAGAGCCATGGAACCAATAGATAAGAAATTTCAGGAGCCCATTATTTCCCGGGTAAAAGTCATGTCCGATCTTGATATCGCTGAACGCCGTGTGCCCCAGGATGGAAGATTCCGTTTGAGAATCAAGGATAAAACAATAGATTTCCGGGTTTCCATAATGCCCAGCATTTATGGAGAAGACGCAGTTATCCGGATTCTGGATAAAGAGATGATCACTGAAGCTATCGCTGAGCTCAGACTGGATCTTTTGGGATTCTCCCAGAATGTGCTCCAGAGGTTCAGACGATATATTACTCAGCCTTACGGGATGATTCTGGTGACAGGTCCCACTGGAAGCGGGAAAACAACAACTCTTTATGCTGCTTTAACGGAAATTAAATCTCCTGAAGACAAGATAATCACTATTGAAGATCCAGTGGAATATCAAATCGACGGAATCACCCAGATACCGGTGAATGAAAAGAAAGGCTTGACTTTCGCCCGGGGATTACGGTCGATTCTCAGGCATGATCCGGATAAAATCATGGTGGGAGAAATCAGAGACCCGGAAACAGCTCAGATTGCTATCCAGTCAGCTTTAACCGGACATCTTGTTTTTACCACCGTTCATGCTAATAATGTTTTTGATGTAATCGGACGTTTTCTCCACATGCAAGTTGATCCCTACAGCTTTATATCGGCCTTGAATTGTATCCTGGCTCAACGGTTGGTTAGAATACTCTGTCCCAAGTGCCGTAAAGCAATCCATTATGATGATGAGATTCTTGCCGAATCAGGATTGAATCCGGATAAATACAGGAATACTCCGTTCTTTGAGTCCCAAGGATGTCAGGAGTGTATGTATTCCGGTTACCGCGGAAGAACGGCTATAGCTGAACTTCTGGAGCTTTCCGATCATATCAGGGAAATGATTCTGGATAAAAAGCCTTTATCAGAAGTCAGAAAGAGAGCCAAAGCCGAAGGAATGACCTTTTTGCGTGAGGTGGGAATTGAGAAGGCTCTTCAAGGATTGACCAGCTTGAAGGAATTGAATAAAGTCACTTTTGTTGAGTAATGAAAAAATGGCCCAAAAGGGAGGAAGCTTGAATCTGTCCAGATGGTGGGGAGAAGTCAGGGATTGGTTCATAGAACAACCCTCTCCCCGGAGTTCTTTTTATTTGACATCCAGTTATATATGTGGCTTGTCTGTGGAAGCCAAGAATAAAAAAGTTATAAATACATTTATTCATCCTTTGAAAAAAGAGTTAGTCACTCCATCCTTTCAGCGGGAAAACTTGAAAAACAGAGAAGCCTTGAAAGAAATTCTGGATAAAGGGCTGAAAAAGCTTTCTTGTTCCGGATGTGATGCAGCCATTCTTCTGCCTGAATTGTCACAAAAGGTTTTTATTTTCACTTTTGATGCCCTGCCGACTCTTAAAAATGATGTTGAGAAACTGCTTTATTTTTCCTTGAAGAAAAAGATTCCTATTCTGCCGAAAGATTTGAGGATGTCTTATCACAGCCATAATTACGGGGAAAAGGTAAGAGTTGTTACTGCCGTCTCCCGTTCTTGTATAATCAGAGAGTATGAGGATTTTTTTAATTCACAAGGACTGAAAGTAGGAATAGTGGCAATTCCTGTCTTTAGTCTTTCCCGGCTGCTCGATTCCCAGTGGAGTGGTTTGTTAGTCAATATTGAAGAAGAAGTCCTTAGCTGCTTGGCTTATGAAAGAGGAGAAATACTTATTTACAGGCAAAAACCCTTGAAATTTTCTTCTGATGGCCAAGAGAATGAAGAGCAAAAGATTGAAAATATTGTTCAAGAAATTGAAACCACAAACAGGTTTCTCGAAGATCGGGAAAAAAAACGGATGAGTCAAATGACGGTTAGACTGGGAGGTTGGAAAGAAGAAGATCAGCTCTATGAGAGGATAAAACAGAGAATTCCCATTTCTATCCAAAAAATTGAGTCGCTTGTAAATTTTGACCTTCCACCACATGAATTTCGCCTATTGTCGCCACTTATTGGACAGATAGTATGAAAAAAAATTCTAACCGTAGATTGAGGTTGAATCTAGCCACCCGTCCGTTGCGAAATAGAAGGCTGTTTTTCTTGATTTTCAGCTTGTTGCTGCTTTTTCTGGCAGTGATTCTGGTTAATGGTTTAAGGATATATGTAACTTATTTCATGAAATCGGCGGATGTTGAGGAGTCTTTGAAGCAGGTAGAAACAGTAAAAAGAGAGACTCAAAAAGAAGAAAAGAAATTGATTGCCAGAATAGAGGAAGCCAAAGTAATCCATGGAAAGAAAGTGAATTTTATTAACTCCCTTTTGGTCAAAAAAAGTTTTTCCTGGACAGTGTTTCTGACTCATCTGGAACAGACTCTACCCCGTGGTTCGTATGTTACCAGATTGAATCCGGTTTTTCGTGAAGAAGACCTTCAGATGGAGGTTAGATTGACACTTTCATCCCGCCACCTGACGGATTTGTTGACATTTATCGAGGATTTAGAGGCTGCAGGCTGCCGGGATATAAGAGTGGTCAGTGAAACAAGAGATCAGAGAATGTTTTACGTTTCCGAGGTGACGTTTTTTTATGAAAGGAATATCTGAATTAATCTCACTAAGAGAGAAGAGGTTACTTGGACTCTGTGTCCTTGGCTTTTTTCTTTCTCTTATTTTTTTTCAAGTAGTGGCCTTGGGGAAAAAACAAGAGTTTATTCGAAAAATGGAGAATTTAGAAACAAGGAAGAAAGAACTAACCGGCCTTGAAAAAAACCAGAAAGAAAGGAAGGAAGAGTGGCTACAGTGGAAAAAAGCTGAGGAAGACGTTCAATCTTTAAGGAGATTTTTTTACGGTGATAAAAAGGGTTTTGGCAAACTGAGGGAAGACTTGGGACGGCTGTTTCAGGAATCCGGAATTAACGTGGAACAGCTCCGTTATGATTATTCGGAGATTGATGAGGGTGCAGCAAAAAAGGTCAAGATAAGCTTCCAGATAAAGGGTTCCTATTACAATTTGAAAAGATTCATCCATACAGTCGAGAAATTTCCTAAGTTTTTACTTATTGAGAATATCCGATTCCTGGAAATTGAGTCCCAATCAGGAAGATTAGGTCTTGGTTTTGAACTTTCAGCTTACTATGAAAAGTAATTATTATTTTTATTTATTGATTTCTCTTTTATTTTTAACGGCTATTTCTCTTCAGTTAGTCCAGGGAGAAGATTTTCCTGCCCAAAAGCATAAAGAACAATCAAAGGTGAAAACAGAGCGGCTGATTCGAATGGATTTAATCGAATTAATTAACAAGGATTTTAAGCCTCCTCTGAGAAATATTTTCACCTTCCAGCCTGATACAGAGGAGGGCCTTTCTTCCCTTGGACAGGAGAGGGAAGCTGTTACTCAACGTTCCGAGATAAGCGGTGCGAACCGGGAAAATCAGAATCAGTTAAATCTTTTTCTTGAATATGTAGGTTATGTGAAATCAAAAGATAAGATAGTTGCCCTGATAATTTTTCAAGGTACCGCCGTGGCTGTCCGGGAGGGGGATTTACTGGAAGACGGTTCGGTGGTGGCTTTGGTTTCGGAAGAAAGCCTTGAAGTTACCGGAACCAGCGGTCAAAAACACACCTTTTATTTGAAAGAGGAGAATTGATGAAAAAAGCCGCCTGTTTGATAACACTAAGCTTGGTTTTTTGGGGATGTGCTACTTTTAGCAAGAGCTATCAGCGTGGTACCGAGGCAGCTGTTAATCGCGATTGGAACAGGGCCGTCCAGTACTTGGAACGAGCTGTCCTTGAAGATCCACAGAACTCTGTCTACAGGTTGGCACTTCTAAGAACAAAACTTTCAGCCAGCCGTTTCCACTGGATAGAAGGAAAAAAATTGGCTTCCCAGGGAAAAACAGAAGAAGCCTTAGAGGAGCTTAGGCAGGCTCTTTCTTTTGATCCTTCCAACAGGGAAATAATTGAAGACCTAAGAGTCTTAACCGGCAAACCCGAAGAGAAGGTAGAAGAGCCAGTGATTACCCGGGCTGAGCCTCCCATAAAGCTCCAGGTAACAGGGGAGGTAATTGATTTGAAGTTTACCAGAGAAGCAAGCCTTAAGTCGATTTTTCAGGCCCTGGGGAAGCATGCGGGAATTAATGTTCTTTTTGACGAGCAGTTCAAGGATATTCCGTTTGCCATTAACTTGGAGGGGATGACTTTTGAGCGGGCTGTTCAGTCTTTATGCGTGGCCACAAGAAATTTCTACCGGCCCATCGATTCAAAATCGATTATCGTTGTTCCAGATCAACCTGTGAAAAGAGCCCAGTATGAAATCCAGGCCATAAAAACTTTTTATCTTTCCAATATAAAAGCTGAGGAAGTTCAGGCAGGTCTAACCCAGATGCTGCGCACTCAATACAAAGCACCTACTATTATTGTTGATAAAAACCTTAATTCATTGACCATCAGGGATACAGCCGATATCATCGAGACGGCTGAGAAAATACTGAGAACCTGGGATAAAGCCAAGGGTGAAGTGGTTATTGATCTGGAAATCATGGAAGTTTCCCGGAAAAAACTCAGGCAGTTGGGAATTGATTTTGACCAGTATGGAGTAGCTTTCGGTTACAGTCAAGAAAGTTCCGATGAGGGCGGTTGGTTGAACCTAAGTGACCTTGATTTCAGCAAAAAAGAAAGCTATCAACTAATTCTCCCCACTTCTTTTATCCGGCTTCTGGAAACCGATGCTGATACCAAGATGATCTCTCAGCCCCGGCTGAGAGGAGTGGAGGGGGAAAAGATTGAATACCTCGTCGGAGACCAGATCCCTATTCCGAGAACCACTTTTTCTCCTATTGCTGCTGGAGGAGTCAGCCAGCAACCTATCACCTCCTTTGATTACAAGGATGTGGGGATTGATGTCATAATTACTCCACACATTCACCGGGAAGAAGAAATCACCCTGGAGATGGAAATGGAGATTAATTCTCTGGGTGGTACCGGCTTTGCTGATATTCCGATAATTTCCACCCGCGTAGTTAAAAATATAATTCGTCTGAGGAACGGAGAAACCAATCTCCTGGCAGGGCTTCTCAAGGATGAGGAAAGAAAAACCTTGAAGGGAGTGGCTGGACTTAAAAGTATTCCCGTGGTGGGCCAGCTCTTCTCAAGCACCGATCAAGCCATCCAACAAACAGATGTAATTCTGACCATTACTCCCTATATCATTCGCAGGACTCCCCAGTATGAAAAAGACTCACAGCCTATTTGGATTGGCTTGGGTGAGAGTGCTGGCCTGGAAATGCCTGGTCAGCGTCCTCCCTCTTCAGAACTGGATGAAGAAAGACTAAGGAGAGATAGGGTATTCCAGGAGCCCACAGAAGAAAGACGGACTGAGCCTAGAAAAAATATTCTTCAATTTAATACCACCAGGGTTCAGATTCCCAAGGAGAGGGAATTCCGGCTGATGGTAAATATCCGGGCTGAGGATGAGGTGAACAGTTTCAGTTGCAACCTGAACTTCAACAGTCAGATTTTGGAATTAAAAGAAGTCACCATGGGCGGGTTTGTCCGCCAATTGGGAAAAGACCCTTCCTTTCTCCAGAACATTGATAATTCTGCTGGAATTTGTACAATCGGTTTTTCTTCCCCTGAGGTTGGCTGGGGTGTTACAGGCGGAGGGATTATCGCTGTTCTGGTTTTTGTGGCCAAGGAGGCAGGAGAAGCTGCGATCAGCTTTTCTCAAGTAGCGGGCAATGGTCCCACTGGCGAAAGTGTTTCTTTTGAGCTTCAGGAATGCCAGGTGATTGTCCGCTGAGTCTATTCCTCTTAAGATTGACTTCCCAGGGTAATTTGACTAAAATGCACAAGTCCGGCGGTGTAGCTCAGACGGTTAGAGCATGCGGCTCATATCCGCAGAGTCGGGGGTTCGAATCCCTCCACCGCCACTTTCTGCTTTAATAAACCGGGGAAATAAGGGTCGCAGAGAGGTTTGCGTTATCATATCCGGAGGCAGGATGATGCTTCTTGAGAAAGTTAAAAATACCATCCGGAAATACCGGCTGCTTCAGCCCGGAGATAAAATTCTTCTTGCCTATTCAGGAGGGGTAGATTCGTCTGCTCTCCTGCATCTGTTCCTGGATTTTCGCGAGGAATTGGAGTTTGAGCTTTTTCTCGGTCATTTCAACCATGGCTTGAGAAAAGAAGCGGATCGAGACGAAATTTTTGTCAGACAGAAAGCCAAAGAACTGTCTCTTCCTCTTTTTGTGAGCAAAAAAGATATTCGCCGGGAAGCTAAGGAAAAAGGAATTAACCTCGAAGAAGCTGCTCGGTTGGCAAGGTATGAATTTTTAAGGAAGAAAGCCGCAGCGCTGGGTGAAGCAAAAATAGCTACCGCCCATAATCTGAACGACCAGGCAGAAACATTTTTCCTCCGGCTTTTCCGGGGAAGCGGGCATCTGGGGTTAGCCGGGATATTTCCCCGGGTAGAAGGGAAAATGATCCGCCCTTTTATTGAAGTCAGCAGAAAGGAGGTGGAAGAATTTCTCCAGGAAAGAAAGATTTCTTTTCGGATAGACCGGAGTAATTATGATTGCCGCTTTAGGCGAAATAAAATTCGATTGGAGTTAATTCCTTACTTAGAAAAGAATTTTGATTCCAATCTCCTCCATCACATAGGACAGCTTACTTCAATTCTCCGGGAAGAAGAAGAAATATTAGAGGAGCTTACCAGGAAAAAGGGAGCAGAAGCGGTCAAGAAATCAGAAGGGAGGTTTTATCTTGATGCTGGTCTGCTTCAAAGCACCTCCCAAGGGTTGGCCAGGCGTCTGGTCCGCTTCTACTTGGAATTAGCCAAAGGTGATATCAGAGGAATATCTTACAAGGATGTGGAATCTGTTCTTAAACTGGTTAGCGGAAAAGAACATCCACTAAGCAAGGATTTGGTCATCCGCCGGGAAAAGGGCAGAATTGAGCTGACCGAAAAATTGGGTTCCCCTCAGGAATTTTATTATCGTTGGGATGGCTTTTCTCCTCTTGTCCTGGAAGAAGCCGGCCTGGTATTCAGAGGAGAAAGATTGACCAAAAAGGAGATGTCCCGCTTTAAATATGATGATTCCCGCCAGGCTGTATTTGATATGGGTAAAATAAATTTTCCTTTAACTGTTCGGTCAAGAAAAGAGGGAGACCGCTATCAACCATTGAATAGCCCCGGTAGGAAAAAATTGAAAGAATTGATGAGAGCCAGGGACATACCCCGTTCAGAAAGAAGCAGACAGCCTGTTTTTTTATCAGGAGACCGTATCATCTGGGTTTTAGGACTTCCTGTTTCCGAAGAGTTCAAGGTGAAACCGGAAACCAAAGATATTTTTCTTATAAGGAAGGTTTAAAGGTATTTTTCTTTCCAGATTTCGAAAACCAGTAAAGCCCAGAGCTGATGGCTGAAGTTTTCCCGGCCTTCCAGGTGTTGATGAATCATCCGGCCAATAACTGATGGATTAAAGAGGCCTTCTTTCCGGAGATGATCTTGACTGAGATAGTCAAGCATCATTTCTTTGAGATCATTTCTTAGCCAGTGCTTGATGGGGATGCTGAATCCTTCTTTGGACCTGTAAATATTTTCCTTAGGCAGGAGACGCTCCATGGTTTTTTTAAATATCCACTTGGTGGACATTCCATGGAGTTTTAGTTTTCCGGGGAGGCTGAAGGCAAATTCCACCAGTTTGTGGTCAAGAAGAGGAACTCTCGTTTCTAAGGATGCGGCCATGCTCATTCTGTCCACTTTGGCCAGGATGTCATCGGCTAAGTATGATTTCAGGTCTAAGTAAAGTTCTCCGGTAATATCATCAAAGCTGTTCATGTTTTGATAATATTCAAAGAAAGGCAAGGTTGAAGAAAGCAGAGGTATTCCTCCCAGTTGCTCTTGAAATTCCGGAGTATACAAAGCTTGTTTTTCCTTTTGGTTAAGAAACATCATCCACCGCAGGTGCCTGAGGTCTTTCTCATGGGACAGTCCTTGCAGGAAGCGGCGGGTTTTGTTCCAGATCCCTTTTTTTTGGGCTGAGGGGGGAAACCATTTGACCATTTTCGTCAAAGGCGTAGGCAGGAATTTAAAAAAAGGCCAACGGGAGATTTTCTGAGCCTGGTAATGTTCATAACCGGCAAAGATTTCATCTCCTCCGTCTCCTGAGAGAATGACCTTAACTCTCCGCCGGGCCATCTCGGAAACCAAATAGGTTGGAAAGATGGAAAAGTCACCGAATGGTTCATCCAAGTGATGAATAAGTTTCTCGGTGAGTTGAAGCGCCTGGGGTTGAATAATGAATTCTTCATGCTTGGTTTGAAATTTTCTGGCGATTCTGCGGGCATGTTCAAGCTCGTTATAGGAGCTTTCTTCAAAACCGATGGAGAAAGTCATCAGGGGAGATACTCCCAGTTCTCTCATAAGCCCCACGATGCAGGAAGAATCGATACCTCCGCTGAGAAAAGCTCCCAGTGGAACATCGCTTATCAGCCGGAGTGAAACCGATTCTTTAAGGAGGGCGAAGAGTTGATCCGTGAGAGAAGGAAGGTCATATTCGTCTGAAAAAGAGTCTTCTTTGTCAGTCAGGGGCAGAATTTCCCAGTATTTTTTCACTTCGATATTTCCATCTCTATACTTGAGAAAGCTTCCCTGAGGAAGCTTGAAAACATTCTTAAAGGCTGAGTATGGAGCTGGTATGTATTCCAGGGTCAGAAAAAAGTTCAGGGCCTGGGGCTCAAGGCGGCGCTGGACTCGGGGATGTTTCAGCAGGCATTTCAATTCAGAACCGAAGACCAGAGTTTTATCTTCAAGCAGGGTATAATAAAGAGGTTTTATGCCCAAACGATCCCTGAATAGAAAGAGAGTATTTTTTTCTCTGTCCCAGAGAGCAAAAGCAAACATTCCTCTGAGGTGTTGAATAAAGTCTTCTCCCCATTCTTCATAGGCATGAACGATTGTCTCGGTGTCGCTTCTGGTTGAGAATTTATGACCTTTTTTCTGGAGTTCATCTTTAAGGGAAAGAAAATTATAGACCTCTCCATTGTAGGCGATCCAGATAGAACCGTTTTCGTTTGACAGAGGCTGATGACCTCCTTCAACGTCGATAATGCTCAGACGGCGGGCTCCCAGTCCAACATTTTTTTCCAGATGTATTCCCTGATCATCTGGCCCGCGGTGAATGATAGCCTGACACATGGAAGAAAGCAGTTCTTCCTGGGGAGAAGGTGATTCTCTTTTTTGAACCAGGCCGCAGAATCCGCACATTACTCTTGGGGTATAATATCTATTTTGAAGAAAACTCCCAGAAAGCGCCTTTCATCCGAAGTCTCGTCTTCAAAGTAAGGGATTGAGCCTTTTTCTGCCTTGACTTTTATTTTATAAAGATGGATTGCTCTCATCTTGAAACCTTTCCCAGGTTGAAATTCCAGAGCACCCCATTGTTTATGACCAAGAGAGAGAGATTTTTTTTGGCCTTCCACTTCAACGGTGATGTTGTTTCGCATCCGGGGATTATTCAAAAGATTAAAAATCAATTTTTCTACCGGGTAGTAAGTTTTAAGAACCATTTCTGCCTCATAGGGACCCCTGGTCCAGAATCCGTTGCGTTCTAGTCTGGGGAGAAAATTATCGTCAAGGAAGTGAAGCCAGCCGATGTGAGGATGAGTTCCAACTTCCTGGCGGAAAGCATTGGGATTAGTATTGGTAGGAATGTTATTTACCAGAGTCAATTCAACAGGAAATAATTTGAAAGGGAGTTTTTTGGCATGGGTTGAAGGAAACTGAGAGCTTTTCCAGGGAGTAATTAAAATAGGAGATATAAAAAGGCAGGCAGCTAACCAAATGGAGACAAGGTCTTTGAGATTTCTCTTGAGAGGAGGGAGGAAAAAGAAGAAAGGAAAAATATTAAGGAAATAGCGGTTGGCTAAGGCTCCGCCGCCGCCGGCATAGTTATCGGGCATGAGGACGATATAGATCACAATTTCAGCAGACAGAGCTGCCAGAAGAATCCAGCGGGTCCATTTTTTTCGGCTTATAAAAAAAAGAACAAGGAAGGCTACTGCCGGGAAAAAATACCATGTTATCCCGGTAAAGCGGCCGAAAAAGTAATAAAAGGCATTGTACGCAGATACTTTTAAAGGAAAAAGATGTCTCTGTCCGTATCCTTCAGCAGTCATTTCTTTTCCTAAGGAATCAAAGGTATAATCTTCTTTTTCCAAGGGGTATTTAAAATAGAAGGTTTTCCTTTCTCCTCCTTGGTAATTCCAGTCTTCTGTAATGAGATAATTGGAGCCCCAGAAAGCCGCCGAAGTTAGAAGAAAAATAATAAGAACAGCAAATGTTTTGAATAATTTTTTCTTAAAAATGGGAATAAGTACCAAGGGAGCTAAAAGGACTATATTAGGAGGTTTGGAAAAGACAGCCACACCGGCCAGGATTGAGGCTGTGTAGTCGGACCAGTCGGAGAGAAGAAACCGTTTAAAAGAGCTTCCTTGGTTGAGCTCCTTTGCTTTATTTGCTTCCGCTAAACCTGTTTTGTAAAGACAGAGAAAAAGGATTGAAAAAATAAGAACCATGTTGAAGAAATCAGGCGATATCCAGATAAAATAAATCCAGGCGATGCTGGCAAAAATAAAAGTCAGGGTAGTTATAAGAGCCAAATTATCAGAGTTTCCTAGGCGAAGATAGGAGTACCCCATAAAAAGCAACAAAAATAGTAGAACAGAATGGAAAACTAAGAAGCCGTTAATGCCGAATATCTTGACAAAGGGAGCTGCGAAGAGAGCATAAACGAAGGACTTGGCATAGAAGATTTTTCCTTCTTTCCCCTTCTTAAGGAAAATGCCCAAGGGACCGGCGTTGAAATGTTTGTAATAACGGTAAAGGTCTTGCTTGGTGTATTCCAAATCTCCGTCCTGGGCCAGGCTTTGAGTCATGGAGAAATAAATAGCTTCGTCAGCAAAAAGAAAATTATTTTGCAGGACCGGGATGTTGACAAATAGAGAAAGGCAGAGAAAAAATAAGAAAATGAAGACAATAGAGATTTGAGCCCGGTTGTTTTTTGAAATCATCGGGTTAGGAATATCACAGTCCTCTTGAAAATTCAACTGAGGCTTATTTAATGAATGATCCTGAAGAGGGGAAGGGTATGGAAGGGCTGAGGGGTGGTGAGGGGTGAGGGAATAACCCCCTGAGGGGGGATGGCCGGATGAAAATATTCACCTCCCAAATCATCCCCCATGAGTATTGACTTTATATAATATTCATTTATTTTATTAATTAGCTGAGTTATGATATGTCAAAATAGATAGAGTGAAAGGGTCTTCCTTGTGCAATTTAAAGAAAAATATGAGAATTCCTTCAAAAAAGAACAGAGTTTTCAGAAAGAAGCAGAATTGGATAGAGAGCAAACCGCAAAAAAAGGGACAGAGTTAAGGGTCCTTTACAAGGGGGGAAATATTGAAAAAAGGGGAAAATATCCAGAGAAAGCAATTAATTACCCCAGCAACAAAACAAACAGACAGCCTTAGTAATGGATTCACTCTGATTGAGGCCCTGGTGGTTATTGCCATTGTCGGTCTTTTAGGCATGGCTCTGACTCCCGGTATTCTTAATTCTTTGGAGACAAGAAGGCTGGAAAGTGAAGCCAGGGATATTCTGACCACAGTAGAAAAGGCCAAGTTTCAAGCAGTTAAAACCAAGCTGAGCTACAGGGTTCGCTTTTATCAACAGGACGGAAACTGGGTCTATGTTGTGGAAAGGGAGGATACCCCAGGAATCTGGAAAGCTGCTCCAGGGGAGATTCCAAAACAGGTTTTTCCAGGATTTGTGGTTACAGTGAATCTTCCAACTCAGCAAGTAGAATTTTCTGCCCTCGGCTTTATCTCAAATTATGATCCCCAACAAAATTCCGTTATTCTCCAGAGTATAAAGCTTTTAAATAAAAGGCAGCCTGATTTGAGGGAAATCTGGTTTTATCATGGAGGTTCTATTAGATATGAAAAAGCAGCAAGCGGGGGATAACGATTGTCATGAAACTTAAAAAATTTAAAAAAACAAAGAATTTTTTCTCTTACCAGAAAGAGGAAAGAAGAGGCATGACTTTAATTGAAGCCCTTGTAGGCATGGCTCTTGTTTCCATTGCCTTGCTTGGCCTGGCCCAGTTATTTACTTACAGCGTTATGATTAATTCCCGTTCTGATAAAATCTCCAGCGCCACTTTTTTAGCCCAGCAGCAAATTGATTTCATCAGGGATTTAACCAGGGATGAAATATCTGCTTTGTCTGCCGGCAGCCTTGATGAACAAATCGACATAAACCAGGACAATACCCTCGATTACCGCCGGATTACTATTCTGGAGTCACAGGGCTTTTCCTGGGAAGTTACGGTCTATGTTTTCGGGCCTGAGCAGATACAGACCAACCGGGATGATTTAATTGATGAGCCAGCTAAACACCGCCTCCTGGCCAGGATGGGGACAATTATCGGGCGGTAGGAGGCGGGAGTAATAATAGGGGAAGGAATAACCATGAGTGAATATTTGATAAAAGGCCGGAAAGGACTCACCTTAACCGAACTTATTGTGGCCAGCACGGTCATGCTGGTGGTCATTCTGGGGACCCTGGCTCTCTATATGAGAAGTAACCGCATTGCTGTTGACCAGCAGCAGCTGGCCGAACTTCAGCATGATGTCAGAGCACCCATGTTTTTTATAGCCAGGGATGTCCGTTCGGCTGGAGTGGGCTTGACTGCGGAGATAGCCGGTTATTTCCTGGAGGGATATGATGCTTTCAGTCCGGGAGAGGCCGAAGCTGATTCCATAAAAGTCATGGGAAATTTTGACGACCCCTTAGCCCTTCACATCCGTGAATATAGTGGAGGAGTAGGGGGTGGAGCGGCAACCGCCTTTCTATATGATTGGGAGCTGGAGAATGCCCCATATGAATGCCCGGATTTTTATGAAGAACGGGTGATTCTGATTATATCTACCACTTGTCCTGGGTGTTATGGGTTCCGTTATATTCCCGTAAACAGTGTCTACGGTTGCGGTGAAGGAATAGAGCATTTTAACATGCAGCCCGGCCAATCAGAACTAAATCCGCCCGGCGGACTGATTGATACAGGCTGTTCGGAAGACTGTTGGGATGATGCTCTAATGACCTTAGGTCAAGTAAAGCAGTATTGGCTTGATACAACCGGGAATTCCGGTGATTACCCTGATATCGCCCATCTGGATGAGGATCACGGATATTTAGGAATCCCGGATACTCTTTACTTGACTACAATTGATGAGCAAGGCGAAGTTCTTCACTTGCCGCTGGCCCAGAATATTGAAAATCTCCAATTTCAATATAACGGCGACTTGAATATGGATGGAGTTCTGGATGGATTTACCGACTGGGATAATGATGCTTGGACCATCCAGCCAAATGACGATGAAGCTACCAAACAGTCAAAATTGGATATCATTAGCTCCATCCAGCAAGTCAGAATTTGGGTTCTGGGAAAAACGGAAAGAGCCATGCTGGCTGTCTCCGGAGAGCCTCCCAATGATATTCATCTCTACCGCCGGCCGGCCATTGCCAACAGCCCGGCAGCTGCTTCAAATGACGGGCACCGCCGGGTTCTTCTTGACTCAACCTCCACTATCCGGAACCTGGCCCTAAATCTTTATAATCTGGGAACAAGATGAGAAAAATAATTAAAAAAAATCAAAAAAGTACATTGAATGAAATAATTAGGCACAAACGGAGAGGAGTTGCCCTGTTAATAATTATAATGGTCCTGGCTTTTATGTTGACCATTGGTCTGGCTGTGGTAACGGTGACCAGTACAGGACCAAAAGTAGCTGGAAACATCCGAGCCCAGGAGCAGGCATTTAATGCTTCTGAGGCCGGTTTCGATGCCTCCTGGATTGCCATTGAGGATTTATTTGCCAATGAAACCTGGATAAGTTTTGAAGGTAATTATCTCAAGGAACCTACAGGTATAGACATTCCATTGGATCCGAACTATTTCCGCAAAAAAACAGATCTCGAACTCTTATCCATGCTGGATCCGGACGGAGACGGAATCCCGGACGTAGAAAAGGTGCTTTTTTTCAAACAGCCTTATTTTAGAGCACCGGATGGGACTTTAGATCCCAATTACACCTATACTACTTTTCTGATTGACGATGAAGCCGGTGGAGGCACGCCTGATCCTCAGGACGCCTTACTGGTCTGTATTGGAGTAATTGGACAAGGGGCAAACCTGGCCACAGCCAGAATTGAAGTAGAACTGGCGGTGGAGATCCAGGGAGGAGGAAATTAAAAGCCGAGGTTTGGCAATGAAAAAAAATAAGATTAGAAGATTTTTGTGGTTTTCATTTTTGGCGGGAATTCTTTTGTTCACAGGTCACCAATGGAGCCAAGAGGGACAAGAATGTACAGAATACACAGAGAGTATTACTGAGACTTTTGGAAATAAAGAATATATGGACGAGCAGTGGACTTCTGTAGCCAACTGGGGCAGCGGCCAAATCAACTTGAGTTATCTGGGTGGAAATTTTGCCGTAGCTGAGCCAAGCGGAATGGGAGCCAAGATTTATGTCTGTGATGCCGGGGATTTTGACGGAGACGGATATCCGGACCTTATCGGGCTTGATATAACCAGCAATCCTACTTCGAGCTTGGTGTTCGTTAAAAATCAGTACCCTTTAGTTGGCGAAAGCGGCGAGATATTTATAGTTGATAAGACGAAAACCTTTGATTATTTTAATAATCACATAGGTCCTGCTTCAATCACCGTGGCTGATTATAACAATGATGGGCTGCTCGATTTTTTCTTCATGAGCAATGAGAAAGATGAATTCGGCTATACAAATTTTGTCGCAGCCATGTACATCAATGTAGGTGATGCTGAAAATCCTGAATTCAACCAGTATCAGGTTTCTCCTAATTTGAATTTCACCAACCGATTCAAGAGTGCCGGAATCTACATCAACTGGGCCGCTGACCATCTTTTTTCAGTGGACATCGACAACGACGGGGATATAGATATTTTGGTGATAAGCGAGGATAAAATTTTTCTGGTCAGGAATCCGGGAGTGGAAAATTTTAACTTAGATTCATTTGAAATCAGTGAATTGAGTTATGACCAGCGAACAGGCTTTAACATCGGCCGGGGAGGTTCAGCCGTGACCGCGGCTGATTTTGACCGGGACGGCGATATTGATATTGTAGGAGGAACGGTAAATGATATTGACTACCTTGTCTACTATGAAAACGATGGTACCAGAAGCTTCACCCGGAGCGAGATTTCCATCCCCGACGAAAACTGCACTGGGACGGTAGCTATTAGTGCCAAGGATTTCAATGGCGACGGCTGGGTGGATATATTTGGAGCCACTGACCGCTGGAATGCCGGCAATGAGGCCAGAATGTGGTTTTATAAGAACAAAGGGCTGGTAGAGATAGAAGAAGAGGGAGAGATAGTAACTGTCCTTGATTTTGAATTCCGCTGTCTTAACAATTGTGATCCCATAATCCCTCCTTCTTATGATGTTGATATGAGCGCTGTTATTGATTATGACCAGGACGGTGACTATGATGTTATACTGGCTGATGCCAATCATTCCGGTGATTATTACTTGGTTATAAACCAGTTGGCCGCAGTTTATGCCCTTTACGGGGAAGGCCGTTCCACCAGTTACACAGACCATCTGGATGAGACCCAGCACGCCATAACCAAGGTAATGGTAAAGGACCTTGATATGGGAATAATCGGTGGTTCAAGTGAGGGGCTTTCTGTGAAGTTATATGTATCCAATAACGGCATTGACTGGGAATTCTACGGTGAATGGCTGGAAAATGACATCCGCAGCTACAGCAACCTTCATGAGCACACTTTTAACCACTTCGGTTCACGCTTGATGTGGAAAGCTATTCTGGAGGCAACAGAAGACGAGATGGAAGAATATGATGGAGCTTCTTACGAGACTCCGGTCATCAGGAATATTGAGTTTGAATATACTTATGTGGAGCGAAGGGAATATTCCAGAACCTCAGTGGCTACTCAACTGGTTGATGAAAGCGGCCGGCAGTTGAAGTTAATCATCGGCGGTTCTTTCTTCTATCCCGGCTGGCAGGGACATCTCCGGGCCTATGATGTAACCGGGATGACTTCGCTTGCCACCTCTTATTCAGAATTGCGGACAGTCACCAGGCCTGATGACTCAGAGTCTTCGGGAAGATATTTGGCAGAAGGAGTTGAAATAAAATGGGATGCCGGAGAACTGCTGGATGCCCGTTCGGCTTCGGATCGCAACATTTACACTGCGGTAGCAGAAGATGGAGATCTGGTAAGATACGATTTTACCACTGCTAATGTGGGAGTACTTGGCCCCATTCTCCAGGATCAGAATAATGACAATGAAGGGTTAATTAATTTTGTCCGGGGTGAAGGTAGATACTGGAAGCTGGGGGACATCAATCATTCCAATCCGGTGGTTGTCGGTCCGCCCCAAGAAGCTGCTTCTCAGATGGGAGAAGGTTATAAACAGTTCCTTCTCGATCACAGTGACAGGCAGAAAGTTCTTTACGTGGGAGCCAATGACGGCATGCTGCATTGCTTTGATGTGCTGACCGGAGAAGAACTCTGGGGTTTTATTCCTTACAATCTTTTGCCCAGGCTTAAGGAGATGCGGGCTGTGGATGGTGCCGACGGCAGCAGGTATTTCCTCCGCAATGTATATGTTGACGGAAGCCCGGTGGTGAAAGATGTTTATATTGATTCAGACGGCGACGGTTCCAAGGAATGGATTACCATTCTTATTGGCGGCCAGGGAGCCGGTTGGGGAAGTACAAGCGGCGATGGTGTTATTTATAGGAACCATTATTTCGCCTTGGATATTACAGATCCGACTGACCCTCAACCTTTATGGGAATTTTCTCATTCAAGGAGGCACGGAAACAGAATCTTGAGAACAACCGGAGAAACCTGGTCGGTTCCGGTTATAGGTAAAGTTACCAAGGACGGGCAGCCAACCTGGGTGGCTTTTATGGGTTCAGGTTATGATAATGATACAGAGCATACTGTTGGCAATTACTTTTATGCTGTTGACCTGGAGACAGGGGAAGCATTCTGGACATTCAGTGCTGGAGAAGTTGATACATCCAGACAAAACGGTTGGAATATTCCCAATACCATCCCCGGCAATCCATCCATCGTGGATATTGATCGAGACGGCTTTCATGACCGGGTTTATGTGGGAGATCTGGACGGCCGGATATGGAAAATTGATATTAGCCCGGAATATTTGCGGGCAAATTCCTGGACTGCAGTTTCCATCTATGAAGACGACGATAATTATCCCATAATAAGTCAGCCTGCTGTCTGGGTTGATGCCAGTGCCGAACTCCCGGTACCGAGAGTCTTTTTCGGAACAGGCGGGGATGACAATGCGCCGGATGATGCTTATTATTCATTTGTTGCCTTGCTTGACGGCAGCTCTTCCCAAGTTGAATGGTTTATGGGTGATCCTTCCGTGGTTAATCTCAGTCCCTCCAAACAGGTGGGCCAGCTGGGAATTGGAGAAAAAGTCTGGGCCGATCCCAAAATAGCCGACTACATTGTCTACTTTAATACTCTTACCGGAAGCATCGAAAGCGTTAATCCCTGCGAGAGCTTGGCTGGGGTGGGAAATCTATATGCCCGGTTTATAATAGCCAAGTCAACCTCACCCATAGGTTCCACTGCCTTTAAAACCACTGATGGTCCGGTGGAATCTCTTACCTTGGAGATAAAAACACGTTCAGCCGTAACCATCGGTGAATCCGACCGGGTTCAGGGAATGACCAGAAAACGGGAAGTTTACATCCAGGAATACGACTCCACCATTCAGAAGCTGGAACAGCCGGTAGGAGCCTTGTTGAGAGTCAAATCCTGGCGGGAGATCTTCCAGATTATAAGATAAAATAATTTATTCTTTTTCTTTTAGATAGGATATTTGAAGAACAAACAGTATCATATATGTCCGGAGCGACATTGAGGCGCTAGCTTTCTCGAACGCCGAGAAGATCGGTGAGAGAAGGCGGAAAAAGCGCCGAAGTAAAGCGGAGGACATATGTGATGCTGTGGAATTCTGTAAACGATCTTGCCAAAAGGAAGAGAAACAGATAATTTAATTTCTAAAAAAACTGAGATAAAAAAGGATTATTTGCTCTCCCCAGAGTAAAACAACAAAAGCTGCCGGTGCCAGAAAAGTGCCGAAAGGAAGGGCATACTGCAGGTCTTTTTTCTTTAAAAGAATAAAAGCTATGCCAGCCAAGGCGCCGGCAAAAGAAGCCAGGATAAGGGTCAGCAAGGCCCCTTTCCAGCCCACATAGGCTCCCACAAACAACATCATGGTTACATCACCCAGACCTAAACCTTCTTTTTTGCGGGCAAGATAGTAAAGGCCATAGACAATAAGAAGAAAAGAAGCACCGATGAGTGCTCCCAGAACCGATTGAAGAAAAGAAAGGTCGGGCCGGAAAAAAGCGTAGAAAAGACCCAGACCTAAGCCGGGCAAGGTGATTTCATCGGGCAGGATCTGGTGGTAAAAATCAATAAAGCCCAGAACAATCAGTCCGCTTACAAAAAGAGAGGAAAAAAAGAAATGAAGGGAGAAGGCAAAGTAATGATGGAGAAGCAGTAAAGAAAGAGGAGTAATTAGTTCCACTAAAAAATAGGAAAAAGGAATAGGGGCTCCGCAGTAACGGCATTTTCCTTTGAGGCAAAGAAAAGAAAAAAGAGGAATATTGTGGTAGGGTTTAATTTTGGTGCCGCATTGAGGACAGGATGAAGGCGGCCGGATAAGGCTTTTTTTCCGGGGGAGGCGGTAAATAACTACATTAAGGAAGCTTCCCCAGACAAGGCCGAAGAGAATAACGGCTATCTTTTCCATGGGATAATGGGAGGGCTGATTTCGCCTGTTTGAGGATCATAGAGATAATCGTTGCCGTCAAGGTCACGGGGCATGGATTCCAGAAAACCTTTGGAGACAAGTTCATTCAGTTTTTGGGGATAATAACCGGATTTTTCCTTGAATAATTCAAGAGCTTGTTCAATTTTTTCTTTATCCATGGCTGCTTTAACATGATAAAGATGATTGGAGGCAATTTTTTTTATTCTTTCATCTTCGGTTGAATTGTAGATTTCAAGCCAGTTTTTCCAGGCAGAGTGAAGATCACCCACCTTGAAAAGAGTATTAGCGTAAAGACGGCGGGTAATGGGAGGAGCTCCTTCGATGTTCATGGCCTTCCGGTAGTACTCCCGGGCAAGCTCAAAATCCTTAAGGAGCATCTGGGCGTAATGGGCAGCCTGGTAGGGAAAAATCCACTGGTCCGGGTTTTTCTCAAGGCCTAAGTCGAGTATTTTTAATCCCAGCTCAAGGTCGCGGGCTTCATAAACAGCAATAATAGCACCCAACTCATATGGGTCGAGATAGCGAGGGTCAAGTTCGGCAATGATTGAGAAGATGTGTTCAAGATTCTGGTAGCGGTCAACCACAGAATAAGTGCTGTAATACTGGATGGCCCAGATGTAAATAAGATCAGCTACAAAGGAAGAATAGCCGAAAGTAGCGTATTTCAGATATTTTCCCGACGGGATATAAATTACGGAAGCTCCCGGTATTTTTTCCCTGGGAATAGAGTCGAGTTTAATCTTTAAGCCCATGAATAAAAAGCAGCTTAGAAGAGCCGCCAAAGTGAAGGATACAGCCTGTTTTTTCATCAAATGAAATCCCTTTTCCGGAAAACGAGAATGGCCAGAGCCAGGATGAAAGTGGTGTAGAAAAGAGCATAGAAAAGCGAGTAAAGGTATACTCCTGAGGAAATTGGCAGGTTATGAACGATTTCTGTTTTGAAATTGAAATTTTCCAGATCAGGGAGAAAAATGTAGAAAAACCGGGCGATGGCTCGGCCGGTCCCTGATTGAATTTTTTTAATAAGAGTTTCCAGGCCCCAGGAAAGATGTCCAATAAGATAAAAAGCAAGTGAGTAAAGGGAGCTCAAAATGGGAGTGGAAAAGCAGGAAAAAAGAATAGCCACAGCCGTGAGAAGGCAGAGTTCAAGGTAGATAAAAGCAATGGCCACCAGGAGTTTCCATTCTATGGAAAATGTATGGAAATAGAGTAGAACCAGAAAGATAAGGCTCATTAAGGTAATCATGATAAAAAGAGTCAGAAGTAAGCCAAGATATTTACCCAGGAGGAATTCATGGCGGTGCAGCGGTTTAGAAATGATGGTGAAAATAGTTTTTTTATCGATTTCCTTGTAAACCAGGCCGGTTCCAATCAGAATGGCCATCAGGGCGCCGAAAAGGGAAAGCGATGCCAACCCTACATCTTTAATGATTTTGACCCGGTCGCCCACAGTCAATAAAGCCAGAAACCGGGAAAAACCGATGCAGATCGCGGCGAAAAATAAAAGAAGATAAAGGATTCTGTCCCTTATAGCTTCCCTGAATGTGTTTAAAGCAACTGCCTTTATTTTCATTTTCTCTTCACTAAATCAATAAAAAGATCTTCCAAGGTGGCTGTCCGGGGAATAAGGGAATGTATTTTTGCTTTCTGGCTCCGGACAGTGTCAATTACTTGGTTCACTTTTTCATCCTGGTAAACTTTGATTAATGTTCTTCCCCCGTCAGTAGCCACGCATTCCCCGTATTTTTCCAAAAAGCCGGGTTCCACTCCGGAAAGAATGATTTCCGTAAAAAGGATTTTTTCCGATACCAAGTCTTGAAGTTTTCCCTGGTTTATCAAACTGCCCTGGATAATAATGGCTACCCGGTCACAGATCATCTCTATATCCTGAAGGATATGGGAGCAGAGAAAAACGGTCTTTCCTTCTTCTTTTAACCGGAGAATTATATCTCTTATCTCTTTCCGGCCGATGGGATCAAGCCCTCCTAAAGGCTCATCAAGAAAGATAAGAGAAGGATCGTTGATTAAAGCTTGAGCTAAGCCGATTCTCTGGAGCATTCCTCTGGAGAATTTTCTCAGCTGAAGATTTTCTGCCTGATCCAGCCCCACCAGCTTTAAAAGATGAGCGATCTTTTTTTCCCGGGTATTTTTGTTGAGGCCGAGAAGCTGACCGTAGAAGCGAAGAAATTCAGTTGCCGTCAGGTAATCGTAAAAATAAGGATTCTCGGGCAGGAATCCAATTTTTGCTTTGGCTTTAAGGGAAAGATGGGGAAGGTTAAAGAGTTTTATCTCACCTTGTGCGGGAAAAATCAACCCCAGAATGCATTTTAGGGTCATGGTTTTTCCGGCCCCATTAGGTCCTAAATAGCCGAAGATTTCTCCTTCTTCTACAGAGAAAGTTATTCCCTTGAGGATTTTATTTTCACGAGGAATAAAACCGGTTTTAAATGATTTGTGGAGCTCTGTTACTTCCAGGACATAACCCATCTTGTTTTCCTGATTTTTCCATTATAGTCAAATTTGCTTTTATTTCAATGTTTCTTGGAAAAGTTTGAATATTCTTTTGTACTCATCTGCCCAGGAAGAGGGACTGTTAAAAGAATGACCTTCAACAGGATAGATGGCTACTTCCCAGTTTTCTTTTCCCAACTCGATTAATCTTTGAACCAGGCGCACTGTGTCCTGAAAATGAACATTGTTGTCCACCATACCGTGACAAATGAGAAGAGCTCCTTTGAGCCCTTCAGCCAAATATATGGGCGAGCTTCTTTTATAGGCTTCAGGATCTTCATGAGGGCGGTTTAAGATGTCTACGGTATAGGAGGGATGATAATGAGCCCAGTCGGTAACCGGCCTGAGGGCTGCTCCGGCAGTAAAAACTTCAGGCTGGCTGAACATGGCCATTAAGGTAAGAAAACCGCCGTAACTTCCGCCGTAGACTCCGATGCGGTCCGGGGCTACTTCCAATTCTTCCACTAAAAAGAGAGCACCGACGACAATGTCATCCAGGTCTTTACCCCCCATATGTCGATAGACGGCTGTCCGGCAGTCCCGGCCATAGCCGGCACTTCCCCTGTAGTCTAGGTCCAGAACCACATAACCTTGTTCCATCAGGAAATTATGGAACATGTATTCCCGGTAATAGCTGCTCCAGCCCTTGTGAGCGTTCTGGAGATAGCCGGCACCGTGGATGAAAATTACCGCCGGTTTGGCAGGATGCCATTCCCGGGGTTTATAAAGCCGGGCATAAACTTCTGTTCCGTCCTGTGCCTTGTAAGTGATTACTTGAGGTTTGTGCCAGGAGTATGAACGGAACTTTTCTGTGGTGGATAAAGTCATGGATTCGGCCCGAGCTCCTGCCCGATTGGGCTGTAAATAAATTTCCGGGGGATGGTTGGAGGATGAATACAGGCTGACAATAGTGGTTTCATCGGGAGAAATTACTACTGAATGTTGGCCTTCAAGAGTTGTTATTTTTGTCCTGGGTCCTCCTTCAGCCTTCATTATGTAAAGATGCCTTTCCCCTGGATGCTGTTCGTTTGAAACCAGATAGAAATGAGAGGCGTCATTGGACAATTGGGCTTGGTAAACCTCAAATTTACCTGAAGTAAGTTGTTTAATCGCTCCTTCTGGAGAGCAGCGGTAAAGATGAGCGAAGCCGTCTTTTTCCGATATGAAATAAAAATTCCGGCTGTCGGGAAACCACTTGACATTGGTGATTCCCAGATAGCCGACCCAGGCCTCATCATGGATATGGAAAAGGACTTTTGTTTTAGATGATTCCGGATCCAGAAGAAAAATCCATGAATCTTTTCTGTATTCTGTCCTGGCAGTTAAAAGGCAGTGCCGGCCGTCCGGGGACCAATGGATGGAGGAAGGATAGATATTTTCCTTTTCTATCCCCCAGTCAACCCAGGCAACTTCTCCGCTTTCTGTGTTCATAATTCCGGCTTTATATGTCCTGGGGATATGAGCGGCTTTAGTGTGAGAGGTGATGGTTTGGGTGTAACCTGAGCGGGTAACATAATCGGGTACAATTGTTTCTTTTGACCCGGGAATTTCCTCGCTTAGAAAAAAAATGACTTTTTTTTCATCTGAAGTAATTTCAAAGTTATAAACCCTCTGTTCTTGGCTTAGGAAGAAGGGCTTTCTTCTTTTTTTGGCTGGTCCCAAGGATAGAGAAGAACGTCTGTTTTCCTGAATCCTGGGCTTTTGGAATTGTTGAAAAAGCTCAGTCTGTTGTTCTCTGTACCATTTAAGAATTTCGTCCGGTTTTTCCGTTTCAGGAGGGGACTTCCGGCTAAATGAGGTCATCTGCTGAAGAGAACCGTTTTCTAAAGAGAGGAGAAAAAGATTGTCTGAAGAAACAAAAGCTACTTTTTTTTGGTCATAGGAGAAGCCGGCGCTTATTACCGGCTCATCTGTAATAATAAGAGAAGTAATTTTCCCCGTTTCTACATCAAGAAGACTTATATCCCCGTCCCGCAGCAGCAGGGCTTGGGTTTGAGCCCGGTTATAAACCAGTCTTTGCCCGGCTCCAAAAGAAAACCTGGAATAGCGGCTCTCTTGAATTACCGGAGGCGATTGAAGCATGTCCTCGACTTTGATTTTCTGGAGGGTGAGGGAAGATTTTTCAAGTCGATAAAAGGCTGTTTCTTTCTCTCCAGGTTTTTTCCACTGGAAATAAAGAAACCGGCTGTCCACGGACCACATGGGTGTGGACGGCGATGAGCCGACGAATTCTTCTCCCTGCATGATCAATTCGATGGTCAATCCTGATTCTTTTTCTTCAGCCGGTTTTTCAGAGGAAAAAGAAATTAGAACCAGAACAAGGTAAAAAATGACCAGGAATACTGTCCGTAATGACTTTATTTTCATAATTTCTCCTCCATAAAATAAATTATCTTGAAAATAACAAAAATAGTCCATTTCGTCTATCTTGTCTATCTGGTTTATCTGGCCTGGATAGGGCGAGAAAAGCGAGACGGGCGAGACGAGCGAGAAAAGTTAAGTTGCTTTTCTCAGGTGATATTTATTAGTCGGGAACCACATGATTCAAGGTGTCGGGATCAACGGTTATATAAAAATCGCTTCCTAAGTAGCAGAGAGGAAGTATTTTCTTGGGATTTAAAACACCGTTATCAGTGAAAGCCTTGTCTTCTTGGTGGACAGCCAGAACTTCGCCCACGAAAAGATCATGATCGCCGTAGGCTCTTACTTCAACCAGGCGGCATTCAAAAGCGGCATATGCTTCTTTCAGAACAGGGCTCTGGATAACCTTAGCCGGGGAGAGTTTTACCTGGAATTCTTTGATTTTATCCCTGTCATATCCGGAAATGCGGCCCATCTGGGCAGAAAGTTTGATCTGTTTGGTAGCCAAAAAATTTACCGTAAATTCTCGAGCTTCGGTAATTATATTATGTGTTTTTCTTTTTTTGGCTACACAAACTCCGAACAGGGGTGGACTGAAAGAAAGAGCGGTATGCCAAGCACAACTCATGAAATTAATGGTTTTTCCGGATTGAGCGCCTATTACAGCCACCGGATAAGGATAAAAATATTGAAACTTTTTTATTTCAGTGGATATTTTTTTCATGATACATTCTCCTGCAAATAAAATAAAAGTTAATGAAGACCCTTTATTTTTCTGGCATTTTTAAGCAGCCATTCCTGAGTGAAGAGGTGTTCTCTGTTTTGGCCTAAGTGGAGGTTTAACTGGTCTTTTATTTCTCCTGCTGGCAGCAAAGAAATCAATTCCTCATATATTTCAATCAGGGTTTTTTCGGCGGGGACTAAAGTTTCAAGAGTACTGAGCCGGTCTTTGCCGGGATAAGAAGAAGGCATGGGCTGAGTGCTTCTTTCAACTCCATTTTTATCCACTTTTACCTTTTCTATTCTTATAACATCCCCCATTTTTATCAGGATACCTGCATTTTTGTCCCAATGCCTCATATGATCTATTGAATTCTTGAACAAGCGCTGGCTGAGGTCCTGGTGGTTGCTGAAAAGCATGACATACTTTAGATAACGGTGCATGAGTTCGTTTTCCATCCGGGTTATCCGGTGGAGCAGCTGAACCTTCTTTTTTTCTTCCGCTTGAGGATTTGGTTGATAGCAAAGAGTTTCTTCCGCTCCATCTTTTCGTAAAGAAGATATCATGGCTTCAAACTGGCGGGAATGACGGACTTCATCATAGGAAATGTTCCAAACCATGTTTTCGATTTCAGGAAAAGCTTTTTCCTTGAATTCAGCCTCCTGATAAAGGGCCGTAACCAGGTCTTCCGTTTTTTTGTCTCTCTCAAGGTTTTCAATTATTTTGGGGAAACGAATGACTTCATCAGTCCGGAAAGAGGGAAGGCCGCCCATCTGAGAAATGATGATGCCCAATTGAAGGGCATGGTACATTTCGTCAATCCCTATCTGAATTGTTTGAGCCCGGATGTCGGTCAGGTTCTTCATGACCGGATCTTGATAAAAGAATTTACCTTTGGGCATAGAATAAGCATGGATGATATATTCAAAGCTGACTGCCCATTCGTGTTCCAAGGCGGTATTTAAAAGCTCGAGAGCTTCCTCCTTGTTTTCCACTCTAATTATTTTTTTCATGGTTCCTCCAAAACCTGGAAGTTTCCTATGATTATAGGTTTTTTTGATGGAATTGAAAAGAGAGGAAAAAAGATGAGCTAAAGTCACCCCCAAATTCACCGGATAAGGTGATTGAATTCTATCGGCTTGCTTGTCAATATATATAGGAAGTTAGATATTTAGATCTTTTGCCCAAAGGCGTTCAAGGTTTGAAAAGGGAGGGGGGTCCTCCTCTCCCGCTCCCCCTTACTCGGGAATTTTCTTCTTTCTTCCAAGAGTTTCCTTAAGGCAAGACTCCAGAAGGCTCTCCTGATAAATTAGTCGTTTAAAGGAATTTTTTTCCCATTTGACCAGGCGAATCCATCCATCTTCGATTTCCAGGCAAGTTATCCCGTTGGTGTAGCCGCAGCAGCCGTCATTGAAATAGCAAGGGAGAGGATTGGGTTCAAAGGTTGGAGGAGGAATCCCTCCAGTTTTCTTAAGAATTTTTCCTATTTCCTTCTTTACTTCAATTAAGTCATTCTCGAGTTTCTGTGGTGATTCAGGAGAGGTGGCGGCCAGGAGTTTTTCCAACTGTTCTTTTTCCCTTGTTAGTCTTGAGTAGTGGGTGTGGGAGGCAAAAACAGCCCGGTGAGTATGGCCGCAAATAAGAATAGTTTTGTTTTTTTTGGACCACGAGTAATATTGTTTTTCCAGATCATTCCGGATGGCCGGATTTTCTGCCGGGCCGTCTATTCCAATATTAAATATCTTCTGGATTGTTTTCCAAATGAATTTGACCGCCCAGCGGCTGATTTTCCAGGCTTTATCATCAAAAAAACGGCCTTGATGCCCGTGGATTAAAAAAATATGTTCTCCCAAGCAAAGGCCTTCTCTGAAATCTACATTCCGGAAGATATGGTCCTGTTGAGACTTGAGAGATTTCTGGAAGCTCTTTAAAGAGACTTCTTTATCGTGATTTCCATAAACTCTAATTATTTTCCCCCGGGAATCGGTAAGAGACAGAGCGATTTCTTTTTTTAGAATTTTTCCGTATTTTGACAGAATCTGATCGAAACGGTTTTCCCAGAGTTCCTCGTTATCTCCAACCAAAAGCAGACGAAATCCTCTTTCCTGGTAGTAACAAAGAGCCTTGTCATAAAGAGAGGCATTCTTGCGAAAATCATCAGCCGGGCTGCCATCACCTTTGTGGTGGTCGGAGAATATTACACAGGAGTCTTTATGGGGATTAAAAGGAATCAGATTTTCTGGCCAGGAAGCATTCCGGCGGACTTGGGAAAATTTCTTGGCCATCCTTTTGCTGGACATGATATTCCCTTTCAAAAAAATTCATTATAACAAATTAGGGGACGTTTCCCAAAAGGACACTCCTTCTCCTGAATAAATTCATTAATTTCGTTTATTGGTTTGTCTTGTTTGTTTCGTTTTTATTCCAGACTTGGTCCGGAATCAAGTTCTTAATTTGTTTTAGTTGGCTTTTTATAATTTCCATTCATCGCGGGTGGTGAAACCGCCATGGGGAATTAGTTTGAATATGCTCTTTCATCCAATGGTTTCACCCCCACGAAACGGAAGAGAACCAGGGTAGAGAAAAATGAGACTTTACTTGCCCTGGGGAAGGGGTGTCCCTTTGGGGAACGTCCCCTGTTTATTGTATAATGATTCATCACTACAAGGAGGATGAGATGACTGATTTTGGTGGTGCGTTGAGAAAGAATGGAGATTATGATTTTGCTTTGATTGGAGTGCCTTTTGACGGGAAATCAAGTTATTTAAAAGGAACAGCAAAAGCTCCTCTGGTCATCAGGGAAGCATCAACCAGTCTGGCTATTAATGCCTGGACAGAAACAGGAATAAATCTGGAGGAAGAAACGGTTTTTGTTGATTTAGGGGATATAGATGTTTCTGGAAATTACAGTGAAATTTCACCCCGGATTGAGGAAAAGGTATTCGAAGTATGCCGGAGAGGAGCGGTTCCGGTTATCCTGGGAGGAGATCATTCCATATCTTTTCCTGCAGTTAGGGGAGCGGCTAAGATTTTCCCGCATCTTGATATACTTCATTTCGATGCCCATCCGGATCTCTACAACGAACTTTACGGGGATCCTTATTCTCATGCCTGTCCCTTCAGCCGGATAATGGAGGAAAAACTGGCGGAAAATCTAATTCAGGTTGGAGTAAGAGCTGTAGTAGATGAACACAGAAGAAATGCCTCCCGGTTTAAAGTGAAGATGATTGAAATGAAAGAACTTGGAAACCTCCCTGCTCTTTCTTTTTCCAATCCTCTTTATATTTCTTTTGATATAGATGTTCTTGACCCGGCTTTTGCTCCTGGAGTTTCTCATCATGAGCCCGGCGGTCTTACCACCAGAGAAGCAATCCAGCTCATCCATTCCCTGCAGGCTGAAATTGTGGCCATTGATTTAGTTGAGGTCAATCCTTCGAGGGATCATTCGGGGATAACTGCCGCGGCTGCTGTAAAGATAATAATGGAAATCATGGGAAAAGCATTGTTGGGAAAGAGAAAAAAGTATAGAAAATAATTATCTCTAAGATATCTTAATTTGAGTTTGTTGAGTTTATAAGGGTTGTTTAGTTTCTTGCTGTCTACATCAAGGACTCCCCATACATTACCCTTCTCGTCAAATAGAGGCACCACAATTTCCGAATTGGAACGGCTGTCGCAGGCGATATGGCCGGGGAACTTATGGACATCAGGAACAATAAGAGTTTTTTCTCTGAGTATTCCGGCCCAGCCCACTCCTTTGTGTTTCTCAAGAATTTGACAGGCCACAAAGCCTTGATAAGGGCCAACTACCAGTTCCTCCTGCTGAAGAAGATAAAATCCGGTCCAGAAAAAATGAGGTAATTTATTATGAAGGAGAGCACAAACAGTAGCCATTTGAGAGACAAGATTAGGAGACTTGGCTAAAAGCTCTTTCAACTGAATGAATAGCCTCTGGTATTGTTTTTCAAGATTTGAAAAAGTGTTCATTTTAGCTCTCTTGCTTCAGGGATAAAAAAGGTTAACATCAGGGGAAAGGAGAGTCAAGAGAATAACTTTTCTTTAAGTTTCTCCAAAGACTAACTTTGAGAAGAATAGGATGTTTTTCCCTCTAAGATGAAGTGACTTTAAAAATTAATGCCAATAGTGGGGATGTTAGCTGAACAAAGTAGTGATCCCAAAGTAGACAATGAAAGATAATTTGTAACGCCCTATTCTATCATGCTTGGACGAATTGGGAGTCATTACTTATACTGCTTGCTTCCTGATAGGAGGGGGGTGCGGGCTGTTGTCAGCAAAAGGGGGGTTGATGATGGGAACCAAAAAGGTGGGGGCTCTCTCCAGCCCGCCCAAGAGAACCAATTAAATTATAGCAAAAAAAAAACAAAAGTAAAGTAAAAAATCAAGATTTTTTAAATTTTTTATAGAATATTTGATATATCACTAACTAACAAGAAAATAGACTTTTTTGTAGATTTTAAAGAAAAATTTGGAAAATTATCTTGACATACTCATAAAATTTCTATAAAAACGTCTCAGATCCCTGATCCGGGGAAGGAGATTATTACAAGGATATCCTGGTAAAAGGGAGATATTGAATTCATGGAGGTTATTCCCGGAGAAAATCAAATCAGATTC
Source organism: uncultured Eubacteriales bacterium (assembly GCA_964440805.1). Taxonomy (GTDB): domain Bacteria; phylum Acidobacteriota; class Aminicenantia; order Aminicenantales; family Aminicenantaceae; genus CAYTTR01. Next base: position 94,772 of record CAYTTR010000002.1, read on the forward strand.
GGGCATGACTTCTACCGAAAATTTTTTTGGGAGGTTGGCTTATGGCTTATCAATTCACAAATTCAAAGGGGGTTAAGTACTATCTCCATTTTAAAGATGTAAACCTGAAAGGTGGTCGGAGACAAAGAATTTATTATTTTGCCCGTGATGTAAGACCAGGGGCTCTTGATCAAGTTCCTTCTGGTTATAAAGTTGTGGAAACTCAAAGAACAGGAATGCCCATTCTGAAGAAAAGTTAAACTGATTGAGAAATCATAAGAATTATTAAGCTTTCGGGGAGGAGATCGTAGACAAACCTCCTCGAAAGCTGTTTCCGGGCGAAGGGGTTTAGGCAGAAAGATAACTTTCTTAACCAGAGTTCGAGGAAGCGGCGATTTTTTTCTGCATTTAATCATTAAAGAAAGTCCAAATTAGTTCAGCTAAGCCATCTATTTTCAGCTCCATAATTTTCTGCTTTACATTTATTTTTTTCAATGGTATAAATTATCCCTGATTTAATGGAAAAATTTACATAAAAAGGATAAAATCATCCAACCTCATTGTGATGGATAGATTAAACTTAGGAGGTTAGACTCATGGGTAAGAGTACAGTTAATTCGCTAAAGAGAAAATCGCGGTTGTCTGAAATTTTTCGTTTTTTATTTCCGGTATTGGTGATGGCTGTTTTTATGGCGTTTGGGTCAATCGCTTGTCAGGAAAAAGTAGAAGAGGAAATCGCTCCTTCTCAGGAAGAAGGAGTTATTGAATTTGAAGGAGAAGTTCAGATTGCTTTAGGAAAGTTTATGTATCTTCCTGAGTTAAGCGGATTTGATCTTGTTCTCCAGGATGACCTGGATACCAGCGTCCTTATAGGAAAAACAGTCAGGGGAGAGGGGGAGTATACTCCAGAGCGCCCCTCAATCCTTATCGTTAATTCTCTGGAAGTGAAAAATGAGGCTGATTCCTGGCAAAATGTTTTTACCCGATCAGAAGAAGAAATCCAGCTGGAAAACTATCTTGATGTAAAAGCCCGGGAGATTTTCCCTGTTTTTGAAGAACTCTCTCATGACAAGAAGGAGATTTGGGAAGAAATGGAACAGGTCAAGGTCTACGGAAAGCTTGAAGATACTTCTAAAGAAGAAGAAGAGCCTTCATTGCGTATTTTAGTTTTTGATGAAGATGAAAAAGAGATCGGGTACATCCTGGTGGATAGCATTTCGGATTTTGCCATGTATTATATCAATAAATTAAGACTATATGACAAATTCTGGTTCTATCTCAATATCAAGGAGACCGTTGACTGGAGTGTCAGACGGAGAACACGGGAAATGTTTAAGGCAGATATTATCTTTGCCGGACTGTTCTAAGTTGAATTATTCATAAAAAGAGCAGATGTTTTCTATTTTCGGAAATTTCCATCGTGAATTATCCAGGTTTATTTAATAACTGAGAAAATCTTTTAAGTCATACATTATTTGTTATGTAAATGGTATCGGCCTTTTTTTATGAATAGTTCAGGTTGAATCAAAGTTCCATTCTTTTCATCAGTTTGAGTTTCACTATTCTATTGCGGCCAGAGTCTTATTTATGGTGGTATATTGAAGGTGAAAAGAAGTTGCTTTCTGATAAGCCTTGGCTACCTTGAGCATTTGTTCCTCCCCGTATAATTTGCCGATGAAGGTAATACTGGTGGGGCTTCCTTCTTCATTGAAGCCATTAGGAACAACCACAGCTGGATGTCCTGTTAAATTGGTAAGAAGAAGATTGTCTCCTCCGAATGAAGGAGCCACATAGACATCCACTTTCTCCATGAGCCTAAACATTTTATCCATCAGGATTCTACGGTAGCGGTTAGCCTGGATATATTCGACTGCAGGGATGAAGCGGGCTTGCCTGAAAATATTCGGCCATGAACCCCTGCTCTGCCGCACCAGAAAATCATCCAGGTTGTTTCTCGTTAAATCATCAAAAGCTGCTGCAGCCTCAGCACTCAGAATAAAAGAGAGAGAATCTACTGGAAAGGAGGGAAGTTCCATCGGGATAAGCTCTATACCTAAAGATCGGAGCACTTTCAGAACTTCCTGGTCGTTTTCCCGGTTCTTGTAGTCTTTCTGGAATTCTTTTTTTAGGTAACCAACGCGAATAGAGGAAAAATCAAGGTTAGAGTCCCAGTTGAATGGAAGGTCAATCACAGTTGGATCTTTTCCGTCAGGCCCCTGGATGGCGTGGAAAACGATAGCACTGTCTTCCACAGACCGGCAGATTGGTCCGATTTTGTCCATGCTCCAGCTCAGAGCCATGGATCCGTACCGGCTGACTCTTCCGAAAGTAGGACGAAGGCCGGTGACTCCACAGCGGGTGGAAGGAGAAATGATTGAACCCCAGGTCTCGCTTCCAATAGCAAAGGCCACTAATCCAGCTGCGGTGGCAGCTGCTGGGCCAGCCGAAGAACCGCTTGAACCCTGTTCAGGATTCCAGGGATTCCTGGTTCTACCGCCGTACCAAACATCTCCCATAGCCAGGGCTCCTAAGGAAAGTTTTGCTACCAGAACTGCTCCGGCCTCTTGCAAGCGCTTAACCACGGTGGCATCTTCATCGATCAACTGTTCCTTGTATGGCACGGCTCCCCAGGTGGTTTTTATTCCTTTGGTAGAAAGAAGGTCTTTTGCTCCGTAGGGAATGCCGTGAAGCGGGCCCCTGTAGTTTCCAGATGCGATTTCTTCATCAGCCAGCCGTGCTTGTTCTAAGGCAGTCTCTTCGGTGAGGGTGATTACACACCGGAGTTTTTGTCCGTATTCCTTGAGTTTTTTCAAGTAAAGCTTTGTTAATTGAGTCGAGGTGATAGCCCCGTTCCTGATGAGAGGAGCCAGTCGGCTGATGGGAGCAAAAGCAAGCTCTTCGATATTTTCCGGCATTTGGGAATTTTCTTCCAAATCAAATCGAACAGGCTTGGTTTCTTCATCAAATTTTTGCTTCGGCAGAATAGGATTAAACTGAAAGGCAGGACTTGCTTGCTTATCAAGGGAATTATTTCTCAGGGTGCGGTAGGCAGAGAGGTTTTGTTCGAGGTTTTGTCTGAGCAATTTTTTTTCTTTAATTGTAAAATCCAGGCCAATAATTTTTTCAGCAGCGTTTATATCCTCAATATTGATGCGCTTAATCCCTTTTAAGTAATAAAGAAGAAAAGCTCCTCCCACTAAAAGCAACAGGCTTGCCATGATGAGTAAGGGCAAGCCTACTGAGCCAAGCTGTCTTTTTTTTGGTAAATAATTAATCATAAAACCTCCTTTTTTCTCAATCTTATATCATTTTTAATTAAGGCGGGTTTTCATTTTTTCCGTGAATGTTCCAATTGACCTCCCTCGAGAGCATCAGCTTTTTTCAGAAGGAAAGCAAAAACCAAACCAGCGCCTCCAAGGGAAGCGAACATAATCAGGCTGCTGGTATAGGTTTGAGTGAGATCGCGCAGGAGGCCATTGAGAAAGGGAAAAAGAGCCAGCCCGATATTTTGAATTGCTGTCATCAGGCCAAAGGCAGTTCCTACTCTCTCTTTCCTGACTATAAGAGGAATTGAAGGCCACATGGCTGCCGGGACCAGAACAAAAGCTGCTCCTAAGGCGATCATGGGATAAGCGGGATAGATATTGGTGAGTCCCATAAGGAGATGGCTGGGAATCATAATAAGCGACCCCGCAATCATCAAGGTAGCCCGTCTTCCCACTTTGTCCACAAGTTGGCCTGCAAAAGGAGCCAGGATCATGGAGGCAAAAATAATGATTGATGAAATTCCGCCGGCTGTGCTGAACATATGTCTGAAATTGGAAAAAACTCCGGCCAGAAATCCTCCTCCGGTTTCGGCTACTCTGGCTATTCCCCATTTGTCCGCAAAAAAATCTGTGGAGAGAGCAGTAAAAGGAAAAATAGCTGAATAGAAGGTGACACATAAGAAAGTTACATACCAGAAGGATGGTTTAAATTCTTTTATATCCTTGAAAATTATTTTCTCTTCTACTCCCTCTTCCCTTAGATTTAAAATCTTTTCTCCTCGCCGGTCCATGATGATGAAGCAAATATTGCCGGCCAGGCTGATGGCGCAGAAAATAGTGGCGGCAAAAAGAGCAACTCTGAAGCTTCCAAAATGGTGGGAAATCAACTCGCCGGTGTTAAAGGCGAAAAGAGTTCCCAATCGGCTGACCGTGAGGGTGATGCCGAAAGAAAGAGCCAGTTCTTTGTTTTTGAACCAGCGGGCTAAAATAGAACTCTGGGCCACTATGAGCGGCTCGGAGCCGGCACCGAAAATAAATCTTCCTAAGAAAAACATGGGAATACTTTTAGCCAGCCAAACCAGAACTGCTCCCGATAAAACAAACAGAGAAAAAAACAGACTGGCTTTTCGGGTGCCTAACCGGTCAATTAACATGCCTCCGAATAAGACGGCCAGAATAGCGGCCACACTGTACATGGTGTAGAAGGTTCCCACAGTACCCCGGGCAGCTCCCAACTGTTCTACCAGTGTCGGAGCGATAGCACCAACGATATCATAGGCGAAATAGCTGCCAAAAGATAATGAAGCAACAAAAATGAGGATGGTGAACCGGAAAAGAGCTTTAGAAGGATGAAACAGACTAAGGTTTGAAGGTTTTTCTCCGGTCATCTTTGATTATCCTTTCTTGAATTCACTGTCCTTGAGAGCTGAAAACAGGTGATATTTCCGGACATAAAAGAGAAAGGACCTACATGGATTCAAAGACTTAAAGGCTTATATCACAGGAAAGAAAGGAAGTCAAAAAAAGGCTGCCAGTTGGAAAATCCTCCTTCAAATATTGCCTCTTGTCTTTTCTTCCAGTAAAATACAGCCTTACCTTTTCAGAGAGATATATTCGATGATTAAAAGTATTATTTCCGACCTGGGGAAGGTCATTGTTTTTTTTGATAATATGATCTTTTTACAAAAGGTGGTGCCTTTTTCTCAATATTCAATTGAGGAAATCACTTCCCTGTTAAATAATAAAAGCGATTTATTCCGTCTTTTCGACCTGGGGAAACTTTCTCCTTCCGAATTCTTCCGGAAAATCAGGTCTTTATTAAAACTTGAGATAGAGGAAAAAGCTTTTTTTCATGATTATAATGATATTTTTTCTTTAAATGAGCCGGTAATGAAAATTTTAAAAGGGCTTTCAAATTCATACAAGCTGGTTCTGCTCTCTAATACGGATGTTATGAGATTTGGCTTTGTCAAGGAAAACTTTCCGGAAATACTTTTTTTTGATGAATATGTTCTTTCATTTGAGGAAGGCAGAATGAAGCCTGATCCGGAAATCTATAAAAGTGCCCTTCAAAAAGCGGGGACTAAAGCTGAGGAAACGGTTTTTATTGACGATCGGCAGGAAAATATTAAGACTGCCCAGGCCTTGGGTCTAATGACGGTTCTCTATGATTTTCAGAGTACTAATTTAGGCGGGGAATTGAGGAAGCTGGGAATGAAGTTATAATAAAAATTTAGATTAAGATGGCGATGTTTTTTTCAGGCTAGAAAAGAAAGGTAGACTTTTCTACTCCTGGGGCCGTCGAATTCACAAAAATATATACCTTGCCAAGTTCCGAGCTTCAATTTCCCTTCTTCGATCATCACCGTGACCGAGGGTCCCATAATACTGGCTTTTACATGGGCTGGAGAGTTTCCTTCTCCATGCCTGTAAGGAAGGTTATCCGGAACGGCCTTGCTCAGAGCGGTCAGAATATCAGAGCGAACAGAAGGATCTGCGTTTTCGTTAATGGTGATCCCGGCTGTTGTATGAGGGACAAAGACCACACAATGACCATTCTTTAAGCCGCTTAATGAAACCAGCCGGTTGATTTTATCGGTGATATCCACCATTTCCTTCCTGGAGGTTGTGCTGATGTCAAGGATGTTCATGTTTTCTCTCTCAGGTTATTATTATTATTCTACCATAGGGATTCCAAGTAGAAAAAAACACTTTTTTTAAAAAAAAGAAAAAAACCTCTTGACAGTCAAGGTTAATGGATGTAATTTATGAAACGATAATACAATATTTAGTATTCCTGAGCGGGATAATACCATATATGGGGAGGAAAAGAGGTGTTTCAGTTCTTAGCATTTTTGAGTGAGCAAGGCCGATGAAAGACTCAGGAAACCGCCTAAGAGCGATTAATCCGTTAAGTTTGAACTAAGGGAGGACGGGAATGCAGACAGCTATTTCGCGAATTAAAAAAAGGGACGGGCAAATAGTCGATTTTGTCCAAAATAAGATTACCAAAGCTATCTATAAGGCAATGGAGTCTAATGGAATGCCTGATCAGACTGCTGCCCGAAGAGTGTCTGATATTGTTAGTTATATTCTGGAGGATAAATTCGGTGGTTATACCATTCCTTCAGTGGAGCAGATTCAAGATATAGTGGAAATGGTTCTCATGAAGCAGGGTTACCATCAAATAGCCAAATCCTATATCCTTTACCGGGAAAGGCATAAAGACATCCGGGAAGCCCGGAAAGTGGGTGTAAACCTGGAGAGGTTGATTAAAGATTACATAGATGAAGTCGACTGGAAAATAAGAGAGAACAGTAATGAAGGAACCATGAGTTTTTCCGGATTGAACGCCCGCATTTCAGGAGAAGTTCTGGCAAACTTCGCCTTGAACCAGATATATTCAGAATCTATTAAGAAACCCCATTTAGAAGGAGTTCTTCATCTCCACGACCTTTCTTATCCTATTGTCGGCTATTGTGCCGGCTGGTCACTGGAAAAACTCTTGACCTTAGGTTTCGGCCATGTGCCCAATCAAGTGCATTCTTTTCCAGCCAAGCATTTAGAGACAGCCACGCTACACATGGTGAATTTCATTGGTACCATGCAGGGTGAGTTTGCCGGGGCTCAGGCTTTTTCCAGCGTCGATACCCTTCTGGCTCCCTTTATCCGGGCAGATGGGCTTTCCTATGAACAGGTCAAGCAGGATTTTCAGAAGCTCATTTTCGGCTTGAATGTTCCCTCAAGATGGGGATGGCAAACTCCTTTTTCTAATTTGACCTTTGACTGGACCGTTCCGGATGACATGAAGGATAAAAAGGTTATTGTCGGAGGCGAAGAACTTGATTCCACTTACGGCGATTATCAGGAAGAAATGGATATGATAAACCGGGCTTTCCTGGAGCTTATGACAGAAGGGGACCAGCAATCAAGAGTCTTTACTTTCCCTATTCCCACCTATAATTTGACCAGGGATTTCAACTGGGATTCTCCCAATGCCAATCTCCTCTTCGAAGTGACCGCCAAATATGGAATCCCTTATTTCCAGAACTATATCGGGACCAATCTTGATCCTGGAGATATGCGGGCCATGTGCTGCCGGTTGAATCTGGATCAGAGAGAATTACTACGCCGGCCAGGAAATATTTGGGGGCCAGGTGATTCCACCGGTTCTATCGGGGTGGTTACAATTAATATGAACCGGATTGGTTTCGAAGCCGGGTCAAGAGAGGAGTTCTTCGAGAAACTCCAGCATATAATGATTCTGGCTAAGGAAGCTCTGGAGACAAAAAGAGAGATTGTAGTCAATATGCTTCATAAAGGACTGGTGCCTTATACCAAAGTTTATTTGGGTCATTTTGACAATCATTTTTCCACTATCGGGATTTGTGGAATGCATGAGGCCTGCTTAAATTTTCTAAAACAAGGTATCGGTACTCCTGAAGCCAAGAATTTTGTCATAGAAGTTTTAAATTTTATGCGGGAATTGATCCGAGAGTTTCAGGAGGAGACAGGAAATATTTACAATCTTGAAGCCACACCAGCCGAGTCGACTTCCTACCGCTTGGCCCGCTTAGACAAGGAAAAATATCCCCACATCATCACTTCCGGAACTGATAAGCATCCTTTCCTTACCAACTCCACCCAGCTTAATGTGGATGCTACCAGAGACATTTTCGATGCACTGGAACACCAGAAAGATATCCAGCCTCTTTACACAGGAGGGACTATTTTCCATGCTTTTCTCCCGGAATCGATCGACAGAGAAACCTGTAAAAAATTGGTTGGCAAGGTATCTGAGACTCCCCTTCCTTATTTCAGTATAACTCCCACCTTTAGTGTTTGTCCTGAGCATGGCTATATCAAAGGAAAAGCTCCTCAATGTCCTGAGTGTGGCTGGCAGACAGAGGTTTATTCGCGAATCGTCGGCTACCTGAGACCTGTTTCTACCTGGAATGACGGAAAACAGCAAGAGTTCAAAACCCGGACTCCATTCGAAGTGAGAACATGAAGGGATAACAGATGGACTTTCTTTTATTCACTTATCCAAATTGCCAAAAATGCGAAGCGTTGAAAAAGGCGCTACAAGAAGAAGGGATAAATTACCAGGAATTGGCGCTTTCCCGGAAAGAAAGCAAGCTGAAAATAAGAGAGTTTCTTGGTGTTCTCAAACGGGATGAAAAAGGAGGAATCATCCTTCCTTCTTTAATTGTGGTAAAAGAAGAAAACAGGGGGCTTAAGGTTTTAAATTCCAAGGAGGAGTTCTGGCAGTGGTGGAAATCAAGGGAATAGAGAAATTTGCCCCCAAGGATTTTCCAGGTCACCTTTCCGCAACCTTATTCCTGGGGGGCTGCAATTTTCGTTGCCCCTATTGCCATAATACCAGTCTTGTGCTTAATCCTGACAGCTTGCCCGCTTTCCCCCCCGAATATTTACTGGGCTTTCTTGATTCCCGGAAAAACTGGCTTGAAGGAATCTGTATTTCGGGTGGAGAGCCGCTCATGCATGGGGAAATAAATACACTGTGTTCCTTGATTAAAGACAGAGGATTTTTAGTAAAAATTGATACAAACGGTTCTTTTCCTCGAACGCTCCAGGCTCTTTTTGATGAAGACCTAGTGGATTTTCTGGCTATGGATATTAAAGCTCCTCTGGAACGATATTCAGAAGTTGTCCAGGTAAAAACATCAACGAAAAATATCCAGGAAAGCATTGAAATAATTATGAACAGCGGAAAAGAATATTGCTTCAGGACCACAGTTGTCCCAGATCTTATCAGAGAACAAGATATCAGAAAGATAGCAGAGCTTATAAGAGGAGCTAAACTCTATCAAATTCAACAGTTTCAACCGGCAGAAGCGGCTGAAAAGGATTTTCAGCGGAAAACCCCCTATTCTCAAAAAACTCTTGAGAAATTTGCCAGCCAGGCTGAAACCTATGTTAAAGAAGTAAGGTTGGAAGGAGTTTGAAATTGGAATTAAAAGTAAAGAGAATCCACCCTGAGGCCAATATCCCGGGCTACAGCCTGCCCCAAGATGCCGGGATGGATCTATTTTCCTCAATTGATATTGATATTAAGCCCCGGGAAATCAAAGCTATTCCCACCGGGATTCAGGTGGCTGTTCCTGCAGGATATGTGGGTCTTATATGGGATAAAAGTGGCCTGTCCCTGGAAGGGCTTCACCGGCTGGCAGGAGTGATAGACTCCGGCTACAGGGGTGAAGTGAAGGTGGTCATGGTCAATTTGGGCAACAAGGTCTTTCCGATTAAGAAAGGAATGAAAATAGCTCAGATGCTGCTTCAACCAATTTCCTCAGTGAAAGTGGTTGAGGTAGATAGGCTTGAGGAAACACCGAGGGGAGATAAGGGATTCGGCAGTACCGGCCGTTTTTAAAGATAAAAAATAATTTCTCATGGTTTGCTTGTAACTCTTTAAAAGGAGAAATTTTGTTATCAAATCAGACAAAACAGGTAAACTAAAAAAACAAAACAAACAAGATTAACTAAAAAGGAGGGATAGAATGGCAGAAGAAATGATGATTACCTTTCCCGGAGGATTAAGGGTTGATGCTGCTTATAAGGGATTCACTATTTCAACTGATCAGCCTGTTTATGCCGGAGGAGAGGGAAGTGCTCCGGCTCCCTTCGACCTTTTCCTTGCATCCATAGGGATCTGTGCCGGATTCTATGTCCTGGCTTTCTGCCGAGAGCGTAAGATTCCTCCTGAAAAAAGCCATGTAGTCCTCAGGACTGAGAAGAATCCGGAGACCAAAAGAATAGGTAAAATCATTTTGGATGTTCACCTTCCCCGTGAATTCCCGGAAAAGTATCTCCGGGCTGTCAAGAAGGCTGTGGACAGTTGTTCAGTCAAACGCCACATCATGGAAGCGCCTCAATTCGAACTTAATACACTGCTTGATACATAATTGACTTTTGGTTATTTCAATGATATATAACCTCCGGGACAAGATGGAGCGGATAAATCTAAAGATTCAGTTCAATCCTTATCAGGGGGGAACTTGGTGGGGAACTACAGGAAAATGACTGGATGAGAAGGCTCCGGACATTTGCCATCAGACATTTTGAAGGATTTCTTTTAGCTTTAATAATTATTGGCGTGCTTGTCATCGCCGGCCTGGTTCAATATAAATTTTCTTTTCTTAATTTTTTCTTTCTTCCGGTGATTCTGGCCGGATATTTTCTGGGGAAGAAAAAAGCTGTTTTAATTGCGGTTCTTTCTATCCTTCTAATTTTTCTTTATCTTATCTATCAGAGATTATTGGCGGGGATGACTTCTCCTTTTTCTTTTGATGAAGTTTTCAACCTAGCTGCCTGGGGAGGATTTCTTGTCCTGACCGGTGCTATTGTAGGTACACTTGTTGAGCAAAGAGAAACCAAGCTAAATGATTTGAAACAAGCATATATAGGAGTTCTGACCATTCTTCTTAGATATCTTCAAGTTGCTGATGAAGTGAAACCTCGCCCCTTAAGGGTAGCCAATCTGGCGGGAAAAATTGCTCAAGAAATGGGACTTGATACAAGAGAAATAGAAAACATCAAGGCGGCTGCTCTCCTTTATGATATGGGAGATTTTGGGGCCGGCCTTTCCCTTTATGCTGATGTTTCAGAATTCATGGCCTTGGAATCAGGCCCCAAGCCATCGTTACTGCCGGACAGAGATAAAGTGCTCCTCCAGACATCTGTCTCTCTTCTGAGGGATATTGCGCCGATTCTGAATCATTATTACATGCATTATGTTCAGGAATCGTCTCTCCTTGATAAAAACCTGGATGAGATTAATCTAAGCAGCAGTGTCATAGCTCTGGCGGATATTTACGACAGAATTAATCATAAAGTTCCTTTGCCAAAAGGATTGGAGGAATTTTCCAGTCTCAAGGATCTTCAAACTCTTGCCGGCCGGGTTTTTCCAGAAAGAACTATCCAGGCCTTGAATCGAGTTATTTCTCTTTCCTGAAATAAGAAATCATTCAAGAAACTGTTTTATCCATCGCGGGCAAATGACCGTGAGTGCTTTAGGAATAACTTCAAGTGTCACTTCCTGACGAATTCCAAAAGGTTCCCCGTTGTATTGAACAGCCAGATCCTTTCCTTTGATGCTGATTTTTTTTGTCTTATAGTGTTTTTGGCTGATTTGTATTATGCCCAGAAAGTTCAAGGGAAAGCTAAGGAGGTATTGCCATCCGGAAAATTCAAAAAGAGTAATATCGAGCAAACCATCATCAATCCTTGCCCGCGGTGATATCTTCCAACCGTAACCAAAGTGTTTGGTTTTATTAATGACCAGGTCGAAAACTTTTCTCTTCAACAGCTTTTTATTAAAAGGCCGGCCCCGGTCATCCCATCCGTCTCTGAGATAAATCTCCATCTGTTTTTTGGGATAATTGATGATATCACGGGCGCTCCAGAGATGGCCTTTGAGACCGGGAAGAGTGGAGAGATTTTTTTTCATGGTAACTGTTGCAGTGAAACCAATGCTGGTGAAGGCGGCTGTTTTGCCGTTAATCCTGATTAAATCAATATCAACAGGGCCTCCTGTCTTGACGACATAAATAGCTAAGGGAATCATCTTGGGTATTCCTAAGGATTTCCGGAAAGCATTGCCACTTCCCAGGGGAATTATTCCCAATAGAGGCCTGGGATTTGCTGTGCTTTCCATAATGCCCTGAATAACATCTGCAATAGTTCCGTCACCGCCGGCAGCAACAATAACATCATGGTTATTACTCAGTTCCTTGGCTGTCTCAATGGTAAATCTCTTGTCCTGACGGGTATCAATAATTCGGCCTGGGAGTTGTTTCTGGAGGTAAGTCCGCAGGAGCCGGCTCCGTTTCCATTTCCGGTTGGCAGCCTGGGGATTGATAATGCAGGCTGTTCTTAATTTTTCTAACGGGATTTTATTTTTTTCCATGACGCTTTAAGAAAAAAATATTTTATCTAAAAAACTCCTGTTTGACCAGCTTGGATTTGGGCAGACAAGCATTTCTCTTGCCGTGATAGAGTTTGAATATCTAAGGAGAAGAAGAAATCAGGAAGTCTTTTTCTTCTTAAAGAGACGGAGCAGAAAAGGATAGTTAATGGAAATTATCAACACCAAGAATAATCCTGCCAGAAGTAGATCAGGAATATGGAACTGATGTCCGAACCAGGCGAGAATAAAAAATCTCGGTGTCCGGGAAGTAAGTATGGCCAGCAGGTATTTCCATCTAAGGTAGCTTGCCATAACCGCCAGAAAACGGAAAGGATAGAAAGGTACAGGGGTTAAACCGGCTATCCATAAAGCCAGGAATGGAGACCGGTTAAAAAGAGATACAATTCGACTGACTGTTTTCTTTTTCATGGCATTTTGTACCGGACTCCAATCGGCAACATAAGAAAAAACAGAATAGTTCAGAAATTCGGTGAGGAGGGTACCAACGGCAGCCACAGCGGCCACTGTTAAAGGAGAGTAGAATTTGGCAAAATAGAGAATAACCGGCTCATGAGGGACTAAAGCGATTAAAAATTCTGAGGGAAAGCTGTAAAAAAATAAAACCCATAGGTTACGGCTGGTTCTCAAAGGAGTCCATAAAAGCCAGAGAAGAAGTATAATGAGAACAAAAACAACCTGGCCAGCGAAAATCAGTCTTCTTATTAAAGAAGAGGATAAATTTTTTTTTAATCCGGGTGAAGTTGGGCTTTTTTCTCTCACTGCTGCTTTTGTTTACTCAGGGAGTTGAGGTTATCTTTAATCAGAAATTTGGCCGGTTTTTCAGAGTTAGCCCTGATACTGGTGAAACAGGCTGTGCAAGTGTTGGTCTTGACAAAATCTTTTTTTAATTCTTTATGGTCCTGGTATTGTCTGATAATAAGACCGCAGGGGGAAAGAGTGGCATCGGGATTGACCACCAGGAAGCGAATACCTGCCCGGCAATCTTCCTGGCCTTGCTCCCTGAAAAAATCCACTATCTTTCCGAATACATAATCAGATGTAAAAACAGTATTATGAGAAAGCCGGAAATTCTGGAGCTGGTTTATCATTTGACTGAGCTCCGGAAGATTCTCTGGAGGAATTATAAAATCTTTTTTGTTAGTTCTCAGCCAGGTATAAGCACTGAAATTCATCTTGACTTGCCATTGGTAGGCTTTTTCAGCCAGCCGGAGCATATCTTTATAGTTGTAACGATGGACTACACAGCTCAAGGTGATGCCCTTGTTCTTTTCTCCCCGGAGATCCAAGCAGAGTTTCTCAATCTTGCCAAAGAGACCGGGGATTCCTCTGAATTTATCATGTCTTTCGTCTGGATAATCTAATGATATGGAAAACTCATCCACTCCGCTTTCCTTGAGAGCCCGGTATTTTTTTTCATTGAGAAGGGAAGCATTGGTGGTCAGGACAATATAGGGAGCCCGGTGGGGGTGGCGGAGAGCCTGGACGATATTATCAATATCTCTCCGGAGAAGGGGTTCTCCCCCCGAAACCTGGGCTACTACAGGTTTTAGCTCCCGGGCTCTTCGGGCAAATTCCTCAGCGGAAGCTTGCTTTTCTCCTTTAATCATTCCGCCTAAATGACAGTGCTGGCAGCGGGCGTTACAATTGTAAGTAACTTCGAAAGAGGCACAAAAAGGTTTATTGAATATATAATTTCTAACTCCCCTGATGCCCAAGGAGAAATAGCGTTTGGTAGAGTTCAATGACATTAGTTCTCCTTTAGGGACATGTATTCTTATCAGAATTAAGTTTATTATTCAAACGTTTAAAAGAATAAAGCTTGATGAAAATTAAGCCAAGGGCAATTAGGGTTGCCGCAAGCTGACAGCGGGGGAAAAAAATGAGTATCAGAGCTACTACAGTTGAATTGATGAATTTTGCTCCCGGGCTGTAATTCAAGAAGTGAACTTTCCGGTCCACTTTATAGAAATAATTGGGAGAGATGAGGCCGAATTTCAGGAATTGATAACTTAGGTAAAAGTCAATGAAAGCAAAGTTAATTAAATAAATTACTATGGGAAGGAATAGATACGGCCTGAAAAAAAGGAAATTAATGTAAAAGAAGATTATTTCCACTCTGTCTGCAATGATATCTATTTCTGCTCCCAGGACGGTTTCCTGCTTGAAAAAACGGGCCCAAAATCCGTCAGCCACATCACCGATCCAGTGGATGCCCAGCCCAATAAAATTATAGAGAGGATTTTGCTCAATAGCGGCCAGGGTAAAAAATATTAATGATCCGATTAACCGGACAAGAGTGATTAAGTTTGCTTCACTGTAAATGTTTTCCGGGCTTCTTGGTTTGAACATCTTGATTATGCTCGATTTAACTTTTATTAAGAAATCTTTTTTCTCTCACTTTTCAGCGAAGAGGTATTTACTTGCTGTTTTCGTGCGTTTCCTCAATTTCCTCCGGCCAAGGGGCATCAAAGAGACCGTTTCCATCTGTATCAATGAAGACCGGGTTGGTGATGGCGTAAGGGAGGACTGATCTTTCCGGGGTTCCATTATATGAAGTCCTCTGGACAACTGGAAAAAGACTCCTTTCTCCCAGAATTTCAATAACTATCCAGGAGTCCTTCTTAAGAGTGAGAGTTTGTTTATGAATCCATTGCCTATGTCCGGGTTTAAAGGAAATTGGAATTGTTTTTAGTCTTTCTCCATTAAGAATAATTCTGGCTTCGTTTACTGATATCCAGGGAGCTGTTTGGACCTTAATTGATAATTTGATATTTCCATCTTTGTCGCTCAGAAAATCCCCGGGACCGCTCTTTGAATTTACTTTGAAATCCACCAAAGGACCATTGGTGACAAAGGTCCTTCCGTTTTTTAAAGCTTCAATAAAAGCTTCTATATCAAAGGCTTTGCCTGCCTTGCTTTTAAAGTAGACGTAGGTTCTTGAGTAACCTGGTTCTCCTTTGTCTATGGTGTGAGAGTCAGAAGAGCCAACCGCAAAAATACGGTATCCTTTATTGAGCAGATGGAACCAGTCTTCAATAGTCTGGGCGTTTGATTCATAGAGCAGGGGACCGTTCATAACTTCCAAGAGATGAAAAGATGTGTTGAAATTTTTTTTGGCCGAAGATGCTTTTTCAGGCTCAAGGCAGTAAGTATTAAAGTAGCCTATATTTCCTGAACGGGGATGATTTACCTGTATTATGGCCCCCGGCGTCTTTGTCCGGCTAGCCTCAAAAAGAAGGCCGGCTTCTTCACCTGTAGGATCAATGGCTCCATTTAGTTCTTCTTCCAGGTTAACCTGAAGAGGATAGGCATTAAAATGAATTACTCCTCCGTGGGTGATCTCATTTCCGGTTATAACTACAAGCTGCGAGCCCAAGCTTAAATTGTTGAGGGCAGGTGAATAATCAATGATTATGTTGTGATCACTGGAGACAGCCACATCAATTCCTTCGGCCACAATGGATTTTATTCTTTCTTCCACACTGATTGTTCCATCTGAATAAATAGTGTGCAGATGAGGATCAAGCGAGGTCAGGTTATCTGTGTTTAAGACCTCGTCAATGGTGAAGGTAATTTCATAATCATGGTTATTAAAAACTTCTAATATCTTTTTATCCAGAGAGTATTCTGGGCCGCGGGAAGCTGTCATTAAGTAGACACCGGCAGGAAGTTCTATTTGAAGACCCTCTGCAGGGGGGAAACAGGAGTTTTTAAACTGCTCCCAGTATCGACCGCTCTTTCTGGGATTAATTGGTCTGAAATAGGGAGTTTTGGTGGGAGAAATTCCCGAAATTGAAACTTTCCCCGGGATATATTTTCCCCTGGAATTTTGAATTTTCAGCTTGATTTTTCCTAAAGAGGGGGCTGCTAAAACCAGCTTGTTTTCTTCTTCTTTGCCTACTTTGAATAATGTCTCAGTTATTGCCGGGAAAAAATGAGTCCGTACCTTGTAGACTCCCTGGGGTAAGGGGATCCTGATTTTATCTCCTTCAAGAAAGCTTCGAAAGAAAAGGTTTGAGGTTACAGGGTCCTCAATTAAAAGCTCTAAGGGTAAGTCAGGCCGACATTCGAAATTAAGGTCAAGTGTTTGAAAAGATATATTGAGTTTCTTATAGATAGATGCCAGGATTTTTTCCGGATCTTTTTCAACGAAAAGAGAATAGCCAACCTTTCTTGCCTGTCCTCTCGGAAGTATATTTTCCTGGCTGTTTCCAGATTGGGATTGAGGGGTATGTTCCAGCCAGGCTATATAGTGTGAATTTTTAGGGAAAACAGTAAACTTTAACTCCGGGGATTTATTTTTATTATAAGGGGAGAAACGATAGCTCTGCTGAGCGTTAAAATACAGAGAATATTTAAACTCCTCCCAATCTTTCTCTCCTGTATTTCTGACTGTGGAGGAAATATTTACCTGGTTTAGATTGAGAAAATATTCGTAAGTTGTTTCACAGATTGCGCGGCGTCCTTTTTTGTCTGAATAGTAGGCTTTTAACCTGATAACAGATTTATCTTTAGGCTCTTTTGGTTCAGGTAGGCTGACTTCATTGTACTGAAGATAAATTCTCTCTTCTCCGAATTCCAGGACAGGAGCTCCGGCGGTCAGTTTGCTGGCAGCTTTTATTCCCAGGGGAAGAAAGGCCAGAATACTCCCTTTGGCCGAGGTCAGGGGATAATTGGTATAGGTTAGAAATTTCCGAGAAGAAGCTCCGATTAGGAGCACAGATTCTTTGCCGGCTAAAAGATGGTCTTCTTCTTTTTGGAGCCGGCTTATTTTTCTTTGATATTCTTCAGAAGAAACAGTTGCTATGACAGGAAGACTGAGTGATTGAAGATAAAAAAGCATCAAGAAGAGAAGCAGGGTTAATTTTTTTATTCCAGAGTACATTGTTTCCTCCATGTGGAAGAAATAAAAATAATTATTACCTTATACCAGGAAGCCGGCAAATTCAATCAAATTCAATTGCTTGACCAAAGAAGCTCTTTATGTAAAATAAACGAATATCCAGATGAAAACAAACTCCTTTGAGAAAACTTTTACCAGCCGGGGAAAAAAATTTCTGTTCCGGGTAGAGAACTCAGACAAGGCCCGGGATTATGCCAAATACGAAAAGCTCCGTTTAGCTGTCTGGGGAGAAGAAAGAGACCATCTCAGCGGTCTGCGCAACATGTGCGGAGAGAACTATTTTTCTGAAGGAAGCTCTCTTTTTATCGGCATTTTTACCGAAGATGGAACCGGCAGCTTTCCTTTGGATGAGAAGCATTTGGTGGGATTTTCCTACGGATACATTGGTGTCTTGAACAAAGAACTGGGTTTTCGCTCTCCGTCCAACCTCCGCTTTTATTCCCAGTACGCCGCAGTCAGAAAGGACATGAGAAACTATGGCCTGGGCCTTGAGCTCAAAAAATTCCAGAGGGAAACGCTTCTTAAGATTTATGGAGTTTCATGGATTACCTGTACTTATGATCCTCTGACCGCAGTTAATGCTTACCGGAATATCCATGTTTTCGGTATGGAGGTTATGGAATACCGGAAAGGATTTTACGGAGATTTTGGAGGCTATTTAAACAGGGAAGACATTCCTTTGGACAGGTTCTATATCCGCTGGAATCTCCGCCGAGATTTCAAGAGACAGAAATTGAACCTGGATAGTTTTCTAAGCAGAGGTTGTCTTATCAATCCTTCCTTTGAGAAAAAAGTGGAAGGAAAAAGCGGTAATTTAACCCTGCCGGTTGTAAAAGAATACTGCCAGAAAAATGTGGATGATTGGGCTCTGGTTGAAATTCCCTCTGATTTTTACAAGATGCTGCGAGAGACCGATGTGGAAGATGAAGAGGTTAAAAAAATCCCCCTTTGTTGGAGAATGGTGACGAGGGAAGCATTCCAGAGGCTGTTCAGAGATGGATTCAAGGTTATTGATTTTATTAAGGAAACAGGAAGCCGGAGAAGAACTTTTTATGTCCTTAAGAAAGCCAAAAAAAAAAAGATTGACTTATTTTTTCAGATAACTTAGAAGCTGTTGGGCTGTCTCGCTTTTTGGATCATCTGGGGCCAGCTCAAGGAATTTTTCCAGACTCTGGATGGCTTCCTCGACTTTATTCTGACCGATATAAAGGGTGCCCATCTGATAGTAGGCATCGGCGTAGTCATCTTTTAAGGCGGCTGTTTTTTGAAAGGCCTCCAGGGCAGTGAAAGTCTCTCCCAGGTTGGCCAGGACTACTCCGTAGTTATAGAAAATATCGGGATCTTCAGTATTCTTCTCTACGGCTTTCTTATAACATTCTTTAGCTTCCCGGTAATTACCCAGCTTGGCCAATGCTTCTCCTGCTTCTTTGTTGGCAGCATAGCTTTCCGGATTTAACTCAACTGATTTCTGGAAAGCTTCCAGAGCTTCTGAAGTCTTTCCTGTCTTTTTATTAGCAAGACCGAGGTTGAAATAATATCCCCACTGATTATCGTTTAAGGTAATGGCTTCTTCAAAAAACTTAGCTGCCTCCTCGAATTTTTCAGCTGCATATAATTGGTTGCCTTTTAGAAAAAGCTGGTCAGCTTGGGAAAGCATTTTTTCCATAGCTTTTTCTGCTTTTTCCATGTGGATTTCTAAGCGGGTTGACTCTGCAATAGAAACCTTGATTTCTTTGGAAAGGGGAATATAGCCGTCTTTTTTAAAGCTTACCTGGTAGAATCCGGGCCACATGCCTATCTGAAGAAATTTTCCCTCTTTATCCGTTTTTTGTTCGAAACGCTGGGTAGCTCGTTCGGTGGAAATTATAGTTACAGTTACTCCTTCCATAACATTTCCTTCTTTATCCTTGACCATTCCTTCTATTTTTCCTTGAACCTGAGCCCAGAACGGAAGGCTGAACAGAAGAAAAAGAATGATTACGGTTTTAAATTTTTTAACCATTTTCTTTCACTCCTATGTTTTTAATGCGCTTGGTTCGAAAATAAAAAAGAGTCTATTCTGTCTATTCAGTTTAGAAAATCTGTTTTTTAAATTGTTCGAGACGGGCGAGACGAGCGGGGAAAGAAACAGCCATCTGAAGAAATTAAAAATCATCATTCTCATCCGTAGCGGAGGGCAAGGCAGCCATGGGAAATTAGCTTGAAAATGCATGTCATCACGAAAGTTTAAATTTAATTTTATCATAGGCTGAGGAAAGAGCTCATCTTTTTTCAAACTTTTTCTCTATCTGTTCTTTAAGCTTTATAATATCTGGCTGATCAGGTTGAAGTTCCAGTGATTTTTTGAGATAGAAAAGAGATTTCTCCGGCAGGTTGAGGTTGTAGTAAGCTTCTCCAGCCAGGTTGAGAAGAGAAACCTCTGTGGCTTTGGCCAGAAGTTGTTCCAAATAATCGGCTGCTTTTTGCCAATCACCAAGGCTTCCGTAAGAAGCAGCAATGACTTTTCCCGCATCTCTTTCTCCTGAGTCTTCATATAGAGGAAGAGCGATGGAAAGAGCTTCTTCATATTTATGGAGAGCGAACAGGGTTTGAGCCAGAAGAAGTTTTGCCTGGATTGAATCCTGGATGGAAAGGAGCTTTTCAAGATTTTTCCGGGCTTCTGAGTAGCTGCCGGAAAGATAATACTGGGAAGCTAAAAGAAAAAGGTCTTCCGGGCTGGGAAAAGCGGGCCTGATTTTTCCATATACCAGAGGAATAACCGGAAATTCCTGGGTCAAAATGATGAAAGGGGCATTTCTGCTAAGTAAATCATTTCCCTGGGGATCCAGTAGAGTCAGGCGAACCTGATAATATCCGGGAGTTAATCCATCGGGCTTAATATCCGCTATATCAACGATGTTATTGTTTGAAACAAGAAGCTCATTCAAAGGCTTATTTATCCTGTGGATGGGTGCGTGGTCTTCTGTGGATGAAATTTCCAGTTGCATCTTTAACAGGGCAGGCTTGTCGACACCGGTTATTTGAGTAAAAAGGCCGATTTTTTTTCGGGGAAGGAATTGAGATTGGCAGTTGTGTATGTATTGATTCCCATTAAAGGTGAATGCCTTAAGCCGGTCTCTCTGGCTTTGTGGGAGAGCCTGTTTTGTCTGGTAAAGAAGAAGCTTTCCCAACCAGGGAGATTCATTTTCCTGCGGAACAGAGATTCTTGTCTGATAGGAAGTAAAGTCTTGAGCGGTTTTATTTTTAAGAAAAACATAGAACTGGAAATCACCGGGAATAACCGGAAGAACATCCTGGAAAGCAAATAGTTGCCTTTCGTGTTTTTGAAAACTTTCAGGTGATAGGCTCAAGGGAATTTCCTCTTCCTTTTCCAGGATTTTACGGCCTTCGAGATCTTCCAGCCCGAGGATAAGCTGGAATGAAGCATAAGGTTTTCCCTGGAAAGAGGAAAAGTTAATTCTGGAAGGTTCCAAAGACCAGTGAAGGTAGTACTGTCCGTTGTTCTGGAATATCTTTACATCCACCTGGCTTTCAATGTAATTATGGGTATAGTCAGTTTCAACATAATCCTTGTAGGCCAGAAAAGTCCTGGCATAAGCATCTGAAAATTTTTTTTCGGCTAAGTTGTAAATATTGGATATCAGAGTGCTTGATGAGAGAGAAGTCAATCCCACCGGTGATTCGCTGGGAAGATAGGATATG
The DNA here is from genome assembly GCA_964440805.1 of uncultured Eubacteriales bacterium. Classification (GTDB taxonomy): domain Bacteria; phylum Acidobacteriota; class Aminicenantia; order Aminicenantales; family Aminicenantaceae; genus CAYTTR01. The sequence goes on from CAYTTR010000002.1 coordinate 115,572, forward strand.
GAAGCAGAGGCTAACTCCCCTGAAATTTCTTTGAGTTTCCGGTAGGCCTGTTGTTTATTAAAGGCACTGCTGGACATAGTAGGAGTCAACAGTTTATCTGGTCCCTCCACATAAGGCGAGTAAAGCTTGTATTCTCCCAGTCCTTCAGGCTGGTAAAAGATAAGGTAAAAATAAGAGGGAAGACCATATTTGGCTTCTCCCTTGTAATACCACAGTTCAAGGGGCCAGAGGTCAGATTGGGTGGCAAAAATTTGTCTCTCCAAGGGAGGTCCCAGAAGAAGGTAAAAGAATCCCCGTTCGGTGGCCCGTCCTTTTTTTGAAGTTCCCCGGCCGAAGTGGAAGTCGGCAAAGCGAAGTCTTTCCATGTATTCCTGATAAAATTCGTTTTCCTTTGTATCGGGCAACGGATCTCTTCGTGACCAGAAAAGATTTATAAATTTATCTCTCTCTTCCGATGTTTCAAGCTTGAGGAAAACATTTTTTTCTGTTTTGGTAATAATAGGAGTAACCATATCCAGCCATTCCTGGTGCCGGGGAAGCAGGGATTCATCAGTAAGGCATAAAACCGGGAAAAGGAATAAAAGACAAGTCAGGGCTATTATTTTCTTCATGTTATTATCCAGATTTTAAAAATAGCAGAAGAGAAGAAAAGTTGCAATCGGCTGGAAAAAACCATAAAATTGAATTAATCCAATTAAATGAATTTATTTTCGCTTTTTTCTCAGTTAAAATAAGAGAAACTCATAATGGCATAAATTTTGCTCTTAAAATTTTATGAAAGAATTACTTCAGGATAAAATATTAAAGAAAGGAAATTTACTTTTTTGCCGTAAAATTGTATAATTGTAAGAAAATAATTTCATTTAAAGGGAGGTGAGAGAAAAACAAGAATATAAAGAAATGAAATCTAACTTAAAAAAAATTAAAGATCCAATGAAAGGAGGATCAATGAAAGCAAAAATTATTTCTTTGGTTGCAGTACTGCTTCTTGTCGCAGCTCCTCTCGCTTTTTCGCAGAGTAAGGGAACAGGTGCTGTCGAAGGGGTAATAACAGATGAAGAAGGTGCTCCTCTTCCCGGAGTTACCGTAACTGTTTCCAGTCCCAGCTTGATGGGGACACGCTCCACAGTAACAGACATAGAGGGAAAATACCGCTTCCCCGCTCTTCCCCCTGGAACCTATTCAGTAAAAGCTGAGCTTCCCGGTTTTAACACTGTGATTCAGAAAAACGTTAAACTAAGCACTACTGTAAGACTGGCGGTCAATATGACCCTGGTCCCGGCCACCCTGGAAGAAGAAGTAACGGTTTTAGGAAAAGCTCCCACCATCGATGTCAAGTCAACCGAAACCGCTTCGGTATCCCTAAGCAAAGATATTTTGAAAAATATCCCTTACAGCAATTTCGCCATGGACATCGTTAATATGGCCCCTGGAGTTGTTAATAATACGGCTTATGGAGCAAGCGCGGGCACAGGTGTTGCCTATCAAGTAGACGGAGTTGATGTTTCCGATCCCGGCGGCGGTACTGCCTGGGTATTTGTCGATCCTTATATTATTGAGGAAGCTAAGGTAATGGGAGTGGGGCTTCCGGCAGAATACGGTAACTTCACCGGTGTTATTTTCAACCTGGTTACCAGGACCGGCGGCAATGATTTTTCAGGCGACCTGCAGTTCATCATGCAGGGAAGCGGCAAAACCGAGCTGAATGAAGAAGGTATTCCTGTTTTTGAATCCAATTTCTGGCAGGCCGATAATACCGGAGCCTACATTGACGATTTTCCCGGTCTGACTCCTTCAGGCCTTGAGCTTTATGACGTAAGCGCCCATTTGGGAGGACCCATTAAGAAAGATAAAATCTGGTTCTTCCTGGGAGGACAATATTACCGGACAATGAGAAAAGTTACCGGATTCCCTGAAGATGTCGATTACAAGCAGCCCAGAGGCTTCCTGAAGCTTACTTTTCAGTTAACTCCCCGGACCAATGTCAATGCTTTTCTTGAGTATGATGCCTATAACGGTATCAACAGGGGAGCCGGTTCCTGGGTATCGCCGGAAGCCACCGTGACCCAGGAGTCACCTGATTACGTGGGAAATATTACCCTTACTCACATTCTCAGCCAGACCACCTTTTTCGATTTCAAAGCTGCTTTTTTTACTGGTTATTACTACCTTGATCCCGAAGTGGGCAAAGACATAAGTGCTCACTACAGCCTGAATGACAGAATGCGCTACGATAGTGCCGGCTGGTATTACTATGCCGACCGGCAGAGAGTCCAGGCCAACGCCAGCTTGACTCACTATGCTGAGGATTTTATTGCCGGTGACCATGACTTCAAGTTCGGAGTAGAATTCGAACGGGGTGAGTCAAGAGACCGCTACGGCTACACCGGTCCTAATCACATGTACTATGTTGATTATGTCGGCTGGGGCTATACCGGTCCCTATCTTGCCTACCAGAATGAAGGTTATGACCTTAACCCCACCTACGCCCGGATGGAAGAATTTATCCAGGATTCCTGGAGGATATCCGATCGGATGAACCTGAATCTCGGTCTCCGGTTGACCCATGTCTGGGGATTTGTCAAAGGCAAAGACGAAGCTGTTTATAATAATTTCCGTCTGGCCCCAAGGGTCGGCTTTACTTTTGATCTTCTTGGAGACAGTACAACCGTTCTCAAGGCTCATTACGGCCAGTTCACCGAAGCCATGCTGGCCTGGTATCATGACCGTCTCCATCCGGCCTCAGCCTACAATGACCTGGTTGGTTATTACTGGGATTTAGGTTCCGATCAGTGGGCTGAATGGTACCGTATAACCCATGAAGATCTCTATTCCATGGATCCGGATATCAAGCATCCTTACATGGACCAGTTTACAGTAAGCTTGGAAAGAGAACTGTTTACCGATACATCTTTCAGCACCACCTTTATTTACAGAGATTGGAACAATATAATCGGAGTAGTGGATACAGCAGCCATTTGGGAACCGGTTGAAATCTATGTTCCTGATTTGGGAAAAACTTTCACTGTTTACGAACAGATCAACCCTTATGATCACAATTATATTATCACCAACCTGAAGGAAGGCGACGAGAGAATCCCCTATGTTGATGTCAATCCCTACCGCCAGTACTGGGGACTTCAGTTCACTCTGAACAAGCGCTTCTCCAACGGCTGGCAGCTTCTGGCATCCTACATTTACTCAGAAGCAACCGGAACTCTGAACAACCAAGGCTCCGACGATATCGGCTGGGGAGGTGATACGGAAAGCCCCAACTTCTGGATTAACGCCGACGGACATTCCACCAACGACCCTACCCACCAGTTGAAAATTCAAGGAACAGTGGTTCTTCCTTATGGCATTAATTTAAGCACCTACTTCAAGGCTATAACCGGGAATGCCTGGACCACTCGTTACCGGACAGCCAGGCTGGCTCATGGAAGAGTGACCTTCTTCGGTGAACCCCGGGGTTCAAACCATTATCCTATTTCTAAGATTCTTGACCTGAGACTGGAAAAAACGTTCACTTTTGCCGAAAAATACCAGGTAGGTTTGATGTTCGATGTCTTTAATGTTCTAAACGACGATACCATCCGGAGCTGGGGAACAAGAATTGGTTATGACTGGCTTTCGGGAGAGTGGCCTTCAACAGACGGACATGAACTGTACAGAGTTGTTTCTCCAAGACAAGCCCGTCTGGGAATCAGGTTCACTTTCTAATAGAAGCAGAAACACAAAGGCGGCGGGAAACTCTCCCGCCGCCTTTTTTATTTCAGAAAAGAAAAAGCTAATTCTCCATGTCTGTCTTGCCGCCCACGAACAATGAAAATGCTCATTAGTCATTCCTGCGGAAGACTGTGTCTGCGAAAGCAGGTACAGGTTGAGGAATCCAGAATTATTTATACTGGATTCCGGGTCAGAGTCCGGAATGATAATTCACTTTTCTCGCTCGTCTCGCCCTCTCCAGACCAGACAAGCCAGACAGACAAGATAGACGAGATGGACTATTTTTTTTGTTATTTTCAAGCTAATTTACATCCTACTTACTCCAGTAATATATTTATGGTAAAATTTGAGTCTAAAGCTTAATAATTTAATATAAAGCGAAATTAAAATGCCTAATTCCAAACAGAATAAACCAAACAAACAAGACAAACGATATAAACAAGATAAACCAAATAAACTAAAAAAACATCTTATTTGGTTGGGAGCAGCGTGCTTGCTGGCGTTGGTGGTTTTTTTGTTTTTTTCCCAGCTTAAAAAAAGCCCTCTTTCACAGCTAAAAAAGAACGGCCCTTATAATTTTGTTCTGATTACAGTGGATACCCTCCGGGCAGACAGAATCGGCTGTTACGGGTTTGAAAATATTTCAACTCCCACCATGGACCTTTTCGCTTCAAGAGGAGTTAAATTCGAGACCTGCATTGCCCAGACTCCTCTCACCCTTCCTTCCCACACTTCTCTTCTTACCGGAACCTATCCTACTTTCCATGGAGTGAGAGATAACGGAGGTTTTCTGGTTCCCCAGCAGCTTACCACCTTGGCAGAACTTTTCAAGGATGCCGGTTACCAAACAGCCGCCTTTGTTGCTTCCTATGTCCTGGATTCAAAATGGGGACTCAACCAGGGATTTGATTTCTATTTCGACAGCTTTGATTTAAGCAAATATAAGACAATTTCTCTGGGAAATATCCAAAGGCCTGCTGATGAAGTCATTGATGAAGTTCTTTCCTGGTTTGAAGCACGGGGAGAAGAGAAATTTTTTACCTGGATCCACCTCTTTGACCCCCATACTCCATACGAGCCACCTTCTCCCTACAGGGAACAATATCCGGGCCGGCCTTATCTTGGGGAAATAGCCTACACTGATGCCCAATTGGGGCGGTTCTGGCAATACCTTGAGGAAAGAGGCCTCCTTTCAAATACAATCCTTGTTTTTGCCTCAGATCATGGAGAAAGCTTGGGAGAACACCGGGAAAGCACTCACGGTTTTTTTATATACCAGGCAGGAGTTCATGTCCCTCTCATTTTCATCACTCCTGAGAGAGAATTTCACGGTTTGAACAGCACTTCTGTAGTGGGACTGGTAGATGTAATGCCCACGATGGTGGAAATAGCCGGTCTTTCTCTGCCTGCTGAAGTTCAGGGAGAGAGTCTTCTTCCTTATTTCCTTAATAACCAAAATAATAAGGGAAAAGAAAGATTCTCCTATGCCGAAACTTTTTATCCCCGTTTCCATTACGGCTGGAGTGAGTTGAAGAGTATTCAGGACAGGCGTTATAAGCTGATTGTAGCTCCCAGACTTGAGCTTTATGACCTCCAGGAAGATCCCGGTGAATTACGCAATCAAGTGGATAATTATCCCCGAATCGCCAGAGATATGATGAGCAAGATAGAGAAATTTATTGAAGAAACGGGCAAGGGGGCTTTTGAAATTGACTATACTCATATTGATGAAGAAACCAGGCAGAAGCTTACTGCTCTGGGATATATTGGTTCTTTTACTAAAGTGTCTGATATAGAAGGACGAAAGTTAGGTGATCCCAAGGATAAAATAGAGGTTTTCAACAGCCTGTCCGAGGCTAAGGAGCTTGGCCTTCGAGGAGAATTCGCGCGGGCCGTTTCTTTGGTGGGAGGGATAATAGAAGATGATCCCGAGGTAATCGATGCTTATTTTACTTTGGGAAACATTTATTACAGAGCAAGAGAATTTGATAAGGCTCTGGAAAGTTTTCATCAAGCCCTTAAAAGAAATCCTACTGAGGTTTTCACCATAATCAATATTGCCAACTCTCATATAATGAAAGGGGAATTTACTCAGGCAGAAGATTTTCTCTTGGAGAAACTTCCCTCTATTCCTCCGGATTCACAGATATATTTCATTTTGGGTAATGTTTCCTATGCTTTAAAAAAATATGATGAAGCTGAAAGGTATTACCAGGAGTGCCTGCGGCTTAATCCCTCTTCAGCCTCTGCTTACAGTTCGCTGGGAGGAATATATGTAATAAAAGACCGGCTGGAAGAAGCTGAAGAGAAGCTTCGGCAGTCTCTTAAAATAAATCCCAAGCTGGAGCGGCTTCATTATTATTTAGCCAAGCTTCATGAAAAAAGGCAGGAGCTGCCGCAAGCTATGGAAGCCTATAAAAAAGAACTTGAAATTATGCCCCATAATTTCCGGGCCAGTTTCAATTTAGCCAGGCTGTACAGAATAAATGGAGAAACCAATGAAGAAGAGAAATATCTGAAAATGACCTTGGACAGTAATCCCCGTTTTCCTTTGACTTATTTTTATTTAGCCCGCATCTATCTTAACAAGGGAGAAAAATACGAGGAGGCTGTTTCGCTCGTCAAGAAGGGAATCGAATTTAAACCGGAAAAAGAAGAGCTTCCCCTCGGTTATTTTTTACTGGCCGATCTCTACAACCGCTTAGGAGATGACCGGAAATCAGCTGAGTATGCCCGCCTGGGACAAAAAATCATTGAAGAATAAAGAAGGGGGACGTTCCCCAAAGGGACACCCCTTCCTCTAAAGAAATAGAACCTTTTTTCTTTTTTAATAGTAGGCTTTGTCCCGAGGTGACGTGAATCAAATCTGGATAAAGGTGCAGG
>CAYTTR010000003.1:0-119484 GCA_964440805.1 uncultured Eubacteriales bacterium
CGGAGGGAGAGGGATTCGAACCCCCGTCACGATTTCTCGTGAAGCGGTTTTCAAGACCGCCGCCTTCAACCACTCGGCCATCCCTCCACGGAACCGCATATTTTATCTACTACCCTTTAATTAAGCAAGGGGGACGTTCCCCAAAGGGACACCCCTTCCCCAAGACAAATTCTATTTCCTTAAGAAATAAATACAAAATAAATATCGTTAATTTGCTTTCTCTCTAAAAGGGGTATCCCTTTGAGGAGCGTCCCCCTTTTACTCTCTTATTATTGATTGGCCATTCATATAGGACCTGAGAACCTCAGGAATAATTACCGTCCCATTTTCCTGCTGATAATTTTCAAGAATAGCTGCTACTGTCCTTCCCACTGCCAAACCTGAACCATTAAGGGTATGAACGAATTCAGGCCTGGCTTTAGCTTCTCTCCGGAAGCGGATTCCGGCCCGCCTTGCCTGGAAATCACAACAATTTGTACATGATGATATCTCCAGATATCCTTTTCTGGCCGGCATCCAGAGCTCAATATCATAAGTCTTCGCCCCGGCGAAACCAAGATCGCCTGTGCATAAAACCACCACCCGGTAAGGAAGATCCAATCGTTTGAGGATATCCTCGGCATCTGAGGTTAGTTTTTCCAGTTCCTGAAAAGATTCTTCTGGTCGAGAAAACACTGTCAATTCAACCTTGTTGAACTGGTGTTGTCTTACCAGACCCCGGATATCTTTTCCATAAGAACCAGCCTCGCTCCTGAAACAGGGAGTACAAGCTACAAATCTTCGCGGCAGTCTTTCTGTTGACAAAATTTCATCCCGGTAAAGATTGGTCAAGGGAACTTCGCCGGTTGGAATCAAGTACCAGGGATAACCTTGAATTTGAAACAGGTCTTCCTCAAACTTGGGCAAATTACCTGTCCCTACTAAACAATCAGCATTAGCAATAAAAGGAGGAATTATTTCTAAGTATCCTTTTTCTTTGGTATGAACATCAAGCATAAAATTTATCAGAGCTCGTTCCAGCCGGGCTCCTTCTCCCAGATAGAGAGCGAACCTGCTTCCTGCCAGCTTCGCAGCCCTTTCAAAATCAAGTATTTGCAGTTTGCTTCCTATTTCCCAGTGGGGCTTAGGAGAAAAAGAAAATTCCGGTTTTTTTCCGAACTTCCTTATTTCCAGATTATCACGCGAGCAGGTACCCACCGGAACTGATTCATGAGGCAGGTTGGGAATGCTCAACAAGATTTTTTCCAAGGAAGAATCTATTTCTTTGAGTTTTTGCTCATCTTTTTTTATATTCTCCGAAACCAACTTCATTTCTTTTATAATCTTTTGCGGATTCTTCCCTTCTTTCTTCATTTTTCCGATAAGCTTGGAAGTTTTATTCACCTCAGCCCGCAGGCTTTCTAAATGCTTGAGTATATTTTTTCTATCTTCGTTCAACTCAAGAAAATCATTCAGATTAAGGTCTATTCCTCGAGAGGCAATTTTTTTCTGGACAATCTCCGGATTTTCAACAACAAATTTTGGATCCAACATGAGCCCGATTATAGCACAAGTTTTTTTATTTTAAAATTTTGATTTAACTAATACCCATGGTGTCCTTGCTACCCACAACGGATGAAAATGATCATTTTAAATTTCTGTTAATACCGATCTCTTTTCTCGCCTATTTTATCCACTTCACCTCATTCAAAACACAACAAATTTTTCCAGCCCATATCACATATCGAGTATTTCTTCTCAACCAAATAAACCAAACAAACTAAATAAACGAGATAAACGCAATGAACGCAATTAACTCTTTTTACTTTTCTCGCCTTATCCAGACCAGACAAACAAGATAGACAAGGTAGACTGTTTTTGCTATTTTCGAAATATTTTCTTCAGGGAAAGGGGTGTCCCTTTGGGGAACGTCCCCCTTTTTACCTTTTTATATTGACTCTCTTTAAACCATTCTTTATAGTGGAATCCATGAAAGAGAAAGGCTTTATCCAGGTTTACACCGGCAACGGCAAAGGTAAAACAACGGCTGCTCTCGGTTTAGCCGTCCGGGCTGCAGGAAGAGGACTTAAAACTTATATGGGTCAATTTCTTAAGGGACAAGATTACGGCGAACTTCACAGCCTCAAGGCTCTTTCCTCATTCATTACCGTTGAACAGTTCGGCCGCAAAGGCTTCATCCATGTCACCAGGGATCCCGACCAGGAAGACATAGACCGGGCCCAAAAAGGATTAAAAAAATGCCTGGAGGTTATGCTCTCAGGAAAATTTGATATCATAATTCTTGACGAAATCAATGTGGCCCTGGATTTCAATCTAATTTCAGAAAAAGACATTCACCATTTCCTTGATAAAAAACCGGAAAAGGTTGAGGTAGTCCTGACCGGCCGCTATGCTCCGGAATCAGTATGCCGGCGAGCCCATCTGGTCACCGAGATGGAAGAAATCAAGCATTATTATAAGCAGGGCACTCAAGCCAGACCTGGAATTGAAAAATAATTCGGAAAAATGGAAAAAGAAGAGTTTGAAAAATTAGTGGAAGAAGCACTTTCGGAAATTCCCGGAAAATTCAAAAAATTAATCCAAAATGTGGCGGTTATTGTGGAAGACAATCCCCCTTCCGGCTTAAAACATTCATCTTCTCTTCTCGGGTTATATCATGGAACTCCTTTTAAACACCGCGGTCCTTACTACGGTAACCTCCCGCCTGATGTTGTGGTTATTTTTCAAAAACCAATCGAAAGAATCTGCCGCAGCCATGAAGAGATTAAGAAGAAAGTCCGGGAAGTTGTTTTCCATGAAATCGGCCATTATTTCGGCCTGTCGGAGGAAGATTTAAGGAAAATTGAAGAATGATAGAAATATCCCTACTTTTTTATATGTTTTTCATTTGGGTATGCTCGCAGGATAAAAATAGCATTTGGTATGCCCGGAACGACTTTGAGGATTTAGCCTTCTCGAGCTGCTATTGGAAGGAATCCGACTTTGTCGGACGGCGAGAATGTATTGAGCATGCCTCAATTAAGTGGAGTAAGATTCGGATTAACACAATAATAGGTGTCATGCTTTGTTTCAATTGGGCGGAGTTCCGGAGCCGCTGAGAAGAGCAGTGAGAGAATGGCGTTAAAAATCCGAATTAAAGTGGAGGGCATACCAAATGCTATCTCATCTTATTGTCTTCCCCGTATAAAATTTAAGATAATCGATTTTTTTGCATAAAAGGAGAAACTCATGCCCCGCAATTCTTTCAAAGGAATATTTATAGCTCTTACCACTCCTTTCCAAGAAGAAGAAATTTCCTTGAAGTATTTTTCCTCGAATTTGGAAAAATACAATCAAACTGATGTAGCCGGATACCTTGTTCTGGGCACTACCGGAGAAGCGGCTAATCTGGATGACAAAGAATCACTAAAGCTTCTTGAAACCGCCTGCAAAGTTTCTTCTAAAGAGAAAAAGATAATTGCCGGAACAGCCAGGGAAAGTACTCATCATACTATCCAATTTACCAACCAAGCAGCCGAAATGGGAATTGAAGCAGCCTTAGTCAGAACGCCCGGGTACTTCAAAAATAAAATAAACCGGGAAGCATTAAAAAAACATTATCTCACCTTAGCCGATTCAGCCAAAATCCCCATAATTATTTACCACATACCTCAAAATACAGGCATTTCTCTGCCTCAGGAACTGCTCTGCGAACTGGCTGAACATCCCAATATATCGGGAATAAAAGACAGTTCGGGCAACCTTGATTTCCTCACTCAGGTCATTTCCCTGCTTCCGGTCTCATTCAACTATTTACTGGGAGCAGGCAGCCTGATCTTTTCCGGTTTATCTCTTGGGATTTCTGGAGGTATATTGGCTTTAGCCGCAGTTGTACCCAATCTTGGCGCAAAATTATACACTCTTTTCCATCAAAATAAACTGGAGGAAGCTCGCTGCCTGCAATTGGAGCTGGCCCCGCTTAATGCCTGTCTAACCCAAGTCTATGGAGTCTCAGGTTTAAAGTATGCTCTTGACCGCCTTGGTTTCTACGGCGGTCTTCCCCGCTCTCCGCTTCTTCCCCTTGATCAAGAAGGAAAAGAACACATTGACGGCCTTTTGAATAAATTGGGTCTTATATAAAGCGTTTATTGCGTTTATTGTGTTTTTAGCGTTTATTGCGTTAGTAATAAAAATAAAGCGAGACGGGCGAGACGCGCCGGTCGAGCGAGACGAGATAAAAACGTTATTTGCGTTACTTGCGTTTATAGCGTTAATAATATAGGGAGATTAGAAGAAAAATGAATTTATTAAACCGGAGAGATTTCATCAAATTATCCTTAGGCGGTGCCTGTGTTCTTCCGGCTCAGATTCCTGCTATTTTTTCCCCTCAATCAGAAAAGATAACTGAAAAAAACGGTATGATCTACCGGAAACTGGGCCGGACAGGAATAGATATCTCTGAAATTTCCTTAGGGGGAAGTCCCCTCCCCGACTGGGTTCTGTTCCGCGAGATAATTGATAAGGGAGTAAACTACATCGACACCTCTGCCACCTATCAGGGAGGAAACAGTGAGCGTCAGATAGGCCGGCTTTTTAAAGAAGCAAGAAGAGACAAAATTCATGTAGCCACCAAATTCCATCTCAGAGGCTCCTGGAGTGTTGAATCCATCATCAAGTCGGTTGAAGGAAGCCTCAAACGCCTCGGCTCCGACTACATAGATGTTCTTATGATTCACGGGGCTGAAAATCCGGCTCACTTGACCGATCAAAGAGTGCTGGAAGCTTTTCAGAGAATGAAAAAAGAGGGGAAATATCGCTTTAGCGGCCTTTCCTGCCATGCCAACCACCGGGAAGTGGTAGAAACCGCTGCAGGCTGTGGCTTATATGATGTTATCCAGCTTGGCTACAATGTTTATGATATTGAAAAAGAAGAAGATCCGATAAAGACTTATCCGGATTATTTACAAACTTCCGGACTCCGGTCCATGATTTCTTTGGCCTCTTCCAAAGGAATGGGAGTTATTGCCATGAAAGCTCTTAAAGTAGGGGGTAGAAGACAGGATATTTCCAAATACATTACTCCTGAAGGGACAATCTATCAGGCGATGCTGAAGTGGGTTCTTGCTAATCCTTATATAGCTTCAGTGGTTACAGAAATTTTAAATTTTTCCCAGATGGAAGAAGACCTGTCTATCCCGGGCAAAAGCTTGACTTCTTCTGAGAAGAAGGCTCTTTACCGGATGGTGGCAGAAACAAGCAGGAATTATTGTCATATGTGCGGCACCTGCCAGAAAGCCTGCCCTCAGAATATACCCACCACCGATGTTCTCCGCTTTCTTTCCTATTTTGACGGCCAGGGAAAGAAAAATTTAGCCCGCCGGCAATACAATAACTTAATGAAAAAAGGAAATACATGCCGGGATTGCGGAGCCTGCGAAGAGGTCTGCCCTTATAATCTGCCGGTAAGACAGCTTCTCCGAAAAGCAAAATTTCATCTGGCTTAAAAAAAAGCCGTGCACCCGGCTCTGACAGCTTCTTCCCTGCGTCATCCAGGCAGTTAGCTCAGGCAAGGTTTACCTGCAGCACAAGAGAACACTCTGCTACCGCTGCTACCTCCCGGTCCTGACGGGGTTGGCAGAGGTTTCTTTGCACAGGACCCTGACCGTCATCACCACTTACCTGGACCCGGTCCAGAAAAGAAACAGCCTCGGCCGGGAATTCGACCCCACTGTAGCGGGTTGTGGGTTACAGGGCACCGCTAGCTCCCCATCTAGCACGGCCATAATTTCCTATAAACGAAAGGCCACGCCTCCCCGGAAAAGCAAGCCGTCCCAGAGACCGGCCTCGATTTTCAGATGTAAATGCTGGTTGAACTTAAACCGGATTCCCAAATGAGTCTGAAGAATTAAAATAACATTGGGGAGGTTAATATCGATATCTTCTTCTGCCTGCTTCAGATATTTTTGATCCGAATCTTTCAGCACCTCATCGGGCCCGGCCCATTTATAATGCCCGTCGTATTCATACCCTATCTCTCCGCTCAGATTTCCCAGACCGAATCCCAGTACGGCAAAGGGACTTACCATCCATTCCGGTTTAAGATCCCAGCAAAGACTGATATTGGTAGTCCAGGGATTAATTTCAATATAACCAAAAGAATCTACTTCAGCATAGGTACTGCCTTCATACTCCTGTTTAACAGTACCTTCTACCGACAATCTCATCTTGCTTTTTTCCAGAGAAACTCCAAAACTGAAAGCTCCTTCTTTTCCTCCCGGATAATATCTCAGTTCCAGACCGTAATTACCCCCCCCCGAATCAAAGAGGAGATTTTGCTGGAAATTTTTCTGAATAATTCCTTGGTGTGAATCTCTTACTTTATTAGTCAATTCTCTACGAATCTCATTTCCCAGCTCATCTATTAATTCATCTTCAAAAAGCCCCTTAAGAGGATCAAGAGTCCATTGAGAATAGTGAATTTCTATTTCCAGTTTCTCCCAAAGTTTAGAGGATCTGGGAATATCTATTTCAACCTCCGGCGGTTCCTGTTGAGCAAGGCTGAAAGTGGTTAAAAATATAACCACCAGAATCGAACTGATTATTTTTATCTTATTCATGTATCTTATTCATAAACTGAAATATCCTTGATAAATCCTAACTTTTTTCTCTGTTTGTTGTCAAACAGGAAAGGGAAGATAAGATAGCTTAGTTCAAATAGGGATTTAATTTTGAAAACCGATTTGATCATATAACTGCTTTTTCTAATGTTATTCACACCTGGACTATCCCTCAGGAAGTTCTTTCTCTTTACTTGAAATTCCAAATTCATATTAATGATATAAATCCATTTTTTTGAATCCAATTCAATATTATTCAATCTTTTGGATAAAATAAGATTTTAGAATTATACTGGTTATCTATATGTTTATGATAATAATAAAATTAATAATCACATCTAATTTGGCATAAATTATGCATATTTAATAGTGATAGTGGAATTATGAATACGGAAATCAATAAAAACAATTCAAAAGAAAATTATTTTTTTATTAAAGGGGGTGACAATCACACAGGGAAGAAAAAATTGAGGATAGAAGTGGGTGTGAATAAACTATCTCACACCTAAGGTTTGGGGAAAAACGTTCAGTAAACATTACTGAATGGAAAGTAAATTATTTCCCTCCCTAAAAAAGGAGAGAAAGAAAGGAGAAAAAGTGAAGAAAGTTAAATTATTTCTTACCCCGCTCCTCGGCTTGCTGCTTATCAGCGGATTCCTTTTAGCCCAGCAGGATAAAGGTAATCTCAGAGGAGTTGTCACCGACATAGAAGGTATGCCCCTTCCCGGAGTTTCTGTTGAAGCAAAAGGCTCAACTGGTACCATATCAACTTTAACTGATAATAATGGTGTGTACCGTCTGCTGGCTCTTTTTCCAGGAGAATATACAGTCACTTTTAGGCTGGAAGGATTCAAACCTGTAGTCAGAATGGGTATCATTGTTAGAGTTGAAGAAACTCTGACCCTGGATATTTCCATGGAGATGGGAGGTCTGGAAGAAGAGGTGACGGTTATAGGAAAATCCCCTCTGGTCGATGTCAAGAGCACCACCAAAGGAATGACCCTTAACAAGCAAATGTTCGAGATGCTTCCCAAAGGCAGGAATTTTGACACTCTGGTGACCGCTATTCCCGGCGTTAATTCAGAGCCTTATTTATCCGGAATTTCAGTCGACGGCGCCAGCGGAGCAGAAAACATGTACTACATCGACGGAATGGACATCACCAACATGTACGGCGGCACCCGGGGACAAAGCGCCGCTTTTGAGTTTGTGGAAGAAGTCCAGATTAAAGCCAGTGGTTATCAGGCCGAGTTCGGCGGTTCCATGGGTGGTGTGATTAATGTAATCACCCGCTCCGGGGGAAATGAATTCCACGGTGAGTTGATTGGGTATTATTCGGGAAGCAAGCTTACCACCAAAGAGAGAGACACCCTCCGACTCAATCCCGAAGATGTATCAATTGCCGAGTATGTAAACTATGAAGACCTTTACGGAAAGGATGCTATCGACAGGTGGGAAGCAGGCTTCAGCCTGGGTGGTTACATCGTTAAAGACAGGCTGTGGTTTTATGGAAGCTTTCTGCCCACTTTCCGGAAAACAGTGAGGCACATAGACTGGCATGGCTATGACCGTGAAGGCGATTACGAAGAAAACCAAACCTGGTGGAATGGGCAATTAAAGCTTACTGCCCAACCTCTTGAGGAACTGCGGTTAAGCGGAACATTTGTCAACAATTTCTATAAATACAGAGGAGATCTTCCTTCCCGGGATGGAGTCGGAAATCCTGATTTTCCCTGGGATGAAAAAGGATTCGACTATCCCAACTTCACAGCCACTGTAGCTGCCGATTATCTGGTCGGTAACAATTTTATGGTCAGCGCCAGAGGAGGCTATTTCCACCAGAACACAACCAACCAGCAGCTAAAACCGCCTGATGTCCCCAGATGGCGGTTCCTCAAAGAGGCCCCCGGGTATGCTTATACCAACAATCTGATGTTCCCCGAAATTCCGGAGCATTTGCGGCATGGAAGTGGCTGGTACAACATCGGCTATGATGACATGTTCGAAACCAACAAGGATATCCAGAACCGGTTGAGTGCCAACCTCGACTTCACCTATTACATGGATTTAGGTGGAGAACATGCTTGGAAAGCCGGAATCAACATGGTCCGGATTGAGCAGGATGTAGATAATACCATCAAGGAAATCTATGTCATGCTTGGATGGGACCGTTCTTTTGTCCATCTGGATACAGGAGAGGAAGTTAGAGGGGAATACGGCTATTATGCTGTTCGCGGTGGAGAATCCGGTCCTTACGGAACATTTGCCAACCCCCACAGCTACCGCTGGGCTATCTATTTGCAGGACAGTTGGACCCCCAATTTTCTCCAGAACAGATTTACCCTGAATTTAGGTATAAGAGCAGAAAAAGAGGATATTCCTTCCTTCAGCGACTTGCCCGAGTATCAGTATCCACCTATTGAATTCAATTTCAGCGATAAAATCGCACCCCGTATCGGTTTTATTTACGACGTTTTTGGTGATGCTACCACCAAGGTGTTCGGCAGCTTCGCTTATTACTATGATGTCATGAAGCTGGACATGGCTCTTGGTTCCTACGGCGGATTCAAATGGATCAGTGACTACTATACCCTGGATGACTATGATTTCACCAAAATCACAAAAGACAACCCAGGTGGCGCCGGAACATATATCCGTTCTTACAACTGGCGGGAACCTTCCTTTGACACTACTGATCCGAGCTTGAAGCCAATGGCTCAAACAGAGTTTTCTCTTGGTGCAGAAAGAGAGCTAAGGGAAAGCCTGTCCGCTTCCGTCCGTTTCGTATACAAGCACTTGATCAGAACAATCGAAGATGTAGGTGTTTTGACTGCGGGCGGTGAACAATACTTCACGGCCAATCCCGGATACGGGTGGACACTGCCTGAATCTCAAGGTGGGAAATTCGATGATATGTATCCTGCCTGTCCAAAAGCCAAGCGGGAATACTATGCCGTCAACATCAATGTGGACAAAAGGTTCAGCAATAATTGGCTGGGCGGATTCTCCTACACCTGGAGCCGGCTCTATGGAAACTATTCCGGTTTAGCCAGTTCCGATGAATGGGGCAGAAACAGCCCTAATGTTGAAAGGTACTGGGATCTCTGGTGGCACAATATCGATAAGAACGGCGGCTACATTGAGGGCCTGCTTAACACTGACAGGCCTCATCAGTTCAAGTTCTACGGAAGTTACCGCTTTGACTGGGGGCTGACCGTGGGCCTGGTGGCCAACGGTATGAGCGGTATTCCGATTACAAGAGAGCTGCACACTGGCCTTGAGGGTTATTACCCTGATGGCCGGGCAACCGACGGCCGTACACCCTTCCTGTTCTACGCGGATGTCTATGCCGAGTATAATCTTAAAGTCACTGACAGATACAGAATTCAGCTAAACCTCAACATTGATAATGTTTTAGACACCAAGAGTGCCCGCAGAGTATACGGACTGATGAACCAGACTTCTGTAATCCTGACTGATGAAGAACGGCTTCAGGGATGGGGCTATGACGAATCAGCTAATACGGTCACTTCTTATTACCGGACCCGTTCTTATATGCCTGATCCGCGTTTCCTTAAAGAAATGGCTTTCTTCCCTTCTCTTGAAGCCAGATTCGGAATTAAGTTCTTGTTTTAAGTTGCTCTAAACTCAAATCGAAGCTCAAGGCCCTCTCTTTTTAAAAGAGAGGGCCTTTTTTTATTTAGAAATCAAAATAACCCGGATTATTCACGAGTCGAGGCATAGGACACCCACTTTCGTGAGTGCAGGCACGCAACTGTGGTCAGATATATGCTGGGTCAGTCCACTGCAAGTACCCCTAAGGAATCAGATTTTATTACCAGCGAGCATAACCAAAAAAAGACCTATATGTAGAGATTACTTGGGTATGGCTTTTATCCACTTACCGTTATTACTAAGTTATCACGAAGTTTTCACAAAATGGGGACTTACTTTTTTATGTAATTCAATATGTTTTCTACCTGGGCCGATCTTTCTGAGTCAGGCTTGAGTTGTAAGAATTTTTCAAAATTTTCTATGGCTTTCAGATTATCACCCTTATTTAAATAGACATATCCCAACTTGAGATAGGGATCAGCCCACTCGGGATTAATCTTGATTGCCATCTCGAAATAGCGTATAGCTTGGTCGATTTTCTGATTGGAAAAATAAATTTCTCCCACATTGTAAGGTAAAATCTCATTTTCAGAATATGTTTCTATTGATTCTTCAAAGAATTTCTGTGCCTCCTCGAGATCACCTTTTTTCAAGTAAAGTTCTCCCTTGGCTGCCAGGGCTTTGGCTGTAATTTCCTGCCCTAAAGCTTCATCACTTTGTGCTTTCTCAAGGACTATTTCATATTCTTCAACAGCTTTTTCATAATCCCCCATCTCTCTGTAGGCATCTCCTATAAATAGATGAGATTGATAAGCTAAGGGATTTTGGGTAAGAAATTCCTCAAAAAAGGAAAGTGCTTCTTGGTATTTTCCTTCTTCCAAAAGCTGATTTCCTCTTTCCAGCAATTCCAGTGAAGCTTCGTCTTGAATAATAGGCTTATCTGTTGGTTCTAATTTTTTTAAAGTCAGAGCCACAGTCGGATTTCTTTCCAGCTGCCGGACATAAACATCTGTATAGGCAGGGATAAATCCTTCTGCTGAAGCTGTAACTCGCCACATCCCTGTTCCCAAACCGAAAAACACCCACTCTCCTTTCTCATCAGTTTCAGCTTCCATCTTAAACTCCTGGTTTTCCAGAAACTCAATAACTACTTGGACTGAAGAGATGGGATTTCCCTCGTTGTCCACCACTGTTCCTTTAAGCCGCCCCTTTCCTCTTCCAGCTTGGGCAGCAGCAGAGGCAACAAAAATAACAGATAACAGGCTCAACAGAAAAGCCCGTATTAATATTTTTGATTTCATGTTTTCCTCCAGCATCCTTTAATATTAAAATGAACTTTTATTTATCTTTACCATCCAAAACTTTCAATATCTCTTCTACTTAAATAGTGAGCCGAATTGTTTTTCTTATCCGGTTTTCGTCGGTTTTATTCTCCAGCTCTATATGGGTTAGGTACTGGCCGGGAGGAAGTTTAACCGGGATTTCTATTATGTAGTCCCTTTTAATGGCCTCATAGAGTTGATCCAAATCTAAAGACAGTGTGTAACTTTTCTCAAAGCTTGCTACTTCTTTATCAGATGAATCAAGAATGTTCAGAAGTACTTCTAAAGTCGTCTCCAACTTTTCTTTTGTTTCTTTGAACCAGATGTTTTTGTAAGGAATTTTCACCTGAATAAGTACCTCTCCTTCTTTAACTTTCTTGACATCAAGGTCGAAGTCAAAAACCACATCTTTGTCCTCAACTTGAGGTTTCCTTTCCATTTGAGCCTTATTCATCTCTGAAATGTGGAAAGCGCTCTGGGGTATTAATTTATAGTCTCCATTCCATGATCGATCGATGAAAATTACAGGGAAAAAGCCATAGTACCATATTTCCATGGGCTTTCCGTAAAAAGTATAACCCCTGGGATAGACATTTCTTTGATCAGGCGGACCAAGCAAAATATAGATTCTTCCCCTGTCCTGAAGCCAACCTGGCGTTCCCCCTTCTCTGAATAACATGTTGGCTTCTTCGATCCGATTATAATATTGTTCCTTGAATTCATTTTCTTCAGTATAGGGATCGGGATCTCTTTTTTGCCAAAATTCCCCAATGAATTTTTCCCTTTCCGAGGGAGGCAGGTTAAGGAAAATTTTATGCTCCTGCTTAGTGATGATATATCTTACCTTGGAAAGAAATTCCCTGCTGTCAGGATCGAAATCTTTGGGAATCTTGTAAGCAGCACAGGAAAATAGAAGCATAAGAGATATAATCACTCCCAGGAAACGACCTGAGAAAAAACGGTAACAAAATGTATTTGCTTTTTTCATTATTTTTCCTTAATGGATTCCACCACCTTCTTTATATTCTCCTGGTTAGGATTAATTTCCAGGGATTTTTTCCAGGCGACCAGAGCTTCTTTTTTATTTCCCAGATTATAGTAGCATTCTCCTACTGAATTAAGAATATTTAGATTAGTGCCGTAATGAGAAAGATACTCCTTATAATAGGAAATAGCCTGTTGGAGCTCCCCTAATTTCTGACAAGATTTTCCTAACAGCTCTAAAAAACGGTGTTTTTCTTGATGATCCAGGAATTTTTCTGCAGTCTCTTTGACTCCTCGATAATCCTTGATCAGATAAAGGATATGAGAGAAATCCAGAGCAAATTTTACATTAAGTGGTTCCTGGTGATAAGCTTTTCCCAATAAAGCTTTTGCCTCTGAGAGGTGTTTTTTATTCAGAAGCTGGTTTCCGATAATATTGGAGTACATTGGATGATCGGAGGAAGGCATAGGGAAGGATAGAACCCAGGGCCGGGGCATCGAGGAAAAAGGAGAAATGGAAAAAAAACTTTGCTCAAAAATAACAATATCTTCTCTGTTATCAAAGAGAGAGACCTTTATTAAATAATGGCCAGGAGAAAAGTCAGTTAAAGGGAATTCCTCCAGTATATTTGCGGGATCCGGATAATCTTTCAGCGATTTTCTCTTCGTCAGTACAGGTTTGTCCCGATCATTTTCTTTGAAAAAGGCATACTTTAAATATCCATTTTCTCTCATGTCTGTTTTCATTCCATAGATTTGAAAGTAAAGATAAAGTATGTCCTGGGGAACAAAATCACTACGAGGAGAAGGAACAAGCTGAATGTCGTTAAGGAGAAATGGTTTGTTATTCCCCTTGTATTTTGAATCTCTGATGATCCTGTTGGCCAAGATCAGAGGACTCATTTGAAAAGAAGATGTCTCGGGAATGGTCAGGCTTTTCTCAAACGATGTAAATTCCTTGGATACGGTATTTTTTAAAAGCAGATCGAATTTATAATTCCCTTCAATTAGAGGAAACATATCTTGGAAGCTGAATAGCTTGTTCTTTATATTATCCAACTGGTCTTTATTAAACTTAATGGGAACTGTTTTTTCGTACTGAAAGATAGTGTTGCCGTCAATATCGGAAACTTTTCCATTAATATTGATATTGGTATAGAATTCGTTTTGCAATTGTTCGATAGAGAGCTTCTTTGGTTCAATCAGAAAATGAACAAAGAAAATTCCTGAGCTATCCTTTATTACACGCACATAGGAATCATTGTCTATATAATTGGCCGTGTAATCCACTTCAACGAAATCTTTATACTGCAGCAGTTTTTCAGCATAGGTGTCATCGATCTTCTGATAAGAAGCCTTTGGGATTTTCTCTGAGATTAGAATCTCAGAGGCAATGGAAGGAGAAAAAGTGTGTCTTTCTTCACCTTCAAGCAGAGTCAAGGAAACTTTGGCTATATTAGGTTCAGCATCTCTGATTTCGTAGTAGGCAGCCATATGATCCATTGGGTCTCCTCTATAACTGTTGAGGAGAGCCTGAGGACCGAATTTGACCGGTGAATAAATTTCATATTCCCCAACTCCTCTCCTTTTAAAGAAGACCACATTGAAAGCATTAGGGAGACCGTATTCTTGAAATCCCTCATAAAACCAGATAACAGTGGGACGGATTTCAGATAGGTTCTCGAATCTTTCGATTGTTTTCGGCTCCCCCAAAATGATGTAGATTCTTCCCATGTCAGTTTTCCAGCCCGGCACAGGGGATTCTCTTCCAAACCAGTTGTTGGCATATTTAATCCGGCGGAAGTGTTCTGTTTTAAATTCGTTTTCAGGGGTGTGCGGATTAGGATCCCGTTTGCGCCAGAAGGCTTCGATAAACATTTCTCTTTCTCTGTCGCTTCCAAGTTTAAGAAAAACTTCCTTTTCCTTGGGGGTTATGATGTAGACAACCTCTTCTTCCAGCCATTTTCTGTATTTTTCGGGAATTTCTAAAGATTTTTCTTTCTGGCCGTTTGAAAACAGGACAAGCACGAAGAAGAACAAAAGCACCGCAAAAAATGTTTTTTTCATTTTCATATTCTCTTAATAATTATAATTTAATCCAATAAAAAAATAAACTTTCGTGCATTTTTCAATTCATGTTTTGAGACAATTCTTTGAAGCTGAAAATGGTATCTTTGGTGATATTATAAGCGGGATATATATTAATGGCGAACAGTATATACAAAACACAACCGAAAAAAACTTCTTGTAACTTTTATCTGCGTGAACCGCGGAGAATTAGAAGCCTGAGGAGTTGAACCACAGCCATGGCAGTAGCAGCAACATAAGTTAAGGCCGCAGCTGATAAAACCCGCTTGGCTCCCCTGAGTTCTTCTCCCTTGAGATAACCACCTTGCTGCAACAATTCCATGGCTCTGCGGGAAGCATTGAATTCCACCGGCAGGGTCAAAACACTGAAAGCCACTGCTCCCACGAAAAGAAGTATCCCCAGGTCCATAAGAGGGCTCGGTCCCTGGCTGCTGAAAAGAAAACCAATAAAAAACAGGGGGAAAGCCAAGGAGGAACCTAAATTGGCGACTGGGTAAATGGCATTTCTCAGGTAAAGAGGCGCATAACCTTGATGATGCTGAATTGCATGGCCTGCTTCATGAGCAGCAATTCCCAGGGCAGCCAAGGAGTTGGATGAATAGACACCATCAGACAGGCGGAGAACCCTCTTGCGGGGATCATAATGATCGGTCAGGTTTCCAGCTACTCTTTCCACCCTAACCTTTGCTGCTCCCCTTGACTTCAGGACATCCTTGGCCACTTCAGCCGCAGTTATACGGGAAGAGGCTCCTTTTCTGCTGTATTTACTGTAAGTGCTTTTTACCTTCTGCTGAGCATAAAGAGCCAGGATTAACGGGGGTATTAAAAGGAAAAATGTATAATCCCAAAAAAACATCGGTTATCACCTCCTTGAGGAATTATAGTACCAGCATCCCTTGTTTCTGTAAAGATTATAATAGGGACATGTAACAATTTCGTCCAATTTCTATCATATATTAATACTAAATCAACAACAGAAATTGGTAACGTGTCCCCATTTTCTCTTTTGTGCTGGCGTTAGTTTTTGGGGGAACTTCATATCTTTCATCTCTTGACAGTTATTCTCCCAAGTGATAAATAGATTTCTTCATTAAATTAACTAATGGAAATGGAGGGAAACATGAAATCATTTCTTCGCCTCTCAGCCGTAACGGTCTTTCTTATTATCCCCTTGCTCCTCTCAGGCCAAACTCCTCCCGAGGAATTTCTCGGCCACCAAGTTGGAGCAGACCGGAAGCTGGCTGACTACGACCAAATCCTGACTTATTTTCAAAAACTCGATGAAGAATCTCCCCGATTGAAACTTTTGACCATTGGAGAATCAACCCTGGGAAAACCCCTGATCATGGCTGTTATAACTGCTGAAGAAAACATGGAGCAGCTCGAAAAATTCAGATCCATAGCCAAACGTCTTCGGGATGCCAGAGACCTTTCTGAGGAAGAAGCCCGTAAACTGGCCAAAGAAGGAAAAACCATTCTTCTCATTACCTGCAACATCCATGCCACTGAAATTGCCGCCGCCCAAATGTCCCTGGAATTAGCCTATGATCTGGTAACTGGAAACACACCTTTCGATGCCGATAAAGCTCTTAAAGAGGTAATTGTCCTTTTAGCTCCTACCATCAATCCGGACGGAGAACAAATGGTTACCGAATGGTACCGGAAGTATGTGGGAACCAAGTACGAGGGAGGCCGGATGCCCTGGCTCTATCATCATTATGCCGGTCATGACAACAACCGTGACTGGTTTATGTTTAACCTCGAGGAATCCCAGGCGGTAACCAAAGTTCTTTACCATGACTGGATTCCCCAGAT
Organism: uncultured Eubacteriales bacterium; assembly: GCA_964440805.1. Taxonomy (GTDB): domain Bacteria; phylum Acidobacteriota; class Aminicenantia; order Aminicenantales; family Aminicenantaceae; genus CAYTTR01. The sequence goes on from CAYTTR010000003.1 coordinate 16,421, forward strand.
CCATATCGATGAACATCAGATGGGTTCAACCGGAGCCCGCTTGTTTATTCCACCGTTTATGGATCCTCCGGTTCCAACTGTCCACCCTCTTCTCTGGAGAGGAGTAGCTCTATGCGGCATGAATATGGCCTATGATCTTCAGAAAGAAGGCTTCAAAGGAGTTGTCCACGGCCGGAGCTTCACTGGCTGGTGGATCGGAGCTTGCGATGATACTTCCTGGCTTCATAACTGTATCGGTCTTCTCAGTGAAATGGCCTCGGTCAAGGTGGCCACTCCTATCTATATTGATAACATCGAAATTCCCGATTCTTATGTTGAGAAAAGAATGCAGTTTCCTGACCCCTGGACAGGCGGATGGTGGAGACTTCGTGACCTAATTGAATATGAACTAACTCTTTCCAAAAGCCTGGTCAAAACAGCTTATCTCCATAAAGAGGACTTGCTCTATAATTTTTACCAGATGAACAAGGAATACTGCCAGCCGCCCCCGAAAGGCCAGCCTTTTGCTTTTGTTATCCATCGTGACCAGGATGATTATCCCACCACTCTCCGCATGCTGGATATTCTTAAGTTTGGTGGGGTTGAAATCCATCAAGCCCAAGAAGATTTTATTGCCGGCGGGAAATTTTACCCTCAAGGTTCTTTTGTAGTCATGATGTCTCAGCCTTACCGGCCTTACGCCCAAGCCCTCTTGGAAAAGCAGAAATATCCCGATATGAGGCAGTATCCGGGCGGACCGCCTATCCCTCCCTATGATAACGCCGGCTGGACCCTTCCTCTTCAAATGGGTGTTACTTGTGATCAAATTGACTCTCCCTTCAAGGCCGAGTTAATAAAACTGGAGGAAATTAGCTATCCGGAACCGGCAACGATTCCCGATGCTTCTTATGTAATCCTTGATTCCCGCCTCAACAACTCTTACGCAGCGGTTTTTCCTCTTTTGCTCCAGAAAGCTGAGGTCTATCGTTCCAAAGAAAAAGTTAAAGCTGAAGATACAAGTTTTGCTCCAGGCAGCTTTATTATAAAAAACACTGCTGATGTTCAAAAAGTTCTCCCCGGGCTTTTAGAAAAATGGCATCTTCATGCAGGCGGAATTGATGACATCTCTTCTATTCCCAAATCTCCCCTAAAAAAATTCCGGGTCGGCCTTTATCAATCCTGGAGTTCCAACATGGATGAAGGCTGGACCCGTTATGTCTTTGATGACCTTGAGATTCCTTATACCACTCTCCATAATGATGATTTCAAGGCGAAAAAAAATAAAAAAGTTAACCTGCGAGAAGGTTATGACGTAATTGTTTTTGCCTCAGAAAATCCCCAAATTATCAAGGAAGGAAAACCTGATCCCAAATCCCGCTGGGCCCGTTATTATACCGAACTTCCTCCGGAATACCAGGGTGGAATAGGAAAAGAAGGAGTAGAAGCTCTCAAGGAATTCGTTTCTCAGGGAGGAATTCTGGTTACCCTAAATGAGGCCTGTGAATTGATAATGAAAGAATTCAATCCTCCGGTAACAAATGCTCTGGAAGGAGTAGATAGAAGCAAATTCTTCTGCCCTACTTCCCTGCTCCGGATTGAAGTCGATAACACCAGTCCGGTTGGCTATGGTCTCCCCAAAGAAGCAGCAGCCATGTTTGCTAACAGCCTGGCCCTGCAAACCAATATACCTTCAGGAGAATGGGACCGCCATGTAGTTGCCCGGTATCCCAAGGAAGACATTCTTCTCAGCGGCTGGCTTCTGGGAGAGGAATCGATCGCTCGCAAAGCAGCAGTAGTTGATGTTACATATAAAAAAGGTCATATCGTCATGATCGGCTTTCGCTGTCAGCACCGGGCTCAATCGCATGGAACCTATAAATTCCTGTTGAACTCCTTATTATACCCTGAAACCGACTGAGATGATTTATGGGGAGGGAGAAATCTCCCTCCCTATTTCTATTTAATAAGGCAACTTTATAACTATAATAGAAATAGTGCTCTTTTTTATTAAAACAATTGAAAATCATAATATGTACATCTCATCCAATAATTTCACCTATGAAATAGAAACATAAATAATAATTACCTGCTTCTTTGGAAGCATCCTCAAAACCGTGATAAGAGGAAGGGTATGGGATGAGGAATCCCCTATGAGGGCAGAGCGGGCATGGTTCCTCTCCGGAGGAGAGGAGAGCGAAGCCCGAATGGGAGCGAGATTCCTCGCTGGGGAATCGAGCGGGTGACGAATCCCATACCCTTCCTCTTATTTAATAATACAATCCCTATCACGGAAATAGAGATGCTTACTGCTTCTTTACATTTATTATTTTATATGTATAATTAATTTATAATGTTATAATTTATGACAATGGGAGTTGGGGATGAAAAAAAAAGATTTTTATTTTCTCCATTCCGAAATCTGTAAGACCCTGTCTCATCCAAAGCGACAGGAAATCCTTGATCATCTCCGGGATCAAGAGCTCACAGTCAGCGAATTGGTAAAAAAAACCAAGATTCCTCAGGCCAACCTTTCCCAGCATTTGGCCTTAATGAGAACCAAGGGAGTAGTTAAAACCCGCCGCCAGGGAGTTAACATTTACTATTCTTTAACCAGCCCAAAGATTGTTCAGGCTTTTGATTTGATCAGCGATATCATGAAGGAGTTCATCCACAAACAGAAAAAAACACTTGATTCAGCCACAAGAAAGTAATTTTCAGTTATTCGCTCATGCCATCAGCCAACAATAAGCTTTCCCTGATTGTTTTCAGCGGCGATATGGATAAATTAGTGGCTGCTTTCACTCTTGCCACTGGTGCCGCTGCCTCCGGCATGGAAGTCACCATGTTTTTTACTTTCTGGGGATTACGAGCCTTGAAGAAAAAAACACTTTCAGGCAGAAGTTTTTTCGGCCGCCTCCTGGGTCTTTTTTACGGAGGTGATATCAATCGGGCTTCGCCCAGCAAACTGAGCTTCGGCGGCCTGGGCCGGTGGATGTTCAAGAAAATGATGAAAGCCAAAAAAGTTCCTTCCCTGGTTGAATTAAGAAAAACTGCTGTTGAGCTGGGAGTTAAACTTTACGGCTGCCAGATGAGCATGGAAGTGATGGAAATTCCCAGGGAAAAGATGATTGACGAAGTCAGCCGGTGTGTGGGAGTGGCTTCATTTCTGGAACAAGCTCGCCAATCAGATATAACCCTGTTTATCTAACCAAAGCGTTTCTATTCTCCCATTATTTTAACCAGAACCTTTTTATTTCTCCTCCCGTCAAATTCCCCATAAAAAATTTGCTCCCACGGACCAAAATCAAGCTCTCCTTTTGTCACTGCCACTACCACTTCCCGGCCCATGATGGTTCTTTTCAAGTGGGCATCAGCGTTGTCCTCGCCTGTCCTGTTATGACGATACCTTGAAAGTGGTTCATAAGGAGCCAGCTTTTCCAGCCATTCAAGGAAATCATGGTGGAGACCGGATTCATCATCATTGATGAAAACACTGGCCGTTATATGCATGGCATTTACTAAGCATAATCCTTCCTTTACTCCACTCTTCTTGACCAGGTCTCTTACCCGGGAAGTAATGTTAATTAGTTGTTGCCTTTTTTCGGTCTTAAAAATCAAATATTCAGTCAAGACTTTCATATCTCCCTCTTAATACTGATGGATATTCCCCCTCCTCCGATTCCAAGGAGGATAAGAGCCTGAATAAAAACTTTCCATTGAATCTCAGCTGAGAGAAAAAGGGCAGCGACCAGGAAATAAATTCCCAGAGCTGTCATTACAAGATAAACGCCCAGCATGATTCTACGGGCTTTACGGTTGGATTCCGGAGTATCCTGGGCAAAATGCCGGTTATACCAGAGAAGACCAATTATGCAAAAGACAGCTAGAACAGCAAATATCAACCAGAAAAGGCGGATTTGCCCCAAGGCTTCAGGTGCTAAGGGCATTCCCGCCAATACTGCCTGGGGCTCAGGCACCACGGGCTTCAAAATCTTCTCGTAGAGAATAGCACCGACGTTGCTTCCTACCAGAGAACCAATGACTCCATAAAGAAAAGCATAACCCATATAAACTGCAACTTTGTCCGAGGGAGCCACTATTCCCACATAACTGTAGTACTTGGGATGGGCTGTCATTTCTCCGATGGAAAAAACCGCTATTCCCAGAACAAAAAACCAGGAATTATGGGTTAGAGCCAGGATAATAAAGCCGGTCATCCCGAAAAGTATTCCTACCGACATAACAGGCAGAGGTTTAAGGTTTCTGGTAATCCGGCTTATGAAAACCACCAGTAGAATGATGGTTCCCGCATTAATAACAGTCACATGCTCGACATCAAAGTGGAAGGGAATCCCCAGCTTTGCCATGAACTCGTCCACCGGCGAACGGGTAATAAAATCCCTTAAATACCAGAGAACCGAGCCAAACATCTGAAAGTAAAGAATCCAGAAACAGGAATAAATGACAATCATCAACATGAACCGGGAATCTTTTAAGACCAATAGGGCCTCAGCCAGTACTCGCCGGATGCTTTTGGTGCTGGAAGGCTTTTCTGGGTCTTTATAGAGGAAAGCTGCCGGCAGAAGCATTAAAAAGCACCAAAGGGCTGAGGAAAAGAAAACGTATTTCCAGCTAAAGCCTTTAACCCAGCTAACAAAAAGAGGAGCCAGGAAGGCACCCAGGTTTATGCTCCAGTAGTAAACACCAAAACCGAAACCTGAGGTCTCTTTGGTAGTGGTTCTGGCAACAGTCCCTGAGATTATCGGTTTGAAAAGACCGCTTCCTGTGGCCATAAGCAGCAAAAAGAGAAATATCAAACCGTAGGAAGTGAAATTACCGGCAGCAAAATAACCGGCCGTTAAGAGAGAAAAGGCGGCCAGGAGCATCTTGCGGTACCCCAGGCGTTCGGCCAGAGCCCCTCCAAATATAGGCATGATATATGTCAGGGCATAGACAAATCCTTGAAGAAATCCCACTGACTGCTCGTCGAAATGAAGTACTTTGACAAGATAAACGGCCAGTACTGAATTAAGCCCATAATAAGCTCCCCGTTCAAACAGCTCCATCAGATTGGCTACCCAGAAGGTTCGGGGGAATGAAGTCAAAATATTTACTTTCTTTTTTACCGCTTCTTCCATTTTATCCCATCCTTTCTCCCGTCCATCTATTGGGAATATGTTTTTACATACTGAGCCCTGAGGAGCATTTCGGCTTCTCCCAGTTCTCTGTAAATAAGTTCTCTGGTTTTAAAAGATAATTCTCCCTTAAAATCCTGAATAGAGGAAAAGTTTTTCTCCTCCATCCAATCTTCAATCTCTTTGAGCATCGTTTTAATCTCTTCTAATCCCTTTTCGTAGAAGAGAGAACAAACCTGAACTGCTGAAGCACCGGTCAGAAGAAGCTTCAAGCAATCCCGGCCGTTTTTAACGCCGCCCGAGGCGGATAAAGTACCGTCGACTCTGCCTGCCAAAAGGGCAATCCATCTTAAAACATGATGGAAATTACCGGCTCCTTTCTGGTTTTTTATCTTTAGGTTATCAAGATCAACGTCAGGTTCAAGAAACCAGTTGAAAAGCACCAAACTGTCGCACCCAGCTTCTACCAATCCTCGGCAGAAATGAGGTAGAGAAGTAAATTGATTGGAAATCTTTACCGCTAAGGGAAGACCGGTTACCTCTTTTACCCGGCGTACGATTCTTAGGTATTCTTTCTCTATTTGATCTCCGTTCTGATCAAGCCTCAATGGAAGAGTATAGATATTTAATTCCAGGCCATCTGCCCCGGCATCTTGGAGTTGTTTGGCAAAGCGGGGCCATAAGTGAGGAGTTCTGCAGTTAATGCTGGCAATAACCGGGATGCTTATTTTTTTCTTGGCTTCAGAAATTAACCGAACTACTTCCTGGGGAGCATAATCGAGCAGGGCTCCGCTTCTCAAGTAATCCAAGGCCTCAGGGTAAATACCCGGCGCATCCTCAGAAATATCTTTCTCCAGAAGAAACTGTTCTTCAAAAATTGATTTAAGAACAACCGCCCCGGCTCCTTCATCCTGGCAGCGAATGACATTATCCAGTTTGGCAACCAGGTCGCTGCTGGCTACAATAATCGGATTTTTCAAGGTGAGATTCATATAGGAGGTGGATAAGTCAGGCATAAGACCCTCCTTTCATTAACCTGAATTATTCATAAAAAAGGCCCATACTTTTTATATCACAAATAGCATTAGTAAATTAAGAGAATTTCATGATTGGTACGTAAAGAAAGTAAGTTTTTAGAAACTATTTCATTAGATTTCATCTTAAATCGGCCTTTTTCACCTTTAGGCGAGCCGCGCTTGGCGCATCTGCTTCGTTACAGGACACTTGCCACATCTGCGTGTCCTGTGCCTTGTATCTGCAGCAACCTCGACTCGTTAATAATCCAGGTTAATTCTTAATCAAATATTTTTCCGGGATTACATATTCCTTCCGGATCAAATATTTGTTTAATCCCCTTCATCAAGCGGATCATTTCTTCATCAGCTACCAGGCTAAAATAAGATTTTTTAACCAGGCCTATCCCATGTTCACCCGAAATATGCCCTCCCCGGTTTTGGCAGTCCCGGTAAAGCTCATCTCTTATTTTATCAATTTTAGGACGCCATTCATCAGAAGAAAGAGGAGTGCCGGCTCCATCGCGGAACTTACAGCGCATGATATGAGTATGGACATTTCCGTCAGCAGCATGGCCGAAAGTAGGCAGCCAGAGGCCGTATTTTTCTGAAACTTGCTGGACTTTTTTAACATGGCCGGCTATTTCGGAGCGAGGCACCACTATATCAAGAATTTCTATGGTTTCATTCTTAATGGCTTCATATATTTTGCTCCGGATTTCCAGAACCTCTCTCTGTTTTGATGGACTGTCAGCCACGTAAACATCCAGGGCTCTCTTTTCCAAGCAAATTTCAGCAACTCTCTGAGAAAGATGATCTATTTCAGCCTCAGTTGAAGCATCCAGGATGATTAAAATATCAGTCTGCCCTTTTCTGGAAGGCCAGGTTTTTCTTAAAAAATCTTCTGTGATTCTTATAACATCCTTGGAGATAAACTCCACAGCCAAAGGTACTATCTTGTTTTTACTTAGAGCGGGTACAGTCTCGATGGCCTGTTCCAGGTCTGCAAAAGGAATAATTAGTGACCTGGTTAAGGGAGGTACAGGCTGCAGTTGAATAATAGCCTTGGTTATAATTCCCAAGGTTCCTTCTGAACCGATTATCAGCTGGAAAAGATTATATCCGGTTGAGCTTTTCATTAGCTTACCGCCGAGATTCAAAATTTTTCCTCCCGCCAGAACAACTTCCAGTCCCCTGACATAATTGCGTATAACACCATACTTGACTGCCCTGGAACCACCAGCGTTGGTGGCGATCAGTCCTCCTATCATGGCACTCTCTTCGCCTGGATGAGGAGGAAAAAAAAGCCCTGTCTCTTCTATTGCCTTATAGAACTCTGAAAGCCTCACTCCAGCTTCAACCACGGCCATTTGATTAATCTGGTCAACCTCCAGTACGCGATTCATTCTTTCTAAGGAAAGGACAATTCCTCCCTTGGAAGGAACACAGCCTCCGCATAGTCCGGTGGCTCCTCCGCGCGGAGTAACGGGAAATTTTTCCTTGACCGCCAGCTCCATAACGCGGCTCACTTCAGCTGTTGAAGCAGGCTTGACCACTACTTCGGGCAGACGGGAAATTTCTTTCAGGGAAAACTCATCATGACTGTAATCACCCATTTTTTCCGGCTCAGTGATAATATTTTCTGAACCGACAATTTCATTCAACTGGTTTAAAATAACTTGTCTCATGATGTTTATTATAACCAAAATAATTTTTTCTGCTTAAAATTAACTTTTTCGGTTCTCTTCCATTCCCAAGATTGAGTGAGACTTTTATCACCTACAACCAGCTTCACCTGATAATTCCGGGGACAGCCACTGAAGTATTATCATGAGTGATGGGGCCACCGGATGGGCCCTGTTTGGTTTTATCATTGGCGGTAAGGTCAGGACTGATAATTTCCCAGCTTTGTCCCTCATTGGTTGTCTTGAATAAAACCTGTAAAGAAGGGGGACGTTCCCTTTCATAAAAGATTTTTGACTGCCTTTTTAATATGAATGGCTGAGATACCGTAATGTTCCATCAATTCTTGAGGTTTTGCCGAACGGGGAATTCCGGAAACAGCCAGGTGAACAAGCGTTACTTTTCCAGTCAAAGCTGAAGCAACAGCTTCTCCCAGGCCTCCGGCGGGATAATGATCTTCCACCACAACCACCCGGCCCCCAGCTTCATTTGCTTCTTTTCTTAGGGTTTCAACATCCAGGGGCTGCACAGAATAAGCATCTATAACGCAAATTGAAATATCTTCTTTCTGGAGCTCCTCATATGCCTTGAGAGCCTCGAAAACAGTGATTCCGGCTCCTACCACCACAGCTTGGTCTTGAGAACTTTTTTTGAGGACTTTGCAACCACCGATAGGAAATTTTTCTTTTCTGTCATAAAGCAGAGGGGTAGCTGGGCGGGTTGTTCTAAGGTAAGCCATTCCTTTATATCTGGCCATTGATTCAAGACAGCCCTCAGCCGAATAGCCATCACTGGGATAGAGAACAACACAGCCAGGAACCGAGCGGAACATGGCCAGGTCTTCCAGCCCCATCTGGGAAGGCCCATCTTCGCCTATACTTGTGCCTGCATGTGAGCCCACAAATTTCAGGGAAGCAAAAGAATAAGCAGACATCCGTATCTGGTCATGAGCCCTGGTTAGAAAAGCAGCAAAAGATGCCATAAAAGGAAGAAATCTTTTGGTTGCCAGACCTAATCCAATTCCGGCCATGTTTTGTTCGGCAATATAACACTGGATGGCTCTCTCCGGGAAAGACTCAAAAAAATCTTCAGCATAGGTGGAATTCTTGACATCTCCGTCCAGAGCAACCACATTCTGGTTGATTTTTCCTAATTTAACCAGGGCATTCCCGTAGGCTTTTCTGGTAGCAACTTTATCCTTATAATCAGTGCGGGGAAAGCGAAAACCATTCTTTTTCAATGGAGCCTGGAAGGGACTGGGTTTCGTTAAAATCTTTCTGGCATCAATTTCCGGAAGCGGACCCAGCTCATTGAGAGCTCTTTCCAATTCTTCCTGCTTAAGCGGTTTTCCGTGCCAGCCCTGTTTTCCTTCCAGGAAGGAGACCCCCTTACCCTTTATGGTTCTGGCTATAATGGCTACCGGTTTACCTGATTTTCTGGCCATCTTAAAAATTGAAAGGATCTCCGGGATATTATGACCATCAACAGAAAAGGTCTCCCAGCCAAAGGCCTGAAATTTTATTTGATAAGCTTTAAGGTCATGACCATGCATTGTTTCATCTGATTGCCCCAGCCTGTTCACATCCACTATAGCCCAGAGATTCGAAAGCTTCCTTTCCCTGGCAGTATTGGCTGCTTCCCAGACAGCTCCTTCAGCACATTCACCATCTCCCATAAGGACAAATGTCCTGGAGGGACTGCCTCTGAGCTTAGCTCCCAGAGCCATGCCCACTCCAACCGAGAGTCCCTGGCCCAAAGAACCTGTGGCTACCTTGATCCATTTCATTCGGGGAGTTGGATGGCCTTCCAGAACACTGGAAATTTTTCTCAGGTTCATCAGATTCTGGTGAGAAATAATTCCAGCTTCTACATAGGCTGCCCAGATAATAGGGGCAGCATGGCCCTTGGAAAGAACCAGCTCATCATTGGCCAGTTCATCCGGATTTTGAGGATTAAAGGCCATCTCATCAAAAAACAAACAGGCTAATAGATCGGCTGCCGACAGGCAGGTAGTGGGATGTCCGGAGCCTGCATTGGTGGTGGCAATCAAGGAAAAAATACGCAATCTCTTAGCCACAGATTCAAGGGCATTTTCTTTTTTCATGGAAATGAGTCCTCCTCGGATTTTCTTTATGTGGGCGGTTATGGATTTTCTCCATTAAATCCTCTTCCTGAGGCGGAAAGATTACCATTATAATTTCTTTGCCCTCATACCACAACCAAAAACTTAATGAAGTAATTATCTTCAAAAATGTGAAGAGAGGTAAATAATTTCCATCAGGGAAATAGAGATGCTTCTCTCAATGAAGCTTAAGTTCATACCAAATACCTGTTTCCTTATCCTTGAAATCAAGCGAACGATAAAGCCTCACCGCTGGCCTATTCTCTTCATCAACAGTTAACTCCACCCTGGTTGCTCCCCGTTCGGCCCATCCAATCAGGCTTTCGATAAGAATAATTCTACCCCATCCCTTTCCTCTCCAACAAGGAAGGACTCCAAACATGTGAATTCTTCCAGCACTATCGCAGCCAGAATTTAGTCGTTGTGGCCACACATAGCCAATATTTTCCCCGGCTACACTCAGCTTAAGTATATCTTCAAGCCGGCTTTCTGTAAGTCTAAGGTAGTAGCAGATTTCCTCGGGAGTGTTGAGACAAAATCCCCAGGTTCCCCTGAAAATTTCATTTTGAAGCAGGCAAAAGCCACGGTATTTCCATTACGAAAGGCCAGTAAAATATCTTTCTCCGGGAAAAGGCCGGGGCGAGAAAGCCGGACTTCCACTTCTTCCAGACTCCCCTCAATCTTTTTGCCCTGCTTTTCTTTAAATAATCTGTAAATATTTTCAAGCTCGGGAATTTCTTTCATGGTGAATCCTCTATAAGAGAAAAAAGGTGGACGAGAATAAAGAGGCTTTTTTTTCATTGAAGAAAATTGTAACAGAGGCAAAAATTATATACAATTCAGTTTTTTATCGGGGAAATAGAGTGGCCACCCCCTCCGGGTTTGCCACAGATTCTGGTGACCAATCCTATCCCTTCCCCTCATAGCTGTTTTGGAAATGCCTCCTTCATCTGGTAAGATATTAAGGAGAAGAATTATGGAGCATCAAACCGTTGATATTTTAGTCATTTCCCCTCACCCTGATGACGCCGAGTTTGGGGCAGCAGGCACAGTAGCCAAACTAATTGGAGAAGGGAAAAAAGCAGCCTATGTAATCTGCACCAGTGGGGAAAAAGGCACAGATGACATCAATTTAAAGCCTGAGAATTTTTCCCGCATCCGGGAGGAAGAGCAAAAGCAAGCCTGCTCGGTTCTTGGAGTGGAAAAAGTAGTTTTTCTTCGCTATCCTGACCAGGGTTTGGAAGATACTCCCCAATTCCGTAAGGATCTTGTCCGCCAAATTCGACGTTTCAAACCCAGAGTTGTTATAACTTCAGATCCTTACCGCCGCTACATCTGGCACCGTGATCACCGGATTACTGGACGGGCAGCCCTGGACGCAGTTTTCCCTTACAGCAGGGATATCTGGGCTTATCCTGATCTTCTCAGGGAAGGGCTTGATCCTCATAAAGTCAAAGAAGTATGGCTCTGGGCACCTGAACCAGATGATATTAATTTTCGTTCGGATATAACATCCACCTTTAAAGTAAAAATAAAGGCACTCCGCTGCCATAAAAGCCAGATAAAGCAACATGTCACAAAGGAAATAGAAAAATGGCTTTGCCAGAGAGCCAGAGATGCAGCTCAAGGTGAAAACTTCAAGCTTGCAGAAGCATTTCACCGAGTGGAAGCCTGGTTTTAAGCTGGCTTTCTTTTTGCTTCACATCCCTGTAAAAATCCATGATTTCTTCCGCGGTTTTCTTCCAGTCAAATCTCTTCACAGTATCTTTCCTGATAATTTCTGGATTCCAGAGAGTTTTAGTCTTTTCAGGAAAAGAGACAAGAACCCTGGCCAGCGATTCTGGATTTCCGGGAGTAAAATAAAAACCGTTTTTTCCTGGTTTGACAATACTCTTAAGGCCTCCGGTTCTGGAAGCAATAACCGGGGTTCCGCAGGCTAAAGCTTCTCCCGCAACCAGGCCAAAAGATTCATAATAACTGGGAACAATAAGAGCATCAACGGATGAATAATATTTATTAAGCCCGACTTGTTTTATTGAACCAAGAAAAGAAACGTTATTTTCCAAACCTTCCATAAAAACAAACTGCCTTAATGACTTAACTTCCGGATTTTTCTGGAGTTCATCATCCACCCTGCCTCCTCCCACTACCAGCAGTTTCATCAGCCGAAGTTTATCAGGATGATACCTTTTAAGCAGAGACAAAGCTTCCAGGACTGTACGAAGCCCCTTGACAGGCTCAATACGTCCAACATAAAGAAAAGTGATGTCACCAGCTTTCTGTGAATTTATTAAAGAAACCGCTTTTACTGGCAGAAAAAGCCTGTGGTTAATACCAGGATAAACCACCCTGGCTTTGCTACAAGGAATGCCCAGAAATTTTTCCAGGGCTTTTTTTTCTTCCCCGCAATTGCAAACAATTCCATCTGAACTAAAAGCCAGTCCCTGCTCTGAGCTTACCCTTGATGGGTGCTCACTTTCCAGGAGGGTCTCTTTTTTAAGTAAAGCCATGGTATGGTAGGAATGGAACAGAATCCCTCCGAATTTTTGCCTAAGCTTCTCCCCTACCAAACCTGAAAGCCAGTAGTGCGAGTGGATGATATCATAGTGGAAGCCTTCAGCTTCAATAAAGCTCTCTGCTTCCTTGGTAAAATGAGGAATATACTTCAAAAGGATTTTTCTATCTACCGGAAATTCAGGCCCGTCTTTGAGATGAATTAACCGGATATCAGGCGCCACTTCTTTTATTTTTTTCAAGGAAGGCATTTGTCTTCTGGTAAGGATATCAATTTTTGCTCCGCAACAATTACTCAAAGCCTGGCTGAGTTCCCTTAAATAAACACTCATTCCTCCTGTGCCTTCGCTTCCCAGGAGAGAATATGGACAGCTGTGATAACTTAAAAAACAGATTCTCATGAATTCAATCTCCAGAAATCAAAGTGAGGTTATATGTTCTATCAGATTTTGGAGAGAAGGAGATTTTATACTTTTCTTGTCCTCTAAGAAAATCCACAATTTTAACCTTCCTTTCCACAGCCCGCCGGATTGCCTCCTGAAATAAATAAATGCCCGGGCTGAGAGAAGAAAATTCCCGGTCATAGGCAACATTGTATAGAGAAAGGGTGTCGTCATAAAGAAACTGAATCAAGTAAGCAATGGGCCTTTCTCCATTAAATAATTTAAGCAGCTCCAGCTTTCCCCAACCGGTCAGTCTAAAGGACATATTACTGAAAAATTCTATCATTCCTTTTTTTCCCCAGAATTTTTCTCTTTCTGGTGTCCCGGACCGGTGGAGTTTTATGAAACAGCCAATCTCCTTCTTAATTCTTTCAGGTTCATTAATTTTCTCAACAACAAGGCTGCTTAGCGATTCTAAGCGCCTGGATTTCCGCCTTAACTCGTGGCGGCTTTTCCGGCTTAAGCGGGAAAGAAACTCTTCAAAACTTGAAGGAACTTCCAACCTGAGAACAGTTTCTGAAGGAGAAACATTCACCCGGAAACCGGTTTCGACCGCCAGGTCAGGCAGAAGCAGATAAGTGGAAGAATCAGAAGGGATATTTATTAATTGGACAGCCTCGATCTCTTCCCTTGCAGTTTTAAGATACCTGAGAAAACTCACTAAAATCTCTTTTTCCTTTCCTTTTGCAGCGATAAAATCGCAATAGTCGCTCACTTTAGAAGATGCCAGAAAGTAAAGTCTTTTATTTTTTATACTCAGCGGGACAATTCCTTGGAGGTTGTTGTTTTTATAAAAAACAAGAATCTTCAACAAACTTCTATCATGGAAAGCCTCCCACCAGGAAAAAAACCAGTGGTGAGTGAGAAATATCGACGGCCGGCCGCTTGCCTCTACAAGATTGTTCCAGTCTTTCTCTAATAACTTAAATTCTTCAATGGTGTTTATACATTTTAATTTCATGAGAATTCATTCTATAACAAATATGGGTACTACCGAAAACAGGGGATGTTAAATTTTAAAGAGTAAAGAGAAGTGTTGATATGTTTATCTATTTTCCAACTAATTTCCCATGGCCGCTTTGTCACCCTCGATGGATGAAAATTCTCCTTTGTCATTCCTTCAGATGGCGGTTGCTTTTCTCGCCCGTCTCGCAATATCAAGTCCAGATAAACCGGGCAGACCAGATAGACTAAATAGACCGAATTGACGGAAAAGAAGAGAAGTGCGCCTGGCAGGATTCGAACCTGCGGCCTTCGGATCCGGAGTCCGACGCTCTATCCCCTGAGCTACAGGCGCTCAGTTTCAAGATTATTAATTTATCTTAAACCAACCTAAAAAACAACTCCCTTGATGGAGGGGGACGTTCCCCCTTTTACCTGAATTTCCTTTTATGTTATAAAGAAATGTGTTCAAATATTTATTTTCTGTCTTCATTTTATCATTTGAAGGGAGTTATTCATGGCCAAATTCGAGGGTGTTAAGTGGGCATCCAAGCAAATGTGCTATCTTCTGACTGAAAGAAACTTCGGTCTTTTCGAGGCCGATGCCCGGGTTTTTGCTGTCTCCCGTTCTATTCATTACGGCCAATTTCTGGCCTTTGAAGGAATCCGTTTCTTCTGCAAAAAAGATCAGAAAGGCCAATTAAATGTAATCTTTCTCAACTGGCATGATAACTTCGAACGGTTGAGAAGGGGGATAGCTTTCAACCTGTCCAGGGAACAACAGAAATTAGTGCCCAGTATAGATGAGCTGGAAAATCTTTTTATCCATCATTATTTTAAAAATCCTGAAATGAGACAATTTCTGTCCACTATGGCCGATGATAACGCCCAGGGTTACCTCCGTCCTTTCACTGTAGATGAAGAACAGTCCATTGGCGTTACCTTCCCGGGCAAACCCTCTATCCGGGCCGTAGCCTGCAGTTATGACCGCTACCTGGGTGAACCATTTTCAGGAGTGGTGGTTCCCAATCTGGTAAGGGCTGTTGGAGCCAACGGCACCGGCTGCCTGAAACTGGGAGTTAATTATCTGATGAGTGTTAAGGCCATTGATGATGCCAGAAAGATTTATCCGGAAGCCGCCTCAGCTCTTTTCCTCGATGACCAAACCCATCTTCCATTGGAAAAAAGACATGTCACCGAATGGGACTCATCCTGCTGCCTTTTTGCTTACGAAGACGGCACTGTGATCAAAATTCCCGAAAGCAACCTTATCCTTCCCTCTGTTACTATTAAAGGCATAACCTCCATTCTCAAAGAAAATGGAATAAAAGTGGTGAAAAGAAATATTACTTATGGAGAACTCCTTGATTCAGTAAAGTTAAAAGACCTGGCCGTTGTCTGCAGCGTGGGAACTGCCGGAATCCTCAGCCGCTGCCAAAAGTTAATTCTGGTCGATACTAAGGGAAAAATTCTGGACACCTATTTTATTAACCGGGAAAACCCTGTTTATAAGAAACTGGGAGAAGCCAGAAAACGCTATTGGGAACTCTATCAAGAGAAATCTCCTCTTCCCGCAGGAATGAAGCTTTATAAATATATTCTTTAGCCAGAGTTTTTCTGGTTTATCCGGCCATAAGAAGGGTGCGAGGGTCGAGCCTTATGGAAAGTTTTCCAGCGGGTGGGAATGTATGATCCTTAACCACTGTCAAACCAACAGCCTGGTCTTTAAACTTCAGAGTAATTAATATATCCACCATATTCCAGTACTTCTTCAAAGCAAAAGGAACGCCTTTTTCATCAAAGAGATTTTCCCCTTCCTTGAGAGAGGCGCTGAACCATATTTCCAAACCCAGCCTGTTAGCAAAATCCTTAAACCGGACAAAATCATCTACTTCCGAAACATAGAAATCATACCCGTCAACAATTATTGTACGGGCGGAGAAATTTCCAAAACTAATCATGGCTTCAACACTTTTTAAAACCTGCTCTGTCCGGGCAGCATCCTGTTTGAAATTCATAATAACCCTGTTTTTAAAGAGTTCATTCTGGACTTCTGCTGCTTTTTTTAGCTCGCTTTTTCTGGCTATCTCTTTGAATATATCCTCATACCAGTTGATAATGTAATCCACCCGGCTGGAATATGAGACATGGATAACCGGTTTTTTCTGAAAGAGTCTGTCTGTCGCCAACTGGACTAAGCAGGCTGTCTTTCCCACTCCTTTGCGGGAAGCAAAAATCCCTATGTGGCCAGGCCCCATTCCACCCTGGATCGACTTTTCCAGTAGGCGGAGAGGACTCCTCAGAATGAGTTCTTCATCGATCATAATATCCCTCCTCTTAGACCTGGGTCATTTCCTGGAGTCTTTCTTTTTTCTTTTTTCCTCAAGCTCGGCCATCAACTTTTCTGCCAGATCAGAAGGAAGCTTGCCGTAACGGAGAAACTCCATGGTGAATTCAGCTTTCCCCTGGGTAAGGGAACGAAGCACAGTTGAATATCCAAACATTTCACTCAAGGGAACCTCGACATCAATGCGGCTAAAAATTCCGTCTTCTATTGAACTGATAATTACTCCCCTTCTCTGGTTAAGACTGGCAAAAATATTCCCCGCAAATTCAGAGGGCCCTTCCACCGAAACCTTCATTAAGGGTTCCAGAATCTGGGGGCAGGCCTTCCGGTAGGCTTGTTTGAAAGCTTCCCTGGCAGCTATCTGGAAAGCAATATCTGAGGAATCAACCGGATGATACTGGCCGTCCTCAAGAACAACTCTTACCCCAATAACAGGAAAGCCGGTCAAGTTCCCCTTTTCCAGGGACTGCTGGAATCCCTTGTCACAGGAAGGAATAAATTCCCGGGGAATCCGGCCTCTTTTGACTTGATTAACAAACTCATATCTTCCTTGTTCAAGAGGCTCCAAATAACCGCTCACTCTGCCGAATTGCCCTGCCCCTCCGGTTTGTTTCTTATGAGTATAATCATAATTCGCTCTCCTGGTGATGGCTTCCCTGTAAGCTACCTGGGGCCTGCCTGTTTGGACCTCAGCCTTGTATTCCCTTTTAATCCTTTCCAAATAGACTTCCAGGTGAAGCTCTCCCATTCCCTGGATTATGGTCTGTTTTGATTCGGGATCAATATAAACCCGGAAAGTGGGATCCTCTTTGACAAACCTCTGCAAGGCTTTTGACATCCGGTCGGATGATTTGCTGTCGGCTGCCTCCAAGGCGAAAGAAATTACAGGATCAGGCACAAAAATCGAAGAAAGAGTCAGATTATGCCCAGGCTTGATAAAAGTATCACCAGAGACACATTCTATACCAAAAAGAGCCACTATATCACCGGGGCCGGCCTCTTCAATGTCTTCCATCTTGTCAGCGTGCATTCGGATCAAGCGTCCAACGCGGATATTTTTCTGGGCTCTGGTATTATATAGCTCATCTCCTTTCCCGAACTTACCCTGATAAACTCGAATGTAGGTCAACTGACCATAGGGAGTATCTTCAAGTTTAAAAGCCAGAGCCACAGTAGGAGCAGCCGGATCCGGGTAAAGCCTGACTTTTTGTTCTTCCTTGTCCAAATCCGCGGCAAAATTTTCCACTTCTCCCGGATGAGGTAGATAACGGCAGACCGCATCCAGCAATGGCTGAACTCCTTTGTTGCGGTAAGCTGAACCCATAAAAACAGGGGTGAGTTTGCGGGCAAGAGTTCCTTTTCTTATGGCTTCGATAATCATCTCCTCAGTCTCTCTTCCTTCAAGGACTGCTTCCATTAATTCATCCGAAAACATAGAGGCGGCATCGAGAAGAATTTCTCTTTTCCGGGCAGCTTCCTCTTGCAGTTCAGGCGGGATCTCCTTTTCCCGCACCACTATTCCCTCTTCTCCTTCAAAATACAGGGCTTTCATGGATATAAGATCAACTACTCCTCGGTGTTTGTCTTCCAGTCCTATGGGAAACTGCATTAGGAGGGCATTATGTCCGAGAGTGTTGGCCAGTTGATCCCGAACCTTATAAGGATTAGCTCCGATCCGGTCACATTTATTTATAAAAGCAATTAAAGGCACATTATAGCGCCGGAATTGCCGGTCAACCGTTATACTCTGAGACTGGACTCCTCCTACGGAACAGAGGACCAGAATTCCTCCATCAAGAACCCTCAAAGCTCTTTCCACTTCTATGGTGAAGTCCACATGACCTGGAGTATCGATGATATTTATCATGTAATCAATCCAGTTGACCGAGGTAGAAGCTGAAGAAATGGTTATTCCCCTTTCTCTTTCCAGCTCCATGGAATCCATAGTGGCTCCCACTCCGTCTTTTCCCCGGACTTCGTGCATTTTATGTATTTTTTTGCAGTAAAATAGTATTCTTTCAGTTAGAGTAGTTTTGCCTGAATCAATATGGGCACTGATTCCAATATTCCTCATTTTTTCAATATCTATCGCCATGGGTATAAAAACACCTCCCTGTTCCCTGGGTTCGGAGATTAATCAAACCCTTCGAACGAAGGCTTAATGAGAGACTGAATTATAGCCCAAAATCAACCCCTATGCAAGGGGACGTTCCCCAAGGTACCACCCCTTCCCAAGATCGAAATTAATATTCAATTTTGGTTTATTAAATTCACATGTTCTTTTCTATTTTTATTCAAGTAAGGTTGAAAAAATTAAGGGCATTAGATGTGCCTTCCGCTCTCCTTCGGCGCTTTTTCCGCCTTCTCTCACCGCTCTTCTCGGCAGCTGCGTAACTCCGCACCATTGTTCAATAAAAATCACTTTATTCTGTGTTCTGCGTTTATAATAGTCTAACCCATTTTTCCTGAGGCGTGCTCAATACATACTCGCTGTCCGACAAAGTCGGATTCCCCCGAATCGCAGTTCGAGAAGGCGTGCGCCTCAATGTCGCGGAAGGCACATTTAATGCCCTCCAAAAAAACATTTCTTACAAAAAGGTAAATAACGCCTCTCTTGGGGAAGGGGTGGTACCTTGGGGAACGTCCCCCCCTTTTTGACTTTTCTAATTATACTGGATAACATGATGCCGCAAAGGAAAGGGGAAATAATGAAAACCATTCTTGGCTCCAGACTTCGCCGGGCAAGGGAAGAACTGGGACTTTCTCAAGCTGATCTGGCAAGGAAAATCAAAATCTCCAACGAGCACATCTGGCACTTAGAACATGGAAAACGAAGCCCCAGTTTGGATGTTCTTACCCGTTTGGCAGAATTTTTCAAAAAAGATATTGGCTATTTTATAAAAGAAAAGGAGGCTTCTTTTCAACTGCTTTTCCAGGAAAAAACACTGGATAAAAAAACCAAATCTTATCTCCGGAAATTTAAAAAACACTGCCAGGATTATTTGCTTCTGGAAGAGCTGACCGGGAACCGCTTGCCTAACGCCCCTCTTTACCATACTCCTGACCCGGAAAAAATGGCTATAGAAGAAAGACAGCGGCTTGGTTTGGGAAACCATCCGCTAAGAAATGTTTTTTTTCTACTGGAACAACAAAACTTTCATCTTATCCGGCAATGCCTGGGGACAGAAAGTCAAATAACGGGTATTTTCATTTATTTAAATGATGAAGATGAAGCCTTTGCTCTAATTAATGCTTCGCTATCAGAAGAAAAACAAACTCTGGCCGCAGTCCATCTCTATGGACATTTCCTCAAAGACCGTCTTGGAGGGCCAATTATTGATAATCCTGATGTTTTTATTGACGAATATCTTGAGCTCTATCATCCAAGAGAGAAATTCTCCCAGATTTTTACCTCCCGCTTCCTTCTCCCCCGGACATTTCTTAAGGATTTAATTTCCTCTTTCTCTAAGAAAAGTTTTCTGGACTTAGAAGTTATCCTTTATTTAAAACGTATCACTGGAGTGGAACAACAAGTACTGCTTTCTGCTCTCCAAGAAATGGAAGTATTGACCTCAACTCACGGTAAGGATTTAAATAAACTCGATTTAAATAAAGAAGCTGAAAAATTTTTCTCAATTCCAGAGCGGACCGGGCATCCCAAATTGAGAAAAGGACAAATAATAATCTCTGACCGCTTCTATTTCCTGGCTTGTGGAGCCTTTAGAAAGAAAAAAATCACTCTTGAGGAAACAGCCCAGCTAACCGGGGTAGAGAAAAACAAGATTAGCAGCTTTTTCCGGAAAAAATAGCTATCTACCTTATCTGGATTATTAAAATAAGGAGAAGAAAGTGAACAATGTTAAAATCTTGAGCATCGGTGTCATTTTTCTTTTACTTATTATTACCTTAATCAGTTGCGTTCCAGGCCCCAACAAACTGGAAAAAACTCCCAATGAAGAAGGAAGGGTAGCTGGCTTTTTACTGGGTATATGGCACGGCCTCCTGGCTCCAATTACCTTCATTATCTCTATTTTCACCAAAAATGTCCGCTTCTATGAAGTCCACAACAACGGCTTCTGGTACAACCTTGGCTTTGTCCTGGGCGCTGGCCTTTTTCTAAGCGGAGGCATTCTGGGGAAAAAAGGCACCAAAAGAAGTAAATACTGACTATAGCTTAATAAAAAATCACCCCAAAAGGCTATGGTGCAGAGTATTAACGGTTATGTTATAATATATCAGAATATAAAAGATAGCTTATCCCGGTTAAAAATGAGACAAAAGAAGAAAAGCAATAAAATTACTTCCGGAGAGAAAAAGAATTCTCCTCCATTAGACTCTGGCAAAAATAAGAGAAGCTCTCTCCCCTCCAGTTCAGAAGAAAAATTCAATCTTATCTTTCAATACGCTCCTGATGCCTATTATATAAACGATTTTAAGGGAAATTTTCTTGATGGAAACCAGGCGGCTGAGGAACTCACAGGCTATAAGAAAGAAGAGCTTATCGGTAAGAATATGCTGGAATCAGGCCTTCTTCCGCCAGATCAAATTCCCATTGCCGCAAACAATCTCAAAAGGAATGCCGCAGGTGAAGCCACCGGCCCGGATGAAATCATAATTGTCCGCAAAGACAGCTCTCGTATTCCTGTTGAAATCAGGACCTTCCCTGTAACCATCCAGGGAAAATCCATGGTTCTGGCAATCGCCAGAGACATTTCAGCCCGAAATCAGAAGCAGGCTGAAAGAATCATCAGAAGGCGAAACGCTCAATTGGAACTTATCCGCCGTATCCAACAGGAAATCCCTATGGATACGGATATAGAGACAATTCTGAAAAATTCATCAGAGAGCATAGGAAAAATATTCGGCTATCATAAAGTTGCAGTTAACCTTTATGATGAAAAAACTAAAGAAATCATCCATCTTCTGGGCTGGAATACAACTGGAGTAGAGACTCCCCGCAATTACAGACAGAAGCTTGGCCAGGGCTTAATAGGCAAAGCTGCCGCAGACCGCAAGACAATTCTTTGCAACGACGTCTCCACACATCCGGATTATTTCAGTTTACCCGGAGAAAAAACCCAATCTGAACTATGTATTCCTCTTTTAGCCGAAAACAGGCTGGTCGGAGTGCTGGATATTCAAGACAACCGTTTGAATGCTATCTCTGAGGAAGATATATCCATCCTCAAATCAATTGCCCGCTATATAGCCTATGTCATTAATGCCCGCCAGAAAGAAGAAGCATTGGAAGAAA
The DNA here is from genome assembly GCA_964440805.1 of uncultured Eubacteriales bacterium. Classification (GTDB taxonomy): domain Bacteria; phylum Acidobacteriota; class Aminicenantia; order Aminicenantales; family Aminicenantaceae; genus CAYTTR01. The sequence goes on from CAYTTR010000003.1 coordinate 37,853, forward strand.
GCCTGGGTAAACACCGGGATATCCTGACCAATATGCAGGAAGCTTATTATGAAACGGATCTCCAAGGAAACTTTACCTTCTTTAATGATTCTTTGTGCCTGATGTTGGACCTGCCTGCTTCCCGGATAAAGGGAATGAACAACCGGGAGTACATGGATGAAGAAAGTGCCAAGAGGGTATTTAATATTTTCAATAAAGTCTACCAAACCGGTAAACCGTTTAAAGCAGTGGAGCTTGAAGTAACCAGGGAAGACGGCACCAGGCAGTATGTGGAGTTTTCGGTTTCCTTAAAAAAAGACCGTCAAGGTAAACCCTCGGGCTTCTGGGGAATAATCCATGATGTAACAGAGCACAAGGAAGCAGAAAAAGCTTTACAAAAGGCAAACACCTGGCTTAATTCTCTTATTATGGCTATACCCGATGTAGTTTATCTTAAAGATATTTACGGCCGCAACCTGGTAGTCAACAAAGCTTTCGAAGACTTGGCCGGTGTTCCCATAAGTAAAATTGAAGGGAAAAAAGATGATGAACTTCTTCCTCCGGACTTAGCTGAAAACTGCCGGAAAAGCGATTTAGATACAATTAAGACCAGGAAAGTCATCAAGCTGGAGGAAAAGTATACTATGCCCGAAGGAAAAATCCGTTATTTCGAAACCATTAAATCCCCCATTTATGATGAAAAAGGCCAAGTTGCCGGTCTGGTTGGAGTAAGCCGCGATATTACGGAGAGAAAAAACTGGGAAAAAGAACTCAAGAGAAGCGAGATGGTCTACCGGGCTCTTTTTGAGCATGCCAATGATGCTGTTTTCCTGATGGATTTAAACGGCATCCATATATCGGCCAACCGGAGAGCAGCAGAAATGCTGGGATACAGCCGGGAGGAAATTATCGGCAAATCTTTTGAAGAACTGGTAGCTTTAAGCGAAAAAGAAGCTGCCCGGAAAAAATTAAAAAATATAATCGGAGGAAAAACTTTACCTACTTACGAACGCTACTTCAGGAGAAAGGACGGAAAAGAATTCCCGGCTGAAATCAATGTTTCCTTAATAAAAGACAGCTCCGGTAACCCCATAATGATTCAAAGCATTGCCCGGGATATCACTGAACGGAAGCAGTTTGAAGAAAAATTAAAGTTATCTGACGCAATTCTTCAAAATGTAGGAAATATTATCCTGGTTGGAGACACCAAAGGAGATATTATTTATGCCTGCCCGGCTGTTGAAACCAGCCTGGGTTATAAACCGGAAGAAGTTCTGGGAGACGGCTGGTGGAAGCTTTCCCGCGAAGATCCAGAAGAAAGGAAAAAGGAAAAAGAACTGGTAGCCCGTTTTGCCAGAGGGGAAGCTAAAATAAGAGAAGATCTCTACGAGGCTGAACTTGTTCACAAAAACGGCAGCAAACGGTGGATCCTCTGGCACGACTCCAAAGGACCGGCTGGAACCGTAATCGGGGTTGGTTACGACATTACTGAACGCAAAAAAGCCCAGGCCCAGTTACAATACTCCCTTCAAGAGAAAGAAATTCTGCTTAAAGAAATACACCACCGGGTTAAAAACAACTTGCAGGTAATTTCAAGCCTGCTTAATCTTCAGTTAAGAAAAATAACCGATCCCGATTACGTAACCATTTTCAAAGAAAGCCAGAACCGCATCCGTTCCATGGCCTTGGTTCATGATATGCTTTACCGTTCAGAAAGCCTTAACCAAATTGATTTCTCCTCCTATATAAAAAGCCTGACCGATTATCTCTTGCAATCCTACCAGGTGACCAAGAAAGATATAAAACTCCATTACCAGGTCGAAAACATCCCCTTGGATATTTCCACTGCTATCTCCTGCGGCTTGATTATAAATGAGCTGGTTTCCAATGTCTTGAAACATGCTTTCCCGCCGGGGGAAAAAGGAGATATTCACCTTACTTTTAAAAAACTTAAAGACAAAAAATTACTGCTGCAAGTGAAAGACACCGGTGCCGGACTTCTGGAAGACTTTGATATTCAGAAAACCACGTCTCTGGGAATGAAAATTGTATCCATGCTGGCCGGTCAAATTCAGGGCAAGCTTGAATTTGACTCCAACGGCGGCACTGAATTCAGGGTTATTTTCGAAGATAAGGGAAAATAACTGGTGCCGGAGGAGGGAGTCGAACCCACACCCTGGTCGCCCAGGACTGGATTTTGAGTCCAGCGCGTCTGCCAGTTTCGCCACTCCGGCTGAATCCATTTTTTAACATTTTTCACCTGACCGGTCAATACACAGAAAAAGACTATTCAGTCTGTCTGGTCTATTTCGTCTATTCAGCCTATTCGGTGATTCAATTAAATCAATTGGGCGGGGCGAGATGAGCGAGAAAGGCGAGAAAAGTAAAAAGCGTTAGTTGCGTTTATTGCGTTAGTTGCGTGTTACCATGTCGTCTGCCTTCAGGCATGTTCTAGTGATTACAGGACGTCATTTCTATCAGTTGCGGGTAGCGAGGTTGCCTTAGGTAATCAGCTTCTAAAATTTGACTTTTAGGCTAAATCTAAGCATAATCTTTGGCTGAAGTTCGGTGAAAATATCCAAAAAAAAACTGAAAGAAACCCTGGACCGCTTTGCCGGAAAAAAAATCATAGTCTGGGGTGACTTTATCTTAGATGAATACATTACTGGTGTTACCAGCCGCGTATCAAGAGAAGCCCCAGCCTTAATTCTTTCTTTCAGGAGCAGAGAATTCTTTCTTGGTGGTGCCGGAAACACTGTACGTAACCTGAAAGCCCTGGGTGCCCAGCCTATACCGGTAGGAGTAATAGGCAGGGATAAGACGGGGGAAATAGTTGCCCAGAAACTACGGGAAGAAGGAATTACAACCAATTATTTAATTTCCTGTCAGAATTTTCCCACTCCATTAAAAACCCGCATTCTGGCCGGCGAGGAATCTGCCCGGAAGCAACAAATTCTTCGCCTGGATTACGAAGAAAAAGTCCCGGATGAGAAATCTATTAAACAGTCTGTTACAGCTCATCTTAAAACCTTAATACCCAGCGCCGGAGGAATGATTATCTCTGATTATAACTATCTGGGAGTAAAAGAGGATACATTCAGAAATATTTTACCTGAGTGTCGCAAGACCGGTTTTGCTCTCACTCTTGATTCAAGATTCAGGTTGCTTAACTTCAGAGAAGTAACCGCTTTAACTCCTAATGAATCCGAAATTGAAGAAGCTCTTCATATTTCTCTTAACGACAATACGGAAATAATAATAAAAGCAGGACGGGCTGTTATCAAGAAAACCGCTGCCAAGGCCGTACTCCTTACCCGTGGTTCTAAAGGGATGATCCTTTTTGAAAAAAGAAAATCTCCTTTCTTTATCCCTATTCACGGAACAACCGAGATAGTTGACGGCACCGGTGCCGGAGATACAGTAATCAGTGTCTTTTCCTTAGCTTTAGCCTGCGGAGCTTCAGCCAGAGAGGCTGCTTTCCTTTCTAACTTAGCCGGCGGGGTGGTGGTCATGAAAAAAGGTACGGCTGTTTGCAGCCGTAAAGAACTGGAAGAGGCTGTTATTTCTTGAAAGATCAGAAAATTTTCCCGCTGTCACATCTCATCCGCCTTATTGAAAAAGAAAAAAAAAGAGGAAAAAAAATTATCTTGGCTAACGGCTGCTTCGACCTTATCCATGTGGGACATATCCGCTATCTCCGGATATCCAAAAAAAAAGGAGATATCCTGGTGGTTGCCCTTAACAGCGATGCCTCGGTTCGAAATCTCAAAGGAGCCGGAAGACCCATCCTCAGTTTGAAGGAAAGACTGGAAATTTTAGCCGCCATAGAGTATGTCGATTACCTGACTTTTTTTGAAGAAAGTTCTGTGGACAAAATTCTTCAGGCTCTCAAGCCCGATGTCCATGCCAAAGGCTCCGATTATACCGAAGAAAGTGTCCCGGAGAGAAAAACAGTTCTTTCATACGGAGGAGAAATTGCCATTACCGGCGGTCCAAAAGTAAGGTCAACCTCTGACATAATCCGGGAAATCAAGGAAAAGTTAAGCCCGGAAAAGAGTGAATGAGAGATATTTTAATAATCCGCCTCAGCTCCTTAGGAGATATTATCCACACTCTCCCTGCTTTTGCAGCTTTGAGAAAATACTGCCGCGGAAAAATAAGCTGGGTGGTGGAAGGAAAAGGCCGGGAAATACTTGAATGCGTTCCCGGAATAGATGAAATAATCTGCCTTCCATCCCCGAAAAGCCAATGGTGGTCCTATTTTTTGGGAAAAGAATCTTCTTCTCTCAGGCAAAAAAACCGCTTAGCGCTTGACTTCCAGGGATTGCTTAAATCCGGATTTTTAGCTTTCTTTTCCCGGGCCGAAAAGAGACTGGGATTCAGCCGGATAGATTTAAGAGAACCGGCAGCCTCCATTTTTTACACTGTTCATCTTCCCAATCTCCGGAGAGAAACACATGTAATTCAAAAGAACCTGAAACTTCTTTCCCTACTGGGAATAAAAGAACAAAAAATACTTTTTCCCTTGGAAATCCCGGAAGATGCCTGCTTGAGCCTTCAACAAAAACTCAACGAGCCGGTTTCTCTAAATAACTCTTCCCTTTTGGTAGTCAATGTCGGGGCAGCCTGGGAATCAAAGAGATGGTTCACCTCTTCCTGGGTAAAATATCTGGAGCTTCTCCGGGATATTCCGGGCCTCTCCCCTCTAATTCTCTGGGGAACGGAGTCAGAAAAAAAACAGGCCCAGGAATTATCCGAAAAAACAGGAACCCCGGTGGTTCCTTTTCTGACTTTAAAAGAAGTCCTGGCTCTTATTGAAAAATCCCGGTTAGTGGTCAGCGGAGATTCCTTTGCCCTGCAGGCTGCCACTGCTTTACAGAAACCAATGGTGGCTCTTTTTGGCCCCACCAATCCCCAAAGGAACGGCCCCTTCCACCAGGAAAGCAGAGTGGCTTTCCATAAGCTCTCATGCAGCTACTGCTACCAGAGAACCTGTTCCCGGCTGGACTGTCTGAAAAATATCACTCCTGAAGAAATTATCTCTCTCACCCGGGATTTATTAAAAAACGATGGATAAAAAGAAGGTAATCGAAAAACTCTATAAAATAAGAGTTAAAGCTGGTTTTCTGGGTATTATTTTAAGCGTGATCCTCAGCCGGCCTTCACTTTTAAGCCTGGCTATAGGGACCGGCTTAATCTTAACAGGTCTTCTACTCCGGACCTGGGCCTGCGGCCATCTTAAAAAAGACAGTCAACTTACCACTTCAGGACCTTACCGCCATACCCGCAATCCTCTTTATTTAGCCAATACCATAATTGGCCTGGGAGTGGCTGCAGGAGCCAATTCTGTCTGGGTTTTATTAATTGTTTTCACCTATTTTCTCATTTTTTATCCGGTTATTATTTACCGGGAAAAAGAAAGAATGCGATGCAACTTTCCTCGTGAGTATGAAGAGTACTCAAACAGAGTTCCTCTCTTTTTACCCCGCCTGAAACCTGCCTCCGGCACTGATAAAAAAAAATTCAGTTGGGAACTATATCAAAAAAACAAAGAGAGCCGGGCTCTCTGGGGCGGCCTCCTTTTCTGGACCGCCATGACCCTAAAAATGCTGCTTTTTTGAACACTAAGGTAAATCAAGTGACAACTAAAGAGAGAGCAGCCAAAATAAAAAAATTTCTTTCCTTCCGTCAATCCGACCTCAGAGTTGTCCTGGAAGATGTAACCAACACCCATAACGCCAGCGCAGTGGTCAGAACTTGTGATGCCGCCGCTATCCTATATCTGGACGTTATCTACAACCAGCCATTTGAGCTTCCGGTGAATGAAGCCATTTCCACCAGAGCAGAAAAATGGCTCCATTTCACTTACTACTCATCTACAGAAGAATGCTTCACTGCTCTCAAAGGCAAAGGATTTAAAATCGCAGCCACATCTCTTGCTCCTGAATCCCAACTTTATACTGAAATTGACTATACTCAACCCTTGGCTATAGTATTCGGAAATGAGGCCGAAGGCATCTCACCCAGAGCCAGGGCCCTGGCCGATTATTTAATCATGATTCCCATGAAAGGCATGGTTCAAAGCCTTAACCTTTCGGTTTCAGCAGGAATTATTCTTTTTGAAGCCCTCAGGCAGCGGTCTATCTTTAGTGACCCCAAGAAACACTGCCTTCAACCCCAGGAATATGAATATTTTTTAAAAAAGTGGCTCTACCAAAAAAATTATAATAGTAAATAGTAAATGGCAAATAGTAAATTGATTGAACCATCTTGAAATATGTTGACTAAACAGACTGAACAAACCGAATAGACGAAATCAACACAACTAACGCTATAAACGCAATTAACGCAATTAACGCTTCTCTCGTCTCGCCAAAATCCACTTTCCTACTGAATCTACACTGTTTTCCAGGGAAAAGGGTGTCCCTTTGGGGAACGTCCCTCTTTTTATATGGTTGGAGAGAGGCACTTAGGCCTCTCCCCCGGAGATGGGAACAAGAGCAGATTAGACTCTTATACCCCGGTACATTCTTAACAGAGAATTCAGTTCTCCCTTAAATTCTTTCTGCTTTTCCAAAAGTTTCCCGTCTCCTTCCTGCGACTTCTTCTTCAGTTCCTCTCTCAGGTTTTTCATTTTTTCCTGGATTTCCCGGAATGATTCCTGCTCCCACTGAAGCATTTTTTCGCCTGTGTTCCGGGAATAAAACTTGAAAGATTCCGGAAAAGCCGGGAAATATCTTCCAAATGAGGTTTTTTCCCGGGTAATTTTTACATCAGCTTTCTTTTTCTTGCGGTCTCTGAGAAATTCAATCTCTATCTTTTCCCCTTCATTCTTGTTCTGGATGATGCGGCTCAAGGCATCAACAGACTCAACTCTTTTTCCCTCAGCTCCGACAATTACATCACCCACTTTCAATCCGGCCTCATCGGCCGGACTGCCTTTATCGATCCGGCTTACTAAAAGCCCAATTCCTTCTTTTACTCCAAAATACTCGGATAACTCTCGGTTCATCTCCTGAAGATAAACTCCAATGTAGTTCCGGCTTCCCAACTGCCATCTGCCGCTTCTTGGTCCAAGGGGAAAAGGCTCGAAGGATTCGGGAATTTTAAACAGGCGGGGAAATTTTCTCTCCAATTCATCCCAAATATTCTCTTCAGTATATTCTCCCAGTTCGACCTCTATTTCTAATTCTTTTCCATGCCTGAGAATTTTCAGTTTAATCACCTGACCGGGTTTTTGCTGGCGAATGAAATCGGCAAACATCTTTGTCCCGGTAACTTCATATCCATTAACCTGCAAAACAATATCATGTTTTCTCAATCCGCCCTTTTCAGCCGGGGAATCAGGATCAACCTCCAGTATTTCCACCTCACCTTTTTCATTCTCACCTATTAAAGCTCCCAACCAGCCCCGCTCTACCTTGCCTTTTTCTTTGATCTCTGAGGCCACTCTGACCACTACATCAACGGGAACGGCCAAGGCCATCCCGGAGGCAGGAGCCTGAGCGGCACTAAAGACATAGCCTGAACCTACCACTTGTCTTTCTTTGAACTCAAAGACTACCGGTTGGTTATCATAGTAGATTCCCCTGAGAAGACCAATCATTTTTCCTTGATCATTCACTACCGGGCTGCCGCTTGAACCGGGCACTACCCAGACATTCAGCCGGAGGCGCTCATCGCCAATAGAACTGACGATGCCCTGGGTAACAGCCGGCCTGTTTTCCGGGGAAACGGAAACAACTCCAATCCAGGAACCGGGAGAAATTTCCCGGCTGTCTCCTAATGGAACAGCAGGCAGCTTAGCTTCAGTTTTGATAAGAGCCAGATGAGTCAAGGGGTCCATGCCGGCCAAAACAGCCTCAAATCTGTTTCCCTCGGTATCAATAATATGAATTTTTTCATCTCTTGGAGTAATAAGAGCAGTGGTAACAATATATCCTTCCTTATCAAAAACCACTCCGGTAGCAATTTTTCTGGTAAAGTTCCTGACTTCAACCCTTACTACAGAAGGAGAGATTTGCTTGAGAATTTCAGGCACATCTTCATCTTTGGGTAATGAATAGGCCGGGAAAACAGAGATTATAAGAAAACTCAAAATTAGGCTTATAATTACAGCTCCTTTTTGTTTTTGCATCTTATTCTTTCCTCCTTAATATTTAACTGGTGTACCGGGACTATCAGAAACCTGCTCCAGAATATATATGGTCGGCGTTTTTTGTCTTTCTCTTCTGAATTCACCATTGTAGGTCACTTGCTCGGTAATAGGGAATACTCTTTCCCCGCTATATCTCACTTCCGGGTCAAACGGAATGTCAGCTTTTTTGGCATCCGCCTGATCTGTCAGGGGTTGATGAGGAATGATAAGGACTGAAATTATAAGAAAAGCCAGGATTATTGTCCCGGCGGCTCCAGCCAAAGAAAGCCCGAGAGTGCGGATTCTTTTCCTCTTTATCTTTCGTTCTATCAACATCCCCCCAACTTGACTCTCGAAATCCGGAGGAGCCTTTACTCGTTTCATACTTTTTAAAAGTTCAATCTCATCCATTTTCCCCTTCTCCTTCTTTAAAAAAATCCTCCTTATTAGAGAATTTCTCCAATTCTTTTCTTAAATAGTTTCTTCCCCGGCTGATACGGGCCTTGATTGTTCCTACCGGTACCTTCATAATTTGGGCGATTTCCTCCTGGGAAAAACCCTCCATATCCTTCAGAACAACCGGAATCCGGTAACGCGGGTGAAGGTTATTTAGGGCCCGGCGAAGAATTCTTATTGAATCTTTCTTTTCCGGTGAATCAAAGGAAGCCTCTTCCTCAATAAAAAAATCCTGTACCTCATCGAAAGAGACAGCAGACATTTTTCGCTTTTTTTTCAAATCGGTTTTGGCTAAGTTGGCGGCTATGGTGTAAATCCAGGAACTGAAAGGAGCAACCGGCTGGTACTGCTTGGCTTTGAAATAAACTCTCATAAATGTCTCCTGGGCCAGCTCCACTGCTCTTTCATAATCCCCGGTGAGCTGCCAGATGAAATTGACCATCCTGTCTTTGTAGGCCCTGACGATCTTTCCAAAAGCCGCTTCATCACCATCTTTAATCCGCTCCATCAGTTCTTGTTCATCCATCTCCAATTCCTTGTAACCTTTAAGTCCAGTTTTTCGTTGCATTTTCAGCCCGGAGATAATAAATTCCTTTTTTTTGAAAAATCAATTCTTTTCCCTCCGTTTTGAATGTTTATAATATCACAATAAGAAATCATCAGATATGCCCGGAGCGACATTGAGGCGCTAGTCTTCTCGAGCCGCTATTCGAGGGAATCTGATTTCGTCGGACGGCGAGTGCGCATTAAGCTGACGGAATGGAGTTACGCAGCCGCCGAGAAGAGCGGTGAGAGAATGGCGAAAAAAGCGCCGAAGTAAAGCGGAGGGCATACCTGATGATTTCTTATTGTTCAGAATCAAGTACAATAAAATGGAAAAAGAATCATTCGGGCAAATTGTATTTATAAAAAAATCAGCCCTTCTCCTCAAGTTCAACCAAAATTTTATCAACATCTACCAACAGCCCCTCAGAAACATGGACTTTCTTGACTACCCCGTCGATGGAGCATCTCAACTCGTTTTCCATCTTCATGGCTTCAACCACCACTAAGGTTTGATTCTTTTTAACTTCATCACTGTCTTTAACCAGAATTTTAATAACTTTCCCGGGCATAGGAGCTTTTATCTGCAGTTTATCCGCCGAAGACATTCCCTCATCTTCGTCAAAAACCTCTTTATCCTCAACCGGCTCCTGAACCAGCCATTGTTCTCCGTTAACATAGCACAGGTATTTGTCATTATCTGAAACAATGTAAACCACCAGGGCTGAATCTCCCATGACAAGGGAAAGGCAGTTAGGTGAAACCCATTGAACATCTGCCTGAAGAGTTTCTTCACCGAAGCTTGCCAGGTATCCTTTCTCTGATTTTTCCAGGGAAAGGGTACGAATTTGACCATCCAGCAACAATTCAAAGTCCATGTTATCTCCCCTTTCCTAAACGCCAGCGACCAAGTTCCTGCCAGGGGGAAAAAACCTCCTTCACCTCTCCTCGAGAATCTCTGCGTCCCGGTTTCACTGCGGCTGTTTTAAGAGCAGCCGCCAAAAGAGCGAACTTGGCTCCTTCTTCACTCTTGGCAGCCGGTTTCCATTTTTCAAAATGGCGGTTAATGAAATGGGTGGTTGTTCGGCCTTTGAGAAACTCAGGATGATTAACCACCTGCTTTAGAAAAAGGACTGTGGTCTGTATACCCAAGATTACATAATCACTTAGAGCCTGAATCATTCTCCGGCAGGCTTTCTCCCGGTTTTCTCCCCAAACAATAAGCTTGGCCAGAATGGGATCATAGTAAATAGGTACCTCGAAGCCGCTGTAAACACCACCGTCATGTCTTATTCCCGGGCCGCATGGTTCTTTGTAGAAAAGTATTTTCCCTGAGGAAGGAAGAAAATTATTGGCCGGGTCCTCAGCATAAATCCGGCATTCAAGGGCATGGCCTCTCTGACTCAGCTCTTCCTGGGAAAAAGCAAGCTTTTCACCGGCAGCCACCCGGAGCTGCTGATGAACCAGATCAATGCCCGTAGTAAACTCTGTGACCGGATGTTCTACTTGCAGCCTGGCATTTACTTCCAAGAAATAAAAGTTTTTATTTTTATCAAGGAGAAATTCCACTGTTCCGGCATTGGTATATCCGGCTGTTTTCATGACTTTTACAGCGGTTGCGCCCATTTTTTCTCTTAATTCCGGAGTAAGGGCCGGTGATGGAGTCTCTTCCACTATTTTTTGGTGGCGGCGCTGGATGGAACATTCCCTCTCAAAAAGATGAACCACATTTCCATGCTGATCAGCCAGAACCTGGAATTCCACATGGCGGGGCTCTTCGATATATTTTTCAAGGTAAACCGATTCATCTCCAAAAGCAGATTTAGCTTCTCTCATTCCTCCTTCAAGGGATGACCTGAGGTTTTCTGCCTGATAGATAATCCTCATTCCTTTTCCCCCTCCACCGGCTGAAGCTTTAATCATCAAGGGATATCCGATCTTTTCCGCCTCTTTTTCGTATTCTTCAAAGCGCTGCAAGATTCCTTTCATTCCAGGGATTATAGGAACTCCTGCTTTTTCCATGGTCTGACGGGAACAAATTTTGTCTCCAACCAGGTCCATTGCCTGGGAATTTGGTCCAATAAAAACAATGCCTTCATCTTCACATAAACGGGCAAAGTGAGGATTCTCGGCTAAAAAGCCGTAACCTGGATGAATGGCCTTAGCCCCGGTTTTATGGGCAGTGTCAACAATCCGCTCCATGTTCAAATAACTCTCCAGGGCCGGCGGAGGACCGATACAAACAGCTTCATCGGCTGTCAGGACATGGAGGGCATTCCGGTCCGACTCAGAGAAAACAGCGACCGTCTTGATATCCAGTTCCCGGCAGGCCTTAATAATTCTAACCGCAATTTCGCCTCTGTTGGCAATCAGGACTTTATCGAACATGATTAACCTCTATTTGTGTTTTATTCCGACTCATCTCCGGCCCAGAACGGCTTTCTCTTCTCCAGAAAAGCAGCCATTCCCTCTTGGCCTTCACGGCTTACTCTGAGCTGGGCAATCATGCGGGCAGTAAAGGGTTTGGCTTCTTCCAGACTCATGGCCGGCACCCGAAGAAGGAGTTCCTTGCAGCATGCAATGGCTTCCGGGCCGGAACTCAACAGCAAGTCAACCAATTCCTTCCCCGCTGATTTTAGCCCGGAAAGGGGAACCACCCGGTTTACAAGACCGATTTCCTTTGCAATATCAGCAGTAATTCTTTTTCCGGTAATAAAATATTCCCGGGCCCGGCTTTCTCCGATTTTGCGGACCACATAAGGAGAAATAGCTGCCGGAACCAGTCCAATCTTCACTTCACTCAAGCCGAAGCTGGCACTTTGTGCTGCAATCGCAATGTCACAGGCTGAAAGAAAACCTGTTCCCCCTCCGATAGCTGCCCCATTCACCAAAGCAATGGTTGGTTTGGAAAGAGTGTAAATACGGTGAAGAAGTTCTGCCACCTGAAGCGATTCTTTGAGATTCTGCTCAAAAGAATAGCGGATTATCTCCCGCATCCAGTTGAGGTCTGCTCCGGCACAGAATGACTTTCCGGCACCGGTCAGCACCACCACTCTTATTTCTTTCTCCATGGCTTCCTGCTGAAAAACCCGGTTCAGTTCTTCAATCATCTGCGCATTGAAAGCATTGTGGACTTCAGGCCTGTTGAGGATTATTCGCAGAAGCTTTTTTTCTTTTTCTACACAAATTGTGTCTAAGGTCTTTTTAGTATTCATCTTTACATCCTGAAAATACCAACTTTGTAGTCTGGGATGGGAGCGTTAAGGCTCATGGAAATACCCAGGGCTAAGGCTTCCCTTGTTTCCAGCGGATCAAGGATTCCGTCATCCCATAGTCGGGCAGTGCTGTAGTAAGGGCTGGCTTCATGCTCGTATTTTTCCAGAATCGGTTTCATGAACTGCTTCATTTCTTCTTCGGTCATATCCTTGCCTTTGTCTTTCATTCTCTTGACTTTAACCGTAAAGAGGACATTAGCAGCCTGCTCACCGCCCATAACACTTATCCTGGCGTTAGGCCACATCCAGAGAAGCCTGGGCCCATAAGCCCGGCCGCACATGGCGTAATTACCAGCTCCATAAGAACCGCCGACGATAACAGTAAATTTGGGAACATCAGCGTTGGCCACAGCATGAACCAGTTTGGCTCCATCCTTGGCGATTCCTTTGTGTTCATATTCCTTGCCCACAATAAAACCAGTGATGTTCTGCAGAAAAAGAAGAGGAATTTTCCTCATGGAACAAAGGGTTACAAAGTGAGCCCCTTTCAATGAGCTCTCAGAAAAAAGTACACCGTTGTTGGCCAGGATTCCAACCGGGTAACCCATAATCCGGGCAAAGCCGCAAACAAGAGTCTGGCCGTAGAGCTCCTTGAATTCCTGAAAGCGGCTGCCGTCAACTAAGCGGGCAATGACTTCCTTGATATTAAAAGAACGTCGAAGATCCTTGGGAATAATTCCGTAGAGTTCCTGGGGATCATAATAAGGCTCATCCGGCTCAGTCACATCCAGGGGGAATTTGCGCGGAGGATCCAAGGTTTCGACAATATTACGGGCAATCTGAAGGGCATGCTCATCATTGAGGGCATAATAGTCTGAAACACCTGATATGCGGCAGTGGACATCAGCTCCTCCCAGCTCTTCATCGGTAACTTCCTCGCCGGTGGCAGCCTTAACCAAGGGCGGACCGCCGATAAATATAGTTCCCTGGCGCCGGACAATCACGGTTTCATCACTCATGGCCGGCACATAAGCCCCTCCGGCCGTACAAGAACCCATAACAATTGAAATCTGGGGAACACCGAGAGCTGAAAGCCGGGCTTGATCGTAAAATATCCGGCCGAAATGTTCTTTATCGGGAAAAGTGCCTGCCTGGTGCGGTAAAAATATTCCTCCTGAATCTACCAGATAAATGCAAGGCAGGCGGTTTTCCAAAGCCACTTCCTGAGCCCTGACATGTTTCTTAATGGTCATAGGGAAATAAGTTCCCCCTTTGACAGTGGCATCATTGGCCACCACCAGCACTTCCCGGCCGTGAACTTCTCCGACTCCGGTTATCATACTGGCAGCCGGAGCCTCATTATCGTACATATCGTAGGCGGCCAGAGGGCTTAATTCCAGAAAGGGAGTATTTTTATCGAAAAGCTTCTCCAGCCTCTCCCGCACCAGCAGCTTTCCTCTTGATTCATGAAGTTCTCGATACTTGGGGGGGCCGCCTTTTTGGATTTTATTTAGGCGGCTTTTATAAGTCTCGACCACCTTTTTGTTTGTTTCAAAATTTTCCCGGAACTCAGGGCTCCGGGTATCAACCTTACTTTCCAGACGAAACATACCGCACTCCTTCTCTTTTTTCTGCGGGAAGTGACCAGATCTGCATCTGGTGCAGCTTCAATCCTTGAATGATTCAGAATAAATCCCGGTCACATCCTGGTTATTTATCAATTATTCAGGTACGAATTTATAGCCGTAACAGATAATGCCGGCCTCGCCCTCCTCAAATATCTTGCGAAATTCTATTTTAACCGGCAGCCCTACCCGCAGTTCATTAAAAGAGCAGTCCACTATTTGAGCCATTACTTTCACTCCATCTTCCAGCTCAACAATTCCCATGGCATAAGGAGTCTGGTCAACAAATTGGTGCGGAGGAACCCTGATAACGGTATAAGTTAGAACCTTTCCTTTTTCAGCCAGCTTGACGGGGTCAAATTCCTTGGAACCGCAGGCAGCACAAATTAGGCGGGGCGGGAAATAAATCTGGCCGCAGCGGCGGCATTTTTCGGCCTCCAGCCGGTATCTCTGAGGGATTTCTCTCCAATATTTTGACGGTGTAGGCATGGTTTCCTCCTTTACTCTTCCCTTTCTAAGATGTGGACTACTGTACTTCCTCCACTGCCGCCCATATTCTGGGTCATTCCAATCCTGGCATTTTTAACCTGGCGGGCTTCAGCCTGGCCGCGGAGCTGTTTGACCACTTCCACTACCTGGGCCGCTCCGGTAGCACCAACTGGATGGCCTTTGGCTTTCAGGCCACCGCTTGGATTGACCGGAATTTTTCCGTCAAGCGAAGTCAATCTACTCTGGACAGCCGGTCCGGACTGACCTTTTTCAAAAAATCCCAGAGCTTCAAGGACACATAGTTCAGCAATAGTGAAACAATCGTGGACTTCCACTAGGTCAATATCCTCAGTTTTTCTCCCTGCCATGGCGTAAGCTTGTTTGCCTGCCTGGTGAGTGGCCTCAAGCCAGGTAATATCCTTCCTCTGGGCTAAGGCAATGGAATCAGTGGCCTGTCCGGTTCCGGTAATTTTTATAACCGGTTTTCTTTTGGAGCGGACCAAATCGGCCGGGCAAAGAATGACGGCAGCCGCTCCATCTGTAATGGGCGAGCAATCCAGAATACGGAGGGGATCCGCCACCATTACAGAATTCAGGACTGCTTCCACCGTCACTTCAAAAGGAAACTGGGCCAATGGATTCCGGGCTCCATTGAAATGATTTTTAACCGCTACCATGGCCAACTGTTCCCGGGTGGTACCGTATTTTTCCATGTGAGCCCGGGCAATCAATGCATACAGGCCGGGAAAAGTAATGCCGTGGTAGCCCTCATATTCCTGGTCTGCTGCAGTTCCCAGGGCATAAGTGGCTTCATGGCCGCTAACATCGGTCATTTTTTCAATTCCGCCGGCCAGAACTATATCGCTCATACCCGAAGCAACTTCGATGAAGCCCTGTCTGACTGCCAGTCCACCTGAGGCGCAGGCTGACTCAACTCTGGAAGCAGGCACAGGTGCCATTCCTAAATAATCAGCCAGAAGAGAGGCTATATGTTCCTGGCCCACGAAAAGGCCTGAGGACATGGAGCCGATATACATAGAATCAACTTTATCTACTCCGGCATCATCCAAGGCCAGCAAAGCTGTCTCCACAAATATATCCCGGAGGGATTGCTCCCAGAGCTCCCCCCACTTAGCCATCCCGATTCCTAATACAGCTACTTCTCTCATCTCTTCCTCCTCACTCAGCCTTCCGGATTTTTCTCCGGAACTTGGCATATTCACCATATTCCAGATAATTTTTCCGCGAATCCAGCAAATAACGTGTTTTCAATGCCATTTCCCTTGCTTCGTTGATTCTTTCGGTTACTTCAAAGACGAATGCATCACTGCCGGCTCCGGAACCATAGGAAACCATCAGGATCTTATCTCCTTCTGCGGCTATATCCAGAGTGGATGTCAATCCCAAAGGTGAAGAACCGGAATAGGTGTTTCCCAGTTTGTTTACCAGCCAGCCGGGAAGAATCTGTTCTTTTGTAAAGCCTAGCATCTTACCTACTCTGAAAGGAAACTTACCGTTGGGTTGATGGAAAATTACATACTGAAGATCCTGAGGCTTCATTCCGGCCTTTTTCAATATTCCTTCCGAAGCTCCTAAAATATGCTTGAAATAGGCCGGTTCTCCGGTAAAACGGCCTCCGTGCTGGGGATAGTACTGGTATTCCCGTCTCCAAAAATCTGGAGTATCGGTCATGAAAGAATATGTTTCCAGGACCTTGGCAATGATTTTTTCCCGGCCGAAAATAAAGGCAGCAGCCCCGGCAGCAGTCGAATATTCCAGAGCATCTCCCGGAGCTCCCTGGGATGTATCTGCGCCCACTGCCAAGCCGTAATCAACCTCGCCTGCTTTAACCAGACTGTAGGCGACAAACATCCCTTCGGAGCCGGCCTTGCAGGCAAATTCAAAATCCGCCGTATGGACGTCGGGTGTGGCTCCAATAGCTTCAGCCAGAACTGTTCCGCTCGGTTTAACGGCATAAGGATGAGATTCCGACCCTACATAGACAGCTCCAATCTTTAACGGATCAATGCCGGCTCTTTTGAGAGCACTCCGGCTGGCTTCTACCGCCATGGTAATTGTGTCCTGGTCAGGAGAAGGAACCGATTTTTCTTCCAGCATCAAACCTTTCTTGTAAGAGGGAGCATCTGCTCCCCAGACCTTGGCTATCTCTTCAACCTTAATTCTGTTCCGGGGAATATAGGCCCCGTAACCAACAATACCAACCATAAAACTCCTCCCTGATAGATTTTATTTAAATTAAAAATAATCATAAAAAAGCCTTACTCTCTATATTAAATATAACCTGGATTAAAGGATTTGGGAATTAGCTGATTCTGTTGAATGATTTTTTCATCCATACCCTGAAATTTGAGCTAATAATATTGGCATAATTACAATTTGAAGTCAAGATATTTAAGGGGGACGCTCCCCAAAGGGACACCTCTTCCCCTGAACAAATTAGTTTATTGCGTTTATTGCGTTTATTGCGTTTATTGCGTTCATTTAGTTTGTCTGGTTTATCTGGTTTGTCTGGTTTATTTAGTTTAGAAGAAGGGTGAGGCGGGTGAGAAATGATTGTTGATGTTTAAGGGGGATTCTGTTTTGTTGACATAAGAATCTGTTGAATATAAATTTTGAGCGGATGTTCCCCATTCTGATGGAACTATTTTTTCCTGGATTTCGTCTTTAGGAATGTGAGAAGTGGAAATAGAAGAAACCATAAAAAAATGCCTGAACGGAGACCAAGGAGCCTGGAAAATGATCGTTAATGCCTATTCCCAGAAGATATTCAGCATGTCCTACCAGTTCACCGGTTCACACCAAGAAGCCGAAGACCTTACCCAGGAAATATTTTTCAAACTCTACTCTTCTTTGAAAAAATATGATTTCCGCAAAAATTTCTCAGCCTGGCTCCTGACTCTGGCCAAAAATTACCTCATCGACAATTACCGCCGGACAAAATGGGAGAAGAAAAACCGGGATGAGCTCGATGAGCGTTTCTTTGAGTCAGCAGAAAGCGAAAAGCCGGAACATAAACTTGAACAACAGGAAACTCAGAAGACGATCTGGAAAGGACTCAATCAGCTTTCCCCGGATATCCGGCTGGCACTCATCCTTTTTGATATTCAGGGCAAAACCTATGAAGAAACAGCCGAAATCCTGGCTGTCCCGGTTGGCACAATCAAATCCCGCATTAACCGGGGACGCCTGCAATTGGCCCAGATTTTAAGGGGAACAAGGGAGGTTTGCCATGACTTGTAAACAAGTGCAGGAACTTCTCTCTTCTTATCTGGAAGAAGAGCTAATAACCCGGGACAAAAAGAAACTCGAGGCCCATCTCAAGCATTGCCCGGACTGCTCCGGGATTCTGGCCTTGATGGAGGAAACCCAGTCAGCTCTCCGGAATTTTCCCGAACCAGAACCATCCGCCGAACTTCTTTCCCGGCTTTATTCCATACCGGAAAAGAAGAAAAGCACCCGGTCAATCCGCAATATACTTCTTCATCCTTCATTTCAACCAGCGGCTGCAGCTGCAGTAATTCTTTTAACCGTGGTTTCATTCTTCGCCTTCAATCCTGAACGCCAGGAGCTCGAAAAGGCTTTTCAACACAATCTTCACTTAGGATATAACAAAGCTGTCCAGCTTTTCACCCGGGCCGAAGCCACCTATGATTCTCTCAATGAATATAAAGACGAATTTTTACTTTCCCTGAAAAACATCAAGCTTTTCAGCGGAGAAGAAGAATAAAAGATGAATTTCCATGGAGGAATAAAATGGAAGAAAAAACAAACGAAAAGATAGTCATTCAAAAGCCACCCAAGTCCCCTGCCCTGGCTGGCATACTCGCTTTTTTCTTTCCCGGAACAGGAGCCCTATACAACCGGCAAGTTCTCAAGGGAATCCTGTTTATAATTGTTTTTGCCGGTCTTGTTTCCATGCAGCACCACGGTGACGCTCAGCCTTTTATAGCTCTCATTCTGGCTGGATTTTACATTTTCCAGATAATAGATTCTGTTCAGACTTCAAAATCCGTCAACCACCGCTATCTCAAGGGAGAAAAAGAGATTGAAGAAGCATTTTCAGAGGAATTCACAGCCGGCTCCATATTCTGGGGTATTTTTTTGATCATCCTGGGAGGAGTGCTGCTTTTAGCGAATTTCGAGGTTATAAGCTATGGAGTGCTTTTTGATTTCTGGCCACTGGCAGTAATTGGTATTGGAGCTAAACTGATCTATGATTCTTCGAGAAAAAAGAACGGGAGTTGAGGAGGGAAAAATGTCATCTACCAGAAAAAGAGATAATTTTGCCTGGGGATTAGTCCTGGTTATTCTGGGGCTAATTTTCCTGCTCCATAATATTGATATTAAATTATGGGGTTCAGTAGCCCGTCTCTGGCCTTTGATCCTCATCGTTTGGGGAGCCTGGAAGCTTTACTACGGCCTTCAGGAGAGAAAAGAGCAAAAGGATTCCCTGACAGAAAACAACAGCGAAGAACAATGAGAGCCCGAGAAGTAATTCTGCTAGCCTTGCTTCTTGCCGGGGGCATTCTGTTTACCCAAATTTATACCGGCAAACTGGATGTAAGCTGGGGATTTGACGAATTTCCCTTCTGGCACCTTAAAGAGTTCGAATTCGAGGAAAGAGAAATCATCTCACCTCCTCTACCTCCTGAATTGGAATTATTAAACGCTCACGGCGAGGTGGAGATTGAAGGCACGGATGATGAACAAATCAATATCATCTTTCTTAAAAAGTTCCGGAGAAAAAATCAAGATGAGGCCGCGGCTGAGGCTGCCGGCCTCCGCCTATTCGCAAGCAAGAGCAAAGAACGCCTGAAGCTTTCCAGCAACAGGGATGAAGTAAGAAAAAAGAACCTGAAGACCTGCTTCAAAATCCAAGTCCCTTCATCAATGAAGATCAAAGTGGAAAACTCTTATGGCCTGGTCATGGTGCAAAATGTCCGCGATACAGAAATCAGCAACCCTTACGGCAAAACAATAGTCTCAGACATTAATGGAACTCTGAACCTAACCAATAAATACAAGAATGTAGAAGTCACCGGAGTTTCTTCTTCATGTCAGATAGAAAGCCATTACTCAAAGGTTTACCTGAAGGATGTAGCGGGAGAAACAAACATCAGTCATTCCTATGGAACCTTGAACCTGGAAAATCTTTCTGCCGGATTGACACTCCAAGGAAGACACAGTGTGGTGGAAGGTTTTAAACTTACCGGTCCAAACCAGATTGAAACAACTTATAAAAAAATCCGCCTTGTTGAAATAGGCCCGACAAAACTAATTACTCATAATTCCCCGGTTGAAGTTATTCAAGCCGATGGAGATATTTTTATCGAAAACAGCTACGACAGAGTAAGTCTAAAAAAAATAAGGGGAAATTTAACCGTCAAAGGAAAATACCTTCGGCTCTCCGGTGCTAATATCAGAGGAGATTTCCTGGATATATCATCATCATACAGGGAAATTGAGCTTTCCCGCTTCTCTGGACAAACAAAAATTCTTCTTTCTCATGGTGATCTCATTCTTGTTCCTGACTCATTAACTGCTCCCCTTGAAATCAATGGAGATTATGTCAATATCAGCCTGACCTGGCCGGCCGGAGGAAGATATCCTTTGGAAATCCATAACAAAGGGGGAGAAACCAACTGGTTGCTAAAAGAAAAGGCTTCCTTTGAAACCTTAAATAACACAACTACCCTCAAAGCCTTCAGTCAGGAAAAAACCCAGCCCTCAATATCCATCTCCACCACCTACGGAACCGTTACTATAAGAGAAGGGGACGTTCCCCAAAGGGACACCCTTTCCCCTGAAGGAAATAGCTTATCGCTTTATTGAGTTTCTTTGGTTGATTTAGTTCATTACATTTAGGGCAATCATTTACGAGGAGCAGAGTGAAAGTTCTAAGTGGTCCCAACATACTACAAAGCACTTTGTTAAACACCTTGAGAGCCTCGGTTTTAAAGTAAATCTAGAACCGATTTCTCTAGCTGCATGAGTTTCATGTTCTTATTTTCAAGCTAATGGTATGATAAAGTCTCAATTATTTCGGTCAATATTGAAAATTTTCCACCATTTCAATCTTATTTTTTAAAACGTGATAAAATTAACCTTTCCCTAAAGGTCAACGTATTTTGTTTATTATCAACAGATTTCTTTATTTCCTTTATTATCAATTAGTTACAAAAAAGACCGAATCTTGTGCAATCTGCCATATCTCTCAGATTTTACTTAAAGTTAGGGTCCAAAAACTTGGATTTATCCACAAGTTTTCCACATTTTTTGTGAATAACTCTGAACATCACTTTTCTTCTCTTTTTCAGGTTCTCCCCTCTGATAAAAGCTTCCCTTTCCCGTCTATATATTTACTCTTTTGCCTGCATTTTCACAAAAAAAATATCTGTAGACAAAATGTTTCTTTCTGTTCCTCTCATAAACCTTTTAAAAAGTCAAAAAAAGTATACCCTTTGATAGGGTCAGGAATAAAAGAAAGCAAAAAAACAAAAAAAGTTACTATTCCCAAAATTTTTCTTCCTTTGGAAAGAGGAGTTTCCTCATCCACAATCCGGGGATGCCGAAGGCCAAGAAAGACAATTATTATGGCCCAGAGAAGCCAGCCAATCCAGAAGAAAAGACCCATAAAAACAAACAACAGAATAAAAACTGGAACTAACTTCCTGGAACGGTTGCCAATAAGGGCATAAATTATATGTCCTCCGTCAAGCTGTCCAACTGGAAAGAGATTAAAAGCGGTCACCAAAATACCGACCCATCCAGCAAAAGCCACCGGGTGAAGAATAATATCATAACCCTCAGGAACTCCTTTGAACATAAAAACCGATATTGCTTTAAGGAGGAGCGGCTCTCCAAAAATTAGACTTCCTTCCGCAGGGACAGAAGAAACAGTCTTGGATAAAGACAGCCCAATAATAAGAGCCGGAACTGAGAGAATAAAGCTCACGAGAGGCCCAGCCACTCCAATATCAAACAACTGCTGTTTCCGGCTAATAGGGGATTTTATTTTAATAAATGCTCCCAGAGTTCCAATAAGTGTCGGCGCAGGGATAAAGTATGGAAGAGTAGCCCGCAGGCCATAATACCGGCAGGTCAGGAAATGACCCAATTCATGTCCCGTTAAAATACCAAGCAGAACTACAACATAAATAAAACTAAGTGAAAGAACTTCCGGCCGGGTAAAAATTTCTAATTCTATTTGAAGATCCTGATTATTCTGCTGGATTAGATCAGCATAGAGAAAACTAATACTCCAGGTCAGACCCACCACGAAAGTTGATCCTGTTGTTAAGATGAAAAGGGCAACATTCGGCCACACCTTTGATTTAGGAGGAGGTTCAGGTTGATAGCTGAATGATTTAAAAGAAATTTCGGTCATTACAGGAGAAAAAATAGGAGTGACCCCGGTCACTTCTATTTTTACTGAGATCTAGATAACGCTACTTTCTAACCAGTCAGTTTTTTGAATTTTTCTTCCAGCTCTTCCCTACTCTCCTTGTGATCAGGATCAGGGACACAGCAATCCACAGGACATACGGCAGCACACTGAGATTCATCGTAATGTCCCACACATTCGGTACATTTGTCCGGATCAATGATATAAATCTCATCCCCGGCAGTAATTGCTTGATTGGGACACTCAGGTTCGCAAGCGCCGCAATTAATGCATTCTTCAGTAATCATATAAGCCATTAGACTCCTCCTGGAAGAGATTAATTTTTATTATATCTTTTTGCATTTGTTTTACAAGAAATAAGATTTAATTACCTCCTTCTATCCTGGAAACAATCATTCTCGCTTCGTAACCATAATATGATTGGGGAAATTCCTCCTGAATTTTTTTGAAGACATTTAAGGCTTCATCTATATTACCTTTTTTTTCAAGCACCTTGGCTTTATTAAAAAGAATAATATCCAGGGGAAATTTCTTAATCTCCATCTCTTCAAGTTTCTGATAAATTTGGAGGGCTTGCTCGTAATCCTTCTGGACACATAGGATCTGGGCCTTGAGGTCATGGATTTTTACATAGAGCTCATCTTTTCTACTTCTATCGGTCTTTTCTAAATACGCCAGAGCTTTCTCAACATCTCCTTTTTCATACCAATAAGCAGCCAATTCCAAATAAGCCAGGCGGGAAAACTTCCCTTTGCCAGCTAATTCCTCAAGAGCATTGAGTTTTCCTGGATCCTCATTAAGCATTTCTCTGGTTTCTAATATTTCTGTCAATAACCGGCTCTCTTTTTTGAGATCATGAGCTTTTATCAGACGGACTCCTATAAATATAACAACTAAAATAACAATTCCTGAAATCACAATCAGAATTTCACGTCTTTTATTAAACATAAAAGAATAAATTTCATTCATTAAACGGGCAAATTCATTTTCTTTGAGCTGATGTCTTTCTTTTCGCTTCATTTAAATCTCCTTGACATTTTTCTATACCATACATCGAAAAAAAAAGAAAGTTGACTTCATTTTTATTTAAGTCAACAGGAGAAGGGACGTTCCCCAAAAGGACACCCTTTTCCCTGGACAAATAAACTCTTATTCTTTTCTATTAGCCTGGATTATTCACGAGTCGAGGTTGCCGTAGGGGTTAGGCTGGGTCGGGGCGAGGCATAAGACACACAGCTTTGATCTCTCCACCGCAAGTACCCTGTAATAAAACAGATGCGGCAAGATCGACTCTCGCCCAGAGGGTAAAAAAGGCCGATTTTAGATAAGCTTTAATGGCAGAATTTAATAAACTTACTTTTTTTATGTAGCCTGAGAGAAAATCTTTTAAGTCATACATAGTATTTGTAATAATTTAAGTACTGGACTTTCTATGAATAGTTCAGGTTAGTAGCATTAAAATAAAATTGAAAAATTATTATCACCTCTGGAAAGGGTATCCCTTTGGGGAATGCTCCCTTAAATTGGTGGTGCGCCTGGCAGGACTCGAACCTGCGACTCAGGGATTAGGAATCCCTTGCTCTATCCGTACTGAGCTACAGGCGCTTATTAGGAAAAAATAGTTTATCAGAGATTGTTGGAAATTTGCAATAAACCACCTATCCCAGTGGTCATTTCCTGCTCATAAGCTTTTTAAGCCAGGATAAAATGAAATGTGAATTGGTACTTCTTTCAATGTCTTCCCGTGAAAGATCCTTAATTTTTTGAAAAAATTCTTTGTTTTTCTGGTTGCGTAAACTGACTGTTCCGGCAATTTTTTCAGCTAATTCCGGATTCCGATTGAGGACATTGGCAAAAGTTAGAGCATCGATTTTCAAGAGTACGCTTTCTTCCATAGTTTTTACAGTTGCAGTCCTGGGCATTCCGGAAAAAAGAGACATCTCACCAAAAAGTCCTCCTGGCCCAATAGTAAACTCTGATACATAATTCTTTCCAGCTTCCAAATAATGAATTTCGCCCTTAATAAAGCTGATTTTTTTCATCAATGAAATTTTATTCCGGCTTTATTGGCTGGGTTTAAAAGAGAGTTTTTTCCCCATTTCTATTAATTTTTCCCTCAACCGGGTATTTCTCTGAATAGGCTTATCGTTTCTAATGGCAATATGAAGAGCTTTGTAGGCTCCCACAATAACACAGAGCCGTCGGGCTCTGGTAAGAGCTGTGTAGAAAAGATTTCTCTGCAGCAGGATGAAATGCTGGGTCATCAAAGGCAAAACAACAGCTAAATATTCACTTCCCTGGGATTTATGAACAGAAACAGCGTAAGCCAGAGTTGTTTCATTTAATTCTTCTTTGTCGTAAGCTACAGTTCTTCCTTCAAAATCCACAAATATCCGGTAGTAAGATTTATCTATATGAACAATGGTTCCCACATCTCCATTGTAAATATCCTTCTCATAATTGTTTCGAAGCTGCATAACCTTATCATGAAGGCGAAGTTCTTTTTGACCCAGTTTTATTCCCTCTTGTCGGGGATTAAGCCTTCTTTGCAGCTCATTGTTAAGATGATCCACCCCTACTAATCCCCGATACATAGGACTTATAACCTGAATTTGCGGTGAAAGTGGATTAAGAGACAATTTTTTTGGAATTCGGAAAGAACAAAGATCCATAATAGTTTGAAAGGCTTTCTGTTCATCTTCATGGTGAATAAAGTAAAAATCCGACTCTGTATCTCCCCGGGGCGGATAAATGAGAGATTCTCCGCGGTTAACCCGGTGGGCATTTCTAACTATAAGGCCCCCTTTTTCCTGCCTGAAGATTTCATCAAGAACCACTATTTCCACCTGACCACTCTGAATGATATCCTGGATCAGGTTTCCCGGACCGACAGACGGAAGCTGGTCTTTATCCCCAACCAAAACAAGATGCATCCAATGAGGAACAGCTTGAAGGAGAGAATGCATCAAAGGCAAATCCACCATGGAGCATTCGTCAATAACCAGCAGATCTCCGGATAAATTCCGGTTAACTCCTCTTTTAAAACCGCCTGTTTTCGGATTATACTCAAGAAGCCTATGAATTGTTTTTGCTTCTTTGCCAGTGGCTTCTGATAACCGTTTGGCTGCCCGTCCGGTGGGAGCAGCTAATAAAACCTGACGCCCCCAAAGACCAACTATTTCTGAGATAGCCCTGATGATAGTAGTCTTTCCTGTGCCCGGCCCCCCTGTTATGACCAGAATCTTTTTATTCAAGCCTTTACTGATTGACTCTCTTTGCTTTGGAGTAAATTTAATACTTAACTCCCGTTCTACTTTCTCAAGAGTTCTGCTGATATCAAAAAGAGGCTTGACTGCTGGAAAGTGAGCCAGTTTCTGGATAAGAAAAGCCACTTCCTGTTGAGCTTGGTAAAAAAAAGGCAGATATACGGCTGAATCTCCGGCAGTATTTTCAATGATGACCGCCTTTTTCTCAGATAATTCATCAATAGCTTGTGAAACACTGAATTCATCGACTTCAAGATTCTTTTGACAATTGGTAATCAATGAATTTTTCCAGGAAAAAACATGACCTTCTTCGGTATCCCTTTTCAGCAAATAATGTAGATAAGCTTTTATTCTTTCCGGCGATTTAGGATCCAACCCCAACTTAAGAGCCATCTGATCAGCGGTCTTGAAACCTATCCCCCAAATGTCATAACAAACCTGGTACGGATTTGATTTAAGTATGTTGAAGGCTTCCTGGCCGTATTCTTTGTAAATCTTAGTAGCTAAGCTTGTGGAAATATTATGTTCCTGGAGAAAAATTATCAATTCTCTGATATCTTCATGTTCAGACCAGGACTTCTTAATTTCCGTCAATTTGACTTTTCCTATCCCCTCAACATCCAGTAGTTTTCCCGGCTTTCTTGAAAGAATATCGATAGTTTTATCACCGAAAGCATTGATAATTCGCCTGGCCAGAACCGGGCCGATTCCTTTGATAAGACCTGAAGAGAGAAATTTTTCTATCCCTTTAACCGATGAAGGAAGCACGGGAGTACACAAATATACTTTGAATTGTCTCCCGAACCTCGGGTTAATTTCCCATTCTCCTTTTACCCGCAAGACTTCTCCCACAGATACAGGTGGAAAAATACCTACAATGGTCAGGCGTTGGCCTTCTTCTGTACAAAATTGACAGACAGAATAACCGCTCTCCGGACTATAAAAAATTATCTGTTCTACCGTCCCTTCAATGGACTCCATTTGAGACTCCGGCATAATCAATCCTCCAAGTAAAGAATCACCTCATCTTTAGGTTTGAAATTCAGTTCAAGTGAGGCAGAACCTTTTTTAAGAGCTACTTCAAGATACCCCAAACTTCCTTGAAGAAAAAAAACTTCATTATCAGGGCCCGAGGTGTAATTCAGAGAAAAACCGGCTATCTTGCGTTCTTTCACCTGAAGAATGATTTTTTTTTCTGGAAATCTCTGGCGTAATTGATCAAACCATTCGAATTTGATATCGGTTATTCCATTTCCAAACTTATCCACATAAATGATACTGCCTGTGATTTGGTTATTTGTTTGGACAGGTTTCCGGTAATTTAGTTTCACAAAGCGGTGACATTCCGGCCCGAACTCAGAAGTAGAAATTCCAAGAGAAACCCAGGCTGCTACCGAAGCCATTTTATCACGGGCTTCGAAAGTAGAACTTGTTTCTTCCAGAAAATAAACAGGGTTATTCACTTCTCTTATTTCCTCGGGTTTTTCTTTATCCAGCACCAGCGTTAAAAGACCGTTATCTGGACTGATAAAATAGTGTTTCTGTGTCCGGACAAGAATTATTTTCCTGGAGGAACCTACACCCGGATCAACTACACTTAAAAATATTGTTTCCTTAGGGAAAAAACAGGCGGAAGCATAAAGAATAAAAGATGCATCGAAAACATCAAATGAATCAACCTGGTGCGTTATATCAACCAACCTGACTACAGGATTGATGGAAAGAATAACTCCTTTAAGAGAGCCTACAAAATAATCCGAATTCCCGAAGTCAGTCAGAAGAGCTATCAAAGGATTTTTCATTGATTTTATGATTTAATCTTAGAGAAATCCCCTTTTTTGGTCAACTATTCTCATCCATCATTTCTTAAAACCAAGCAGTTCGAAGTCTGTTCAGTCTATTCGGTTTATCTCGTTTATTTAGTTTGTTTGGTTTATTTAGTTGAAAAAAAAGACGGGATGAGTGATAAGGGCGAGAGGATCGAGGCGGAAAGAAATAGCTTGTTGCGTTTATCTGGTTTGTCTGGTATAAATGATTTGAAAAAGCCGGGGCGGGGCGAGATGAGTGAGGCCTAATAAGCTACATAAACGACATAAACAAGATAAACAATAAAATGGGCGAAACTGGAGGTAGCAAGCACTGAACCAGGACTTAGATACACCGTGCCCTCCTATGTTCAACCTGTCTCAAAATTCGGGGGGCTTCACTCAATCAAACCCTGTTGACCAGGTCTGGAAAAGATGTTAATTTGCCATAGTGCAATTCATCAAAGTCTTGTTTAATTCTATTGTAAGTGGATTTTTCTTCTGTTGGCTCTTATCCACCCTGATAATCGATCTTAATTTTCATCTTCCCTTCAGCTTTTTCTGTCAGTTAAATCTTACTGTATTTCTTACGGTTACCTATGGCCTTTTAATTACGCTGGTAAGCTTACTGAGTTTTTATTTGTTTCAATTCTTTAGAGGGAAAAAAATAACTCTCGCTTTAATTTCTCCAGCATTTCTAATGATCAATTTCACTTTAGTCCTAATATTATTTCTTTATATAAAGAAAGTTAATATAGATTTTTTCAGGTCATTCTTTCTTCCTCAGAATCTTTCCCTTGTTAGAAGCCAAACAACCATCTACATCGCCTTGGTATTGATCGGAATTCTCTGCTTGTACTTTTTTCTACGACTGGGAAAAAACATAATTTTCACTTCAGCCTATTTCCTTTGCTTGTTTACAGGACTGTTCATAGTAACCCACCAGAGAAATAAATTCGTTTCTCCTAATCCTCCGGAAACAACTCCTTATCTTGAACCAAAAAACATCGAACGCAGGATTACTGCCATCGGACTTGAGGGTTTGTCATTTGATTTTCTCATTCCGCTTATCAATCAAAACAAACTGCCTAATTATGCCTGGCTTATGGAGGAAGGAAGCTGGGGAAGACTGTCGACTTTTACTCCTAATGAAGCCTTCATTTTAAATAATTCTTTTTCGTCGGGAAAACTCCCTTCTAAGCACCATGGAATTTCCTACTTCAAATACTATATTCCAACCCTGGAACAGGAAATTTATGCTGTTCCCCGGTTTATATTTTTTAGACAGCTAACCCGTTTGGGGCTTCTTGTTCCTTCACCGAATCCTTTGGATTCTGTTGCCGTTGATCTTTGTAGTATAATCAAATTCAATAAAGGTCTTGCTATCCGGCGAGATTGGCCTTATGGATTTCAAGTATTAAATCCCCAGGAGGAGACAAGAAAAAATTTCGAACGTTTCTTCAGCGAACTTCAATTTGATGAAAATTCTATTGTTTCTACTCTCAGACAGTCTTTTTACATAGATACAGAATTCGAAAAGAAAGCCTTCCAGGAAAAGACCTTACGCCAGCCTCATCTCTTTTCCCTTCTTCTAAACGGATTGAATATCGTGGAAGCATATTTTTATAAGTTCAGTTCTCCGGAATATTTTGGAGAAGTCTCTCATGAAGATATAAATAAATATCAAAGCGTCATCGAAACTTATTACAAATTCTATGATCAGATAATCGGAAAATATTTAGCTTCACTAAAAGATAATGAACTCCTGCTGGTCTATTCTCCACATGGAATGGAACCTCTTCCCATTTGGAAAAGAGTTGTCGAATGGGGCTTGGGAAATTCAGATATAACGGCTTCTCACGAATGGGCTCCGGATGGGGTTGTCTTTTTTTTCGGAAAAGATGTGAACAAAGGAAAGAATATTGAGGAGACCAACATTCTTGACCTTGCTCCAACCTTACTTTACTACCTGGGCTTACCTGTGGCCAAGGACATGGACGGAATAGTCCTGAGTTCAATCTTTATTAGGAGTTTTACTTCGGAAAATCCAGTCTTTTATATAAGTTCTTATCAGAATGTTATCGAGAGTAAGAAAGAATAATAGAAATCGTCTATTCAGTTAAAACAAAATAAGTGAGTGAAACGAACAAAATTAATAGAAAGGGTTGATTGCGTTTATAGAGTTTATTGCGTTTGTTGCGTTGACTGTTTTCGTAATTAAGAAATTAATTAACCATGACCGACTTAAAACTGCGATAAACACAATAAACGCAATCAACTACTGGTTGCGAAATTTATCAGCGGATAACCTTAAGCATCCTTTCCCATCTTGCTTTGGGAATAAAACTTACGATTTTCTGAAGCCGATCCCTGAAGCTTGTTTTTAAATAGGCATCCTTTTCAGCTTTATAAGAAAAATAAATAATCCATGGTCTTCCCTTAATATTGTCACGGGGCAGGAATCCCCAATACCTGCCGTCCAAACTATTATCACGATTATCTCCCAGAACAAGGCAGTGGCCAGGAGGTACTACGACTGGACCAAAGTTATCCCTTATCATGTCATCATAGCTGTAATAATCCGATTTTTTATACACCTGATTATCTATATGTACTTTGTACTCTTCAGCTATTAATACATCATTTATATACACTTCTTTATCCTTGATTTCTACCTTTTCCCCTTCCATAGCAATCACCCGCTTGACATAATCCTTGGACAGATCTCTTGGGTATTTGAAGACAACAATGTCATAACGTTCAATATCTTTTCTGGGAAAGATCGTTTTTTCAAACGGAAACACGGGCTGGATGTAGGCCATTTTGTTGACAAGGAGAAAATCACCTACCAGCAACGTTGGTTCCATGGAACCAGTGGGAATCTGAAATGCCTGGACAGTAAAAGTCATTACAAAAAAAACGAAGATTGCCGTTTCTGTAAGAAGCTCAAAATATTCCCGGAATATACTGACTTCCCGTTTCTTTTTTTCTTTTTTCTTTATTAGACCGCTCATTTTCTACTCTTTTATAAATTATTTTTTAAAAAATTAGGGTTAACTATAATACAAAAGAAAAAATTCAGCAAGAAAAATAGGTATCCCCCCAAATTTTTAAGACAGGCTCAACTGATAAAGACACACCCTGCCCTCCCATTTAGCCTGGACTATTCAACTTCTAACAAAAAAATAAATTAGTCCTGTTTAGCTTGAAAACTTGAGTGAACTTCTAGAGGTATTCTCTGTTTACCTCAATCTGAGATCATTGTATACTGAGTTCATGAAATTCACTTTATTCGGTTATCCAAAAACCGGAAAAACAACCCTCTTTAATCTTCTCACAGGAGCCAATATTGAAACTCAAGCTTATGATTCCGGTAAAAAAGAACCTAATCTGCGAACCTGTATTATTCCAGATGAAAGACTGGAAAAGCTTGCCTCTCTCTATCCAGAACTTGAAATAAAACCAGCTACTGTGGATTATTCAGATCTGGCCGGCCTGGCTTACGGAGAGGCTAAAACCTCTACCTATCTCTCTTTTCTGAGACAGGCAGATGGATTGTCTCATGTAGTAAGGGGATTTCATAATCCAGAAATTCCCCGCTTCTTACCCGAAAGCTCTCCTCAGCAGGACATTAAATCAATGGAAGAGGAATTGATTCTGGCTGACTTAGTTTTAGTCGAGAATAGACTGGAAAAAATTCATCAGGAACTTAAGGGAAAGAAAACTCCCCAGGCCCTTCACGAAAAAGAACTTCTGGAAACATTACAGAATCACCTCACCCAGGAAAAGCCGTTGAGGGAATTCGATTTTTCTCAAGAAAATGAAAAAATGCTCAGGGCCTTTTCTTTTCTTAGCCAGAAACCACTTCTTCTCGCCATTAATATTGATGAAAACGATATTAATCTGGTGGAGAATCCAGAGAAAATAATATCCCCTCCTGGAAAAAGAACCGCAGTCATGGTCTTTTGCGGCAAAATCGAGCTTGAAATACTTCAACTTGAGAATAAAGAAAAAGAAATTTTCCTTAAGGAATACGGCTTAAAGGAACTGAGTCTTAAAAAGTTTCTTAGAACTTCATTTGAATTGATGGAAACAATAACTTTCTTCACTATAGGCAAAAACGAAATCAAAGCCTGGACTTCAAAAAGAAACACTCCCGCCCAAAAAGCAGCCGGTCTCATCCATACCCAAATGGAAAAAGGATTTATCAGGGCTGAGGTAATCTCCTGGGAAGAGCTTATTGTTCATGGATCTTTCCAGGCAGCCAAGGATAAAGGCGCGGTGGGGCTGGAAGGAAAAGACTACTCGGTTAAGGACGGAGATATCATCTATTTCCGTTTTTCACCTTGAAGAAATTGTTCTATAAATGGAAAAAGAATTTAAAATACTCCACCAAGATAATTCTTCTTCAGCTCGAGTAGGCCTGCTCCGTACTTCCCATGGAGGCATCCAGACTCCTGCTTTTGCTCCGGTGGCCTCCCAGGGAAGCGTCAAGGCTTTGACCCATGAGATAGTGGCTGGATTAGGAGCCCAGCTCATTCTAGTTAACACCTATCACCTTTTTCTTCGCCCAGGCATTAAGACTATAAACAACTTGGGAGGAATTCACTCCTTCATTTCATGGCCGGGACCAATTCTCTCTGACAGTGGAGGATTTCAGATTTACAGTCTCTCACCTTTAACCAGAATTTCAAAAAAGGGAGTCTCTTTTTCTTCCCACATAGATGGAACCAAAATTTTTCTCACTTCAGAAAAAGTGGTGGATATCCAATTGCAAATGGGGACAGACATTCTTATGCCTCTGGATAACTTTGTTCCCTATCCCTCGCCGAAACCAACCGCAGAAGAATCCGTCAATCTAACTACAGAGTGGGCAGAAAGAGCCAGGGAACATTTTGTAAAGCATAAATTATCTTTCTCTCGTTTTCTTTTCGGAATTTGCCAGGGAGGAGTGTTCCGGGATTTAAGAGAAAAAAGCATTGAAGATTTAGTCCGTTTTGAATTTGACGGTTATTCCCTGGGTGGGCTGGGCTTGGGAGAACCCAAATCTCTTTTTAATGAAATTGTAGAATACTCAACCCAACTTCTCCCCCCTGATAAACCCCGTTATCTAATGGGGATTGGCTATATTGCTGATATTCTGGAAGCTGTCAAAAAGGGTGTTGATCTTTTTGACTGCGTTCTTCCTACCAGAAATGCCCGGACAGGAACTCTTTTTACAAACCAGGGGAAATTAGTTATCAAGCATAAGCGATATACCGACGATCATCGCCCCATTGATGAGACGTGTTCCTGCTATACCTGCAGCAATTTTTCCCGGGCCTACCTCAGGCATCTTTATGAGCGGAACGAAATCACTTCCTCCATATTAAACACTATTCATAACCTCCATTTTTATCTTGACATCTTTCGAAAAATCCGGCAAGCTATTGAATTAAATTCGTTTGATAAATTCAAATGCAATTTATTAGAGAAACTAACAAAGGATAAAGAGGATGACTCTTTTTAGTATGTTTTATTTAGGCTCTCAACAAGATGCTCCTCCCTCAGGAGGCAGCCTTTTCTCTGCTTTGATCCCTTTTATTCTGGTTTTTGTAATTTTTTACCTCTTGATCATCCTTCCCTCACGGAAAAGACAAAAAAAACACCAGCAGATGGTGGAGCAGCTCAAACCAGGAGATAAAATTGTTACTTCAGGGGGAATTTACGGAACGGTCATGGGTGTGCAAAACGACCGGATTGAAGTCAAAATTGCAGCCAATGTCAAAGTTGATATTACCAAGAGTGCTGTAGCTGCTGTTTTATCTTCCAAAGGAATTGAAGAAAAAAAATAAGAGGAAAGCACTCTAAAAGAAAAATTAAGTAGATAAGACCGATAAAATGAAAAAAAACCTGAGGTGGAAAGCCGCTGTCATAATAGGAGTGGTTGCCTTATCCATTTATTTAGCTTATCCTCCCGCGGAAAAAATAAAATTGGGCCTTGACCTCAAGGGAGGAATGCATTTAGTTCTCCAGGTTGTTACCGATGATGCCATCAATATTGAAACCGATCAAATCATTCTTCGTCTTCAGGAACAACTAAAAAAAGAAGACATTTCTTACAGCAATATAATAAAAGACAAAATTGGCCAGATTACTATCCAACAAATAAGCCACGAAGATGAAAGAAAGCTGCGTGCCTTACTGGATGATTATTACCGGGATTGGACTTACTCCATTTCAGGAAACAGGGTAACTCTCAGACTCCAAGCCGGAGTGGCAACCTACCTCAGAGAACAAGCAGTCCGCCAGGCCAGAGAAACCCTTGGATCCAGAATTGATGAGTTGGGCTTGACTGAACCTACTATTCAGCGACAGGGAATCGCCGGTGATCGGATTATTGTCGAACTTCCCGGCGTAGATAATCCAGAAAGAGTCAAGGAAATAATTAAAACTACGGCACTTCTTGAATGGAGACTGGTTATTGCCGGACCGGCACTGGACAGAGAAACATTGCTTCAGGATTATAATGGTGAGGTTCCTGAAGATCTGGAAACACTGCGCGGAGACCCCAGGAGAACAGAAGGTGGATATTACTTAGTCCAGAAAGTATCACCAATAGTAGGAAAAGATCTCAGGAACGCCCGGCGCAGTGTTGATGAATGGAACAATCCTGCTGTCTCTTTCACTCTGAGTCCTGAAGCAGGAAAAAGATTTTACAAATTCACCGGAGAAAATCTGGGTAAACCGCTGGCTGTAGTCCTTGATGGAAGAATACAACAGGTAGCCACTATTCAAGACAGAATATCCGATAGCGGAATAATTCACGGCCGGTTCACCCTGGAAGAAGCAGAAGACTTAGCTCTGGTCTTAAGGGCAGGGCCCCTGCCGGCCACCATAAAATATCTGGAAGAGCGAACTATTGGACCGTCCCTTGGAATCGACTCCATCCGCAAGGGATTGACTGCTGTCATTATCGCTCTTATTGCGGTTATGGCTTTCATGGTTATGTATTATAATCTTTCTGGAATAAATGCTGTTCTGGCCCTCATGCTTAATATCATCCTTCTTATGGGAGTTCTCGCTTATTTTGGGGCCACCTTGACTCTCCCGGGTATTGCCGGCATCATTCTGACCATAGGAATGGCTGTTGACGCCAATGTACTTGTGTTTGAAAGGATACGAGAAGAATTGGCAACCGGAAAAACAGTAGCGGGCGCCATTTCCTCCGGATTTTCCCGGGCTTTTCGTACCATTTTGGACGCTAATATAACGACTGTCATCGCTGCCATTTTTCTCTTCCAATTCGGCACAGGGCCAGTCAAAGGCTTTGCGATGACCCTTATTATCGGAATTACTGCCAGCATGTTTACAGCAGTCTTTGTCTCCCGTTTTATTTTTGATTTTTTCCATACACGTAAAAGAAAAACACAAAAATTGAGCATCTAAAATGCAGCTGTTGAAAAACCCAAAATTCAAGTTCATGAAATTCAAGGTAACTGCTTTCATCCTTTCTGGAATAATGATTGCTATTGGGATTACAAACATTACAGCAGGAAAAGGATTAAATTACGGAATAGATTTCGCCGGAGGAACACTCATCAGAATTATGTTTAAAGATCCAATCCCGGCGGGAGAAGTCCGCCTGGCGTTAGAAAACAAGGGATTAGGCAAGAGCCGTATTCAACAACTGGGTCACAGCAGCCAGGAATACCTCATAAGAACCCTCCAGCACCTGGAAGGCTTGGAACTTGAAGAAGAACTGGAAGCCCATGAAATAATAGGGAACCAGGTTGTAGAAGCTCTTCGTTCTGAAGAATATGATACTCTGATGGAAAAAGGCCTGCTTGACCTGAATAATATTGATATATCAGAACTCACTTCTCTTCTCCAATCAGATTTTGAAGATGCTTCCGAGGTTGCAAAACAAATAATAGATCATCGGGTGAACCAGGGAATTATTCACGATTTCTCAAGCCTTCAACAGGAGACCGGAGTTTCTTCAGAAATCATCCGGTTTTTAGAAAAAAAGACCATCCTCGGGAATTTAACCGTTCTCAGCAAGGAAACAGTGGGACCTCAAGTAGGACGTGACTTGAGAAGAAAAGCCACTCAGGCTACTATATGGGCTCTTTTTGGAATGCTTCTTTATATTGGTTTTCGTTTCAAGTTTGCCTACGGAGTATCGGCCATCCTAACCCTGACTCATGATGTTCTGATAACCTTAGGAATATTTTCCCTGACCAACCGGGAAATTAACCTTCCCGTGATTGCTGCTATTCTGACCATAGTGGGTTACTCTCTAAATGACACAATTGTTATATTTGACCGTATCAGAGATAATCTTAAAATTCTCCGCAAGCATCCACTTGAAGAAATTATTAACAACAGTTTGAACCAGACCTTGAGCCGTACCTTTATCACTTCAGGTACTACTTTCTTGACAGTTCTGGCTCTTTTCATTTTTGGCGGTGAAGTAATAAATGATTTTGCCTTTACTCTGATAGTTGGCATTATTGCCGGAACATATTCATCAATTTACCAGTCTTGCCCTTATCTTTTTTACTGGAATAAATTGTTTAAACCTAAAAAAGGGTTAAGAAAATAATTTTTCGCTTGTCAAATAGGTTATTTTTTTTTATACTTAAACTGGTAATAAAAAGATATTAAACGAGGTAAAAATGGCTGAAAAAACAAAGCCTAAAAAAAAGAATGAAATTCCTGATATTTTTGAAGACTCCTTTTTCATTTCAGAAAAAGGAGGTGCCCGGAGAGCCTTAGCTTTTCCCATTGCCCTCCTTCTTCATGCGACTCTTGTTGCTGCCATGATTGTTATTCCTCTTCTCAACACCACCAACCTTCCCCAAGTCGAAGTCTACAGCGCCTTTCTCGCCCCTCCTCCACCACCTCCCCCCCCACCACCTCCTCCGGCCAAGAAAAAAGCCAGATCTGAGACCAGAACCCGAATTAAACCTGTCCAAGCTCAGTCAACTATTCAACCCGGCCAATTAGTAGCACCGGTGGACATTCCAGAAGAAATTGCCGAAGAAGAACTTTCCGATATTGGCATTGAAGGCGGAGTTGAAGGCGGAGTTGAGGGCGGAGTGGTTGGTGGAGTTCTTGGTGGAGTAGTCGGCGGAGTCCTGGGTGGAGTGGTTGGTGAAGTTGAAGAAGCTCCTGTCAGAGCTGTTGGTGAGATAAAACCGCCTAAACTTATTAAAAAGGTAGAACCAACTTACCCCGAAATCGCCCGCCAGGCACGGGTAGAAGGTGTGGTTATTCTGGAATGTATTACTGACATTTATGGACGAGTTCAGAATGTCAAGGTTCTTCGCTCCATTCCTCTTCTGGAACAGGCTGCCATTGATGCAGTTCGACAGTGGGTTTATGAGCCGATGATTATCAACGGTCGTCCCAGGGGAGTTATTTTTACTGTTACTGTTATCTTTAAATTGAAATAGTAATTGAAAAGCTAGTAATGGCTTTCGTCATTTAAAAAGGAGGTAAATAAAATGCAATTTGGTCTAATTGAAATGTGGCAGGCCATGGGAGTTGTGGTCAAGTTTGTTGCCTTTATCTTGATCTTCCTCTCCATCATCACGTTGTATTTTTTCATCGAACGGCAGTGGGTCTTCTTTAAAGCTCGCAAAAAATCAAAAGAAATCGCTCCAAAACTTGCTGATCTGATGAAAAGCGGAAAAATCCAGGAGGCCCTTACTCTTTCTTCGAAAAAAGAGAACAGGGGAAGCCATTTAGCCAGAGTGACTGCTGCCGGCATTAAAGAATTTCTGGAAGGAAAAGAAGTCAATCTTCCTCTGGAAGAACAAATTGAGTCAGCCCGAAGAGGATGTGAAAGAGCTTCAAACATCTTCACCCAGGAATTAAAGAAAGGCTTAAACACCCTGGCAACTATCGCTACCTCATCACCCTTTATCGGGTTGTTCGGAACAATCGCTGGAATCATTAACGCTTTCCGGGGGATGGCTCTGACCGGTTCCGGCGGAATCGGTGCTGTTGCCCAGGGAATCGCTGAAGCTCTGGTAGCGACAGCCTTCGGAATCGGCGTGGCTATTATCGCCCTCTGGTGCTATAACTTCCTTAATACAAGGATAGAACTTTACAACTCCGAAATGTCCAATATGAGTTCTGAAATTATCGATTTCTTTGTAAGAAGAACTGAAGGCAAGGCTTAAAAAAGCCTTAATCCAACTATAATATAGGGGAATAAAATGGCTGTTTCAGTTAAAACAGGAAAAGAAGGCGAAGTTTCAGCAGAACCCAATGTGGTTCCGCTGTGCGATGTTCTTCTGGTGCTGCTAATCATCTTCATGGTTGTCACTCCCCTGGTACAAAAAGGAGCGGATGTTCGTCTTCCCACTGCTCTAAACACAATTAACCAGCCGGAAAATCCAGAGGTAGTTTTATCTATTAAAAGAGATGGAACCATATTCGTTAACCAGGATGAAGCTACCATGGATAACCTTCACACGCTGCTCGAAGATGCATTTTTAACCGCCAGCGATAATAAGTTGTTTCTCAGAGCTGATCAAGATCTTGAATATGGAAAAATAGTTGATGTTATCGATATCCTAAAGAATGCCGGCGTTGAAGTTGTGGGAATTATTACCGAAAAGAAAACAGAGAAAGCAAGATAATATCCGCTCGTAGAACCTAACCGGAGTTTTTAAAGTTACAAGCCGCGGGGGAAGAAAGATAATTTTCAACATCGTTCTTTCCCCGTGGCTTTTTCTCTAACCCCCCCTCCCAAATTTCCTTTGATTCCATGCAGAAATAAAAAGGAATTTTTCTTCCTTTGGAAAATTTCCTGAATACATTGATAATGTTAAGATACAGCTCAAGCCTCAAAGGCCTGAAATAGCGCAATTTCCCATCTATTCCAGGAATCATCTCTTCATCTGTTATCCTGGTTAAGGGAAACCTATCCTTGATTATTTCCTTCATCTTTCTGGGAAACCTCAGACTTCCTAAGCTAATCCAAGCCATTCTATCCAGGGGAATTCTTTTTAATAGGCGAACCGAAAGTTCCTCATAATCCTCTCGCCATCCCGGGTAACGGATAATGGGATCAAAATGGAAAGCCACTCTGAATCCTTTTTTTATAACCTCAACAGCCGCTTCAATTCTTTCCTCCACTTGAGGAGCTCCTTTTTCCTCCATTTTTACTATAAAAGGAGTGTTTAACGACCAGGAAATAATAATATTACTGGCTGGCTCTTCTTTTATTACATTGGCTATATTTGTTGTTTTTGTCTTTAATTCAAAAAGGGCTGATGGTTTTTTCCGGAAAAATGAAATTAATTCTCTTGAGTGATTGGTAAGATGATCCAGAGCTAAAGAATCAGATAGCTCTCCTGTGCCTATCCGGAATCTTCTTCCCTTCTTTTTTTTTATAAAACAATCAAGTTCTCTCCAGAGTTTATTCCGGTTAACATAAACAGTAATAGCTGGAACAGAGAGGTAATCCTGGAGGATGCAGTATGAGCAATCTAAGGGACATTGATAATCAAGGTTAATTATAAAATAATTACATCCCATATAATGAGGAGTGCAGGGACAGGATTTAACGAACTCTCCTGGCTGAGTGTCCAGAAGCAGGATCTTTTTGCTTTCACCTATAGGGTCAAATGATTGTTCAATCTCAGGAAAAATCTCTAAAGACTCATCTACTGTTTCAACCGGTATTGAGGACAGAGAATTCATTATTCGCCTGGATAAATCATATTTCAAGGCGTTTGAAGTAATAAAAAGTTTTTCTGGAAAAAACAAATCACTCTTCATCGGAAAAAAGGGAAAACAATCTGTTTATTGATTCTGATTCAACCGTATTTCCGAGTCTTTCTACTTTTTCTTTAAATCCCTGCTTGCTGGAAAAGGAAAAGGACAGGGTATATTCATTTTTTTCAAAAAAAGGAGAAGGCTTCAGCTTTATATCTTTTGGCCAATCAAGGTCAAAGAGAATTTTTTCTACTTTTTTCGTAGTTCTGTAAAAAAACGGATAATACTTCTTCCTCAAAAACTCCAAGAATCTCTCCGCTTTCTGGACTTCACTTACTTTATATTCTGACCAGATAATCTCCACTTCCCTTGATTTCAAAATATCAAGAGGACTCCTCCTTTCTCTTTTTGATATTCCAGTGAGGAGTTCAAATGTTTCTCTAATTTTATTTCTTCCGAAAGTCTTAAGCTTAGGCACAAGTAACTTTTGCTCCTTTTTGTTATAATCCAGAAAAAGACGTGCAATCTGAAATGGAAGTTTTTTTTCAAAAATCATTCCTTTTGCCCGGTAGTCCAATTGAGTAATTCTAACGAAATCCTGGATATATTTAATTGACCGGGGAATTTCTAAAGGGAGACAGTATTTTTCTAAAATTACTGAATCAGCCGAACCGAAGCTTTTTACTTTTTTTACTACTTCTGCTTTTTCCAGAACATCGAAATCCCTGGAGGACAGATTTTCCTGAAGGATTTTGAAAAACATCTCAGCATCTTTGGCTTCCTCAATAATTTGAAAAGGGACTTCCTTGAGACCTAATTCCTGGCAAACTAATAAACGCCGCCACCCAGAAGCTAATACAAACCGACCTTTACGTTCAACTAACCAAACCGGATAATTTATTCCACTACATTCTATTGAGCGTCGAAGTTTACTTTTATCGAAAAAATAAGACGTCCGGAACCTTTCATCTCGAAGATTAATCTCCTCAATAGATATCATTTTCTTGTTCATAGAACTTATTTTATGAGAAATCAGAGTTTTTAGTCCACCCTATAAAACGGTTTTTTTCGTTTATTTAGTTTATTTCGTTTATTTAGCTTGAAAATACGGAATCCGGTCTGTTCAATCTATTCGGTTAAGTCAACTTATTCTTTAAGTTTAGATTGTGTGAGAAGGGCGAGACGAGCGAGAAAAGCAGCCGGTATCCGCAGAAATGATAAAGGTACATTTTCATCCATAGCAGGTGGCAAGGCCGCCATGAGAAACCCATTTCTATTTAAGGCCGATATACCCTCTGGACTTGAGAGCATCAGATTTCTGAGACACCCCGGTCTTTACTCATTCATTTAATTTTGTTATTTTTGGCTGAAAGAAATGAGAGAAAAATCAATAGTCAAGCCTTCCCTGTTGAAAGATATAAAGGTAAAAAGGGCTTTTTACCTACCCTTTGATAGACCTGGATCGAGCATCTGGAAAGAACTTAAAAAAAATGCCAGCAAGAAAAAAGAACTCGGTTACGGAGTGCTTTTCTATCTCCCGCAAGCATTGGTTCTTTGCCAGTCTGTAGGAGCTCCAGCTGCTATCATTGGTCTGGAACAACTGACTGTTTCCGGTCTTTCTGAAGTAGTTCTGCTTGGTTGGTGCGGAGCCTTGAACAGGAATAGAAAAATTGGAGAGGCGGTAAGTATCTATCAAGCTTATTCCAATGAAGGAACCTCCAGCCATTATTTTCCCCGTAAAAAAGTATTTTACCCTGACAAGCTGCTCAAAAAGAGACTGGAACAGAAATTGATTTCACTGGGTTTATCCTTTACTGAAGGAAACCTTGTTTCAACAGATGCACCTTACCGGGAAACACCATCCTGGATACTCAGGCAAAAAGAAAAAAATATCGGTTTTGTGGACATGGAAGCATCAGCTGTTTTTGCCTGGGCGAAATTCCGTCATATCAAGGCTGCAGCCTTGATGATAGTAAGCGACCTGGTTGAACCCAATTGTTGGACTCCCGGTTTTGGCAACAGATATTTTACTTCCCAGGTTAAAAATTACTTTTTGCCTCTACTTTTTACTGAAAATCCATTTTAGCGAGGAGGAAAAGAATGAAACCTAAGGTTCTAATCACCAGGGATATTCTTCAAGAGGCTGAAAAATATTTAAAACAACATGTTACCTGTGAGATGGCCGCTACCGGCCGCCGGCCTTCCAAAAAAGAAATTATCAGAAAAATCGGGGATAAACAGGGCTTGTATACCCTTCTTGTTGATGAAATTGACCGGGAAATAATCGATGCTGGCCGGGAACTAAAAATTATTGCCAACTGTGCCGTCGGATATGACAATATTGACGTCAACTATGCCAGGAGAAAAGGAATTATGGTGACTAATACACCAGGAGTATTAACCGAAACCACAGCCGACCTAACCTGGGCCTTAATTCTGGCCACGGCCCGGCGTCTTCCGGAGGCTGACCGGTACATTAGAGAAGGAAAATTCAAGGGCTGGGAACTCGATCTGTTTCTGGGACAAGAAGTTACTGACAAACAACTGGGCATAATCGGAATGGGGCGGATTGGCCGGACAGTGGCCAAGAAAGCCCTGGGTTTTCAAATGAAAGTGGTCTATTGTGATCCAAATAAACTTTCTTCTTTAGAGGAAAAAGAACTGCGTGCCTCTTACCTTTCATTTGAAGAGCTTTTATCTACTTCAGATATAGTTACCATCCATACTTCCTTGACTTCTCAAACCCATCACCTGATTTCAAAAAAAGAATTCCAGTTGATGAAAAAAGAGGCTATCCTGATCAATGCTGCCCGGGGACCGGTGATTGACGAAAAAGCCTTGGCTGAGGCTTTGGAAAAGAAAATTATTTGGGGAGCTGGCCTGGACGTTTATGAAGAAGAACCAAAGGTAGAACCACGTCTTCTCGGATTAAAAAACGTTGTCCTTTTGCCTCATATCGGCAGTGCTTCTTATGAGACCCGGCTAAAGATGGCTTTGACCGCAACCAAGAATTTACTCAAGGGACTCAAAGGAGAAAAACCAGATAATCTTATCTGGTAAAAAAGAAATCAAAGTTA
This sequence comes from uncultured Eubacteriales bacterium, assembly GCA_964440805.1. Taxonomy (GTDB): domain Bacteria; phylum Acidobacteriota; class Aminicenantia; order Aminicenantales; family Aminicenantaceae; genus CAYTTR01. The sequence goes on from CAYTTR010000003.1 coordinate 79,586, forward strand.
TAGAAGAAATAATTATTCTTTTTTGGGAGTAGGTTTTTTCAAGGCTTCATTCATGCTTCCCGAACGGTATCCCTGAAGATCAAGAGTGATATATACAAACCCCAGGACTTTCAATTGACTGCAGACATTAATTCTTATTTCGTTGTTTAAAAACCTGTTCAGTTCCTTTTCGCCTACTTCAATCCGGGCTGTTTCTCCATGATGACGAACCCGGACCTGCCGGAAACCTAAGGATAGAAGAAAATCTTCGGCTTTCCCTACTCTCAGCAGTCCTTCCCGGTCAATAGGATGTTCATAGGGAAACCGGGAAGCTAAACAGGCAAGTGATGGTTTATTCCAGGTAGGAAGACCAATTTTATGTGACAGTAATCTGATTTCTTCTTTGTTCAAACCCACCTCCTGGAGGGGTGAACGTACTCCCAGCTCTCTCCCGGCTTTAGCTCCGGGCCTGTAATCACTCAGATCATCAGCATTGGCGCCGTCCAGAACATAAGCGAGGCCTTTCTCCCCGGCTATATGAGTTAAATTGGAAAACAACTCTTTCTTGCAATGATAACACCTGTCAGCAGGATTCTTAATGAATTCAGAATGTTCCAGTTCGTTGGTTTCAATTAATTTAAAAGGAAGGCCCAAATCCCGGGCCAGTTGAACAGCCTGATCGATTTCTTTTTGAGGATAAGTCTCTGAAGTAGCAATAACTGCCATAAAGCGGCTTCCTAAAACATCAAAAGCAGTTTTGGCCAGGAAGGTAGAATCTACTCCTCCAGAAAAAGCCACCAAGACACTGCTCATCTCACCAATGATATTTTTAAGTTTCTGATATTTTTTCTCAGTTGATGAGGGAATACCCATGTTTTCTCCTTCACTCCGGATTGGTTTTATTAGCTAAAGACCTTACTTCTTCAACAAATATATCAATAATTTCATCTTCTTTCACCCGGCGATAAAGCTCTCCTTTTTTGAAAATAACTCCTGCTTCCTTACCGCAGGCAAGGCCAATATCAGCTTCCTTGGCCTCTCCAGGACCATTGACCACACAGCCCATAACAGCTACCGTCAAAGGAGTCTTGAGACTGGAAAGTTTTTTTTCGATTTCTGAGGCAATAGAAAACAGGTTGACCTGACAACGGCCGCAAACAGGACAGGAAACAATATTAACTCCCCGTTGGCGAAGACCAAGCGAGGAAAGAATAAGATAACCCACTCGAACTTCTTCTTCTGGCGGTGCTGTCAATGAAACTCTTAATGTATCTACCAATCCTTGTGAAAGAAGAAGAGTCAGGCCAGCAGTGGATTTTACAGTCCCTGGAATCATTCCTCCGGCCCCGGTGATCCCTGCATGAAATGGATAGTCTACTTCCCTGGCCAGCAACTGATAGGCTTTCAGAGTTCTGAAAACGTCTGAAGCTTTGAGAGAAACCTTAATTATGTCAAATCCAAGATCCTCTAAAATTCTAATATGACGAAGGGCACTTTCCACCATTGCCTCAGGAACAGCTCCCAGGTACTTTTCCAGAAGCTCTTTCTCCAGGGAACCTGAATTGACTCCTATCCGGATGGGAATTTTTCTTTTCAAGGCAGCCAGAACAACTTCCCTGACCTTTTTTTTTGATCCGATATTTCCTGGATTTAACCTCAGACCATCCACCCCTGCTTCCAAGGAAGCAAGAGCCAAGCGGTGGTCGAAATGAATATCAGCCACCAGAGGAAGAGAAACCTCTTTCTTGATTTTAAAAAGAGAAGCAACAGCATCCATGTCCGGAACAGCCAACCTGATAATTTCACAACCAGCTTCTTCCAAACTCCGGATCTGGGCTAAAGTAGCCTTGACGTCACTGGTACTGGTTTTGGTCATGGATTGTACAACTACAGGAGAATCCCCTCCCACCACTACTTTCCCTAACTTTATGGGCTTGGTCTTTCTTCTCTTGAATCTCCCGGATAATAATGAAGGAAAACAAGGAGAGTCCGGTTTTCTTTGCTTTCCGCCCATTCAAACCTCACCAGGGAATTAAACTTTCCCAGCCGTGAGGAAGTCTCTTGACAACATCATTTAAAATGGCAAATACGATTAGAAAAATGAAGATGGCGAACCCGATTTGCATTATGACTTGTTTAACCTTAGGGGGAAAATCTTTTCTGAAAATCCCTTCAATTATCAAAACAAGAATCTGGCCGCCGTCGAGGACGGGAATGGGGAAAAGATTAATCACTCCAAGTTGAAGACTGATTAAGGCAATCCAGCTCATCAAGCTGAGCAAACCCATACGAAAAGCAGCATAAGAAAAACTGGCTATCTCAATCGGCCCTCCTAATTGACTGGGAGAAGCTTCTCCTGTGAATAGATTCTTTATGAAATCAATAACCAGAGTGACCAGCTGGGCATTCCATTTGACACTCTCTATTATGGCAGAAAAAAAGTTGTACTTTCTCGTTTCCGAGCGGGGAGCTTGCATTATTCCGATACGTCCTATATCTCCCCTTCTTTCGGGAGTTACTTGGATTGTGATTTTTTTATTATCTCTCTCAATAAGAAAACCCAGGGTTTCTCCTGGATTCTGCTGGACAATCTCCACAAATTTATAAAAATAAACAGGCTCTCCGTTTATAGCCAAAATAACGTCTCCTGGTTTAATCCCTGCCTCTTCCGCTGGAGAGTTCGGCTCGACCATTTCCACCTGAGTAAGGATTTGCCCGTAAAATCCAGCATATCCCATCTGGTAGCGAGTTTTGCTTTCAGTAGTTAGGGGAACCTCCAGCATTTCCTCATCCCTTTTAATTTCGATATTAATGGTCCGGTCAGGTTTTGTTCCCACTGCCAGGTTGACATCATTCCAGGTTCCTGTCTTCTTATCATTAATTCTGAGGATAAGATCACCTGGCTTCAAACCAGCTCTCTCTGAAGGAGAATCAGGTTCTATCCAGCCGATAACAGGAGCTTCATTCAAGTACTGGGGCACATTCACCCCAACCATATTGATCACAGTCATTAGGAATACAGCTAAGAGAATATTCATGACTGAACCCATGACCAGCACTAAAAACCGCTCCCATCTTTTCTTGGACATGAAATCCCCGGGACTGCTGCTATCCGGTTTGGAATAGTCTTCTTCACCGCTGAACTTAACGTATCCTCCCATGGGAATAAGACTTATCCGGTAATCTGTCTCTCCCTTTTTTATACCGAAAAGGCGTTTTCCATATCCCCAGGAAAAAACCTCTATCCTCATACCTACAAGTTTTCCCATGAAAAAATGTCCAAACTCATGAACAAAAACAAGAATGCCAAAGACCAAGGCAAAGGCAAACAAGGTTCCTATTAATGATCCCATTTGAATTACCTTCTTTCTAAAATTTTCTGTGTTTGAATTCGGGCTTCCCGATCGAGTGCCAGAATGTCTTCCAGTGTGGAAGCAGACTGATGACTATGTTTTTCTACTACTTCCATGACTATTTGATGAATCCGGGTAAAATCAATTCGTCCTTTGAGAAAAGCGGCCACTGTGACTTCATTGGCTGCATTTAAAGTCACTGACTTGCTCTGGTTTTCAGCTAATACTTTTCGGGCAAGGTTAACCAAAGGAAATTTTTCCTCATCCACCTTAAAGAATTCAAGAGATCTGACCCGGGCCAAATCAAGGGAAGGAATGATTCCTTCTTCTCTTGATGGAGCACTTAGAGCGAATTGAATTGGAATTTTCATATCGGTGGGGCTAAGCTGGGCCAGAAAAGAACCATCCTTCATTTCAACCAGAGAATGGACTATGCTCTGGGGGTGGATTAAAATATCTAATTTTTCCGGAGGAAGACCGAAGAGCCAGCGGGCCTCAATAAGCTCCAGTCCTTTATTCATCATGGTGGCTGAATCGACTGTAACTTTGGCCCCCATTTTCCACCTGGGATGCTTAAGGGTATCTTCAATGGAGACAGCGAATAATTTCTCTTTTGGAGTCTTGAAGAAGGGTCCTCCAGAGGCAGTCAGGATAACCTTCCTTACATGGTCAAGTTTTTCCTTGCTTAAACATTGATAGACACCGCTGTGTTCACTGTCCACAGGGATTATTTCTGCTCCTGAGCGGGAAGCCTCTTCCTGAATTAGTTTTCCTCCAGCAACCATGGATTCCTTATTGGCCAAGGCTATCCTCTTACCTGCCTTGACTGCTGCCAAGGTGGGTTCTAGACCTCTGATTCCAGTTATAGCTGAAATCACAATATCGTTTTCTTCTAATCCGGCAATTTCCCGGGCTCCCTTTTCTCCTTGAAGAACAGTGACAGAAAGATGTTCAGCTTGCTGCCGGAACCACTCGTATTCTCTGCGTGAATCAAGAGCTACATACTGAGGTTTAAATTCTGTCGCTTGCTTTAACAGTAAATCAGTGTTTTTTCCAGCTACTAATCCAATAACCTTGAATTTCTCTTTGAAATGCCGGATGACTTCAAGAGTGTTTTTTCCTATAGAGCCGGTTGAACCCAGAATTGTTACTCTTTTCATCCTTCTTCACTCATAAAGTTAGATTATACCTTATAACCAAAATCATTTCCCCCATAAGACAAATTGGAGATTCTTCTGACGAAATTCATATTGGCTAAAAAAAATATCTCAAGAGATAATAATAAAAAGGGGTAGCTAAAATAAGGCTGTCTGCTCTATCTAAAATTCCCCCATGCCCGGGGAGAATATTGGATGAATCTTTTACTCCTACTGCTCTCTTAAAGAGTGATTCCAAGGGATCACTCACTTGAGCCACAGCATGAACAATAAAAGCAAACACAATTCCTCTAATCACTCCCATTTCCGGAAGAAGCACCTGTTGAGCTATCCACCCTCCCAAACAGGCTGCGACAATTCCACCAAGACCTCCTTCCCACGTCTTTTTTGGGCTGGCCAAAGGAGTCATCTTCCTTTTTCCGACGAGTTTTCCCAGCAGGTAAGCTCCGGTGTCTCCAACAAAAATAACTGCAAACAGATAATAAACATACAAAGGGCCTCTCTCTTCCCTTAATAGACTTATGTGATTAAGAGTGAAGCTCAAATAAACCACTCCGAAAAAAGCCAGCCCTATGGAGGCAGGGAAAAGGGGAAGTTTCTCTATCTTGTTAACCGAGACAACAAAATAAATTCCGGCAAGAAAAAGAACCAGAAATAAAGCTAAAGCCAGATCAATACAAGAAAAATAAAAGGGCAGGCTGACAATCATGGCCATAATCAGACCAAAGGCTTTGAGGGGAAGAATTTTTCTTTTTTCAGCCAGATTTAAGAACTCATAAAGGGCTACCAGGATTACAGCCTGAAGAAAAAGGAAAAAAACGGGACGGGGAAAATACTGAATGGAGATAAAGACAAAAGCAAGCAGGATTAGAGCTGTTATTGTTCTTTTACCAAAATCCATGCTTTCCTCGCTAAAAAAAATATCTCTTTTTTTGGACAAAAACCAGTTCAAAGGCTTAATTGAAAAACTCTTCTAACTATTCCCTTTCCCTTCGGGAGTTTTCAAGCCCGCCAAACCTTCTTTCTCTTTTTTGATATTCCAGGATGGCTTGAAGCATATGAATCCGCCTGAAATCAGGCCACAAGACATCAGTAATCCATATTTCAGAATAAGCAATTTGCCAGAGGAGAAAATTGGAGATTCTCATCTCCCCGCTGGTCCTTATCAATAAATCAGGATCTGGAATCTCACCGGTGTACAGAAAGTGCGTGAACGATTTCTCATCAAGCTTTTCTGGGGAAATATTTTCACTCCTCAGAATGTTTTGGCAAGCATCCACAATTTCCGACCGGCCTCCATAATTTAGAGCAAGAATCACAGTCATTCTGTCGAAATCCCTCGTAATCTCCTCCACTCTTTCCAATTCTTTTCTAACCGAGGGAGGAATTCTTTCCTTTCTTCCAATCACTTTCAATCTCAGCCTGTTTTCCTGGAAATCTTTATCCTGTTTTTTTAAATAATCCTCCAGGAGTCTCCAGAGAGTTCTAACTTCTCTTGGCGGCCTTTTCCAGTTTTCATTGGAAAAAGCAAACAGGGTTAAATATTTAATGCCCGCCCTGGCTGCTGTCTCCACCGCTTCCTGGACTGACTTTGTCCCAGCCCGGTGGCCTTCTATCCGGGGCAGATTTCTCATTTTAGCCCATCGTCCATTGCCGTCCATGATGATGGCTATATGAAGGGGGAGCCGGTTAAAATCTATTTTTTCGACGACCTTCTCTTCTTCACTGCCGGGGCTTATGTATCCCTTTAATGATTCCAACATAGCAGAGAAATTATAGGGAGTCATCAAGAAATTGTCAAAAAGGAAAAAGGAGACATTCCTCACTGGAACTTCTTTTGCACTTCTGCTAATCTATATAGTCAAGAAGATTGACCTGAGGAATGTCCCGGTTTAAATTCAAAAGAAAGGTAGACAAAATGTGCCTGGGAATACCTGCCAAAGTGGTGGAACTCAAGGATCAGACTCAAGGAAAAGTAGATTATCTGGGAACCAGAGTTCCGGTGGACTTTTCACTCCTTGATAAGGTTCAACTTAATGATTGGGTAATTGTTCATGCCGGTTTTGCTATCTCCAAGCTTAATGAGAAAGAAGCTGAAGAAACCTTTCAGCTTCTTGAGGAGTATGTCAGAGCAGTCAAAACAGAAGATGAATGAAGAAAGACATAAATTGTAAGTAATTAAAAAATGAAGACAGAAGAACTCAGGAATCCAGAAGTAATTCGCGGCCTTCTAAAGAAAATTTCTGAAAAAACTCATATTCTTCCCCGGACTCCTGTCAGAATCATGGAAGTCTGCGGAACCCATACCATGGTTATTCATAAATTTGGTCTGCGGGAGCTGCTTCTTCAGGCAGGGATAGAAATGCTTTCAGGTCCAGGATGCCCTGTTTGCATCACTCCCAACGAGTTTCACCAGGCAGCCATCTCATTGGTTACCAATGAAGCCAACATTATTCTGAGCACTTTCGGGGATATGACCAGGGTCCCCACTCCATCGGGCTCCATTCAGACAGCAATACCTCACAGGAATTCTAAAGTCCGGGTAGTCTATTCTCCCTTTGAATCCTTAAATTCAGCCCGTAATAAGCCGGACAAAGAGTTTGTTTTTTTCGGGGTTGGCTTTGAAACAACTATTCCTGGTATTGCCATGACCATTAAAAAGGCTGTCCAAGAAAGAATAAATAATTTTTCTGTTCTATCTGCCTTCTGGCTGATTCCACCTCCGCTTAGGACTATTGTTGAAAGTGGAGAAACAAATATCCATGGATTCCTTTATCCAGGTCATGTCTCTGCCATAATCGGTATTAAACCGTATAAATTTATGGCCAGTGAGTTCGGTCTCCCGGGTGTGATCACCGGCTTTGAGCCAGCGGATGTCCTGCTTTCCATTCTTTCTCTCCTTGATCTTCTCAAGGAAAATAGAGCTGAAGTTGTAAACGGATACAGCCGGGTAGTTTGTCCTGAAGGAAATCCTCAGGCCCTTTCCCTTATGGAAGAAATGCTCGAAGTCAAGGATGCAGCCTGGAGAGGACTTGGTCTAATCCCAAAAAGCGGATTAAGGCTCAAAAAGAAATACCAGGATTTCGATGCTGAGAAAAAATTCCAGCTTAAACTGCAGGGGGATAAAAACGACCTTCCCGGCTGTCGATGTGGAGACGTCCTCCGGGGAGTTTTATCTCCCCCGCAATGTAGTCTTTTTGGGGAAACTTGCAAGCCCTCCTCCCCTTACGGGCCATGCATGGTTTCCTTTGAAGGAGCTTGCTTAGCCTTTTATAAGTACAGTCACAGAAACTTACTCAACCAAGAATCCCGGCAGGGAGAAGAATAATGAAAAAAGTCAGCCTGGAACTGGGAAGCGGCGGTCAGATGATGAGAAGTTTTATCACTGAATACATTCTGGCCAATTTCCAAAATCCCTTTCTTAAGGAGCTCTCCGATGCCGCCTATTTACCTCAGAATATCGCTTTTACAACTGATAGTTATGTTGTTGATCCCATATTTTTTCCGGGTGGCGACATAGGGACTCTCAGTGTTAACGGAACTGTTAATGACTTGGTTGTTTCAGGATCTGTTCCCAAATATCTCTCCCTTTCTCTTATTCTTGAAGAAGGGCTTTCCTGGGAAAGCCTGGAAAAAATCCTCTTTTCTGTAAAAAAAGCTTCTGAAGAAGCCAAAGTGAAAGTTATTACTGGGGATACCAAAGTGGTCCGTCAAGGTCAAGGTGATAAAATTTACATAAATACAGCTGGAATTGGTGAAATCATAGGCAGGCCGGCTGTTGAAAAAGTCAGGCCAGGAGACAAACTGGTGGTAACTGGAACTCTGGGAGAACACAGCTTAGCTGTCATGTTGGCCAGAGGAGATTTTGGCCTGGAAGCAGAGGTTGTTTCAGACTGTGCCCCGCTCAATTTTCTACTTCCTTTTTGGAATAAAGGAACACTCTGGATGAGAGATATTACAAGAGGAGGATTAGCTACTGTTCTTTATGAGTTGGTGGAAAAATTGCCCTTCGCCTTGGTCATAAATGAGCAGGAAATTCCCCTTAGCCCGGCGGTTAAGGGAGCCACAGAACTTCTGGGAATCGATCCTCTTTACCTTGCCTGCGAAGGAAGGGCGGTCTGCCTGGTTAAACAGGAATCAGCCTCAGATTTCACAAAAGAAATGAGGCTTCACCGGCTGGGTTCTAGAGCAGCTTTGATTGGAGAAGTTTCTTCTGATGAAGGCAGACCAGGAGAACTTCTTCTTCGTACCGCTTCAGGAGGATTAAGATTGTTGGAGCCATTAACCTCAGAGCTTTTACCTCGTATTTGCTGAATCATTAGAGATATTGGATTAAAATGCCTAAAAAAAACTACCTGATTCGGGCAATTTCAATCTTCTTGATTATTCTTGTCATACTGGCTATCTCTCTTATTCTTCGTAACTCTTCTCCCCCTTCCCTTATCCAATTGGATAAGAAAATCCTCCGGGGACTGGAAGGAGGGCGCACCTACCTGAAAGTTTATCTTTCCAACAAAACCAGAGAATCCTGGTCTTCTCAAGGAAAAAATCCCTGCTTTTTAAGCTATCACCTTCTGAATTCCCAAAATAAAATTATTTCTTTCAATAACAGAAGATTCTCTCTCCCAGGAAAAATTGAGCCAGGAGCCGCCAATGAAATGGAGTTTCACATCCGCAATCCCTTGGAACCAGGTGATTACTTCCTGCAGTTTGATTTAGTCAAGGAAGGCCTTTTCTGGTTTAAAGAAAAAGGGTTTCACCCGCCAATGTTACATTTGCAAGTTAAACAGGTTGAATTTCCGGAAGACCTACAGTCTCTGGATATTTCCCCAGCTCCATTCTCTAAGATCCAAGCAGAAAACCCACTCCTCAATCTTCTTTTCCGGCTCATAAGGCTTACGTTACGCAACAATGAAGTTTCTTTTCCTGGAATAACAGGTCCTGTTTCCGGTTTTTCAGCCGGAAGAGAATATCCTCAAATTTGGCTGCGGGATTCTGCTACTATTATTCCAGCCTCCCGTTTTTTTTATCATGAACCTTATTTTATTTCATGGCTTGAAGAACATCTCTCCCGGCAACAACCTGACGGTTCACTCCAAGACTGGTTTGATTCCAAGGGAACCTTAGATAAAAATACCACTGAAACTGATCAGGAATCGAGCGCTGTTCTGGCTGCTTTTCAAATCCATAGGCTGGTTGGTTCTTCCTGGCTGCAAAAAAAAATAGCAGAAGAATCTATCATCATTAGACTCGAAAAAGCCATGTCCTGGGTATTAAGAAACCGCTGGCACTCCGGTTATGGTCTTCTCAAAGGGGCTCATACAGCAGACTGGGGAGATATTGATTTTGTGGATAGCGATGAAAAGGCTGTTTATGTCGATGAAAAAACCCATTGGACGGCTGATATATATGATCAATCCATGTTTTATCAAGCCTGCTTGAACTTGGCAGAAATGTTCAGTTCCTTAGGAGAAATGGAGAAAGCTGAATTCTGGAGAAAAAAAGCCGGGGAGTTGAAGCAAGCTGCTCTAAAACACCTCTGGCAGGAGGAGAAAGGCTTTTTCCGGATTCACCTTCACTTAAATGATCTTCATCATGATTTCCCAGAAAATGATATTCTGGCCATGGGAGGTAACACCATGGCCATCCTTTCCGGCCTGGCAGGTAATGAACGGGCAAAAGATATCATAACCCGGATTCTTCAAAGACAGGAAGAACTGGGAATTTCAACTATAAGCGGTACCCTGCTTCCTCCCTATCCAGCCGGGACCTTTCAGCATCCACTAATTGACCAACCCTATGAATACCAGAACGGAGGACAATGGGACTGGTTTGGGGGGCGTCTCATCCTGGCCATGTTTGAGAATGGATTCAGTTGGGAGGCCCAAAAAAAACTTGAAGAAATCATTAAAAAAAACCTGAAAAACAAGACTTTTTTCGAATGGGATGATAAGGAAGGTACCGGCCGGGGAAGTGAAGATTTTTGCGGGAGTGCCGGGAGCCTGGCTTTAGCATTAATCGAAGGCTATCTGGGAGTCAAACTAAACAGGTCTTCTCTAACTCTTACTCCCAGATTAGCCAAAGAATCAGCCAAGGTTCATCTTTTTCTTCCTGCCTGTAACCGTTTTGCTGCTTACGATTATAAGTTTGATCCTAAAGAAAATTCTATTACCTTTTGTTTTAATTCCGATGTCCCAGATAAAGGGGACGTACAAATCCTCCTTCCCAAGCCGTTGGACAGAACACCTGAATCTCTTAAAGTTACACTTGATGGTAAAACCGTACCTTACGAAATAACCAAGGAAAACAGGGATGTCTATTTGGTAATAACCACGGATTTCGAAACAAGAACCTTGAAGATTTCTTCCTATTTACGTCCCATCGAATAATACTCGAATCCGACTTCCCTGGCTTCAGTGGGATGGAATACGTTCCTGCCGTCAATGATAATGGGATTGGCCATCAATTGCTTAACTTTTCCCAATTCTAGTGACCTAAATTCATCCCATTCAGTTATTATAAGGCAAGCATTGGCTTCTTCCAAAGCCTCATAAGGTGAAGAAGCATAAGAAATTTGGGGCGGTTGCTCCGGAAAGATATTTTTCATATTAGACATAGCCTTGGGATCATAGAGGCTCAAATGCCCCCCTTCCTTGAGAAGTTGCCTGATTAAGAAAATACTGGGAGCATTACGGATATCATCGGTCTCCGGTTTAAAAGATAAGCCCAGAACAGCAATTTTCTTTTCTTTTATAATCCAGAGTGTCTTTCTTACTTTTTCCATAAAAACTTTAATCCGGTTAAAATTAATTCTATCAACTTCTCTTAAAAGGCCGAAATTCACTCCCAAATTTTCTCCAATATGGATAAGAGCCCGGACATCTTTGGGAAAACAGGAACCACCATAACCTATGCCTGCTCTCAGAAACTGAGAGCCAATCCGTGAATCAAGTCCCATTCCTTTGGCCACCAGTTCAACATCAGCCTCGGTCCGCTCACACAACTCCGAAATGAGGTTGATGAAAGAAATTTTCATGGCTAAAAAAGAATTGGATGCATGCTTGATCAGTTCAGCCGTATCTATATTGGTTACCAGGATTTTCTCTTTGAACTTCTCATATATCTTCAGAAGGATGTCCTCGGCTTTCTTTGTTTCCACCCCAATAATTATTCGATCTGGATGAAGAAAGTCAGACACAGCAGATCCTTCTCTTAAGAATTCTGGATTGGAAGCCACATCGAAATTAGCTTGGTTCTTCTGGTAGAGGTTAATAGTACGTTTAATCCACATAGAGGTTCTTATTGGAACCGTACTCTTTTCCACTACCAGTTTGTAAGAATTCATATTCTCTGCAATCATGCGGGAAACCCTCTCTACATATATCATGTCTGCGCTTCCATCTTCTTTCTGGGGAGTACTGACACAAACAAAAAGAACATCCGAATCATGAATGGTATCCATTAGTTGGTGATAGAATTTCAGCCGGTTTTCGGCCAGGTTTTTACGGAGCAGTTCTTCCAGACCAGGTTCATATATATGGGATTTTCCTTGCAAAGCCATATCAATTTTTTCTTTGTCTATATCAGTTCCAATAACCTGATGGCCAAGTTCTGCCAAACAAACAGCCGTTACCAAACCAACATAGCCAGTTCCAATGACTCCAATTTTCATACCCTTCTCCTTTTTACCTTTATTTTTTCGGTCAGGGCTGCGGCTAATTCACTCATTCAATCATTCCTTTGCTTGTACCATAGTATAGTCTTTTCCAAGCCCTGGTCAAAGGTGATCCCTGGTTTGTATTTCAGATAGAATTCTGCCTGGGAAATATCGGCAAAAGAATGCTTCACGTCCCCTGGTCTTGGAGTTTCAAATAGAGGGGGAATGTTAAGGTGGAGAAAGTAATTAATTTTTTTCGTTAACTCAAGAATGGTGGTTCTTTTCCCGCAAGCGATATTAAAAATCCTTCCGGAAACATTACTTGCCTGAGCTGCCAGCAGGTTGGCCTCAACCACATTTTCCACAAAAGTGAAATCCCTGGATTGTTTGCCCTCCCCAAAAATTATCGGGTTTTTTCCCTGAAGCATCCGGGAAATGAAATTGGGTATGACCGCTGCATATTGAGAAGCAGGATCTTGTCTCGGCCCAAAAATATTGAAATAACGCAGGCTGACTGTTTGAAGCTCATAAAGCTCACTAAACACCTGGCAATAAAATTCTCCTACCCGCTTGCTTACTGCATAAGGAGAAAGCGGCTTTCCTACCACCTCTTCTTTTTTGGGAAGTTGAGTGTTATCTCCGTAAACCGAAGAAGAAGAAGCAAAAACAAACTTTTTCACTCCTCCATCTCTGGCTGACAGCAAGAGATTAAGAGTACCGGTAATATTTATTTCATTGGTTAATAGAGGGTCTTTAACAGAGCGGGGAACAGAAGGAAGGGCTGCTTGATGGAAAACCCAATCTATTCCTTCCATAATTTTCCGGCAAAGAGAAAAATCACGAATATCGCCATCTATAAATTCGACCTGATCTCGAAAAGAAAGAATGTTCTCCGTTCTTCCAGTTATGAAGTTATCTACCACCCGCACAATATGATTTTTTACAAGAAGAGATTCTACAAGATGGGACCCTATAAACCCAGCTCCTCCGGTGACCAGACATTTCATAGCCTTTCCAACCCGCCTTTCAGAAAAAGAATATACAGTTCTTAATATGTATCATCTTCATCGCTTCCACTTCAAGTTCGCCTGACTATGTTCATCAATTTCTTTTATTCTTTTTTAATAAATCATCAAACATCAAAGCCTATAACTTTTCCTAACATCTCAGCGGGAACTGAAAGACCCAGGGAGTGAAGAACAGTAGGAGCTATATCCAGTATACTGGAATCTATCCTCTTTGACCCGGGATTAAGAGGGTTATACAAAATGAAAATCCCTTCCTGGTCATGGACAGCATCATCTGGTCCTGTATCATTCTCCGGCAGATAGCTTGCTCCGTGTCCCAGGGTTCCAGCAGATCTCCAATAAAGATTATCAAAATACACCATAAGATCAGGATAATCACCTCTGAGAACATCAAAATATTCCATTGGTTTTATCACTTTAGTCTGCCATTTTTCTCCTCTCGGCCCCCCGATATTATGTAACTTTTCTACAAGAATGTCCCTTTCTTTTTCTAATTCATCTGCTGGAATAATTCCCTGGGGTTCTCGGCCATCAACATTAAAGAATATTCGGGCATAATAACCACCCCAACCCCACGCTTTGGTCTTCTTCCAGTCTATCTCCGCCTTATCCAGGCTTATTGGCTGGGAAGGTTTTTCTTTCACCGCTAAATAGCCCTGATCGATTAGCCATTCGTTAATACAGAAAGCTCCTTTCATTCTCTTGGCTCCATGATCTGACACTACCAGAGCTATCGTCTTTTCATCAACATTGGAAAGAAGTTCCCCCAGCAGCCTGTCCAATTCCTGATAATATTCCAGAATAACATTCTCGTAGGGATTTCCTGGAGTATAAAGATGATGTTCCTTATCCATATATTTCCAGAAAGCATGCTGAATTCGGTCTACCCCTATTTCCACAAACATGAAAAGATCCCAGGGCTTCCGACGGATAAGATAATTTAACACTTCAAACCGCTTTCTTGTCATTTCATAGATTTGTTCTAAAAGTTTACTTTTTTCATCAGTCCGGAACTCAACATCGAAGATATAAGGACCGAACTTTGCTTCCAGCTCCTGGCTCAAAGATGAAGGATAAGTGTATGTCTTGTCATCTCCAGGAGTGATAAAACAGGAAATGAGATTTCCGGCCAACGGTTTAGGAGGATATGAAGGAGGAACGCTCACCAGAACACTCTGTCCTCCTTTTTCTCCAACATAATCCCAAATGGCTTTTTCCTTGATAGAATAGGAAGTGGCAATCCAGATTTTCTTGTAAGAATAATCCTCACGGTGCCGGAAGCCGTAAAGCCCCAGCTTGCCTGAATCCTGGCCGGTCGACATAACCATCCAGGCCGGAATTGTAATAGGAGGATCCGAACTTCTAAGATTGCCGTAAATTCCCTTTTCCATAAGTTGGTTGAGCACGGGCAGTTCCTGCCTTTTATCAAAAACAATCTGTCCCGGGGCACAGTCCAGTCCTATGATTAATACTTTATTTTTTAACATATTTACTCCCGATCAATATAATCATCCAAAATAATTCCCGGCAGCTATAAAGAGTCCGACCTGATGGGGGATGTCTTTATCCTTGATCCCAGGAATTAGTCAATATAACCCAGAGCTTTTAATCTTTGCTTGACTTTCTCCTCATCCTCTTCTGAAAAGGCTTCTTGTGATTTCTCCTCCTGAGCCAGCCTGTCTTTCAGAGCTTTGGTTATAAAACTTGAAACTGAAGAGAATTCAGAATTTTTTATTTTCTCCTCGATTTGCTTGTAAAGTGAAGTGGGTATGGAAATCTGGATGAATTCTTTATCCATGTTATCTCCTTTTTCCCTTTATTTATTGATTTAACATAAATTTATACAACTTCTGGAATTTTTTTTCAAGAGAGAGTAAGCCTTTCTTGATGTTACGCATCAGACGCTCTATGATGACTTGACAAACTTCATTGTTTGTTGTTTATAATTAAATTCACATGAAACGAGTCGAACAAGAAAACCCGCCCTCTCTCGCCATCTGATATGGAGAAAATCGAACACCCTTATATCCGCAAAAGTAATTTCTCCGGTGTACTTGATAAAAATCTCAAAAAGCTGGAGCAACGATTAGGAGTCTCCTTGACTATAAGAGGAGACAGTTTACTTATTAGCGGCTCTCCCCAAAAAGAAAAATTTGCTAAGCTTTATTTTGAAAAAATAAAAGAACTCGAAGATAGAGGACATTCTTTGAAAGAAGATGATTTTCATATAGCCTTGGATCTGCTGGAAGAAGGACTTTCCCATCACCTGGAGGAATATTTTCCTTCTAAACCACTCACCCTTTCCAAAAAAAGTGTAATCCCCAAAACATTCAACCAGCAAGAATATATTAAAGCCATAAAAGAATATGACCTGGTCTTCGGTATCGGTCCAGCTGGAACAGGAAAAACCTACTTAGCCATGGCAATGGCTCTTTCTTTCCTTCAGGATAATGCAGTCAGCCGGATTATCCTTACCCGTCCGGCAGTAGAAGCGGGGGAAAAATTGGGATTTCTTCCTGGCGATATGGTTCAAAAAATCAATCCTTATCTCCGGCCTCTTTATGATGCCCTGTTCGATCTGGCCAGGACTGAACAGGCAAATCATCTCATTGAGAGAGGAATTATAGAAATTGCTCCCTTGGCTTTCATGCGAGGCCGGACTCTTAATAGTGCTATCATCATTTTGGATGAGGCTCAAAATACAACCAAAGAACAGATGAAGATGATATTAACAAGAACTGGTTTTGATTCAAAAATGGTGGTTACTGCTGACATCACTCAGATAGATTTGCCTCAACCAAAGAAATCCGGCGTCCTCCATGCTCTAAAAATTCTCTCCCCGATAAAAGAAATCAGGTTTATCCATTTCAATGATAAAGACGTGGTTCGACATCCTCTTGTTCAAAGAATCATCAACGCCTATCAGAAGGCAGAAGATCAGGCAAAAAAATAATGGAACCTTTTACCTTCAACAAAATTAATTTTTTCAGGAAAAAAAACTCTTCTGCTAATAAACCTAAAAAAGTCCCTCCTCCGCCAAAGGAAGAAAAAAAAGCTTCTAAAACCCGGGGATTGCAGAAGAATCCTTTCATTTTTCTGCTTTTTTATGTCCTGGTTATTTCATATTTTCTATCTTCAATCTCTTCAAAAAGCCTTCCCTTGCTGGAACAAGGACAAATAGCTTCCAAGGACATTGTGGCTCCAACCAACCTCACCATCGAGGATAAAGAGACCACAGAAAAAAGACGCAGCCAAGCTGCTGAAGATGTTCTTCCTGTTTATGTTTTTGCTTCTGATGTATTTTTTAATACCGAAGAAAAAATAAGAGAATTTTTTAATGCCGGCCGGGAATTTATAGAAAATAAAATCACAAATCAGGAAATAGATAATTTCAGACAGGAAATAAATGAAAAATTCGGGATCGAATTTACCTCCAATGAAATCAAGTCGTTAATAAGACTGAAATTTGCTGCCCATCTTGAGGATATTCTGGTTAATGCGATTGGCAAAGTATCAGAAAAGGGAATAATCGCCACTAAGAACCTTTTTATCAGAAAAGAGGATGAAAGAGGACTAATCCTTATCAAAGGGCAATCTGAGAAGATTGTCCAGCCTTCGGACATGGTTGATATTAAGGAAGCAAGGGACCTGCTTACAGAGGAAATAAAAGCCCTCGAGGTTTCAGATAACGAAAAAAACATTCTCACCAGACTATCACATCTTTTTATTTCACCCAATTTGAATTTCAGCAATACAATAACCGACGTTAGGATGAAACAAGCCCGGGAAAGCATCAATCCTGTCTTTTACACAATCAAGAAGGGAAAAATGATCATCCGCAAGGGGGATGAAGTTACTCCGGAAACAGTTAAACAGATTGAAATAATCAACGCCAACCTTCAACGTCAAGCTAACTGGTGGACCAACTTGCTGGGAACATTCCTTTTATTCGGACTTCTCTTCATAATTCTTTGGTATTACATCAAATCGGTACTGGGAAAAGAGACCGCTCTCAAGAATTTCAACATGATCGGGACAACCTTGATCCTTTCTCTTTTAATCTATAAATTTTCTGTTTTTCTGGCTGATCTAATCAGCGCCAACTCAAACTTTTTTCTGGTCCGAAACTCCGAAAGCCTTTATTACGCCATCCCCTTTCAAATAGGGATTCTTCTTTTTGCCTTTCTGACAAGGATTCATACCTCTTTGGTTTACACCATATTCAATAGCCTGCTGGTTGGTTATCTTTTCAATTCCAACTTCGATTTCATCTTGTTCAGTCTTTTGGGTGGATTCGCCGCTATCTATGGAATCAAGTATTATGGGAGGAAAAGCAGAACCAGCCTTTTTAAAGCTGGAATCTTTCTGGTTGCTCCCATTAACATTTTTATTATTATCATACTTAATCTTGTCAAAGAAAGAATAGATTCCTGGGAAATATTCGTTAGTGAAATCCTGATGGGATTTATTGGAGGAACCTTCAGTGCTGTCTTGGCATTTCTCCTGCTGCCCTTATTTGAAATACTTTTTGGCATTACAACCCAGGACAAACTGTTAGAATTAACAAATTCCGATCTCCCGGTTTTCAAACAAATGGCCATAGAAGCTCCTGGCACTTATCATCATTCTCTTATAGTGGCCACTTTGTCAGAAAAAGCGGCCGAAGAACTCAAACTGGACCCAATGATGGTCAAAGCAGGAGCTCTCTACCATGATATAGGCAAACTGAAAATGCCGGAATATTTCTCCGAAAATAAAAGCCCTCGCTTTGACATCCACAGGGCTCTCAAGCCCAGCATGAGCACTCTGGTCATTATCAATCATGTCAAAGAAGGACTGGAAAAAGCAAAAAAGTTGAAGCTTCCCCAGAAAATCAGAGATATCATAGAACAGCACCATGGAAATTCCTTGGTCAAGTACTTTTTTGAAAAAGCCAAGGAAAAATATGATCCTGAAATGCACAAAATCGGAGAAGAAAACTACCGCTATAATCACCCCCGCCCGAAAAGTAAAGAAGCAGCCTTGATTATGCTGGCCGATTCAGTAGAAGCTGCCTCCCGCAGCTTGAAATCACCCACAAAGACCAACCTAAGGCATGTTATAAACGAAATATTCAACAACTACATCCAGGACAGCCAGCTCGATGAATCCGATTTTTCTTTGAAAGAGCTGCGTTTGATAGCAGATTCTTTTCTGATAACCCTCTACACAATCTATCACCACCGGGTTGAATATCCAGGCTTCGATTTTGAAGGTAAAAAAGAAAAAACCATAAAAAAAACAAACGAGTCAAATGATCGAAATAATAAATAAACAAAAGAGATATTGGTTTTCCAGAACTATTTTTCGTGATTATTTAGAAAAAATTTCTCATTTCTATAATCTCTCCGATCCAGTGATCACCCTGGTCTTCGTTACTGACCGTGAAATCAAAAAGTTAAACCTGAAATTTCTTAAAAGAGATCAAGCCACAGACGTTCTCAGTTTTCCTATAAGGGAAAAAGCAGCTGACGGCAAATACTATCTTGGTGATATTGTTATTTCTGTTCCTACTGCCTTTAAACAGTGCCTGAAGAATGAACGCGGGCTGGAAGATGAACTAAAAATACTCACTTTACATGGTTTTCTCCATCTGATTGGATTTGACCACGGGAAAGGAATCGAGGAAGAAGAACAAAAAATAAAAAATTTTCTAACAGAAAGGCAAAAATGAAGTTAGAATTTATAAAATGGACCGGCTTTGGACTTAGTTTTTTAGCTGCTTTTGTTTTTTCTCTTTTTGATATATCTCTTTCTTCGTTCTCACGGATTGCTTTTAGCAGGTTTCTGGAGGACAGGGAAAAAATCCTCCGCCTGCAAATTCTTAAAATTTACGATAAATTAAGGATTTCTTTCAGCTTTTTAAGAATTTTTTTCATTTTATCTTTTTTTGTCTACTTCATCTTCATATTCCCTTCCTTCCAGTTTTACCCTTTATGGTTATTTCTTCTCCTTGTAACCATCTATTTTATTTTTTTCGATCTTATTCCCCGTCTTTTAAATGCCTGGAAAAGAAAATCCATTTTCAGTCTTTTTCTTTCTTCTTATAGGATTCCTTATCTCATAACCGCTCCTGTTCTTTTTCTTTCAAAAATAAAGGAAGCTGAGAAAGAATCTCTTGAACAGAGAGAAGCTTCCCAGGAAGAAATTCAGGCCTTAATTGAAGAAGCCCGGGAAGAAGGCATTATTGAAACAGAAGAAGGCCACCTGCTGAAAAGTGTGGTTGAATTCGGAGATACTATTGTTAGAGAAATAATGACTCCTCGGGTTGAAATAGCTTGTATCTCAAAAAAAGCTACCCTCAATCAACTTCGGCAACTGGTGGTGGAAAAAAAACATTCACGCATTCCAGTCTATCAGGGGCGTGTTGATAATATCGAAGGAATAATTAATGCTAAAGACTTGCTTGAATACTCTGAGCTCAAGAACAAAAACGATTCAATCGAATCCTTGATCCGACCTGCTTTTTTCATCCCTGAATCAATGAAAGTTTCAGAACTCTTGAAAGAATTTCAAAAAAGAAAACAAAAATTGGCCGTTGTTGTTGATGAGCATGGTGGTGTTTCAGGGCTGGTAACCATGGAAGATTTAATGGAAGAAATTGTCGGAGAAATCCAGGATGAATATGACGAAGAAGCTCTTCCTATAATTAAGCACCCCGAAGGAGATTACCTAGTGTTGGGAGATGTAGAAGTGGAGCAACTGGAAGAATTGTTTGATGTAGAACTGGCAGAAGATGAATTCATCACAGTAGGAGGGCTTATTATTCACCACTTAGGCCGCTTACCTGAACGGGGAGAAAAATTGGAAATAAAAGGACTTTTCCTGGAAATAATTGATGCTGACCAGAAAAGAATAAAAAAGCTTCGGGTCAGCCGGATTAAAGAAGAAAAAGAAAATGAAAAAAAGGAACAATAAAAAGATCCTTAAAACTGGAACAGTCGCCCTCATCGGGAGGCCTAATGCAGGAAAATCCACCCTGCTCAACAACTTAATCGGCCACAAGGTTTCTATTATCTCCGATAAGCCTCAGACCACCAGAATAAATATTCTTGGCATTAAAACCACAACACAAGGACAGATTATATTTATAGATACCCCGGGAATTCATAAACCCCTTCACAAGCTTAACAAAAGAATGATGTCTTTTGTTGAATCAACTCTGGCCTCAACAGATTTAATCTGTCTTCTGGTCGATGCAACTCAGCCCTTTGGAAGAGGAGATGCCTTTGTGGTAGAAACTCTGAAAAAAATTACCTCTCCCCTTTTCCTCCTTATTAACAAAGTGGATATCATTAGGAAAGATAAGATTCTCCTGATTATAGACCGTTATAAAGATCTACTCGATTTCAAGGAAATCATTCCTATTTCAGCACTTAAGAGCACTCAACTACTCCTTCTCGAAGAAAAAATCTATCACTATCTTCCCAACTATGAAAAATTATTCGGGGATGAAGATTTTTTAACTCAGAGCCAAAAATTTCTATTTTCAGAGCTTATAAGGGAAAAAGTTCTTGAACATGTGCGGGAAGAACTGCCTTATTCTACAGCTGTTTATATCCAATCTGTTGAAGACCATTATGATACTTCAAGAGAAAACATAACCCCCAAAAAAGCTGAATCTACTGGAAAACCAGTCAAGTACATAAAGGCATCAATTTTTGTAGAAAAAGACAGCCAGCGGAAAATTATCATTGGAAAAAGAGGCCAATTAATTAAATCCATAGGTATGAAAGCCAGACAGGAAATAGAGTCCATTCTCAATACCAAGGTCTACTTAGACCTTTCCGTCAAAGTGAAGGAGAAATGGCGCGACTCGCCAGAGATTTTAGACCTCATCGAACAGCAATAAACTCCTTTCTCCTGTCAGAAGTTCCTATTGACAGAAAAAAAAATAAATGCGAAAATTTAACTCCATTTTGTGGTGAGTGTAGCTCAACGGGTTAGAGCACTGGACTGTGGATCCAGAGGCTGGGGGTTCGAGACCCCTCACTCACCCGTCCCTTTTATCCCAAAGAAAGTAATTTGTTTCCAATAAATATATCCTTTAATACCACTGTTTTCAAAAATAAATTTCCCCACCCTTTTCACCCCTAAAGGTGATTGCTTTTAGCTTTATTTATTGGTTATCGTATAATTTACATGATGGATGAAAGGATGAAATGAATACTAATAGTAGTATTTTTAAAACTGGAAAAACCTTGAACAGGATCAGAATATCAAAAAAAGGAGAACCCTATGAGTATGGATAAAGATCGAGAATCTCTTTATAAAAAAATAATGGAAGAATCAAAGCAACAACTTGAAACTATCGATGAAGAAATTGAGAAAGAAATCCAAAAGGCAAGGGAAATCCTGGCTAAACTCCAAGATTCCAAGAAAGCTTACAGACAAATTTATGAAGGCGCTGCCAGGATTTTAGGCCTTGATGTTGAGATAGAAGAAGACAAACCAACCCAGGTTGAAGAGTCACCATCCATCTCACAAGATAACCAGCAAGAAATCAATAATGCAGCCAACAAAGAGGAGGGTGAACAGAAGGAGGAACATAAAGATTTATAACTTCCTTGATTCCTTAAGGTCATTATTACTAACCTGGATTATTCAAGAGTTGAGGTTGCCGTAGATAAGAGGCACAGGACACGCAGCTGTGGTCCTTCCACCAACAAGTGTTCTGTAACGAAGCAATGCGGCAGGATTGGCTCGCTCGAAGGGTAAAAAAGGCCGGTTTTAAATTAAATTTAATGGATGGTTTTAATGAATTACTTTCTTTACGTAAGCCTCCATGGATTCTATTAACTGATTCATACAATTTGTGATATAAAAGGTATCGGCCTTTTTTATGAATAGTCCAGGTTAAAAAACATGAGTAATTTTCTGGATACTCTACAATCATTTTCCTATTTAGGAGAAGTTCTTTCCCTAAGTTCAGCTCTTCTCTGGGCAGTGGCCATAATTTTTTTCAGGCTGAGTGGAAAAACTGTCCACCCCCTGGGATTAAATTTTTTCAAGAATCTTTTATCCTTTTTACTAATCGGTTTGACCATGCTAATTGGCCAGGAGGTTTTTTTTCCAGCCTATTCTGAAAGAATTTATATTCTTTTCATCATCAGTGGACTTATCGGGCTTGGACTTTCTGACACTCTTCTCTTCTCCAGTCTAAACCGTCTGGGGGCAGGTCTTCTGGCCATTGTCTACTGCACTTACAGCCCCTTCATCATTCTCCTTTCTCTTATCTTTCTTGGTGAAAGGATGAGACTGATCCAATTTTTTGGGGTAGCTTTGATTGTCTTGTCTGTCTGGGTTATTTCAGGCCGGAGTTCCCGGAAAAATTTATCCCAAAAATCTCTTACGACCGGAATTGTTCTGGGTTTAGGAGCCATGTTAAGTCAGGCTGTAAGCATTGTCATCATCAAGCCTTATCTCGCCCAGACACCCCTTCTCTGGGCAACTCAGATCCGTACCCTGGGGGGAATATTAGGCCTTATGCTTGTTCTTCAGTTTCATAAAGAAAAAAACATTATACGAAAAACCACTTTCTCCCTTCGTAACTGGAGACATCTCTTTCCTGGAGCTTTCATTGGCTCCTATATCGCCATAATTGCCTGGATGGGAGGAATGAAATATACTCTGGTTTCCATAGCCGCCTCCTTGAACCAGACAAATACTGCCTTTCTTTTTCTGTTCGGGATTCTCTTTCTTGGAGAAAAACCCACCCCCGGGAAACTACTCTCTTTTCTGGCTGCTTCAACAGGAGTTTGCTTGGTAATGCTTTTTTAAAGAAATTCGTTTTTTCCTGTGATCGCCTCCCTGCTCAATAGAACTTCTACTCAGAATTTATGCTGCTGAGGGCCTATCCTGAAAGAAAGGTTACTTCCGAGGAATTTATTTGCTTCATTCAATCTATAAGTACACCGAGAAAAAATATTTTAAATCATTCATAGTCTTTGTTATATTATATAAGTTTGTTTTTTTTATAAATAGCCCAGGTAAATTGATTGTGAAAAAAATACTGCTTTGGCTGGTGGCTTTTCTCATTACAGCAGGAACAGCTTTTTTTCAAAGAATGACCGGGCCCACTTATCCCCTCACTGGAAAAACAGAAGTGGGACCTTGCCAGATAGAATACCTCCTTCCCCGTTCTCATGAAACAACCCATGATTTTGTTTTGGAACTGAAACCCTGTCATCCTGAAATATCAGGATATATTCTCTATAAGCGGTTCAAAACTGATGATCCCTGGACCAAAATCCCGCTCATTTTGGAAGGGAATCTTCTTTCGGGCAAACTCCCGCTCCAGCCTCCAGCTGGAAAACTGGCTTACCAAGTAATCCTTACCTACCAGGATAAAGAGTTTCTTCTTTCTGGAGAAGATCCAGTCATAATAAGATTCAAGGGAAAAGTTCCAGGTCTCATTCTCCTGGCTCATATCATAACTATTTTTCTGGGAATGCTTTTTTCCACCAGAGCTGGCCTGGAGGCGCTTAGGTCTAAGGGGAATCCTCGAAAGCTGGCTTTATGGACTCTTGGTTTATTATTTGCCGGAGGAATGTTTCTCGGCCCCATAGTTCAATATTACGCTTTTGGTGCTTTCTGGACCGGTTTTCCCTTTGGCTACGACCTGACTGATAATAAAACCCTAATTGTATTTATCGTTTGGCTGGCTGCTGTAGTTGCCGGTAGAAAAGACCGGCCAGCCAGGAAATGGGTGCTGGGAGCTTCTGTGCTTACTCTGATTGTTTTTCTGATTCCACACAGCCTTCTTGGTTCAGAATTAAAATATGACTAACCTGGATTATTCACGAGTCGAGGTTGGTGTAGGGGTTAGGCTGGGTCGGGGCGAGGCACAGGACACGCAGCTGTGGTTCTCCACCGCAAGTGTCCTGTAACGAAGCAGATGCGCCAAGCGCGGCTCGCCCGAAGGGTAAAAAAGGCCGATTTTAGACAAGATTTGATGAAAGGATTTAATGAACTTAATTTCTTTACCTACGCCATAAAAAAACCTCTTAAGTCATAGGTAGTATTTGTGGTATAAAAAGTATCGGCTTTTTTTATGAATAGTTCAGGCTAATTTCTATTAGTAAGATAGCTTCTATCCAGGTCTTCCCCAACTCCCTTAAAGGAAAGGAATAACGCTGGCTGTTGAGGCGCCAAGGTTTGGAAAAGGAAGCGGGGCTAAGAAAGATTCCTCTCCAGCCAGCGTAACCATCTGAATTATAATAAAGTTTATAAAGAAAAGTCAAAGCAGAAGTATTTAGGGTAAGCATTTCCATAATCGTTATGTATGGAAGGGCAAATAAATTATAGCTTGAAAGAACATTGACAGGGTTGAAAAGTCTCTTTATAATCGGCTGTCCATGATAGATGAAGATAAAAACCTTTTCCCGGATGCAATAAAGGAAAATAATAGTAGTCCATCTTCCCCTTCTTCCATAATTGGACCTGGTTTTATTATAGAAGGGATATTTAAAGGAAACAGCAATCTGGCCGTGTTCGGGCTAATCCACGGTGATATTCATCTGGGAGAAAATAATATTTCAGTAGAGAAAGAAGGTAAGGTTAAAGGCGACATCCGGGCTCGTCATATTCTTATTAAGGGACTCGTTAAGGGAAATCTCTTTGCCACAGGAAAGGTCATTATCGAATCCGGTGCTACTTTAACTGGAAACATCACTGCCCTAAGTGTCTCTATCCGGGAAGATGCCCAATTCAAAGGTCGGGTTAAAATGGCTCCATAGACAGAGCCTCTCCTTTTTTCTTTTCCAGTCTTTATTTAGGCAGTTATCTTCTTATTATTTGTTATGCCGGTAATAATTTTGGGGAGTCTGGCTTACAATATAGCTCACTGCTTCCTGAATACAAACCCTTATGGCCTGCTCTACCGGTGTCTTGGAAAAACCGCCCAGAGCAACAGGCAGGCTTCCGCCAATAGTAGTGGCACCTCCCACTCCAAAGCTGGAAGCTTTGCCTTCAACAGAAGTAGCAGCCACAATCTGCGATGTCTTGGCATCAATGATTCGGATATCGATGGCTACATGCCCTTGTTTTACTCCTCCTCCTACAGTAACCCCGAGAACCCTGGTTCCTCCACCTACTCCTTTGGTACTTCCTTCAAATTCGGTCACAGCAGCAGTAATAATTAGGTCAGCGCCATAGATTTCTCCGATAGGGGCTTCGGTTCCTTCTTTTATCCTTCCTGTCGCTCCTAAATCCTGTTCCTTAAGAACTTCATCCAATTGTTCCCTTTCCAGAACAATGTACCGGTTTGTGTTAAACAAAGCTGTAGTCAGCATATCTCTCATCCCTTCTCCGATCTGCCTCCATTCAACGCCAAACATACCCAGCCAACCACCGCTCCCGCCTCCTTTGGCTGTCTTATCGGTAAACTCACCTACAGCCAGCCTGACTTTGGGTCCATCATACCTTTCAGCCTGCGCTTGAGCAATGGACGGCCCTCCAGTTGACGTAACTGTAGCTTTAGGAGCACAGGAAACAATCCAGATTAAAATTGCCAGGATGGATATCCCCGTAATTATCTTTCTCATGGTTTCTCCTTTTGTTATAGTGGTTTTAATTATTTTCCTGTTTATTTTAAAAAAAGTCAAATTTTGCCTAACAAGAAATTTCCCAAAACTTATAAGCTGGGGCAAGACCGGGAAGACATGGTATATCTCTGTCCTCCAGTTTGATTAACTCTTTAATTTCCTTTAAAAAAATAGCCGGGTTAGATCGGATTTAAAATTTGGAGGAACTCCTGTTACCTAACCGGAACTTTTTTCATGCTATAATTACTATTAATAAGAAAAAATGCAGCGGTTTAAACTAATTTCAGAATTCAAGCCCAAAGGCGATCAGGCTCAAGCTATCCCGGCTCTTGCCGAAGGCCTAAAGAAAAAAATCAAACACCAAGTCCTAATGGGAGTCACCGGCTCAGGGAAAACTTACACTATGGCCAATGTAATAGCCAGAGCCAATCGGCCGGTTCTGGTCATATCCCATAACAAAACACTGGCTGCTCAGCTTTATCAGGAATTCAGAAAATTTTTCCCTGAAAATTCAGTAGAATATTTTGTCAGCTATTATGACTACTACCAGCCGGAAGCCTATATTCCTGCTTCCAATACCTATATAGCCAAGGAAGCTACCATTAACCAGGAAATAGACAGATTACGTCTCAGAGCGACTAATTCTCTTTTCCGGAGAAGAGATGTTATCATAGTGGCTTCGGTTTCCTGTATTTATGGAATAGGAGATCCAGATACTTACGCCTCAATGTGTTTTGCCCTTAAAAAGAAACAATCCTTAACCAGAAAAAAACTCCTTGCCAAATTAATAGAACTTCAATACCAGCGCCAGGAAAAAGAGTTTGAAAGAGGAACTTTCCGGGTTAGAGGTGATATCATTGATATATTTCCTTCTTACGAGGAAAACGCTTACCGGCTGGAACTCGACGACAACCGCCTTAATCGCATCAATATCTTTGATCCTCTTCTGGGAAATACACTCCAGGAAACAGAGACAGTGGTAATCTATCCCAGGACGTTTTTTTCCACTCCAAGAAGTATTCTCGAGGAAACAATCGATAAAATTGAAAAGGAGCTTGAGCAAAGAGTAGCTGAGCTCAAAAAGCAAGGAAAAATTATGGAGGCTGCCCGCCTTGAAGAGAAAACTCTTTTTGACCTGGAAATGCTGCGGGAATTCGGATGGTGCCCTGGAATCGAAAATTATTCTCTCTATCTCAGCCGGAGAAAACCGGGACAACCTCCCTATACCCTTCTCGATTACTTTCCTGGAGACTATTTAACCATAATCGATGAATCCCACGTGACCATTCCCCAACTTACAGGGATGTTCCAGGGGGACCGCTCCAGGAAATTAACTTTAGTGGAACACGGCTTCAGGCTCCCTTCTGCCTTAGATAACCGTCCTCTCAATTTCGAAGAGTTCGAAAAAAGAGTTAACCAGGTAGTTTATGTCTCGGCCACACCAGGTCCCTATGAGCTTGAAAAAATACAAAACAGAGTCGTCGAACAGATCATCCGTCCCACCGGTCTCATAGATCCAGAATTGGAAGTGCGGCCGGTAAAAGATCAGGTGGATGATTTAAAATCTGAAATTTTACTCCGGGCAAGGAAAAAAGAAAGGACCCTGGTCACTACTCTGACCAAGAAAATGGCCGAAGACCTCACCAGGTACTATCACGAGTTGGGGCTTCAAGTGAGATATCTCCACTCCGAAATAGACACTTTAAAGAGGATAAAAATATTAAGGGATCTCCGCAAAGGTGTTTTTGACGCCCTCATTGGTATCAACCTTCTCCGGGAAGGACTGGATCTTCCTGAAGTTTCTTTGGTAGCCATTCTTGATGCTGACAAGGAAGGCTTCCTTCGTTCTTCCCGTTCACTGATTCAGACATTCGGAAGGGCTGCCCGCAACACTCATGGAAAAGCTATTATGTATGCTGACACCTTGACAGATTCAATGAAAAAAGCTATTGAAGAAACAAACCGGAGGCGTCAAATCCAGATTGAATATAACAGACGGCATGGCATAACTCCCCGCTCTATAAGCAAAAGAATTGATGAGCTTCTCTCCAGCGTTTACGAAAGAGACTACCTAAACATTTCCAGGATCGAAGAAGAAAAAGACATCTACCTATCTCCTCAGAAAAGGAAAGAACGGATGGCTTCCCTGGAAAAAGAAATGCAGAAAGCAGCCAGAGATCTGGAGTTCGAACGGGCAGCCCGCTTAAGAGATGAACTGCGGAAGCTCAAAAAAAAGGAGCTTGAACTTGCCTGGTAGAAATATTAACCATCTCCTCGAACAAGCCCAAGCTTTGCCTAACCGGCCTGGCATTTATTTTTTTAAAGACCGAGAAGGACAGGTTTTGTACATCGGCAAAGCCCAATCCTTAAGAGAAAGGATAAAATCTTATTTCCTTCCTACTCCGGATACAAGACTCAAAACCATGCTCCAGGTGAGTCAAAAAATCGACTGCATCGTCACTGATTCGACCAAAGAAGCAGCTTTTCTGGAAAACAACTACATTCGCCAGCACCAGCCCCGCTTCAACCTGAGGTTGAAGGATGACAAGAGTTTTCCTTTTCTTAAAATCACCATTCAGAATAAATTTCCCGGAATTGAACTCAGTCGACGTGTGGAACCAGATGGTGCAAGGTATTTCGGCCCTTTCCAACCAGCTCATTCGGCAAGAAAATCAATTGAGCTTATTACCCGTCATTTCAAATTGCGGACATGCTCCGGAGAACTGCCGCGAAACAGAAAACGTCCTTGTCTTGAATATGACATGGAATTATGTTCAGGTCCTTGTGCCAACCTCATTTCCAGTGAATCTTACCAGGAAAATACACGAAACGCCATTCTTTTCCTGGAGGGAAAGACAGATTTGCTGCTCCCTCTACTGCAAAAGAAGATGGAAGATGCTTCCCGCCGTTTGGAGTTCGAACAGGCTGCTCATTGGCGTGATTTAATTCAGACCGTAAAATCCATCAAGGAGAAACCAAAAACTATCCTCGCCCATAAGACTGACTGCGATATTCTGGGAATACATTCTGCCGGAGATCAATTCCTGCTCTATGCTTTCTGCATGCGTGGTGGCCGAATCATTCATTCTTCAAATTTAATCATGAATTTTGCTCCGGATTGCAGTAGAAAAAAAATTCTTTTTCAACTGGTTCGTTCATTTTACATGAATAGTGAAGAAATCCCCTCTGTTGTTTACCTTCCATATGAACCGGAAAAAAGAAATGAGTTATCTTCCTTTTTGGATAAAATAAAGGGACGACCGGTCAGGCTTCATGTTCCTTTTCGGGGAAAATTCAAAGAGCTTGTTCAACTGGCCGGAAAAAATGCTGAACTCGAGCTCAATAGGCTATTTTATCAAGAAGATTCTCTATCCGAACTTAAAAATCTATTATCTCTTGCCAGACTTCCCAATCATATTGAAGGCTTTGATATTTCCAATACAGGAGGGGATGAATCTGTCGGTTCCCTGGTCGTTTTCAAAGATGGAAAACCATGTAAATCCGAATACCGGAAGTACAAAGTAAAAACAGTTCATGGGCCAAACGATGTAGCCTCTCTGGAAGAAATCATCTCCAGAAGATACTCCCGGCTTACGAGAGAAAAAGGAGAGCCCCCTGACTTAATACTAATTGATGGAGGGCTGGGACAGATGTTTTCAGCCAAAAAAGCACTTAACCGGCTCGGCCTTCAGGAAATTCCTGTAATCTCCTTGGCCAAAAAAAAAGAAACTGTATTTACTGAAAATAATATTGAAGGAATCAATTTACCCCATACTTCGCCAGCTCTCAAGCTTCTCCAGAAAATACGGGATGAAGCCCACCGCTTTGCCGTCTCATTTCACAGGCTCCGTCGGGAAAAAAAGAGTTTCTCCTCGCAACTGGATAATGTTCCCGGAATCGGACCCAAGAGGAAATTCAGACTGCTCAAAGCTTTTGACAGTATTGAAACCATGAAGGAGGCAGGGCCGGAAAAATTACAAAAGCTGGTCGGAAAAACCGCAGCCAATCATCTTTGCCAAAAATTGGGAATTCCACCGGCCAAGCATCAGGTGAACAGTGAACATCTTCAATAGGAGGAAGTTTTAAATGATCGTGGGTATTGGAACAGATTTAATTGAAGTCGAGCGCATTGAAAGACTGGCTCAAAAACAACCTAAATTCCTCAAACGCATCTTCAGCCAAAATGAAATTGAATACAGCTTTGGTAAAAAAAATCCTTACTTCCATTTGGCAGCCAGGTTTGCTGCCAAAGAAGCTTTCTTTAAAGCTCTGGGAAGAAGGATAGGATGGAAAGAAATCAGGATATCAAACCTTCCCTCAGGCAAGCCTCAATTGAATTTATCCTCAACAAAAGCTATGCCCTTTGACCGGATGCATGTTTCACTCACTCATCTGCAATCATATGCATCTGCTTTGGTTATATTAGAAAAAGACGAAAATCAGGATTCTAACCACCGATAATCAGGCGAACTGCCAGGCTTATCAAAACAGCCACGCTTATATTGAGAGCCATGGACATGAGAGCTACCTTTCTTCCGATTTCTTTCCATAACATAGCTACAGTAGAAAGGCACGGGATAAACAAGCTGACAAAGACAGTGAAAACCACTATCTGTTGTTTAGTAATCAAAGACATCAAATTTTGATACTCTACCCCCAGAGCCTGAAGCATCATTATTAATGATAGCTCTTTTCTGAGAAAGCCAAAAATAAGGGTCACTCCTAATTCCTGAGGAAGACCCAATGTTTTTTCCACCAGAGGAGAAAGCAACTGGTTTACAAGCTTATCCAGGTGGAAATACTGCAAAACGCCAAGAACCATACTTCCCAAAATCAGAATAGGCCAGGCGAAGTTGATAAAAGACCGGAGCTGAAAATAGGTTTTACGAAAAACATTTTTAAGGGAAGGAAATTTTAAGTCAGGTATTTCCAGGATAAGCCCGGGAGAAGTTTCTTTAAAAAATAAAGAAAGAATCTTGCCCAACATCGCCAGTAAAATAATATTGAAAAAGTAAAAGCCCAGAGCCCACCAGGGACCAAGGTAAAAGGCAACCAAAGCCAGAATGATAGTGGTACGGGCAGAACATGGTATGAATGGGATAAGAAGTGAAGTGAGAATTCTGTCTCTCCTTGACTCCAGAATTCTGGTTGAAACAATAGCCGGAACATTGCAGCCGAACCCCAGAAGAAAGGGCGAAACCGATTTACCATGAAGACCTATATGGTGCATGAAGGTATCCATCAAGAATCCTGCTCTGGCCAGGTATCCCATATCTTCCAGCAAAGACATCAGGAACAACAAGGGAATGAAATAAGGAAGAACAATAGCCACTCCTCCCCCTACACCCTGAAAAAAACCGTCAATTACATGGAAAACCACTCCTGATCCTAAATTATCTGCCAGCCAGAACCGGAGCCCCTCCAGGGGTTCAAGAAGAAACTCTTCCAAGGGATTTCCAATTTTGAAAATAATAAAGAAAAAAGCTAAAAAAACCGACAACATAACCAGGTAGCCGAGAACAGGGTGCATAATCACATCATCAAAGCGGTCTATAGCTCCCCTGGTTTTTCCTCTTCTTACCCGGCAGCAATCCTCAAATATTTTCAAGGCTAAATGATGTCTCTCGGCTGAAATCACTTCATAAGCAGGAACATCATGAACCTGCTCTAGAGCATCCTTAATTCCATCCAGAGCTTTCTTCAGAGGCTGGTAAACCTCTTCCAGAACCTGGTGAAAAAATTGACTGCCCATCTCGATCATTTTGATGGCTGTAAATCTTTTGTTGGCAACCACTGGAAAATTTTCCGGAAAAGATTTTGTAAGTTCCTGGATTTTTTTTTCTACGTTTAATGAACATTGAATTGGTTTAGCCTCCTGGCATTCTGCCAAACACTCCAAAGCTTTTTCCAAAAGATCCTTTACTCCTTTTCCCTGGGAAGCAACGGTAGGAATGACTGGAACTTTCAGCTTATCTTCCAGCCGGGCAATATCAATCTCCAGTCCTTTTCTCTCCGCCTGGTCCATCATATTCAAGGCAACTATCAAAGGATATCTCATCTCTATGAGCTCAATGGTCAGTTCAAGACTTCTCCCCAGGATAGAAGCATCAACAACATTAATAATAATATCTGGTTTCTCGTAAAAAAGATGGGAAAGGGCAACTTTTTCAGCCTCATCCGAAGGATTCAGGGAGTAAATACCAGGGAGGTCAATAATATTGACCACGGTTCCAGCGATATTGACTTTACTGTGAGTATGCTTAACAGTTGTGCCTGGAAAATTGGATGTTTCTGCTTTCAACCCAGCCACTGCATTGAAAAGTGTACTTTTCCCACAGTTTGGCTGTCCGATAAAGACTATATCTGGATATTGTCTCTTATTTGACAATTATTTCGACCAAAATCTTTTGAGCGATTCCCCGGCCAAAGGCTAAGGAAGTGGAAGCAGTCAGATTACGGATAAGTAAAGGACCACCCAAAAGGCTTCGGGAATCCAGCATAACAACATCGCCTTTGTGAAATCCCATGGACAACAACCGGCGGCGAAGTCCGTGTCCTCCAGTAACTTCAATAATTTTCAATTCTTTATCAGGAGGAGCTTGAACCAGGCTTATAACTTTTGAATCTTTCAAATTTTTCATTTTTATTCTCAAATCCGGATTGTTCATAAAAGTTTAATATCTTCAGCCTATTATGACTGATTTACTATCTGAAATATCTTTTTCAGAATTGTCTTTCCTGTCAAACAATCCAGACAATAAAAACTAACAACCGATGATATAGAAGAAAATAAAAAAAATCAACCTGCCGCCTTTTCCACTAAGAGCCTTCTTCCCCAATTATTGACATCATAATGGTTTAAACATAGAATGTGGTAAATGTACAAGTGGCTTACCAGAAAAATATTTGGAACAAAAAACGAACGTGACCTGAAAAAACTCGAACCTTATGTCACCGCCATAAACGAACTTGAACCCGGAATCAAAAAGCTTTCCAACGCCCAGCTCAGGGCAAAAACAGCAGAATTCAAGGAAAAATTAGCTCAGGGAGCCTCTCTCGAAGATCTCCTGGAAGAGGCTTTTGCCGTGGTCAGAGAAGCAGCCCGCCGGAGCATTAACATGCGGCATTTTGATGTCCAGCTGATGGGAGGAGTGGTTCTTCACCGGGGAAAAATAGCTGAAATGAAGACTGGAGAAGGAAAAACCCTGGTAGCCACCCTTCCTGCTTACCTCAATGCTCTTCAGGGAAAAGGTGTTCATATTGTCACTGTCAATGATTACTTAGCCAAAAGAGACACTGAATGGATGGGTCCTGTTTACAATTTTCTGGGGATGGAAGTCGGAGCAATCCAACACGAAATGGGTGATCTTGAACGACAGGAAGCCTATAAAAAAGATATTACCTATGGAACTAACAATGAATTCGGATTTGATTACCTGCGGGATAACATGAAGTTCAGGCTTGACCAATTAGTTCAGCCTCACCATCACTATGCCATAGTGGATGAGGTTGACAGCATTCTCATAGACGAGGCCCGAACACCTTTGATCATATCCGGTCCCACCGAAGAATCTACCACCATCTATTACCGGGTAGACAATCTTGTCCGCAGACTTCAGAAAAACAAACATTTTCAGGTTGATGAGAAAACCCGGACAGTCTCCCTTCTCGAAGAAGGCGTGGCTGAGGCAGAAAAGTTTCTTAAGGTCAGTAATCTTTATGACCTTGCCCATATGGATCTTATCCACTCGATCAACCAGGCTCTCAAAGCTCATCACCTTTTCAGAAAAGATGTAGATTATATGGTCAAAGAGGGAAAGGTAATTATCGTTGACGAATTCACCGGACGCCTTATGCCTGGCCGACGCTACAGTGATGGCCTGCACCAGGCTCTCGAAGCCAAGGAACGTGTCCGAATCGAAGAAGAATACCAGACTTTGGCCTCAATCACCTTTCAGAATTACTTCCGCATGTATGGAAAACTGGCCGGAATGACCGGAACCGCGGCCACAGAAGCTACTGAGTTTCAGTCCATTTATAAGCTTGATGTAGTGGAAATACCTACCAACAAGCCATTAATCCGGAGGGAGTATTCTGATGTTGTTTACAAAACCGCCAAAGAAAAATGGAACGAAGTGGTTGAAGAAATTTCAGAAAACTACGAAAAAGGTAGGCCTGCCTTAGTGGGAACAATATCCATCGAGAATTCAGAACTTTTGAGCTCACGGCTGCGCAAAAAAGGAATCAAACATGTTGTTTTGAATGCAAAATATCACGAAATGGAAGCTCAGATTATAGCCCAGGCAGGACGAATCGGAGCGGTGACCATTGCTACTAACATGGCCGGCCGGGGGGTCGATATTCTGCTCGGCGGCAATCTCGAACACATAGCCAGAGAATCACTAAAGAAAAAAGGAAAAGATCCCGATCAGATTGAAGAAGAAGAATGGCAGAAAGAGCTAACTGAAGCCCGAAAAGTAACCCAACCAGAACACCAGAAAGTAGTCGATATGGGTGGACTTCATATTATCGGAACAGAAAGGCACGAGGCCCGCCGCATCGATAATCAATTACGAGGCCGGGCCGGACGCCAGGGAGATCCCGGTTCCTCCCGTTTTTATCTTTCTCTCGAAGACAACCTGATGAGAATTTTTGGCAGCGATAGAATTTCCGGATTAATGTCCAGGATAGGAATGGAGGAAGGAGTCCCCATAGAGCATTCTATGGTCTCTAAAGCCATTGAACGGGCTCAAAAACAGGTGGAGGCCCATAACTTTTCTATCCGAAAACATCTTCTCGAGTACGATGACGTGATGAATAAGCAGCGCGAAACTATCTATAGGCTCCGCCGGGAAACACTTGAAGGCAAAGATATGAAGAAGTACATCAAAGAGCTGATTGAAACTCTGGTCGACTGGCTGCTGGAAACCCACACGCCTGAGGAAAAAGAACCTGAAGAATGGGATATTGAGGGATTGAAAAAGGCGGTTGGTGCTCAATTCGGGTTTGATTTGAACGAACTTTCCATAGATTGGGAGACAACGGCTTATCCTGACCTTAAATCCACTATCCTGGAAGCCCTTAATAACATTTATGAAAAAAAAGAATCCTTTTTGAGCTCAGCCCATATGCGGGAATTCGAACGGCTGATTATGCTCCAAATCATCGATTCCCAATGGAAAGACCACCTTTTGGCCATGGATTACCTTAAAGAAGGCATCGGACTCAGAGGATACGGGCAAAGAGATCCACTAATTGAGTACAAGAAAGAAAGTTATGATATGTTCCAGTCGATGATGGACCGGATTGAAGAAGAATCTATTCGTTATTTATTTCTCCTTCAGCCAGTAAAAGAAGAAGAACAACCTGAGAGAAAAGAGCAGCCCATGTACTATCAGCGTCCACAAGCAGGAGCCAATCCAGCGAGAACTAAACAAGCCAGATCTCTAATCCCCAAGAAAAGAAAGAAGAAAAAAAAGAAATAGGGGGGAACATGTTCAATAAGAAAATTAAAGAAGGCTTAACTTTCGACGATATTCTCATTCTTCCTGCTAAATCTAATATTCTTCCGGGTGAAACAGATGTCTCCACCCAGCTGAGCCGGAATATTTCTTTGAAAACCCCCATAATCAGCGCTGCCATGGATACGGTCACCGAATCCAGAATGGCCATCACCATGGCTCAGCAGGGAGGTATTGGCGTTATCCACCGGAATATGTCTATCAAGGACCAGGCTGAAGAAGTGGATAAGGTTAAACGCCACGAAAGCGGGATGATCGTAAATCCTATCACCATGAATCCTCAAAATAAAATCTATGAAGCTATTGAAGTTATGAAAAAATATAAAATTTCCGGACTTCCTATTGTTGATGAAAATAATAAGCTGGTTGGAATTCTTACTAACAGGGATATCCGCTTCGAAAAGCGACTTAATCTCTCAATTAATGAAGTTATGACCAAGGAACTAATCACTGTTCCCCTGGGCACATCTCTTGAAGAGGCTGAAAAACTTTTCCATAAATACAAGATCGAAAAAATTTTAACGGTTGATGAAGAAAACCATCTCAAGGGATTAATTACTTACAAGGATATCCTCAAAAGAATCCAGTACCCTCATGCTTCCAAAGACCAGTTCGGCAGGTTAAGAGTGGGGGCTGCCATAGGAGTAAGTCCAGATACACTGAAAAGGGCAGCTGCTTTGATTGAAGCAAAAGTCGATATCCTGGTTATTGACACGGCTCATGGTCATTCCCAGAGAGTCCTGGATATGGTCGAAAATATCAAGCAAACATTTCCCGATCAGGAACTGATAGCTGGAAATATTGGCACAGCCGAAGCGGCCAAAGACTTGATTGAACGGGGAGTAGATGCTGTCAAAGTGGGTGTTGGCCCCGGCTCAATCTGCACTACCAGGGTTATTTCCGGAGCCGGCATTCCTCAGATTACTGCTATTTCCGACGTTTTTTCAGTTACCCAGGCTTACAGAATTCCCCTGATTGCAGATGGAGGCATTAAATATTCAGGAGATGCTACCAAAGCCTTAGCCGTAGGAGCCAGTTCGGTGATGATCGGAAATTTACTGGCCGGAGCAGATGAGTCTCCAGGAGAGGTTATCCTTTTTCAGGGTCGCTCCTACAAAACTTATAGAGGAATGGGTTCTCTGGAAGCAATGCGTCAGGGAAAAAGCCGCGACCGCTACTTCCAGGACATAATCCCCGGGGATAAAGTAGTCCCTGAAGGCATAGAAGGAAGAGTTCCTTATAAAGGAACTGCTTTTAATATAGTCCAGATGCTGGTGGGAGGAATAAGGGCTGGCATTGGATATGCCGGATGTAGGAATATTAAAGAGCTTCAGGAAAAAGCCAAATTCATAAAGATCACTCCTGCTGGAGATAAGGAAAGCCACGTCCACGATGTAATTATTACCAAAGAAGCCCCAAATTACCGCCTGGAATAGCAGATTATTTTAATTCCTTTATTTTATTATTTTCATCAAGGATCAGAATCCGGGGAACGAAAAAATCTATTTCCTTGTCTTCCATAGCTGCATAAGCAGCAATAATCACACGGTCGCCCCTTTTAGCTTTATGAGCAGCAGCTCCATTTACTTCAACTGCTCCAGAATCTCTTTCTCCTCTAATTAAATAAGTCATGAACCTTTCGCCGTTTATCAAATTATATACCTGAACTTGTTCAAACGGCAAAAGATCAGCTTCGTCCATTAAAGCAGCATCAAGAGTCAGGCTTCCCTCGTATTCTAGATTGGTCCTGGTAACTGTTGCCCGGTGAATTTTGGTTTTAAGCATGAATCTTTTCATTAAGGCCTTCTCCTTTGTCTATCAGAATGGTATTATCGATCAGTCTCACTCTTCCAATGAAAACAGCCACGGTTACCAAGGCATAACCTTTAATAACAGTCACGCTTTCCAGGGTGTCTGGGTCAACAATCTCCAAATAATCAATCCGGACGGATGGTTCTCTAATTATAATTTCCTCCATGGCTTTCTTGAGTTTGCGAACATCTCTTTCTCCCTCAGCGAATTTTTTCTCAGCCAGACGAAGACTTCTTGAAAGAACAAGGGCTGCTGGCCTCTCCTTGCTGGAAAGATAGGTGTTCCTCGAACTAAGAGCCAAACCGTCTTTGTCTCTGATGATGGGCAAGATCTCTATCTTGACATCCAGGTTGAGATCCCGGACCATTCTCCTGATAATGACCGCTTGCTGGGCGTCTTTCTGGCCAAAAAAAGCTATATCTGGACGAATAATGTTAAACATTTTGAGAACAACTGTACAAACACCTCTGAAATGCCCGGTACGAGAGCGGCCGCAGAGTTTGTCCTGAAGGCCGTGGACCTCAACATAGGTGCTGTATCCTTCCGGATACATTTCATCTGCTGAAGGTGAAAAGACTGCCTTCACACCTTCGGTTTCCAGAAGTTTCACGTCCCGGTCAAGATCCCGGGGATATTTCAGGAAATCTTCTTCTGGGCCGAACTGAGTGGGATTGACAAATACACTGACTACTGTGAAATCTGTTTCCTTAACAGATTCTCTAACCAGACTGAGATGTCCCTGATGGAGAAAACCCATGGTCGGGACAAAACCAATGGTCTGGCCTTTTTTTCTTACTTCTTTAAGTTTTTTCCTCAATTGAGGAATTTGCTTATATAACTTCATTATTATTCCCTTATTTACCTGAAAATCAATCTGTGTTCATTTGTTTCTATTTTTTTCTTTCAACTTTTCCAGCCATCCGTCTGACTTAAGATGATAAGAAAATTCATCATCCGGAAACCGGCCTTCCCGGACGTCCCGCGAATAGTCTGAGACTGCTGTTTTAATAACATTTTCCAGATCTGCATATTTTTTGACAAATTTGGGAGTATAACCGTTACTGTAACCTACTAGGTCATGGAAAACAAGAATCTGACCATCACAGAAGGAGCCAGCTCCAATACCTATGGTGGGAACAGAAAGTTTTTCTGTCACCAGTCTGGCCAATTCCATGGGAACAGACTCAATGACCACTGAAAAGACACCTGCTTTCTCAAGCCGTAGAGCATCGTTAAGAATCTTCTTGGCTTCCTCAGGTTCCTTGCCCTTAACTCCATAGCGGCCAAAATGCCTGATAGACTGAGGAGTCAAACCCACATGCCCCATAACCGGAATTTCAGCTTCAATCAAGGCTTCAATCAGCTCTATTCTTTTTTTGGAAGCTCCCTCGATTTTAACGGCATGAGCCCCTCCTTCTTTAATGAAAGAAGAAGCGTTGGCCATTGACTGTTCCAGGGATAAATGAAAAGAAAAATAAGGCATATCAGCCACTACCAGAGCTCTTTTAACAGCCCGGCGCACTGATTTTGTATGATGAAGCATCTCTTCCATGGTCACGGGAATCGTGGTTTCATAACCGAGGACCACCATTCCTAACGAATCTCCAACTAAAATGATATCCACGCCTGCTTCATCAAGAATCCTGGCGGTAGGATAGTCATAAGCGGTTAAGGCTACAATTTTTTGTTTATTTCTTTTTTTCTTAATAAGAAGAGGAACGGATATTACTGTGGAATCATTATTTAACATTGGCCTTCCTTTCTCCCCACCCCGCCTTGTATATCGGGATTGAGGTAAAGTCTAATCCGGTCAAGGGACAGGTTAAGATTACTTTCCGGTATCCCTGTTTGACCGATTTAAAGGAACATAATACAAAGGACTCTTATCCATCTGTTTTATTTTATCGATGAGGTCATCCAGGCTTTCCTCATCGGCAAAATCTACATGATCCGCCTTAACTACAAGAAGAGGAACTGACTGGAAGTTGAA
This sequence comes from uncultured Eubacteriales bacterium, assembly GCA_964440805.1. Taxonomy (GTDB): domain Bacteria; phylum Acidobacteriota; class Aminicenantia; order Aminicenantales; family Aminicenantaceae; genus CAYTTR01. Next base: position 118,667 of record CAYTTR010000003.1, read on the forward strand.
AAAAAAATAATCAAACGCCTCCAGCATATCCTCTAAATATTTCTCTGAAATATTCTTTTCCAAATCAGTTCCTTCTCTGGCTATTCTTTTGAGAAGAGTGGGCAAGGATAACTGAAGATAGATAACCAGATCCGGCTTGGCTATTCTTTCAAAAAAAATATTGAAAATTTTGTCATATACCAGCAATTCATCATCAGTCAGAGTTTGGTAGGCATAGATCTTGTCTTTTTCGAAGAGATAGTCGCAGATTGTTCTTTCTTCAAAAAGGGTTCTCTGCAAGAGTGCTACCTGCTGGTGATAACGATTAACCAAAAAAACAAGTTGAGCCAGAAAGGCTGCTCCTTCTTTCTCATTATAGAAATCTTTTAGATAGGGATTTTCCTGCTTATCGTAAACTACCCGTCCCCCGATTTTCTGGCTCAGGCGGTTAGCCAGCTTTGTTTTCCCCGATTTTATAGCCCCTTCCACAGCAATATACCTGAAATTAATCTGTTTTTTTTCTGTTCCTTCTGAACTCATTGCATCTCTTCCAAGCCAGGATAAACATAGCGAATATTCTCATTTAAGTCAATCTTGATAATCTAACAGAACCTGTTTCACCTGAAAAAGGTCTAAGAAGCACAACGCCTCAATATCGTTTTGGACAAAATTATTGCTCTCAAATTCTGCAAACATTAATATATAAAAATAAGAGAAAAACATATTTTAATTTCTATTACTGAAATTGAAATACTTTAATTTGTTCGAGTAAATAAAAAAAACTTGTTACGTAACTTTTAAAAACGGACATTGGGAACACAAAAACAGACATATCGTAT
>CAYTTR010000004.1:0-90560 GCA_964440805.1 uncultured Eubacteriales bacterium
CCTGAAGGGTAAAAAAGGCCGATTTTAGATAAGATTTGATGAAAGGATTTTATGAACTTAATTTCTTCACCTACGCCACAATAAAACCTCTTAAGTCATAGGTATTTGTGATATAAAAGGTATCTACCTTTTTTATGAATAGTTCAGGTCAGATAGCGTTTTAGTGAGTGTAGAAATAAATTCTAATGCATTAACCAATAAAAATTGGGAGAATTCCTGATTGTCATTCCCCTTATTTTATGGCATAAATAGAGACCGAAATCATCACCAAGGACATGATAAAGTGCTTAAAGCCGATTGCTACTATTTCAGAGGAGAAAAACCCTGCCGCTTCAAGCGTTTGTGTGAAGGTTGTCCCCATTACACACCCTTTCCTTTTAGAATTTTAATTATTAAAGGACGTGCCCAGGGAGATGTTCTCCGGACCACAGCTATTTTATCTGGTCTCAAGAGAAAATATTCCCCTAGCCATATTACCTGGCTGGTAGATGAAGAAAGCCTGGACCTTCTTAAATACAATCCCCTGCTGGAACGGGTAATGGTCTATTCAATTCAGAATGTAATACCCTTATTGGAAGAGAAATTCGATCTTTTATTGTCCCTTGATAAAGAATCCCCCTCTATTGGACTAGCTACCCAGGTTAAGGCAGACCGAAAGTTGGGTTTCGGTATGAACCAATTTGGAAACCTCATTCTCTTCAATGAAGAGGCATCCTATGCCTACCAACTTGGTGTTGATGATGATTTAAAATTCTATAAGAATAAAAAAACTTACCAGGAAATTATCTACGAAATCGCTGGCCTGGAATACAAAAATGACGGCTATATTTTCAACTTAAAAGAAAATAACATGAAAAAAGCCGAACAGTTTTTTGTTGATTATAATATATCGAAAGAAAAAAAATGTATAGGCCTGAATACCGGTGCAGGAGAAAAATTTCTGACCAAACAATGGCCGCCCGACTATTTTCTTTATTTGATCAAATTGCTTCAAGAAAATCTTCAACCAAACATATTTCTATTAGGAGGACCCAGAGAAAAAGATATAAATTCCTGGCTTGAGGAAAAAGCAGGAGGAATTTATAACACAGGCAATAATAACTTTCTTCTTGATTTTGCCGGTTTCTTGGACAAAATGGATTTAGTAGTTTGCTCGGATACACTAGCCCTTCACCTCGCTATTGCCCTGAACAAAACTGTGGTCGCCTTTTTCGGTTCTACCTGCTCCCAGGAAATTGACCTCTATGGGAATGGAGTGAAACTTTACGAAAAAGTTGACTGTTCCCCTTGTTATAAGAAAAACTGCCCTGATATGACCTGTATGAAGGCCATCACCCCAAAAAAAGTTATGTCTGCCATTAAAAGTTTACTTCTATAAATTACAGCTTAGGTTATATTTTATGTCCAGGAAAAATGTAGTGGTTATGATTCCAACCTACAATGAGAGGGAAAATATTGAACCTTTGATTTCTGAAATTTTGAAGCTAAACAATGAATATTTTATCACTGTACTGGTAGCTGACGACAATTCACCTGATGGAACAGGAAAAGTCGTTCTTGAATTATCCCGCGTCAATCCCCGCATAAAAGCCCTCATCAGGAAAAAAAGAAGAGGCCGGGGAACAGGAGGGATAGACGGATTCAAGGCCGCCCTAAAGCTTAGGCCTGATTATATAATTGAAATGGACGGAGACTTCTCTCACCGCCCTCAGGATATTCCTCTTCTCTTGCCTGATATGAAAAAGGCGGATATTGTCATCGGTTCAAGATATGTCCCTGGCGGTAAAGACACTGAACGTAGTCTTCTCCGTCGAATGGTAACTTTTCTGGTAAGGTTTTACATCAGGAAACATTTCCGCCTTCCGGTAAAGGACGCCTCCTCCGGGTTCCGCTGTTTCCGAAAGGAAGTCCTGGAAAAAATTGACCTTGATGATCTTATTTCTATAGGCCCATCAATCGTTCTGGAAATTCTTTACAAAGCTTATCTAATGGGATTTACTTTTAAAGAAGTTCCTATTACTTTCGTTGACCGGACCAAGGGAAAAACAAAACTCACCCCCACGATTCTTTTGGAGACCTTTGTTATGTCCTTGATAATTAAGCAGCGGTTGAGCAAAAGCTTTATTCCTCCTTCATGAATATGCCTGGAGACAAACCATTATGAACAGAATAAAAAGAAAAAGCCTGGGACAACACTTCCTGAAAAATCCCAGAATAATTAAAAAAATCGTTCAGGTTATAAATCCGGAAAAAGATGATTTTATTATTGAAATAGGGCCGGGGAAAGGTGCCCTCACTGTAGCCTTGGCAGAAAAAGCCGGGAAGGTAGTAGCCGTCGAAAAAGATCCCAACCTGGTTCAATATTTAAAGGAGCAGAACCTAAAGGAAGCAGTCGTTATCCAAGCAGATATTTTAAAGGTGTCTTTATCTGAAATTATAGATGAAGAAAAAAAAAGATTGAATAAAGTCAAGCTGGTGGGAAACCTTCCTTATTCCATCTCTTCTCCCATTTTATTCAAGGCTTTTTCCGAAAAAGAAAAGCTTCCTTTTTGGACATTCATGCTTCAGGAGGAAGTAGCTGACCGTTTAATCTGTTCCCCAGGAACAAAAAATTATTCCCCTTTGACTATAATATTTCAGAACTATTTTGAAATAAAGAAAGAGCTTCACCTTCAACCTGGTTCCTTTCAACCTCCTCCCAAGGTTAATTCTACTTTGCTTTCTTTTAAAAAAAGAAAGCTTCCTCTTTATTCACTGGAAAATGAGGAAGAATTTCTGAATTTTCTCAGAATCTGTTTTAAGCAAAGAAGAAAAACCCTCTGGAACAACCTGTTGGCTGGTTCATTTCAAATAGAGAAAATCAAGCAAGCTTACCAGAAATTAAAATTAAAAAAAAACATCAGGGCTGAACAAATGGAAATTTCCCAATTGGTTGAACTTCACTATTTTTTCCTTAATAATACAGAGGAATAAAAAAAGAATAAAACCAAAGTTAAGAATGAAAACAATAAGCTATTACCGCCGCCTTTTTAATCTATTTGTGTCATATAAACGGAAACAAACCCATCTTGCCTACCTTCCAGTCAGGCTGTGGATTGAACCCACCAGCTATTGCAACCTCCGCTGCATCATGTGTCCCAATAAGGAACTCGGGAAAAAAGATAAAGGATTCATGGATATGGAACTTTTCCGGAAAATCATTGATGAAGCTTCCAGCTTCGTCTTTGATATACATCTTCTTCACCGAGGAGAATCCCTTCTTCACCCTGAGTTTTTCAAGATGGCCCGCTATGCTCACGACAAGGGTATCACTGTTAAATTTCATACCAACGGGACTCTCCTCGATGAAGAAAAAGCCCGCCAATTGATAGATTCAGGAATCGACCAATTTTCTTTTTCTTTTGATGGTTATACCAAAGAAACATATGAAAAGATCCGGGTTGGGGCTAATTTCGAAAAAACTGTCTCCAATATAATTCGTTTCCTCGAAATAAAAAAAGAAATGAAATCTTTGAAGCCTCACACTATTCTCGAGCTGATCAATTTTCCTGAAGAAGGTATCCGTACAGACCGGGAAAGTCGCAAAAAATTCCTCCAGAGATTCAAAGGATTGCCTTTAGATAAACTTGAAATAAAGGAACTCCATAACTGGGCTGGAGAAATTACGGCCAGGAAAATTGACAGGAATTTTTCTCCTTGCACTTTTCTCTGGCAGGCACTGATAATTTTTTGGGACGGCTCAGTCCTCCCCTGCACCCAGGATTTTTTTGGCTACTATGTTATGGGAAATGTCAAGGACTTTAGCCTTCAAGAGATCTGGAATAATGAGAAAATGATCAGTCTCAGGGAGAAAATGGTTAAAGGTAATCTTTCTGATCTCAAGACCTGCAGTAGCTGCGATCGACCATGGAGGGAAAAATTTATGGGAATTCCCAAGGAATACCTCTGGAAATTCATTCTTAAACGAATGCCCTGATCTTGCCTTGCTCAATATAACTCTAAAATTTGGATTAAATCATGGAAGCGTTAAGATTGAAATTGGTTCGATAATGAGATATTTTTATGTTAATTAAGGAATAAGCATTTACGATAAAAGTTTTAATATTATTTTTATATAGTCAATGAAATAATGAAATTGATAAAAAAACCAGTTAATCTGTTAGTTTTAATCATACTTTTAGGCGCAATTCTCCGATTGATCGGTATCTGGTTTGGCCTTCCTTTTACTAATGTCCATCCTGACGAGCCTATGTTAAAGAATGTTATTTCAAGGATTTTGGAAGGCGAATTCAATACTAGATGGTATATTTATCCCAATTTTTTTATGTATATTGTTAGTATAATTATTTTTATATTACTGTTTTTTAAATTTGGACCTTCATTTTTTGAGAATCTTAAAAATCTGTCTTTGATTAAAAAAAATCTTTTAATTTTTAAGACAGGGAGACCAGTTTCAGCTATATTCGGAATTCTTCTTATCCCTCTTACCTACAAGATATCTAAACTACTTTTTAATGAACGAATTGGTCTATTGTCAGCCTTGATGATTGCTGTTAACTTTCCATTGGTGCTTCATTCACATTACCTAACTACAGACTCCACCTTATTTTTTTTCATGTTACTGACACTGTATTATTCTATGAAATATTATAAAAAAATGAATGGGACAAGCTTAATCTTAGCTTGTATCTCTTGTGGAATATCCATAGGAACTAAATATACCGGGTTTGTTACTATCATCCTCATTCTGGGTGTGCTTTTTATCAAAATGTTAAAGAAGAAAATATCTTTTGGAAAATTTATTTTTTTCTCCTGGATTAGTGTTTCTTTAGTACTTTTATTTTTTTTAATTACTAATCCATTTATTGTTTTTGATTTCGATATATTTAAAAAACATTTCATGACTGTTTTCGGAGTCCATGGAATTAAATTCAGTCTAAATATATTCCAAAACTGGAAAAATATTTTATTTATCCAAGGTCAAAATATTATTCACGCCTTAGGAATTCCCGGCTTTATTTTTTCTCTACTTGGATTAATTTGGTTAGGAAATATCGCCTATAGATACAAACGATATGAAATCATGCTTTTTATAAGTTTTCCAGTTTGTTTCTTCTTGATGGTTATAACCACAAACAACATTGATGAGAGATATATATCACCTCTAATACCTTATCTAGCTATTGCTTCCAGTTTTTTCATCATAACTATCACCCAAAAGCTTAATAAATTTAAATACACGGGCTTAATAATTTTAATTGTTTTATCGATCTCTCCACCACTTTTTCAATCCATAAATCTTGACAGGCATCTTCTAAAGGAAGATACAAAGATAACAGCAACTAAGTGGATGAAAGAAAACATTCCTTTACCATTGAAATATTATTACGAAACTCAAACTATTTTAAGTCCTGAGAAAAACGGACGGTTTATTCGTCGACTTGGAACATTGTCCCCAAATTTCTTAATAAAACGGAACATAGACTTTATTGTCTTAAACACTTCTTATAAAAAATATTTTGGAGAAGAATTTCAACGCTTTTATTACTGGGTTGAAAATGATTGTTTTTTAATTAAACGATTTCAATTGAAAACATTTCAATATCTCAATCCCACAATAGAAGTATATGGCATTGATAATCAAAATAATAGGATTCAAAAGAAAAAAAATATACTGCTAAAATTCTCCTATAAAGGGGGAGAAAACTATTTATATATCTTTAGAGTTGATCGAAAAGAAATGAAATTATTAAAACCAACCTCATCATCAAGAACAATAGAAAGAGAGGTTTTCCTTCAGCCAGGAGTGAATCATTCTATAATCATACATTCAACAAAGTGCGATAGCAATTTTGATCATGATGATGAAATTGAAATTTCTATTTCCATAAATGCAACAGAAAAAAACTTACATGTTTCGCCTGATTCATTTCAGGCAGTGGTAAAACCTAACCATCCTTTTATAAGTGTTTTTAAAATTGAAGCAAAAAATTAATCTCGAGGATCAGAATAACATTATTTCTTAACTTGGCTATATTAGAAAAGTCCTAATCTTCTTCTATATGAGAAGACAATTTACTTTCGTTGTTGTTCGAATCGATAGAAGAAATAGCATATGCATATTTGATATCAAAAGATAGTCCGCGGTCACTAAAATTCCTTTCATCAATTGAAGTTGTTCCAATTAAAAGAAAATCTGTATCTGGAGCATTTACTTTCTTCCGGTAAATGTTATAACTAATAACTGAAGTTGCGTCATTTAAAGGATTTTTATCCCAAGAAATGTAATTAATTTTTTCTCTATAAAATAGAAATCGATTAATTTGTGTATTGAGAGAGATGGATAATGGAGGAAAGACAGGGTCTTCTGATACAAAATCTGAAAGCGAGCTTTCCTGCCCCCAATTATCCTCAGCAGAGACAGCATATTGAAACTTCAAGTCGGTTGGAATTTGTACATCTTTATACTCGAATATATCTCCACTCACCATACTTAAAAATTGAAATGAACTCTCGTTTTCTACTCTTCTGTAAATTCGGTAATTGACTATATTTAAATCTTCATTTTCCTCGGTGGGTTTCCAGTTTAGATGATTGGATTTTGTGTTGTTAGCTTGATTGAGGTAACTCTTAAGAGTTAAATCGATAGGAGGAGAAGGTTTTTTTTGAGGCTCTCCCTTACGGGTTCGATAATAAATATTCCAGGCGCCAGAACGCTTGTCTGTAAAAACAATATGAATCGATCCACCTTGGTCTACGTAAAGATGGGGATGAGCTGAAGGTGATGGATTTTGGGTCAAATCAACCGGATCAAGCCATTTCTTGTTTTGGAATTCTCTGAAAAAAATTTTCTGATTTTCTTCCCACGCCACATAGATTTCTCCTGTCTCCTTATTTGCAGCCACTGTTGGATTCAATGAAGAAGAAGTTGATTCAGATAAATTCTCTACAGATAACCATTTCCCATTTACTCTTTTCCTAAAATAGATTTCTGTATTGCCCTCTCTTTTGTCCATCCAGACCACATAGATATTCCCTGAATTATCACAGGCAATTTGAGGAAAGGCGAAGCTTAATCCAGTCATGCCAGAAAGATCTGTAGGATTTGTCCATTTTTCTGAATTTTTGGGTTCATTGTTTTGAGTAAAGAAAACACGTGTTATGTTTCCTGCAGCTCGATTTGCATAGACAATATAAATTCTTCCTTTTCCATCTATAGCGGCTTGAGGACAGTAAGCCCTTTTGCTATTATCAGGGAGAATTTTTCCTCCACTCCAGGAACCAATTCCCGAGTTAAGGAAACGCATTACAATTTCCCAAAATAGTTGTTCTTCATATTCTCGATTAACATTATCTTGCCAAAAAAGGTAATAATCATTAGTATTAGGATCAATTACAATTGTTGGGTAAGCTGATCCTGCAGGCACAGTTCTCGAAATATTTTCATTACCAGACCAATTTTCGTTTTTAAAACGATTAAGGACTATTTCATAATCACCACTAATAAAAGCTGTATAGACAACATTGATTACTCCATTTTTATCAACTTCTATTTCAGGCCAGGGGCCCTCCTTAATTCTAACTTCATTTTTAGAAAGATTACGTATTGGTCCCCAATCTCCGGTTATATTAGTATTACATAAAACATTTTGTCCATTTTCTACCCATATTACAAAAACATTGCCCATTGCATCAGCTGCAACTTTTGGTTCATAACTGGGGACATCTGTTTTAGAGATTTGAACTAACTCAGACCATTTTTTGGTTTGACTTTCTGCAAAAGCAAGATTATTAATTTTAAAATTAGAAATAATAAGAGATAAAATTGTAAGGCTTAAATAGATAATGAAAGCGAGATATGCTTTTTTTCTCATGTGTCCTTAACTCCTTTTAAAGGATTTATATTTATACTTTAATTCTATTTAAAAATCAACGTTTTAGTAATTGTGGTAAGCATTTCTTTTTACGTGATTGTGTGGAACAAGTAAACATGATAAATTATAAAAAAGCTTTGAAAAAGAGTGGAAAAAATTTTGTGATTTGAAGAGAAAGGTTATATATTTAACTGTAATGAGTTAAAATTAAAAAAAATTATCATGAAAGTCTCAGATAATAAAAGTCTTCAAAAAAAATTAATTGACGAGAAAAAATCGACAACTTCCAAATACAATGATATTTTTATAGGAAAAAACAAATTAATTTATTTCTTTAAGTATGAAATTATAATACTTCTATTTTCTTGGATTCCAGGAGCAGTAGGTTTTTTCTTGAGGAAAATATTTTATCCTTTTCTTTTTAAAAGGGTCTGTAAAGGGGTGGTTTTTGGCCGTAACATTACCCTCCGTCACCCTCATAAAATTTATATTGGAGATAATTCCTTTATCGATGATAATGTTGTCCTCGATGCCAAGGGAGAAGAAAACGAGGGCATCAGAATAGGAAAGAATGCTTATGTAGGCCGCAACACCATCCTCAGTTGTAAAGAAGGTTCTATTGTGCTGGATGATTACTGCAATATTTCAGCTAACTGTTCGCTGTTGTCTGAGACTAAGATCACTCTCGGCAAATATTGTTTTTTAGCCGGAAATTGTTATTTAGTAGCCGGAGGAAATCACAGTTTCGAACAGACCGATGTTCCCATCATGTTTCAACCTTCCTATTCCAAGGGAGGAATAAGCATTGGAGAAGATGTCTGGCTGGGAGCCGGAGTGATTGTCCTTGACGGGATTTCCGTTGGCAAAGGAACGGTAGTGGGGGCAGGTTCTGTGGTTACCTCATCTCTTCCGGAATATTCGGTGGCTGTGGGAATTCCAGCCAGGAGAAAAAGGGAAAGAGGAAAGAAAACCAAAGCTCAGGAAGAAGGATGAATTTCCCGGTTTTTCTTCTTCTCTTCAGATTGCTGGATAACTACGGAGGCTGTCATATCCCCGATAATATTGGTAGTTGTCCGGCACATATCGAGAAAACGGTCCACCCCGAGAATTAGAGCAATCCCTTCCAGGGGAACACCAATCTGCTTGAGGACCATGGCCAGGGTAATAATTCCAGCCGAGGGCACACCGGCTGCTCCCACTGAAGAGAGAACCGCCATGAGAACAATGGTTAACTGAGCAGTTAATCCTAAGGGAATTCCATATATTTGGGCTATAAATACTGCTGCCACGCCCTGATAGAGGGCGGTACCGTCCATGTTGATGGTAGCTCCTAAGGGAATGACGAATGAGGAATATTCCCTGGATACGCCTATATGCTCCGCGCATTCCATGGCCACCGGAAGAGTGGCATTGGAACTGGAAGTACTGAAGGCGATGATCATTGCCTCTTTGGTAGCTTTGAAGAAGAAAAAGGGATTGGTCCGGCCCAGAACTGAGATGGCCAAGCTGTTAACGGAAAAGGTGTAGAGAAAAAGCCCTCCTATAACTACTAAAGAATATTTCAGAAGAGTGAACAAAATATCCACTCCATATTGACCGATGACCGCTGCAATCAAGGCCAGAACTCCGTAAGGAGCTAACCTCATGGCCATGTGAACAATCTGAATAATAGCTTCATTTACTCCCTCAAAGAAGGAAATAACTCCCTTGGCTTTATCTTTCGTGATAAGAGTCAGGGCAATGCCGAAAATGATGGCCAGAAAAATAACCTGGAGCATGTTGCCTTCGACCAATGCCTTGACTGGATTCATGGGAACGGTGTCCACCAGGATATCAATTAAAGATGGCTTCTCTTCCAGTGTTTGCAATCCTACTTCTGCTTTTGATTCATAACCCTGGTAGAGCTGGGTTTTTACATCCTCGGACAAACCTTCGCCTGGTTGAATAAAGTTGGCCAGAATTAATCCAATTGAAATGGCTATGGCAGTAGTCACCGTGAAATAGAAAAAAGCTTTAAAGCCGATGCGGCCCAGTTTTTTAATATCGCCCAAACTGGCTGTCCCCAGCATAAGGGAGACAAAAACCAGAGGAACAACAATCATGGTGATTAACCGGAGAAAGATGGTTCCAACTGGTTCGATGAGCTGGGCTTTTTCCCCGAAGACCAGGCCGACAATAATACCAAGTATTAGACCGATAAATATCTTGGTATGGAGCTTAACTTTCCTTAGCTTGAAGCCCATCGCTTTTCATGTTGTTAGGCTGGCCGGGGAAAAATTCTGGTAAACCGGGAAGACTTCCTATCATATATTTCCACTCTAATGAAGTCAATGTCCATAATCTCTTGCGGTCCAAAAATATATTATTAAAACTCAGGATATTTTCCGGGCCTTATAAATAAAATTGGAGGTGCTGTTAAAGCGGCCTGAGGCGGGGAGGTGTTTTTCTATCTGAAAACCTTTTTCTTCCAGGAAATTTTGGATTTCTGTAGGGTAGTAGTAGTGACGGATAGGAACAAAATACCAATCCATAATAAGTTCTTCCAGTTTTTCTCCCTTTCTTGATTTCTCTCTTTTCTTGAACAAGGCCACTACTGGAAAGAGAAAAAAAGCTATGATTTTAGATAAAGGTTTCCAAGTTTTGGATGGAGTCTTAAGAAGAGTTTTCCTTATGATTTCGTGAAGAAAAGTAAGCCTGGTCCGGGTATAGACAGCCAGTAAGAGAGAGCCCCCTTTTTTAAGCCCTCGCATCAGTTCTTCAATAGCTCTGAAAGGGTCTGTGGTGTGATGGACAGTGCCCCAGGCCCAAATGATATCAAAACTTTCATCCTGGAAGGGAAGGGAAAGCATATCTCCTTTTCTGAAAGAAATGTTTTCCAGGCCGAATCTTTCCTTGAGTTTTTGTCCTGTTGACAGGCTTCCTTCGCTAATATCAATTCCAACTACTTCGGAGGCGCCTTTCCGGGCAAAAATAATACTGAAAATCCCTGTGCCGCAACCTGCATCAAGAACCTTTTTGCCTTTAATTTCTTTACTGGAATAAAAAAGTTCCCAGTGTTTTTCTGACTCCGTTAATTCAGGAAGATATTCAGTCCAGACAACATCATAGAATCGGCTAACTTTTTCCTTGCCCATATTTCCTGGTGATCCTTTCTCTGTCGGTGACTGGAATTTAGTGTAAAAGCTGGAAGAAATGAAGTCAATGGTTTTTATTCTCAGGCGGGGTCAGTTTGAGATGATTCCAAGTTACTGTGGGCAATCTGCAGGATTTTGTTGATTTTTTCCAAGTACTTGACATAGGTGAAATTCTGAAGGGCCCACTTTTGAGCTCTTTCTGCTTTCAGCTTAGCTTCTTTGTTTTTTAAAGCAAAAGAAAGCCCGTCGGCCAATCCCTTTGGGGTGGGCGGTACCAGAACCGCATGTTCTTCGGTGAGAAGCTGGGTGTGGGTCCAGAGATTGGTAGCCACGATGGGTTTTCCGGATTTAAGAAAAGTATAAATTTTAAGCGGAGTATTGGTTCCTGCCACCCGGGGGGAAACCAGAATATCAGAGATAGCTATGAAGGCAGGGACCTTCTCAGGTGGCATTTCTCCCAGAAAGATAACCCGGCTTAAAACACTTAGACGATGAGCTTTCTGTTTCATTTTTTCAACATCTTTACTGCTTCCTCCGAGAAGCAGAAGCTTGGCTTTTTCTTCAGGGAGAAAACCCATTGCCTCAAGAAGACAGGGGATTCCCTGGTAAGGGAGAAAATTTCCTGCATAAAGAATGATTTTTTCGTCAGAGGATGCATAGCGTTTTCTTAAGGCAGCCAATTCTTTGTCTTCAGGAAGGGGATATTCAAAATCGATGAAGTTTTCCAGCAAGACTGTTTTTTCTTTTTGCCCTTCCTTGGTTACTGTTCTAAGGAGGTCGGGGCAGATAACAATTATCGCCTGGGAATTCCGTAAAACCCACTTTTCCAGCCAAGAAAAAAGGTTTTTCAACAAGGTCGAGCGGCTGAAATTGAAATTTGTCAATTGTTGAGGAAGACTTGAGTGCATGTCGTAAATATGTGGAATACTCCAGATTTTGGCCAGTAAAGTACCAATCCAGGAGGCTTCCTCATGGGTAAAAATAAGATGATATCTTTCTTTAGTCAGATAAAACAGGGATGTTCCAGTAAGAAGTCCGTCCAGAGGAATTTTTACAGAAGAAGGCCCGATTTTAATTTTTTTTAAACCGAATAAATTTGGTAACCGGTGAATTTTTACACCTGGAATTTGCTTGTCTTCGCCCAAGGGATAGGTGATGAGATCAACTTGATGACCGAGGTCAGTAAGAGCTTTTAAGCGGAAGTAGACACTGATGGGAGTTCCCCTTGGCTGGAAAAAAGGCTCTGGAGCCAACATCAGGATTTTCATTGGATTTTCAGTCCATCAAGAGTTTATTTGTTTATTATTTTGATCGGAATCAATAATCTCTCTAATAAAGTAAATCTTTTTGTTGGAGGATTCATGATGAGCTCTGACCATTAATTCTCCCAGAAGTCCCATGGTGATGAATTGAATACCGATGACCACCAGCAGAATGGCCAGAAGCAAAAGGGGCCGGTTACTTATTCCCTGTTGAGCTATTAACCGGAGATAGGATAAGTACAGGCCGATGGCTCCGCCCACCATACCACTTATCAAGCCAAAAAAGCCAAATATCTGGAGAGGCCGGGTGGAGTAGCTCAGCAGGAATTTGACTGTGAGAAGATCAAGAATGACTTTGACAAATCGGAACACGCTATATTTAGAGCTGCCGTGTTTTCTGGGGCGGTGGTTTACCTGAATTTCAGTGATGGAAACTCCTATGTGGCTGGCGATGGCTGGTATAAAGCGGTGGAGTTCTCCATAGAGATTTATATTCTCCACGATATCCTTCCGGAATGCTTTAAGAGAGCAACCGAAATCATGTAGCTTTATATGAGTGATGTAGGAAATCAAACGGTTGGCAATAAGAGAGGGGAGGCGCCGGGTAATGAAGCGATCTTTTCTTTTCTTTCTCCAGCCATTGACTATGTCGTAGCCCTGATTCAGTTTTTCTAAAAGCCGGGGGAAATCCCGGGGATCGTTTTGGAGGTCAGCATCCAGAGTGAGGATGATTTCTCCTTTAGCATGATCAAATCCAGCAGAAAGAGCTGCGGTCTGTCCGAAGTTCTTTCTTAACCTGATTATTTTCACCCTGGAGTCCTGTTTTTGGAGCTTTTTTAGAACTACAAAAGATTCGTCCCAGCTTCCGTCGTCTATGAAAATAATTTCGTATGATTTATTTGCTTGGGTGATAGAGACGATTATTTCCTGGTAGAGTTCTGGAAGGTTTTCAGCTTCGTTATAAACAGGAACCACCACTGAAAGTTCAAGCTCTTTTTTTGTTTCCATCCCGGTCAATATATCATAAAAAGAAGGCCTGGCGCCATTTTTTTTATTGATCTTATGATATCCCGGGCAAAAGGATAAATCCTGAAAGGATAGTAAAAGTCTTCGAGGAAGTTTATCCAAAGGTTAATATAATTCGCTACTAAAAATTTAAACCATTTGGAGAAAAGCATAAAAAGGAAGTCAAAGAATTATGAAGCTCCTCAACTTACAGAAGATGAGAGAGGCTATTCTTACAGAGGGGGGCGGCTTGAGGAAGGTGTTTGGTTTCAGTGATTATCTTTTAGTTTTTCTGGAAGGGCAGACTAAAGGGAAGTATATGTGATTTGTGACAAGAGAGATTTTTCTTATAATGGCTTCTAAAAGCTTGAGACAGAGGGCTATCCGGATATAACAAATAATAGAAATGTCTATTTCTAGGACGAATGGAAAGTTAGGAAATATAGAATTTGTTTAAAAGAGCTGGGTGTTGGTTCTGATTCAAAAAAGAAAAATGTTATGCCGCTGGCAGTAGTCAATGGTTTCTTCATCCCAGAGGCTGGCCTGGACTTCACCGATATGGGCTTTTCTGAGATAAAACATGCACAGCCGGCTTTGCCCTATGCCTCCGCCGACGGAGAGAGGAAGTTTTCCTTCAAGAAGCAGGCGGTGGAAAAAAAGCTCAGCCCGCTTTTCTTCTCCTGCCAGCTTGAGCTGCTTGAGCAGCGCTTGTGAATCTACCCTGATACCCATTGAAGAAAGTTCAAGAGCCTTATTCAATAAAGGAAACCAGACCAGAATATCTCCGTTTAGGCCGGGCCCTTCTTCGGTAGGGGTAATCCAGTCGTCGTAGTCAGGAGCCCGGGGGTCATGAGGCCGGCCGTTTTGGAGAGGAGCTCCTATTCCCTGAATAAAGACCGCTTTTTTGCTGCGGCAGATCTCGTTTTCTCTTTCTTCGGGAGAAAGATGGGGGAATTTTTTTTCAAGTTTTTGGGCCTGGATGAAGTAAATTTTTTCCGGAAGAAAGGGCCGGATAGAAGGATGTTTCCGGCAAACATGAAGTTCTGTTTTCCGGATTACTTTGTAAATTTTCCGGACGATTTGCTTAAGGAAAGCCGGGGTTCTTTCTTCAGGTCTGATGGTTCTTTCCCAGTCCCATTGGTCGACATAGACTGAATGGAGATTATCCGGTATTTCATCAGGCCGGACAGCGTTCATATCGGTGTATATTCCCTCGCCAGGCGGGATATTCAGGCGGGCTAGAGTTAATCTTTTCCACTTTGCCAGGGATTGAACGATTTCTGCCCTGGCTCCGTTTAATCCGCTTAGAGTGAAAGAAACCGGCCGTTCGCTTCCGCTCAGGTCATCGTTTATACCCAGTCCTGATTTTACCAGGATGGGTGCTGTCACCCGGTGAAGATTCAAAGCTTCAGCCAGGGCGCTTTGAAAGTAATCTTTGATTTCCTTAATGGCTTTTTCGGTCTGAAGAATATCAAGAGCAGGTTTATATCCTGCTGGAGCTGTTGTTTTCGGATCCATAAAATCCTCCTTGTTTGGTTTTGAAAAGGGAAGGGGTGAAGACAAACTTATCGGGCGGAGGCTGCCGCCCGGTTATTATTATTGAGAGAAATAATGAAAGCAGGAAGCAAAGAAAGGAATGATAAAACGAATCCTACTTTCATCTTCCGCCTTATTATACAAAAAAAGATAAAGCAGTCAATGTTTTTTAAATCTGCAAAGCTGCTCCATGGCAATATTGGCTAAGAAAAATGAGCCCGGTCTTAAAACCAATTTTTAGCAATAAAAAATCTTTTTCTTCATCTTCTGTTTTAATTACTATTCTCAGGCCACCGATTATTATTTTCGTACAAGTTGACTCTGATTGCATCCGGTGTTATTTTAGCATGAGCCTTTTTTAAAGAAGTAGGAACAGTGGATAAGGAATTTCCAAGCCGGCCTGTAGCAGTAGCCGGTTATTCAGGCAGGATTCATTCTGATTTTAATACTTCCCCTTTTTTGAAAAAACTGGCTTCCATTGACACTCTGCTTGATTCGCCTGAAGCCAGGATTCTTCTGAAGGGACGAAACAGAGTAGCCGCGGTAAGTTTTCCGGTTTCTTCCGGAAAAACAAACGAGATTATAATTAAGGAATTCAGGCTCAGAGGAGTAAATCTTCTTAAAACCCTAATTCTTCCTTCCAAGGCAAAAAAGGCTTGGAGAGGGAGTGTCGGCTTGGTTCAGAGAGAAATTCCCACTTCTTTTCCGGTAGCTTATCTTGAACAAAAAAAGGGATTAATGGTGGAAAAGTGTTTTTTCCTCTCCCGCAAGATTCCTTTTTTTCAGGAAATCCGGTTTCTTTTCCGCGACCTGAAAGGTAAAGCCCTGGAAGACCTGCTCCTTCACTTGGCTGCTTTTCTCCGCCAAATTCACCGGCAGGGAGTGCTGCACCGCGATCTTTCAGACGGGAACATCCTGGTCAGACGTGAAGGCAGCGGCTATACTTTTTTTCTAGTAGATACAAACCGTATCCGGTTCCGGAAGCGAGTCGGTCTCTATTCAGGAATTAAAAGTCTTGTCCGGTTGGGGATTGCGTCTCATTACCAGCGTTTTTTCCTTGAGAAATACAGGGGCAATATAGGATTGAGCCGGACTGTATGGCTGTGGTATAAGCTGGGG
This sequence comes from uncultured Eubacteriales bacterium, assembly GCA_964440805.1. GTDB lineage: Bacteria > Acidobacteriota > Aminicenantia > Aminicenantales > Aminicenantaceae > CAYTTR01. Next base: position 15,931 of record CAYTTR010000004.1, read on the forward strand.
AAAAATACTTTCTCAGCTTATCTCAGAGTTAAAAAAGCACTCGGTTTAAAAAAGTTAGCCCGAAAGCTCGGAGTCCAATAAGATGGAAGATTTCTCTTGGAACCCCTATGCCGACCAGCCGCACAATATAGCACCCAAAAAAGATCGCTGGCGGCTTCATCTCAAATATGCCGGAAGCTACCTCAGCCTGCTTCCTTCAAATTTGGCCAAGCTTTCCCCCTCCCTTTTTCTCTACTGGAAATACAGGCAAGAACTTTACACTAAAACTGTATTTCTGGAAGATTGCTTTGCCGTTTCTGTCTCCATGGAAGAAACCCGGGAGAAAACAAAAAGAATAATATCCTCTTTAAAAGAGTTGGGAGTGGCTCATACTCTTTTTCGCCTCCCTTCCTGGGAAAAAGAAAAGATGGAACGCTTCCTGGAATTAGCCGAAATTCTTGATGGAGAGGGATTTTCTTTAACGCTTGCTCTCCTCCAGTGCCGCCGCGATGTTTTGGATTCCGGCCGCTGGAAAGAATTTCTGGAAGAGGTGTTTTACAGGTTCAAGGGATTGGTTTCTTTTTTTGAAATCGGTCATGCTTGGAACCGGACCAAATGGGGACTCTGGAGCTGGAAAGAGTATCTCAAGCTTATGGAACCCGCTTCTGAGCTCTCTTCAAGGAAAGGCGTTAAATTAGTAGGGCCGGCAGTCATCGATTTTGAATTTCATCTTTATCCACCCCTCTTATCCCGATATTCCTTTGATAAGGTGTCTTCTCTCCTTTATGTTGACCGGGGAGGGGCTCCGGAGAATACCCAGTTCGGCTGGGATACTTCCCGCAAAGTAGCTTTGTTGAAAGCAATTGTTGATTCCTGCCGGGGAGGGCCGAAAGATCTCTGGGTAACCGAAGTTAACTGGCCTCTTCGAGGCACCGGACCTTATTCGCCGGCTTCAGGAAAACCCAATGTCAGTGAAGAAGAACAGGCAAATTATTTGGTACGCTACTATGTCCTTACCTTGGCCACAGGCTTAGTGGAGAGAGTTTACTGGTGGCAGTTGGCAGCCCCTGGATACGGTCTGGTGGATAACCGGGGTGATGGCTGGAGAAAGAGGCCTTCTTATCTTGCTCTGAAAACTTTAATTGATCTCCTTAAAGATAGCCGTTTCCTTAAAAAAATTCCCCATCCGGAAGCTTATATTTTTGTTTTTTCCAAAAATGACCACATTCTGGCTGTTGCCTGGAGAAAAGCCGGAGGGGGCAAGGTTGATTTTCCTTTTGAGGTGAAACAGATTGTTACACGTGATGGACAAGTAAAACCGGCGAGATTCAGAAAAATTTTTATTGACACAAGCCCCTGTTATCTGATTTTAAAAGAAGAAGAAAAAATATTATGACCGCAGAAGTGAAAAGCCGGCCATTCGAAGATTACCAGGTTGATGAGTACGAAAAAAAACGTTACCGTGGGCTTGACCAGCGGTTGGTTGATAGCCGGGAGAAGGCGATTGTTAAAAAAATTTATAAAAAAATTACCCCTTCGGCCGGTCTTCTTCTTGATCTTCCCTGCGGCTACGGCCGTTTTTCAGCCCTTTCCTCAGGGACCGGTTTTTATCTTGTCCAAAGCGATATCTCTTTAGCCATGGTTAAAAGAGCTCTTAACCGGCCTTTGAAAGAAAATTTATTCAGGGCCGGAGCTGTGGCTGATGCAATCTTTGGGCTTCCCTTCAAAGAAAACGTCTTTCAAGCGGTTCTTTCCATGCGTTTTTTTCATCATCTACATCAAAGAGAAGACCGCCTAACTGTTTTAACTGAGTTTCACCGGGTGAGTTCCTCTTGGGTTGTTCTTTCTTTTTACCGGTCCAATTTCCTTCACATCTTTCAGAGAAAGTTGCGGCGGAGGATTAAAAAAAGCCGGACCAGGATCAAAATGCTTACTTGGCGGGAATTCAAAAAAGAGCTATCCGGGGCCGGGTTTAAAGTGAAGAAAAAGTTCTCGCTTTTTCCCGGTCTTCACGGCCAGCAGATAGTCTGGCTTGAGAAAATAAAAGATAATAATATTTAAAATTTGAAAGGAGAAGTCTGAAGTGAAGAAAAAATTCTTAGGCACTATGATTATCGTTTCAATTATTTTCTTGGGTGGTGTTTCCAACGGCTTGACCGGAGAGCAACCTGTAACTACTAACAAAGACAAACTTTTAACCATTGCCGTTCAGGGTAAAATTGCTCCGGCAGAACCTTCCAGGGGTTATGTCACTACCTGGAACGGAAAACCCAAAATGGCCATCGGAACCGGAGGTATCAATTACAATTTGAAGCTAAGAGAAAAAGTTTTCGGCTGGGCAAGTGGTGACCGGGCAACCTTGGGAGTGGCGGTAAGCGGAGCCGGAGAAGAACGTTACGGCGGCGCCTGGCTTAATTTTACCTCTATCGGAAACGAAGTTAAGCTTCTTAGCGGAGAAGCAAGAGGAGAAAAAGGGATTGTTATTGGAAAATTCGGTAGTTATGTTCTGGCTCATTTTGAAGACCGGGTGCTGGAGAAACTTGCAGTAGGAGATCTTATGCAGGCTAAAGCCTGCGGTGTCGGCTTGAAAATAAATGGATTTGATGATGTTTTTACTCACGGACTTTCTCCCCACATATTAGAAAAGATAGCGGTTCAAGATGAAGAAGGAAAGATTGTTGTTCCGGTGGTAAAGGAGATTCCCGCCGAAATAGTGGGCCAAGGTGCGGGTAGATCAAGTCTCAGCGGGCACTGGCATATTCAGACCTGCTACCCCCCTGATATTGAGAAATACGGGCTGAATGAACTCCGGTTCGGTGATTTGGTTCTACTAAGAGACATTCAAACTGATTATGGAAAAGGATATTACAAGGGAGGCGCCACAGTTGGTGTTGTCTGCAGCGGGCCGAGTGATATTTCAGGCCTGGGAATAGGAGTAACCCCAATTCTCTCCTGCCGCACCGGAAAACTTAAAGGCCGGCTTGATCCTGAAGCCAATATAGCAAAATACTTAGGAATAAAGATGAGCGCAAAGGATGCCGGGTCAACCGAAACTTCTGCCTCTTTTAAAACCAACAAGGAAAGCCTGATAGAGACAGCTGTTGAAGGAGTGGTCCAACCGGCCGGAAGCCGGGATTATTCTACAACCTATGAGGGGACCCCCAAGCTCAGTATCGGCATGGCCTCTATTAACTATACAGTTTCCATGGGCGATCCGGCTTACGGCTGGGCTGAGGCCGATCATGTGGAACCCGATGTTACTATCCAGGGCCGGGATAAAGACAGGCCCAGTGATTGCGCCCTGGCTATTTTAGCCTGTATCGGCAATGAGGCAAAAGTTGTTTCCGGGGAAGCCAAGGGCGCCCGAGGCTTCTATATAGGAAGACATGCTGGATCGGATGATCTTGTTTGGTTTCCCAAGGAGGTTCTGGAGAATTTGGCTGTTAACGACCGGATACAGGTCAAGGCCAAGGGAGTAGGATTGAAGATAGAAGGCTTTGAGGACGTCAGAGTAAACAAGCTTTCTCCCGAGCTTTTAGAAAAAATGGGCATCACGGTCAAGAACGGCCGCTTAGTGGTTCCGGTAGTGATGGAAATTCCGGGGCACATCATGGGTTCCGGATTGGGGGGTTCTTTTATAGAAACGGTTGATTACGATATTCAGACCACCTGTCCGGAAACAGTAGAAAAATACGGCCTTAAAAAACTTCGTTTAGGCGATCTGGTAGCCATTCGTGATCACTACAACTACTACGGCCGGGGGAGATATGAAGACGCAGTCACCATCGGCGTCTGTATTCACGGCTGGAGCGATTATGCCGGCCACGGTCCCGGCTTGAATCCTGTGCTTAGTGCTCTTCCCGGAAAAATAGAGGTAAAAATTGACCCGGAAGCTAATATTGCTTACTATCTGGGTCTAAAGCAAAAGTGAATAACAAAAAGCACATCCCGCTGGGGATAATCGTTATTTCCGTCATTATGTTTTTTGCGGCTCTGGCTACAAATATTTTCTGGATAGCCAAGCTTTTGGGAAAAGACTTTCCGGCTACTATTCAGGTTGATGAAAAAATTTATAATGCCTTTGCTGCCCCTGATCTTCTGATGTCTATTTTTCTTTATGTTGGAGCCATCGGCCTCCTTAGAGGCCGCAAGTACGGCTTAGCAGCCACTTTTTTAGCCATGGGCATGTGGCTCTTTGATTCTCTTCTGGTGCTTGGAATCACCAAATTAGACCGGATTAATATTGTTGGACCCTGTTTGTTTTTCGTCTGTTTTACTGTAATTTATCTCTGGAGAAAACAGGCCTTTTTCGATTGATTACTCTATTTCTGAACCGGTTCCAGGTTGTCGGCAGCTCATCCATTTCAAGGCAACAAACGCAAGTAAAGCAATGAACTCAATAAACACGATAAACGCAACTAACGCTATCAACGCAAATTAGAAGCGGAACCGGAGCCCTGCTTTAACGGTTATGCCGGAGAAAGAGACCACAGCTTCCTTAACATCAGAGACCCCTGCTTCTCCGGGCTTCTGTCTGCTTATAAAGAGCAGGGGATAAGATTTTTGGGCTGAAACTCGAGCCTGATAAATGTACAAAGTTCCCTTTTCTTCTGAAGTTTCTCCATCTGATTCAATATAAATGTTGGTACCTTTGAATCCACTAATTTCAGCGTATTGCCCGGAAGCTTCAACGAACAGCCCAAGAAAAGAACCGAGCCAGGCTATAATACCGGCACTTCCTCTAAATCCGCTACCTCTTGTGGTAGCTTCTCCCTGCCATCTGATCCAATCTTCACCTGTCTGGATGTGATAGTAATAGCTTGCCTTGGCGAAGTAGTAATCGACTCCAGCTTTTAAGTAAAAGAAATCGACAGGAGAATAAACGAGAGAAAAACGGAGGGGAAAAGCCTTAATTTCAGGCCTGGTGGTGAAGATGTCCTTTCGCGTTCCCTTCATAAGTTCAACCTGGCTCTCTTTTTCTCCGCTAAGATAATCAAGTCCGATGCCAAGAGATACCTGACGTGAAAGAGTAATATTCAGCTCTGCACCGACATTGTAACTAAGACGAAGAGGAGAAACCGTTCCAGTGGCTGTTGCCCCCAACGAATCTTTATAGAATCCAGCTAATCCCTCTGAGCCCCGGTTGAGGTCTCCTCCACCAAGGATGTTTCCTCCTCCTGTTAGAGAAAACTGAGCGGAAGGGAATTGGGCCGGGAGTTGAATTGAAGATCTTTTTTCGGGACGGACTATTTGTTTTTCCTTGACAGGAGGAGGCTTTTCTTCTGCTTTCTCTTGGGGCAATTTTATTTTTTCTGGCCTTTTTTCTTCATCAACATCAGGTTCTATCATCATGACTAAGCTCTCATGAACATAGCCGGAGCCTTCTTCTCCTTCATCTGAGACGAAGTCAACTTTATACCATTCGCCTTCTTTTTCCAGCAAGCTCAGGTAGCTTCCCAGGGGAGCCTGATAAATAATTAGGCTTGTTATATCCGGTTTCAAACGAATGTTTGCCTGTTCTGCCACTACCTTGAGTTGAATGTTTGACGGCTGGGTCAAAGCAGGCGTTAGAAAAAGAAAGTTTGCCAAAAGGAAAACAATACCGGTTTTAGTAATATTTTTCATTTTTCCCACCGGATAGATTCATCTTCATTCTTTTTGATTATAGGAGAATTCCCGGCTCCTGGCAAATACAACTTGTACAGTAAAACTAATTACCCATGGCGGCCTGGCCGCCTGTTGTCTTTCTCGGTCTATTTTGGGATCGCCATTGCCACTAAGCGGCCTTGCGATGACATGGAAATTAAGTCACTTCGCCCATCTCAACTGTTAATTTTGTTTTTCTCGTTTATTTAGTTTGTCTCGTACAATCTTTCAAAACCAAACAAACTAAATAAGCTGGATAAACCAAATGAACCATATAAACGCTATTAACGCAATCAACTCTATTAACGCTTTTTACTTGTCTCGCTCTCATCGACCATCTTTTTTTTATTTAACTGAATTAACTGAACAGACCGAATAAACGAAATAGACAGAAAGGACTGAACAGACAGAACAGACATCTATAATTGTTTTTCTTCAGGGAAAGGGGTGTCCCTTTGGGGGAACGTCCCCCTTTTTGATTCAGCGGAATAATAATGTACTGCTGGTATAGAAAGTTCCGGCTATGGCTCCGGTCATAAGGCAAGCCAGAGTGGCTGCCAGGAGCGCTTTAAATCCCAGGCGGCTTATGTCTTTAATCCGGTCCGGAGCCAGGGCTCCCACCCCTCCTACAAAAATGGCCAGTGAGGCTATATGGGCAAAACCGCAAAGAGCATAAGAAGTAATGATGGCTGAGCGGGGATGAATCAGTTTCCCTTCAGCAATAAGTTCGGCCAGGTGCTGGTAAGCCACTACTTCGGTAGCCACAGTTCTTTCTCCTATGACCTTAGCTGCGGTCATGGCATCTTGGGGAGGAATCCCCAGGGCCAGGGTAAGAGGATAAAACACAACTCCCAGAAGCGATTCCAGCGACCATTGGAAATTGAGACCCAGCAAGCGATTAAGATAGCCGCCTGAAAATCCCAGAATAAGATCAAAGAGAGCCAGAAGTCCCAGGAAAGCCAGGAGAAGGGTTACTATCCCTCCCAGGAGTTTCAGCCCGCTGTTAGCTCCTTCGATTATGGCCATAATAAGATTGTCAGGCCTCTCATAATAGGGTTTGATGCTGAGCCCCAGAGTTTTTGGTTGTTCTGATTCAGGAACAATGAGTTTGGCCATTATCACAGCAGCAGGCACCGAAAGAAAAGAAGCCGAAACCAGGTGCCCGGCTATGGTGGGAAGGTTTTCCCGCAGGGCAAATACATAAAGAGCCAGGACCGTGGAAGCAATGGTTCCCATTCCCGCTGAAAGCACCGTAACCAGTTCAGACCGGGTCATATCTTTTAGGTGAGGCCTGATAACCAGAGCAGACTCTACTCCTACGAACATGTTGCTGGAAGCGGCCAGGGATTCGGCTCCGCTTATTCTCATTAGCCTGGTGAAAAGGAAGGAAAATCCCTTGATCAAGAGAGGCATGATTTTTAAATAATAGAGGGCGCTGATAAGAGCGGCAAAAAAGATGATGGTGGGTAAAGCCTGAAAGGCCAGGAAATATCCCAATGAAGTTTCTCCTGCTTCATTAACCGCTCCAGGAGGCAAGGCCAGCCGGCCGAAAAGAAATCTGGTGCCGGCTTGAGCGGAATCAAGGACTATAACTACCACCTTGTTTAGAAAAAGAAACAGCTTTGTTCCCGCAGGAACCAGGAAGATGAAGACGGCAAATAGAATCTGAATGGTGATCCCCCAGCTTACCACTCTCCAGTTTATCAGGCGCCTGTGTTCAGAAAAAAGCCAGGCAATAAAAACCATGACGAATATTCCCAGAAAGCTAATTAAGTTGTATGTTTCCATTATTCCGCTATCCGGCCTTATTTTTTGTTAAAACAACATTTTTTTTATTTATAAAACTAATTTCCCATTGCATCCTTGTCACCCATAACGATTGAAAATGATCATTTTCCATTTTTGAGGGTGCCGGTTGTTTTTCTTGCTCATCTAATCCAATCTTAAACTCAATAAACACGATAAACACTATTAACGCAAGAAACGCTATAAACGCATTTCTTCAGGGAAAGGGGTGTCCCTTTGGGGAACGTCCCCCTATTCCTCTACAGAGAAGATCTTGTTCCGGGATGAAGCTCCTTTTACTACTTTTAACCGGGAAGGAGGGATTCCTAAGTAGTCGGCGAGAAGTTCAGCGGCCTCCTGGTTGGCTTTCCCTTTTTCAGGAGCTGAAACCACTCGTATAAAAAACCGGTCTGAAGCTTTTCTCTGGAGGGATTGGAATTTTGAACGGGGCTGGACTTTAACTTTAATCAGTCTAACCGGTGGATTCTTTTCTTTCGGCATTTAATTTTAAAAAGCCAATGTCTGCTGCCTTAGTAACTGCATCCCGTAAAGGGAGATAGATTTAACCAGGAATGAATCAATGAATATGATAGCCAGGATTGCCAGAATGGGGCTTATATCGATTCCACCCAGTTTATAAGGAGGGACGAAACGGCGCAGAGGCCTCAGAACCGGCTCAGTTAGGTAGTATAGAATCACTGTAACCTGGTAGAGGGAGGGAACCTGTATCCAGGAAAGTATAGCCCGGATCAAGATCACCCAGATATAGGTCATCAGGATAATGTGAAGTATTTTAGCTGCAGATATCAAAAAATTGGCTGCCAGAATCATTTTGTTATTCCTTCAAAGATCGAAGTTATTCATCTAATATCGAGAAGAGATTTATATTTTTCAAAAAGTTCTTTGAGCTGTTTTCTGGTTACCACATAGCCGCTGATATAAACAGAGAGGTTGCGGCGGATTGGGTCGTTTGATTTCAACAGAATATATTCTCTGATCAGGCCCGGGTTGTTGCGGGGTGGGATTTTAACGGTCAGAGAAACTTCTTTTTTTGCCGGGATGCGGAGTGAAGTAACTTTGACCTTTCCGGTCAGGAATTCGGCTTCTTTGTGAGAAAGTTCGACTTCCAATACTTTTTCCCCGCTGTTCCTTACTTTAAACTCAGCCGATATCGGTTCTCCTTCAAGGAGGATCCCCCCGTCAAGACTGAAGCGGTCAACTTCGATTTTCGGCCTGGGAGGAACATTAATGGAGGCACTGACGGTCAACTGTTTCCGGGGGGTCCGGGAGTCGTTTGATTCTACATAAATGTACTTGGATTGATTTCCTTCATAACCGCGGGTATTGAAAGTGACTTTGATTTCACCCTTTTCACCCGGATTGAGCTTTTTGTTGGAGACAAGAGCGGCAGCACAACCGCAGGATGTTCGCACTTTTTCGATTTGCAGAGGAGAATCTCCAATGTTTTCAAAAATGAAGACATGGTTAAGAACAGTTCCTTCCTTAACACTACCGAAATCCCAGCTATCCTCCTTGAATTTGATTCTGGGACCTTCATTTTTAGGAAGAGAGAGGGGATGAAGCAGCAATGGGGATACAATTAAGCAAGAGATGAGGAGAAGAAAAAGTTTACTACCTCTGTGCATGGCGACTCCTTTTTATTTATTTAAAATAATACCATCTTTAGAGAAAAATTGGCAAGCTCAACGTAAGCATCTCTAAAGCCGTGATAAGAGGAAGGGTATGGGATTCGTCACCCGCTCGATTCCCCGGCGAGGAATCTCGCTCCCATTCGGGCTTCGCTCTCCTCTCCTCCGGAGAGGAACCATGCCCGCTCAGCCCTCATAGTGGATTCCTCATCCCATACCCTTCCTCTTTTTTATCTAAACAATCTATATCACGGAATTAGAGATGCTTCCAAGCTCAACTCTCCAGGTACCTCTTGTCTTTTTCTTTTATCCTGATAAAATAGACCTGCCTTAAAAGAGAACAGTATTTCAGGGAGAGTAAAATTATGCCGGAATTAATTAAAAAGATTCTTTGGGCGACTGATTTTTCTGACGAAGCCAATGAGGCTTTAGTTTATGCCAATATCTTCGCTCAGGCCTTTAAGTCAGAGCTAACGGCACTTCATATAATTCCTGATTTTTCCCCGTCACTCTATAATACAGCCGCAGCCTTGAGAGGAGAGTTGTCCCAAAGAGTCGGCCAGGCTAAAAAAGTTATCAAAAAAAAATTAGAAACCCTGCAGGAGAAAAAAGAGATTTCTTTCAAGGTCCTGGTAAAGGAAGGAACCGCAGCCAAAGTTATTGCTGAAATAGCCAAGAAGGAAAAAATTGATCTTATCGTTATGGGAAAAAGAGGGCAATCAGCTATTGAAAAGTTTTTTATTGGAAGTGTTACCAGCCAGGTCCTCCGCTGTTCCCCGGCTCCTGTCCTGGTTACAAAGAAGAAAAGCGGACTGCCCCGGGTTAAGAAAATTCTTGTTCCTACGGATTTTTCCGAACAAGAAGAGAAAGAAAGAGATTTTGCTTGGATGCTGGCCAAGAAACTAAATGCATCTCTTACTCTCCTCCACGTCATGGAACTCCATGACTATGAGTTTTCACCCAAGGTGCTTGAAGAAACATTCAATAAATTGATGAGTAGGTTGAAAAGAAGGAAAAAAAGAGAAAAAGAAGATATTAGCGTTAAAGAAGATGTGACCCGGGCGGTAAATGCTGCTGTTGGTATTGTCGACTATGCTGAAACGCATAAATTAGATATGATCGTTATGTCCACCTATGTTCACAGCAAACTGGAGAGGTTTTTCCTGGGAAGCACCACGGAAAAAGTGATCGGATACAGCCATATCCCGGTTTTTGCTATCCCGCCGGAGTGTTACCGGAAATAAAAATCAAGTGGAGGATTTGTTACAATACTGGATTGCTTTAAATCTTGTTCTGGCGGAGAAGATAAAAGAAGCGGCTCTGATTCGCCGTGTTTACCCGGATATTTCCCAATTGTTCAAGGCCGGAAAAAGTGAGCTGACTGCCCTGGGCCTCAAAGATGAGCTAGTAAAGGCCTTGACTGTTTCCCAGACATTGCATAAAGCCGAAAGAATACTACAAAAATGCCGCCGGGAGGGAGTGGATATTCTTACCCGGAATGATAGCCGGTATCCGGACAGGCTTCGAGAAATATTTGATCCGCCGGACGTCCTGTACTGTAAAGGAAAATTGGAAGTGCTTCAAAAACCATCAGTGGCCGTTGTGGGTTCCAGAAAACCCACCGCCTACGGAAGAATGATGGCCGAACGACTAACGGAAGATCTGTCTTCGGGGGGATTAGTGGTGGTCAGTGGGCTGGCTCACGGGATTGATTCTGCTGCTCACTGGGGAGCTCTCCGGGGAGGAGAGACAGTTGCGGTGCTTGGCTCAGGAATGGAACAAATTTATCCAAAGGAAAACTTAAGGCTGGCTTCCAAGGTTGCAGAAAAAGGAGTCGTGGTTACAGAGTATCCTCCTCGCAGCCGCCCCCTGGGATATCATTTTCCTTTGAGAAATCGAATTATCAGCGGCCTTTCCTTAGCCTGTATTGTGGTGGAAGCCGCCCGGCGCAGCGGTTCTTTAATAACAGCCAGGCTTGCCCTGGAACATGGAAGAGAGGTCATGGCTGTCCCGGGAAATGTAACTTCTGAGTTAAGCTGGGGGCCGCACTGGTTAATTCAGTCTGGGGCAAAACTTATCCGGAACTGGGAAGATGTGGCCGAAGAGCTTCCTTCGCCCTGGAGAGAAGATCTTTTAACCAAGAAGGAGGCAAAACCTGCCTCAAGGCCGGACTTGACAACTGAGGAGCAGAATATATTAGCTAAAATAAGCTCTGACTCGACAGTCCATATTGATGAACTGGTGGAAGGAAGTAAATGGTCCGTCTCGGAGATGCTTACTCATCTTCTTAATCTGGAGCTAAAAGGATACGTTATACAACTGGCTGGGAAAAATTTCATTGGCAAGGATAGCTAATAATGAAACTGGTTATTGTTGAATCGCCGGCTAAGGCCAAGACGGTCAATCGTTATTTAGGAAAAGACTTCCGGGTTATGGCCACTATGGGTCATATCCAGGATCTTCCCAAGACGAGCCTGGGAGTGGATATTGAGAAAGATTTCAAACCTAAATTTAAAATAATTGATGGCCGTAAGAAGATCGTTTACCAGTTGACTAAAGCCGCTGAAGAAGCTGCTGCTGTTTATCTTGCGGCTGACCCGGACCGGGAAGGAGAAGCCATTTGCTGGCATCTTTCGGAAATCCTTAACAAGGTTAATCCAAACATTAACCGGGTTCTTTTCCATGAAATAACCAAAAACGCTATTTCCGAGTCTTTCCAGGAAGGGGGGCAGCTCGACAGGGGAAAAATCGATGCTCAACTAACCAGAAGGATTCTGGACAGGCTTGTTGGTTACCTGATCAGCCCTCTTCTTTGGGAGAAAGTGGGCAAAGGATTAAGTGCAGGCCGGGTTCAATCTATTTCCCTGCGCCTTATTTGTGAGCGGGAAAAAGAGATAAAAAACTTTGTTCCCCAGGAATACTGGACCATTACCGCTGCCCTTAAAGCATCTTCTCCTCCTCTTTTCAAAGCATCCTTGGCCAAAATCGAGGGAAAAAAAGTCCGGGTGAAAACAGGCGAGGAGGCCAAGACCATTGTTTCAGAGCTGGAAAAACTTCCCTTTATTTTAAAAAACATTGTCCGTAAACAGAAGAAAAAAACTCCTCCTCCTGCTTACATTACCAGTACCCTCCAGCAGGATTGTTTTAGAATTTTCCGTTATCCAGTTAAAAAAACCATGTCTGTGGCCCAGCGTCTTTATGAAGGGTTGGATGTGGGCAAGAGAGGCCGGACAGGATTAATAACTTACATGAGAACTGATTCGGTTCGAGTTTCGCCCCTGGCATTGTCTTTAGCCAGAAAATATATAGCTGAAAATTTTCCTGCACAGTACCTTCCTGCCAAAGCCAGAATCTACAGGAATAAAAAGAAAACCCAGGATGCCCATGAAGCCATTCGGCCGACCCATTTCGCTCTTCCCCCGGAAAAAGTCAAACCTTATCTCAAAAAGGATGAATACAATCTCTATTCATTGATTTGGAAACGGTTCCTTGCTTCTCAGATGAGCCAGGCCATTATTGATGAAACGGAATTTAAGATTGAGGCCGGGAAATATGGTTTTTCCGCTAAGGGAGAGGTGATCCGGTTTGACGGATTCATGGCCCTTTATTCCAGGCAGAAAGAAGATAAGGCTCTGCCGCCGGCCAGGGAAGGGGAAACCCTATCCCTTCTGGAGCTGGAGCCGAAGCAGAATTTCACTCAGCCTCCTCCCCGGTATACAGAAGGCTCGCTGGTCAAGGAGCTGGAAGCCCGTGGGATAGGAAGGCCCAGTACCTATGCTCCGATTATTGCCACCCTCCAGGACAGGGTTTACGTGGTTAAAGAGGCTGGGAAGTTTGTTCCTACTGATTTGGGCCTCTTTGTCACGGATTTTCTGATCAAGCATTTTCCCGATCTTATGGAATTCGAGTTTACAGCCCTCTTAGAGGAGGAATTAGACCGGGTAAGCCAAGGCGAACTCGACTGGAAAGAATCATTGAAATCTTACTATGCTCTTCTTGAAAAAGACCTGAATGAAGCCCGGAAAGAGGAAAGCATAAAGGCCAATGGCATACCTGTTGAAGATGTCTGTCCCCATTGTGGGAAGAGATTGGTGATTAAGGAGGGCCGGTACGGCCGCTTTAAAGCCTGTTCAGGTTACCCAGAGTGTACATACAAGGAAAGTCTGGTCAAGAAGGAAGTCAAGACATTAGAGGAAAACTGTCCTTTGTGTGGAGCTCATCTGGTTGTCCGTAAGGGAAAATATGGAACTTTCATAGCCTGTTCCGATTATCCCAAGTGCCGTTACACCAAGAAAGAAAAGGAAGATACAGGGCTTCCCTGTCCCCTGGATTGCGGAGGGACTTTAGTTAAAAGAAAAACCAGGCGCGGTAAAGAGTTTACCGGATGCAGCAACTTTCCTCGTTGCCGCTTTGCCACCTGGGGCATTCCAGAGGAAAGAACCTGTCCTCAGTGTGGGCGGAAGGTGCTCTTTTTCAAAAGGGAAAAGGGAAAGTCCCGGCGTTACTGTGCTTCAGAAGACTGCGGTTATCAAGAGGAAATTTCCTCTGATTCTAAAAAGAAGCCAAAAGCTATTTCTTCCGGGGAGATCAAGACAGAGAATCCGGAAGCCCAATGAAAAAGCAGATAGAAAAATTTATCGACTATCTCCAGCATGAAAGAAATGCCTCTTCCCACACAGTGAATAGTTACCGGAGAGATCTGCAACAATTTGAACGCTACTTGAAACAGAAAAAAGTTGGATTCCGGGAGGTGGATAATACAGTTTTAAGAGGATTCCTGGCATCTCTTTACCTCCAGCAGCTGAAAAAAACTTCTGTTTCCAGAAAATTGGCAGCTATCCGGTCTTTTTTCCAATTTTGTCTCCAGAAGAAAATTGTTAAAGACAATCCAGCCAAGATTGTTTCCACTCCCCGCCTTGAGAAACATGTTCCTTCTTTTCTCACCGAGGAAGAAATAAGCCTGTTTTTGGATTTTCCGGTTTCGAATAAGTCTCTCGACCGCAGGGATGATGCCCTTCTTGAGCTCCTTTATGCCACCGGCATTAGAGTGAGTGAATTAGTGGGTATTAATCTCGATGACCTTAATTTTGAGGAACGGTTTATCCGTATCAGAGGGAAAGGAAAGAAAGAAAGGCTGGTTCCCTTTGGGGCAAGAGCCGATGAGAAACTCAGCCGCTACCTCAAAATAAGGCAGCAGATTAATGAGGGAAAAATTGATGAGAAAGCACTTTTTCTTAATTATAAGGGATCAAGGATTTCGCCCCGCTCAGTGGAAAGGATTGTTAAGAAGGCTTTAAACAGGACAGCTATAAAAAGAAATATCAGTCCTCATTCTTTAAGACATTCTTTTGCCTCCCATCTTCTCAGCCGGGGAGCTGATTTAAGAGTAATTCAGGAGCTTTTAGGCCATGAAAGTTTGGCCACAACTCAAAAATACACGCATCTGGATCTTAAAAAGCTTCTGGAAACCTATAAAAAAACTCACCCCCGGTCATAAATTTTCTGCTTTAAAATTCACTCTAAGTGCAGCCGATTACCCACAGCATCCTCATCGTCTGTGACGGGAAAACATGGATTTCATGGCATGTTTAGGACCGAGCGAAGCCGAGTGATGTGGAAATTGCCACACTTCGCCCATATCACCCCACTATCTTGTTTATTTAGTTTCACCCTTTTCAAACCGAACAAACCAGATAGACCAGATGAACGCTATAAACGCAAAAACGCTATTAACGCGATTAACTATTCCTGTTTTTCTCGCTCCCCATTTATTTAACTTAATCAACTGAACAGACCGAATAGACGGAATAGACTGAGCTACCTCTGTTGACGGTATTTTTCCGAGACTTGTCTATCTTCGAATAAGTTAGGGCCCCTAATTAATGATAATATTTTGATAATAAATAAGTTAAAAATTCACTCTTCCTGGTCTGGAGTTTGCACTTATTATTCCCGAAAGGAGGTTTCAACGATGATATTATCAAAGAAAAAATTATTTGCCGGGAGTGTGCTAGTTTGTTTTCTTTTTTCTTTATGCTTTCTGGCTGTTCCGTCAGTCCAGGCTCAGTCAGGCAGCAAGATCAATATCAATAACGCCACAGCGGCTGAACTGGAAAGCCTGCCCCGGATAGGACCCAAAGTGGCTCAGAGAATTATTGACTTCCGGGAAAAAAACGGAAAGTTCAACCGGATTGAAGACATTATGAAAGTCCCGGGAATCGGGGAAAAGGTTTTCGAACAAATCAAGGACAAAATTACGGTAGGGGATTAGACCCAGCGGGATGGTTGATTAATAAATGGGAGAAGGGAAGCTTCCACAGAAGACTTCCCTTCTCTTCCCCTCCCAGAAAAAATATCATCTTCGGTCTGTTTTTTTGCTTTTTGTGGATGATAAGTTTACTTTGAGGATTGGTTAATGAGGCTCTCTTCCATTTTGTGTGGGGAAAATCATTGAATATGAGAGCATCGGGCATACCTTATGCTCTTTAGTTCTTTAAGCATACTTACAAAAAATAGAAGAAAATTATTTAAGGTAATTTTTTAAAAATTCCCGCAGCTTTGTTAAAGCCCGGCCCCGGTGGCTAACCTTGTTTTTTACTTCCGGTTCAAGCTCAGCCAAGGTTTTGTCAAGCGGAGGATAGTAAAAGATGGGATCATAGCCGAACCCCCATCTTCCTTTTTGTTCAAAGGTAATATAACCTTCCACTTTTTCTGTGATTTCAGTAAGAACTCTTTCCTGGCTGGCAAGCACCATGGAGCAGACAAAACGGGCGGTCCTTTTTTCAAAGGGGGTGTTTTTCAAAAGACTCAAAACCTTCTCGATGTTTCGCTCATCACTGGCATTAGGAACTGAAAAACGGGCAGAGTAGATTCCGGGTGCTCCTCCCAGCTCATCCACTACCAGCCCGGAATCTTCAGCCAGGGTAAGACCATTCCATAAAGAACGGTAAAAAAGACTTTTTTGCCTGGCATTTTCCAGAAAACTTTTTCCGGATTCAGGACAGGTCTCCTTAATCTTCAAATCAGAGAGACTAAATATCCTGATGCTTAAGGGTGAAAGATACCTTAGCAGCTCTCTTTTTTTGCCTGGATTCCAGGTGGCCAAGAGAAGGCGGGTCTCATTCAATGTTAATTTCCAGAATCCCCTCGATTTGCAAAAGAAGTTGGTTGAAATTTTGTTCCTTTTCGTCTGTTGTGGAAAAACTGAGCCGTAAGAGATGGTAATCCTTTCCTTTTTTGAGAGATATTTCCCGGAATTTAATTCCTTCATGAAGGGCGAATTTCTTAATTTTCAGGAGGGCATCTTTGCTCGGATCCAGTTTCAGGTTATAGATGAAGAGAGATTTTCTTAGATAGAATTCTTCAATCCGCCTGAACAAGACCAAGGTAAGCATAATAATAATGGAAAAAATCAAGCCGGCCATATAATAGCCGGCTCCAATTAGTAATCCTAAGCCGGCTACAACCCAGAGGGTGGCAGCGGTGGTCAGCCCGATAACCGTACCCCTTGATTGAATAATTGTTCCGGCTCCAATAAAACCGATGCCGGTTATAACACCGGCTGCAATTCTGGCTGCTTCACTGGAAGCAATATCGTGTTCCCCGATAAGGAGGCCGGCTAAAATCATCATCATTGTTGCTCCCAGACAAATCAAGATGTTTGTCCTGAAACCGGCCGGTTTATGGCTGGATTCTCTTTCCAGGCCGATAAGACCGCCCAAGGCAACTGCCAGAAAGAGTTTTAAAATGATTTCCATAAGTTCCATTAGATTCTTCTCAAAATCAATTTAAGGTCAATTTATCATACTTCATCTTCCTTAATCAATCAGCCGGGGATCAATTGCCGGCCCGGTCAAAAAGGAAGGCCACCAGAAAACAAAGGAGAAGAAAAAGGGTATAGAGAAAAAATCGCCGGTGCCTGAGCAGTCTTTCCGGCTCTTCCATCACTTCTTTTTCTCGAAGAGTTTTGCGGATGATGAGGATAAAAAATAAAAGGACCGGAAAGGCCAGAATAAAGAAAGATTCAAGCCTGAACCGGATAGCGAAGATGAAATAAGCGGTAAAAAAAACTGCAGCACTGATTATCATTCCGGCCAGCAGGTTTTGTTTGGAATAGCGCTTCAGGGAAGAACGGTACTTTCCCGCGGTTTCTTTCAGAAAACGGAATTCAGACAGCCTCTTGGCCACCATCAGAAAATTACCGAAAGCCCACCAGGCTAAAAGAAGTGAAACCGGAGGCAGGAAGTGAGAAGGCGAATAAGTGAACCAGCCGATGAAAAAACGGATGGGATTATTGGCTGACTCGGAAACAGAATCCAGGAAAGGGATATCCTTGGTCCTGATTGGTCTTACATTGTAGAGGAAGCCGGCAATAAGCAGAGAGAGAAGAGAAATAAAAAAATAAATATTATAAATCAGAAAGGCAACAATCAGGCAGGCGGCAGTTAAGATTATCCCTGAAAAAACCAGGAGCTTAAGATCTATTTCTCCTCTTACTAAAGGACGGTTTTTCTTGGTGGGATGATGGATATCGAAAGGAGCATCCACGATTTCATTAATGATATAATTGGATGTAGATATTCCCCAGGTAAGAAAAAAAGCCAGTACGCCTTTCCATAAAAAGGTGATAAGGTTAAATTCCTGGATAGCGGCTGGATAAAGAAAAAAGAAGGCAGCGCTGCCTATAAAAATAACCAGGCTCCGGGGCCACCTCTCCGGCCGCATCGCCTTAAAATAAGAATGCATTATTTCATCACTTTCTTAGCGTAAACTTCCAGAGAATCGCCAAGGGCTAATTTTACCGGATATTTCCGGCAAAAAGAAGCCAATTTTCCTTTTTGTAACAATGGTTGTAAGAAAGAAAAACGGGAGAGAAGGTAGTACAGGCTGAAAGTCCAGGAATACCGGTGGACAATAAGCGGTTGGAAACCGCACCTACGGAGAAGGAAGAACAGGCTTTTGGTTGTAAAGAAAGCCAAGTGAGCTGGGCGGTAATGCCACCATCGCTTGCCTGCCAAGCGGGCAGCTAAACTCTGAATATCTGGAGTTACCAGACAGATTACAGCCTCCGGCTTTAAAAGAAGGGAAGCTTTCCGGCAAGCAGCTAAAGGATCAAGGATATGCTCTATAAAATCTACCATGGTCAGGGCATCGAAAGACTCTGGCTTCAAGGCTGTTTCCTCAAAAGGACTTCCTATAAGTTTTATCCTGTGCTTTCTTAAGGCTACCTCAGCAGCCCACTCGCTTGGCTCTACTCCTTCAACCTTCCAGTTTCTGTCCCTGGCCAGATCGAGAAGAATGCCGGTGGCTGCTCCCACATCTAAAAGTTTCCCTTTTTCCGGGCAAAGAATTTCCAAACGATTAAGGATAGGAATGAAGTTTTTCGCTCTACCTCCTGCTTCTTCTTCGTAAACGGGATCTTCAACCAAGCTGTATAGTTTATTTATTGTTTCCGGGAAAGGGGCGGGATTGGCAAAGATATGACTGCAACGGCGGCAGCAATAAAGATCCCAGATTCTGCCATAGCCGCTTGCTGTTATTTTTATGGATTTCTCATCCAGCGCCTCAGGCTGAAGATTTCCTTTTTTGAAAAATTCAATATTTTCACTTGAACAAACCGGGCATTTTTTTAACCAGTGCCACTTTTCCATCTTCAATTTCTTGGACATCAATATAGCTTACTCAGTAAAAAAAACTCAATAAATACATCTTGCCTTAATTTTTACAAGGCTGATATTCCTGGAGAAAATTGAAAAAATTGATCTCATTGGCTTCAAGGCCGTAAGTATAAATATAACGGCTGGCCAAGCGGGAAGCGAAGATGGCTTTCAAATAGGAATCAGGGACTTTTTGGAGAATCTTTTCCAGGCCGATTTCTTCGACCAGGATCATGGGGCAGCAG
The DNA here is from genome assembly GCA_964440805.1 of uncultured Eubacteriales bacterium. Taxonomy (GTDB): domain Bacteria; phylum Acidobacteriota; class Aminicenantia; order Aminicenantales; family Aminicenantaceae; genus CAYTTR01. The sequence goes on from CAYTTR010000004.1 coordinate 34,891, forward strand.
CATTTGATAACATTTTTAAACAGCTCCTTGTTCCGGCTCAGATTGGACTCATAGATGGAGTCGGTTACAGCATTTATTTTTTCGCTTATTATGTCCGAAAGAATGGAGCGGGCAATCTTTGTTTTTTGGTTTTCCCGCCAGATGATTTCAAACTCTAAGGAAGCGTTTTCCTTGATAATCCTGATTATTTCCTGGATGTAGTGCTGCCTGAAGGCCGGGATCTTCCTGTTTTTAACGCACATTAAACGGCTGTATTCTTCGTCAGTCAGGGCTAAACTACCGAAGACTTCCAAGGATGAAGAAGTGACTCCACCTTTATTGGCTGAGGCATCTTTATAGATGATGACGCCTTTTTCTTCCAGCCTCAATCTTGCCTGCTGGGTTAAGAAAAGATTGGCTCCTTCGACAATGTATTTAAAACGGGGTTCTCCCCTTTCCGTGATGAAACTCTTCCAGTTGTTGATGTTTATGGAGGCAGGACGGCCGCCGCAGGGTACGAAAAGATCGGCTGAAAAACGGTGATCGAGATGGAAAGTATTACGAAATTCCAGGCCGCTCACTACTTTTTCTCCCCCGGGGAGGGTAATGTTTTCATCCTGAATCCTAACCAGGAATCCGTTGTTGGAAAGAAGATCTTTCTTGAAGTGTTCGACTGGAAGGCGAGCCTTGGCTAAACGTATTAGTTCCTTCCGGTCAATTCCTTGCAGATCATAAAGTACGCCGGAGCCGTCAATTATAGCCAGAATTTTATCCTTGGAAATCAGAATTTCGTTGCTTCCCAGATCTCCATCAGGGCCCCCAGTCATAACTTTAGTTATATCTTTTTCTTTGCGTCCAACTTTTTCCAATATGTTTAAAACGAACTGGTGCACAGAATTAGTGGTCATGCCGTAGATGTCATGGGGAATCCCTCCTATGGTAACCGGTTTTCCGGTGGAAAAGGCTTTCCAGTAAGGATAATTTCTTTTTCCGGCACATTCGGCAGCCCAGGCCATGAGCTCAGCTGTTCCTTCGTCAGGTCCCAGGAATAGAATAATTTCCTGACCATAGCCGTCAAGGATTTCTTCAGAGGGAAGAAGGAGATCAAGAAGTCCGTGAATGTATTTCTTGAAAGCTGTTTCTGTCTGATCCTGATAATCCCAGCGGAGGAGGACTGTTCCTTTGGAGCCACCCTCGGGAATGTCCTTGTTTTTTCTTTGTTGGGTCCGGGCAAGGTTGTAGTTTTCATCGAAAATAAAGTCAGAATTGAAAAGGTAGTTCTGCAGATTGTTGGAACTAACCACCCTGATACCGCCGCGGGAGATGTCGCGGAACCGGATGTGAAAACCTCTCATTTCAGCTGCGATGACATGGAAGATTCCAAATGGAGTTTCCGGATAGTCCACCTGGTTAAGAAATCCAGGTTTGTACATAAAGGCCAAAGAGACCTTGTGTTTCTTAAAGAAATTGGTACGGAGGATTGAGGTGATGAAAAGAAGTACAGCCCGGAATATATCCCTGTCTATATCAGTTGGAATATATCGTTTCAACTGGCCTTCTATCCCGGCTAAGTCTTTGGAGATATTATGACTTTGATGATAGGAATTAAATTTTTTGTCAAAAAGATGAAAAAGTTTTTTCAAAAAATCCGGATAGGCCAGCAAAGCATCCCAAACCCGTTGCTCGGTATAGGTGTCCTTGGCCAGGTTGACCTTCATGTCGCGCAGAAGTCCCAGCATTTCGGGAGAATCTTTCAGATGTTCGGCCAGTTTCAAATATTCTTCATTGTGAGTGGTAAGAAACTGATGAGCAAAGCTCCAGGCAGAAACTCCAAAAACAGTTTCCTGAGCCGTAAGTTTACCGGACCGGAAAAGTTCCGAGAGAGGACTTTCCGGGATAACATAAATCAGGCTGATATCGTCCACCAGGTCCTGGATTAGAGCTTTGTTTTTTATATCGGGAAGATAAAAGACGAAAATGGTTTTACCGTTGGCGAATTGCTCAACATATTTGCGGTTGGAAACAAGGTTGTGTGAATTGAAAACATCGGAAACATTAATTAAAAACCGGCGGCTTGCCTTTCTGTCCAGGACAACCATTATTCTCAATTCTCCAGTTTCTTCTTTATGGGAGACATCAATCTGCGGGGTTTCTCCTTCAATAGATTTTGCCAGCATCTCCCGGTATCTCTGGATAGTCTCTTCGGTTGAGGTTTCCAGAAACTCCTTGTCTGAGATTTTCTGGATTTCGGTTTCTCGGTCTTTGATTTTTTCAAGGGGAAAGGAGGGCTTGGTTACAATGTACATTCGGAGATGTTCAATACCGGCTACTTTTCTCTGCGTTCGGTAGGATTGAACCCTGAAAAAGGGATATTTTTCCTCGATCCTTTTTTCAATCTCTACTGCCCGGAAATGATGGTCATCTACTAAATAGACAGCTTCGTCTGTTCCTTCGGTTCCGTAATCTATTTTGAGGGCTTTTTCTTTCTGGAGTCCGGCAATGATTTCAGCAGACTTGAGAGCTTCAATATGACCGGCGATGGTTTCCAAGGGAGTTGTTTCGAAATAATAATCAGCCATTCCCAGCCGGGTGCAAAAGAGATTTATTTCACTGCGAACAGTCTCAGGCCGGAAATGGCCGTGACTGAGAATTATGTTATCTATTTTCCGGAGATTTTCTTCGCTCAGGGGAGAGTTTTTTGCGATTTCGCTTAGAGGTTTCATTAAAGACTCCTTTTGACTTTTTTTCAAGGTTAATAAATCAAATTAAATTATATCATGAGCCTGAAAATAGTCCATTTAGTTTATGCGCATTTTTATTTCCGTGATAGAGATTATATAGTTAAAAAAGAGGGAGGGGAAAAGTGGTCCTTTCATTCTATTTCAAGTTCCACTTTTTCAACCAGGATATCTGTGCCTTCCATGGTCTCCAAATCTGTGGACCGGCAATGGCCACAGGTAAAGACAATGTCTTCCTGGATTGTTTCCTGGCTGCATTGGCGGCAGCGAAACCGGAGAGGAACCTTTTCGATTTCCAGTCGGGCTTGAGAAGCAATGGTCCCCTTTTTGTAAAGCTGGAAGGCTGTTTCCAGAAGTTCCGGGACGGCTCCGGAAAGCATTCCTACTTTAAGCTTGACCCCGGTAATCTTAACCGCTTTTTTTTCTTTCGCCTGTTCCTCCAGGATATCGAAAAGATTGCTGATTATAGAAAGTTCATGCATTTTCCCGGAGCAGTCTCTTTAGTTTATCGATCAGAAAACGGCGAAATTCATCTATGCCGTTGCCTTGGACGGCAGAGGTCTGAAAAATCTTCAGCTTGGGATTAAGCTCCAAGGCTTCTGCAGCCGCTTTTTCCGGATTAAACGGGACGTGGGGGATAAGGTCTGCTTTGGTTATGACAAGACAGTCGGAAGTAGTAAAAGCTTTAGGGTATTTTTTGGGTTTGTCATCTCCTTCAGGCGATGAGAGCAGCACACAGCGAATACTTTCGCCCAAGTCATATCCGGCCGGGCAGACCAGGTTGCCCACATTTTCAATGAACAGAAAATCAAGGTCGGAGGGAATTTTGGAAAACAGTTGACCGATCATTTTAGCTTCAAGATGACAGGCTCCGCCGGTGGTGATTTGCCAGGCAGGAATGCCTTTGGCTTTGATGCGTTCAGCATCCCTTTCGGTTTCGATGTCTCCTTCAATTACGGCCATTTTATATTCCGGCTGAAAGGCTTCGGCCAATTTTTCCAACAAGCTGGTTTTACCTGCTCCTGGGGAGCTGAGAAAATTTATGGTCAGAATGCCTTTTCCGGTTAATTTTTCCCGTATTTCCGAGGCGATTTTTTTGTTGGAACCCAATAAATCTTTGAGGACTAAAACTTCTTTTTTCTTCATTTTTTGCCTTCTGACAAGAGAGTGAAGAGAATATCTATAATTCGGGGTACGGCTTTTTCCATTTCGGGGGTTAAGTCTTCCCCCAGCCTAAAGATATTCTTGGCTTCAACAGCGATAACTTTCACCTCACCCGGAACATCCAGGCCGGTTTTCCGGCCTATTTCCAGCATTTGAGGGAAAGAAATATAATGAGGTGAAGGCCCGGGAATGTGACGGAGATCTTTTCCATCGAGGACAGAGATTTTGCCTGTTACCGGATTATCTGCCTTGACGGTATCGATAATGATGAGCCGGTCGAATCCCACAATTATATCCAGAAGAGAGAGACCGGAAAGGGAGCTGGCTTCAAGGGAGATCGACTGTCCGTTATCAATTAGTTTCCGGAAGGTCGGATCCTGCTTCACCTTTTCAATGACATGGATTCCCACCCCATCGTCACCGTAGAGTTCATTTCCTAAACCAAGTACCAGAGTTTTCATTAATCCTCGTTTGAATCAGCCTTCAGGAAGATTTTTTCTGCGAAGAAGATGCTTTGGGCAGGAAAACAGTGAAACAACTTCCCTTCCCCGGCTCGCTTTCTACTTCAATCCGGCCGTTGAGAGCATCCACGATTTTTTTGGCGATGGTCAGGCCCAAGCCTGTGCCCGTATGTTTTTCTTCACCTTCGGCTTTTATCCGGTAGAATTGGTCGAAGAGATAAGGAAGATGTTCCTTCTCCATTCCTATTCCTGTATCTTTGACAGACACGGTGATGAAGCTATTTTTATCTTCAATAGAAACTTCTACTTTTCCGTCTGGCTGGTTGTATTTTATGGCGTTGTTTATTAGATTGGAGAAAATTTGTTCCAGAGTATCCGGGTCTCCTTGAGCCAGATCATCCCCTTCAGGTTTTAATAATTCAAGAGTAACCTTGTTTTCTTCGGCAAAAGGCCGGTTGAATTCAACAATATTTTCCAGAATTTCTGTCAGATGAATCGTCTTCATTTTTTCAACTATCTGGCCTTTATTCATCCTGGCTACATCGAGCCAGTCATTGATCAATTTAATCAATCCTTCCAGCCGTTCCTTGGCTCTCAAGAGCATGTCTTTCTTTTTCTGCTCGTCCTTGATGATGTCGCTGAGAATGACTTCAAAATACTGAAGAATAACTGCAATCGGGCTTTTCAGTTGGTGAGAGACCATGGTTATAAAATTTTCTTCCATGGCCCTTTTTTCTTTCTCCAGAGTTTGAGCTCTTTTATCTTTTTCAGGCCTGATTCGCCGTCCGGAGCGGTTTCAGTCTTATATCCTTCCTTGGCCAAGATAAGACTGCAGGAATCCCGCATGGATTCCTCATCATCAATAACCAGAATCAACGGCTTTTTTTCGGACATAAAGGAAGCCTCTCTTTCTTTACCAGATGTCCGTGAGGACTTTTATATTTTATTTTACTTTAAAATACCTTCTATTTCAGCAAAAATTTCTTTATCTGTAAAATGTCTGGCCGTTGCTGCTGATGACGGACAAGCTGCTGCACAGGTGCCGCACTGGATACATTTTTTAAGGCTTTCTCCTCCCGGAATATTTTCTACTTGGAGGAGAAATGATTTTATGAGTTTTTGATCGTTTTTTCCGGAATTGCCTTTAAATTTTTCTTGAGTCAGCTCACCTTTCATCTCTCCAAAAGCCTTTCGATGCGGGAAATTAGAACATCCGGTTTAACAGGTTTATCAAGATAATCATCCGGGCCGGTAAGACCCTGTTCTTCTGCTTTGAATTGGAAACGGGAGCCGGTCATTTCTTTTACTGCTGATACAAAGATGATGGGAGTGTCTTTGACCGGTTTGAATTCTTTGCTCGTCTTGACGTCATGGCAAAGAGAGAAACAGTCGAAAAGGCTGTCCATCATAATGTCCAGAAGTACTAAATCAGGTTTTTCGGAAAGAATTTTCTTATTTCCTTCGGCGGGATCTCTGGCAGTGACTACTTCATAAAGAGCTGAGTGAAGAATGGAGGTCACAGCTTCGCGGAAATCGGGATCGTCGTCGATAACCAGAATTTTTCCTTTTGACTTTTCCATATTGTCCTCCTTTATTGTCTGAAGGCGTTTGAGATCGCCAGTTTAAGTTCGTCCTTGCCGAAAGATTTTATAAAGTAGAAGAAGATATCCTGTTCCCGGACCTTGGCTTCAAGCCGCTTGGAGTTTTTCCGGGTGGTCATGATGATCTTGATATTGGGATCGATGTTTTTGATGATGGATACTGCCTCATAACCTTTCATTTCGGGCAGGTTGACTTCTATAATCAGGCAGTCATATTTTCCTCCGGATATCTTCCGGATAGCATCAGTGACTCCTTTGCCGGTTTCCACTTGGAATTTTTCATTTTTCAGAAATTTAGCCAGATCTTCCCTTTCTTTTCTTTCAGGGTCAATTATAAGGATTCTTCCTTCGAAATCAATCATGGTTTTAGCCTCAAGCATGAAGGAATGCAATTATTGTGCCAAGTAAGGAAAAAGATAGTTGTAAACATAAAACATTTAAGTTGTTATATTTACATTAATTAGAAGGAATTAAAAAAAGAGAGGAATGAATATTCAAAACCGAGGAATTTTTCCTGGGGAATTACTCCCTACTGGTGGGGAAATGGGGGACAATAATTAAAACAAAAGGTAGAGGAAATTCGGGTGCAGCGACAAGGATTAAATATAGGCAGCGGCAACAATCAGGGAAGATAGTAAACCCAGAATAATAAGATTGAAGAAGCGGTAAAAAAATCCGGCTAAAGAAGGAGAAACTGATATCAACCGCCCGCTCAGGCGGCAGCGCACATCAGAACCCAGAAGGAAAGGCGCGCTTAGCATTTTGTCCCACAAACCTTTCAGAAGTGTATTGAAAAATCTCAGGCTGCGCCTCTTTTTTTCTCTAAGAGAGGAAGAAAAAAAAGCTCCAAAAGATAAGGGAATAAGGAGAATAACAGCACTGGTAAAAGTTATGATAAAAAGGAAGAGAGAAAAGATTAAGAATTGCTTTTTTTGTTTTTTAGCAGCGCAGCAGGCCATTTGAGCCCTCCTTATCTATTTTCACTCAGCGGAAATATTTTATGATTTGTTTAAAAGTGTCGATGAATGCATCGATTTCAGTAAAAGTGTTATAGGCCGAAAAGGAAATTCTAAGTGAATCAGAAATCTTCCGGGAGTTATAAAAAGAATGGACACAGTGTTTGCCTGAGCGAACCATAATATTGCGGCTTTCATTGAGAATTTTGGCAGCATCACTGACATTCAGTCCATCCACAATGAAATTGAGGATGCTGTTTCTGGCTGAGTGATCCTGGGGGCCGAGGATGCTTACACCTGGAATTTGTTTGATCTTCTCAGTGGCAAGGTGATTGAGTTTTATCACCTGGTTGAGGATGGTAGTTTTCCCCACTTTTCTAATATAATCCACAGCGACACCAGCCCCAATGACTCCGGCGTAATCCTGAAGCCCGGCTTCGAATTTATCGGGGAGCCCGGCTAAGGTGGCTGAAGTGTGGGTAGTATCGACTACAGTTTCTCCACCGGTTAGAAACTGAGGGAGGCTTTCAAGAAGGGATTTTTTTCCGTAGAGAATACCGATTCCTGTGGGTCCCCACATTTTATGGACGGATAAAACCAGAAAGTCAACATCCCAAGCTCTGACATCGAGAGGATGAGACAGTGCGCTCTGGGCTGCATCGACACAAACCAAAGCACCGGCCTGGTGAGAGGCTTCGATAATGTCTCTTACAGGAAAAGCGACTCCGGTGAGATTGGAGTGAGAAAGGATTGAAACCAGTTTGACCCGTGGAGCGAAGGAAGTCAATTTTTTTCTGAAATGATTCAGGTCAAAGGAAGTATCGGGCAGAGTGGAAATAATAATCCTTTGGATACCTTTCTTTTTTTCCACCGCCTGCCAGGGAAGAAGATTAGAGTTATGCTCTATGTCTGAGGAAAAAATGATATCGCCTTTGGCCAAAGGGAGAATGTGAGCCAGCAAGTTAAGGCCTTCGGTGGCGTTACGGAGAAAGATGATTTCGTCAGAGTGGGCAGCATTGAGAAATTTCTGGAATTTTTTTCTTGAATTTTCATATTTTTCTGTAGTTTCAGCTCCGAAATGATGATTGGTCCGGCCGTGACAACCGGGAAAGTTGAAGTAGTAATCTACAATGGCCTCAATCACAGACCGAGGTTTAAGAGTCATGCAGGCATTGTCAAGATAAATGACTGGTTTCTTGTTGATGATTCGGGACAGGGAGGGAAAATCTTCTCTAAGTTTGTCCAACTGAAAAGCCATGTTTTTCCTTTGTCAAAATAAAATGAATTGTAACTGTAATGATTACCTTTGTCAATAAATACTATTATTACGATAAAATTACTTGACACACATTTCCAAACTGCGGTTGGAACCGCTGTTCCTGAATAATCCGAGTCCGGGGAGAGGGCGGATATGCACCATGCCTTCCCATTCTTAACCTGACTTCAAAATTAGGAAGAAATCGGGAAAATTAACCTTGACCTTTGTGTTAATTTTTCATAAATAAAAGAGATGAAACTACCTCTTCCGGCAGTTGATGAAGAAAACCTGCCAATTATGGTTAACGGATTGATGGATTATACTTATTCGGATATAATCACTCCATTAGTTAGTTTGTTTTCCATTTAATATATGGTAGAAGAATATTATAACAACTCGGATACTCTTACAACCGGAGTTGCCGTAAGCCCAAATGAAAAGCAACAATTTTTTTGTTTTCAATGAGGAGGATTACTAAATGAAAAAGAGATTGATTCCTTTTTTAGTCTTTTTTATTTTTTTACTCTTTTCTTTTCCAGCCGAAGCTGTGGACATAAATAATACATTAATGCTGACTCAACCTGCGGTGGGGCAAAATATGATTGCTTTCTCTTATGCCAATGATCTCTGGACAGCTGATCTCCAGGGGCAGAATGTCCGCCGGTTGACTTCTCATTCCGGAGAAGAATCCAATCCTGTTTTCTCGCCCGACGGTAAATGGATTGCTTTCAGTGGACAGTATGACGGCAACACCGATGTTTATCTTGTCCCGGCTGAGGGAGGGATCCCCAAAAGGCTCACTTGGCATCCGGGCGAGGATATTGTCAGGGGTTTTACCCCGGACGGTTCAGCCGTTGTCTTCATGTCCTCCCGCCATTCATTCACCAGAGCCAGAAGCCGTTTATTTACTGTTTCTGTGGACGGAGGCATGCCCCAGCCCTTGGTGATTCCGTATGCTCATAAAGCATCCTATTCTCCGGATGGGACAAAGATGGCCTACACTCCCTTTGGAGAAGCTTTTCAACAGTGGAAGAATTACCGGGGAGGAACGGTTTCCCGGGTCTGGATTTTTAATTTCAATGACAACTCAATTGAAAAAATCCCTCAACCGGAAGGACGCTGCAACGACACTGATCCTATGTGGCTGGGCGATAAAATTTACTTTCGTTCAGATAGAAACGGTGAGTTTAACCTTTTTTCCTTTGACCCCGGTACCCGGGAAATTCGCCAGTTGACCCAGCATGATGATTTTCCTGTTGTTAGTGCTTCGGCTGGAGGAGGAAAGATTATCCATGAGCAGGCCGGGCAGCTCCATCTCTTTGACCCGGCCAAGGAGACTACAGCTTCTCTAACTATAGGCGTTGCAGCTGACCTCCTTGAGCTCCGGCCCCGTTATGTTAAGGGAGAGCGTTATATCCGCCATGCTGATATTTCTCCTTCAGGAGCCAGGGCTGTTTTTGAATTCAGGGGGGAGGTAGTTACTTTGCCGGCTGAAAAAGGAGACTTCAGGAATTTGACCGGTACCCCGGGGGTTCATGAAAGGGAGCCTGTTTGGTCGCCGGACGGCAAAAAAATAGCTTATTTCTCAGATGAATCGGGTGAATATGCTCTTCATGTGTTTTCCAGAGACAAAGAGGAAGTAAGGAAATTCGAGCTTCCCGGCGCCGGCTTTTATGAGAGATTAGTCTGGTCACCGGACAGTAAGAAATTAACTTATACAGATAATTCCTGGAGTCTTTTCTGGATTGACCCCGAGACTGGAATTTCAGAAAAAATAGGTCAGGAATACCTCTACGGTCCATCCGGACTTAAAACATTGAAGGGCGTCTGGTCGCCTGATTCCCGCTGGATTGCTTATACCTTAAACACCAGGGCTTATATTCAGCGGGTTTATGTTTATTCGCTGGAAGAGAAGAAATCCTACCCTATAACCGACGGATTGAGTGAAGTAAGTGAACCTGAATTCGACAGCAGCGGAAAATACCTCTATTTCTTTGCCTCCACTGATGCCGGTCCGGTTAAACACTGGTTCGCCATGTCCAGTGCTGACATGGAAATGAATCAGGCCCTTTATTTAGCTGTTCTGCAAAAAGGAACACCTTCTCCTCTGGCCAAGGAAAGCGATGAAGAGAAGCTTGAAGAAGAAGGAAAAGAAGAAGCAGAAAAAGGTGCCGGCGAAAAAGCTGAGAAAACTTCAGAAGATTCTCAAGTCAAGATTGATTTTGAAGATTTAAACGAAAGAATAGTCTCTTTCCCCATTGAATCGGCCGGTTATTTCAATCTTCAGGTTGGCGGTGAAGGTCAGATATATTACTTGGAAGTTCTTCCCGGAAGCCGCGGTTTTGGGCAAGAAAGGTCAAAACTTCATCTTTTCGACCTAAAAAAACGGCAGGATGAGGTGCTTATTTCTGGAATCAATAATTACAAAATCTCTGCTGATAATAAAAAAATCCTATATTTATCACGAAACCTATGGGGGATAGTTGATGCCGGGAAAAAAGTTAATCCAGGAGAGGGGAAGCTAAATGTTGATTCCATCGAGGCCCGCATTAATCCTGCAAAAGAATGGCAACAGATTTTTGATGAAGCCTGGAGGATAAACCGTGATTATTTTTATGATCCCGCTATGCATGGAGTTGACTGGGAAAAAATGCGGGAGAAATACAGCTATTTCCTCTCTCATCTTTCCTGCCGCCAGGATCTTTCCCGGGTAATCCAATGGATGTGCCGCGAATTGAGGGTCGGTCATCACAGAACAGGTGGTGGAGATACTCTGGTGGAGGCAAAACGTATTCCCGTGGGATTGCTGGGAGCCGATTATTCCGTTGAAAACAACCGTTTCAGATTCAAGAAGGTTTACGGCGGTCTTAATTGGAATCCGGAACTCCGGTCACCCTTGACGGAACCGGGAGTAGAAGTTAAAGAAAGAGAATATTTGCTGGCGGTAAACGGCGAGGATGTTAAGTTCCCGGCAAATTTATATCAATATTTCGATAACACAGCCAGCCGGCTTATCGAGATTACAGTCGGCCCCTCGCCGGATGGAAAAGGAGCCCGTACTGTCCAGGTGGTTCCTCTTCCCAATGAATATAACCTGAGAAACCGTGATTGGGTGGAAGGTAACATTGAGAAGATCAACAAAGCCACTGACGGAAAAGTAGCCTATGTCTATGTGCCCAATACAACCACTTTGGGCCATACTTACTTTAAAAGATATTTCTTCCCCCAATCACATAAGGATGCCATAATTGTTGATGAGCGTTTTAACGGAGGAGGACAGGTAGCTGATTACTATATAGATATTCTCCGGCGTCCCTTTGTCTGTATGTGGAATATGCGCTATGGAGCTGATCTTAAAACACCCAGTGCTTCAATCCAGGGGCCTAAAGTTATGCTCATCAATGAATCTGCTGGTTCGGGCGGGGATTTGCTTCCCTGGATGTTCCGCAAGTTTGAGGTGGGAACGCTTATCGGAACCAGGACCTGGGGCGGTCTGGTGGGAACATTGGGCTTTCCTTTATTAATGGACGGAGGCTATGTCACCGCACCCAATCTTGCCATCTGGACCGAAGACGGTTGGGTGGTAGAAAATGAAGGAGTTCCCCCGGATATTGAAGTGGAACAGATTCCGGCTGAAGTTATTGACGGTCATGATCCCCAACTGGAAAGAGCTATTCAGGTTGTTTTGGAAGAACTGGAAAAGAATCCTCCCCGAAGGCTGGTCCGGCCTCCCTACCCGGATAAGGTAAAGAGGAAATAGAAAAAAACTTTAATGAATAGCTGATTTAAGCATAAATGATTTTTTGCCGGTTATCGGCAATTGATTAGGCCTGTCTTTTTTGGACAGTTTTATGTTGTGGATAATTTACTTCAGGTGATTTCTTTTTTTGATGAGGAAACCGTCCGGCGGTGAAGGCCGGTTATTGAGGCAGGAAAAATGGCGGGAGTGATTATGATGAAATCACTTAAATCCTTCACTTTCCGGACGGTTTTATATATAAAGAAGGATCTCTTTTTTCTTTATAATTAGTTTGTAATATTCTCCAGGATTTTTTCTGCCGCCCTCTTAACAGCAACAGATAAGTTTTTACCTTCCTCGAGTGTTTCCGGCTGTATGCCTAAAACATAAGTGTTTTTCATCTGGGCATAACTCATTTCGCCACATAAAAACGGACTAAACTTGTGGCTGAGAGAAGCGTTGTGCAGAACGCTAAGAAGGGGGATAAGAGAGACTTTCCCTGCTTTTGCTTTAAAGTCAACCGCATCCACAAAGATGACCGGCCGGTCTTTACTGTTTCCGGAAAAAATTTCCCTGCCTTCAAGCTCTTTTTCCAGAAGGCTTTCTTTTCCTCCTTTCCTTAATTCATCAGCCAGAAAAATTCCGACGCCGTCATCCGATCTCTCCGGATTGCCGATGCCGATAAAGAGAAGTTCCTCATCAGCCTGCAGTTCCTGAAGCCTTAGCTGCCAGTCGTTTTCTTCACCTTTTTTAACTTCAGCCATGTGAACAGAGCAGCTAATGCAGGGATCGTAAGCTCTTACCAGAATATCCAAACGGTCCCGGATGGCATCTCCCTGACCTTTATCAAGGAGTGTCTGGGCTGCAATCAAGCCGTATCTTTCAATCTCTTCAGCGTTCTGGGCGGTGGGAGTTATGATATCGGCATAATCAACTACTCCGTCTTTAATCCGGTAATGATGAATAAGCAGCCCGCGGGGAGCTTCAACCAGGCCGGTGCCTTTACCTTCTTTATTTTCATAAGAAACTATGGCAGGATTTTCGCTTATGGCAAGGAGTTCATCGATGATTTCCTGGGTTCTTTCGAAAGCATAGACTATTTCCAGAGCCTGGGCAGCATTATTATAGAGTGGGTTGCGCTTCCAGTGCCGGTTGAAATACTTGCGGAACATTTCTCCTGCTTGTTTTTCCAACCGTTCTCCCAGGTTATTGACTCTGGCCAAGGCTCCCACTGAATAAGGTTTGTCATTATAACGGCTTCTCTTGCAAAAGGAGTGAGAAACCACAAACTCGTTGGTAAGGTTCCGGTAGTCCTCGCGAAAGATTCTGTCGCCTGTGGAAAGAATTATTTCTTCTCCGGCAAAACCGTATTTTTCATCAGCCGGGTTGCAGCAGGCATAAATAGTATCATCCTCAGGGATATCCGGATAGTCTATGGTGCAGAAGAGGTCAACAGTCTTCATCACAAAAGGCATAAACTGAAGCGCCCTGTTCTTGATCCAGGTAAGCTCGTCCCGGGCAGGCCATTGGCCGAAACCGCCGATTACTGGATTTTCTCCGTGGATAAAGCGGCCGCTTAAGGTTTTCATAATATGATTACCGAAATTTTTCATTTCCAGGGCTATCTTGACTTCAAATTCGTACTTGGAGGCCATGGCAACAGCATTGGGGAAACCGAGGTAGTCAGGTAAGGCTAAGTAGAATGTGTGGAGTGAATGGCTCTCGATCATTTCTCCCATATGCGTCAATTCCCTGAGGAGCTGGACTTTTCGGGGAACTTTCACCTTGAGTGTATTTTCCATGGCCCTGATGGCGGCTATCTTGTGAGAGATAGAGCAGATGGCACAGATACGGGGAGCGAGACTGACGTCTTCCTCCGGGGTGCGGCCCAGAACCAGACGTTCAACGAGCCGCGGGCCTTCATTGATGATGAACTTAACATCTGTCACTACGTTTCCGTCTATAGTTGCTTCTATGCCACCGTTTCCTTCAACCCTTGGTAATTGTTCTATGGTTACCTTTTTCATTTTCACTTGCTCCCTTTGAGAAGTTCGAAAACTTCGGCTATTTTGGTTCCTGAATAGTTGGCCATCTTTTTCTTAATGAGCTCGATGTCGAATCCTTTATCCTTGAGAAGGTAGTATTCTGAGGTCCAGTTGGCTCCCTCAACCGGTCCCCAGCAGCCAACGCAAGGAAGATTATGGCTTGGACAAACGGCACTGCAACCGTCTTCTGTCAAGGGACCAAGGCAGAGGATGCCCTTTTTTAAAAGGCAATCATTCTCTTTGTATTTACAGGTGATACAAACTGGTTGAGGATAATGTTCCGGAGGATTGCCCCGGACTACCCGGGTGAAAAAATGGAGGAATTGTTCCTTACCTATGGGGCACCCTGGAAGATAGTAATCTACTTTAATATAAGCATCAATGGGTTTAGACTGAACCGGGCTGGTATGAGCCATCCGGGTATCTCCATAAACATTTTTGTAATTTTCACTCCATTCATCTTTTTTTAGGAAACGGGCTTGAATTCCACCTACTGTGGCGCAGAGGCCGATAGCAACCACTATTTTGGCTCTTTCCCGGATTTCTTTAAGCTCTTCGATTTCTCTTTCTGTTGAGACCGATCCTTCAATAAGAGCTACATCCAGTTCGCCCTCAATGTTGTCGCTTTTTGCCATGAGGAAGGATTGGATGTCAACCGCCTGGAAGATATCCAGGAGTTCTTTTTCACAGTCCAGGATCAACAGGGCGTCTCCGGCACATCCGGTCAGTTCGTATATTCCTATTTTCAGTTTGTTCTCTTTCATTTTTTCCCCCTTAGATAAGCTCCCGCATATGGAGGACATCCCAATAGGTAAAGACTGGTCCGTCAAGGCAGGTATAAATATAGTCAATAGCACAGTGGCCGCATTTTCCTACTCCGCATTTCATTCGTCTTTCCAGGGTCATTAAAATTTGGTCTTTGGGGATGTTCAGTTTAATGAATTCGTTAATGACAAACTTGTACATAACCGGCGGGCCGCAGACCAGGGCTACAGTGTTGGCCGGATCGATGTTTTTCAATTTGGGGAATAGAGTGGTTACCACTCCGGTGTTTTCTGTCCATTTTCCGGTATCATCTGCATCCACGGTGAGATAGCATTCAAGATCATCCCTGTTTTTAAGAGAAAGAAATTCCTCGCGGAAAATCATCTCCACAGGTCTTTTGGCTCCGTGAAGCAGAATTACCCGCCTGAAGAGATCCCGGTTATCTAAGCTATAGAAAAGAACCGAGCGGAGCGGAGCCACTCCCAGTCCGCCCATGACAATGAGCACATCCTTGCCTTTCATCTTTTCTACCGGAAAACCATCCCCATAAGGACCGCGCAGCCCGATTAAATCGTTTTCTTTCAACCTGAAGATGGCATTGGTTAATGTGCCTACCTTACGGATGCAGAATTCAAGAAGGCCGGGGCGAGAGGGGGTAGAAGAGATAGAGAAGGGAGCTTCGCCAGCACCGAGTACTGAAATCATGGCAAATTGGCCGGGCCTGTAACGGAAAGAAAGAGCCTTTTCCATGTCCACCAGTCGCACCTGGAAGAACTTAACGTCTTCTGTCAAATTATAGAGGCGGACAATCCGTGCTGCCTCAGGGAGGAAAGGATTGGTCCTATTAATAGATTTATTTTCGCCGTTCATTTTGTCACCTCTTTGGCCAGCCGGTTCCAGAAGGCCTCTACTTCTTCACCTTCCAGGGCGTGAGAAACTGTTTTTACATTGATATCCACCGGACAAGTGGTTACACAGCGGCCGCAACCCACACAGGCAGGTTTGCCGTATTTAGATATGTACGCCTGTAGTTTATGGGTGTAGTAGAGTTTGAGTCTTTGAGAGCGTTTCTCCCGGAAGTTTTCTCCTCCGGCTACTGCGGAGTAATTTTCCAGAGTACAGGCGTCCCAGCAGCGGCGAATTTCTGAAGTTTGCTTGCCCAGCAGCGGATGGTCTGTCATGTTGTAGCAGTTGCAGGTAGGGCAGACCATGCTGCAGGAACCGCAAGCTAAGCAGGCCTCTCCAAGTTTCTCCCATAGAGGATGATTGTAGCGTAGTTCTATTAAATCCGGCATGGCTACAAAGTCTATCTGTGCCTGAAAGGCTTTGTCACGCTCCTCGCGCCAGCGGATGTATTGCTGAATTTCATTTTCGCTGATTTCTTCTTCGAAGACGTCCGGTATTAGCCGGAGGGAGTCGTCTCCTTTACTTGAGCCGATCCAAACTAAGTAGTAGGCATCGATTTCCGAGAAAAAGAGATCATACCCTTCTTCTACTATGTGGGTATGAGTTGATTTGCACAGACAGTGCTCATCAGGCCAACACGAATGCCCGAAAATAAGAGTGTTTTGACGGGCTTTCAAATAATAAGGATCTTCAAAGACTTGCTCGTGAAATCTGTTAAGAATGAGGAGTCCGTGGATATCACAGGGGTGAATACCGAAGATAACTTTCCGGCTGACATGAGAGAAATCTTCTTTATAACTTTGAGGGGTGGCTTCAAACATTTTGAACTGGGGCGGAATGAACAATTTTTTGGGCGGCAGGATGGTTCGGTTGTAATCGAGATCAATTTGCGAAAAATCATCAATATACTGGAAGGCGTGCTTGTTCTCTCCTTTTTTGACTGGAGCGAAAAGCTCGACTTCTTTAGAGACCGCTTCCAGGAATAATGGAAGTTTTTCCTTCTTGAGTTTGACGACTTTCATGATTAATTCCTTATCTTACTTAATTTATTTAGCCAAAAGGATCGCTCTTGTGCCTTAGGACAAAAGCAATCCTCTTTCTTAGACAAAATATTAATAAGCAAAATTTGTGCCTTATCAATACTTATATTACTGTAAAAGAATTGTAAATGTATATCTTACAGAAATTAAAGTAAATAGAAAATATTCTGAAGAAGGGAAAAAATCCCGGTTTTTTTTTAATAAAGAAGTAATGAGTATTTTTCCCACCCTCTCTGTAGAAATTTGGTACATTGGGAAAACGCGAAGCAGCCAGTGCTTTTTTTA
Organism: uncultured Eubacteriales bacterium; assembly: GCA_964440805.1. GTDB lineage: Bacteria > Acidobacteriota > Aminicenantia > Aminicenantales > Aminicenantaceae > CAYTTR01. The sequence continues at coordinate 51,828 of CAYTTR010000004.1, forward strand.
CTGAGGGGGAGAGGATCTTGATTCTCTTCTTAGCTTTTTTATTATATTTCTGGAGAAAGTGGTCCACTAAAAGTTGGATGTCTTCTTTTCTTCGTCTTAAAGGAGGAAGATGGATTGGAACCACGCTGAGGCGGTAAAATAGATCTTCTCTGAATTTTCCTTCCCTGACAGAATCAGACAGGTTCTGGTTGGTGGCAGCAATGATGCGGACATCCACTTTTATAGGACGGGAACTGCCTATCCGGGTGACTTCCCTTTCCTGGATAACTCTTAGAAGTTTCGCTTGAATGTTAAGAGAAATGTTAGAGATCTCATCTAAGAATATAGTCCCTCCGTTAGCTACTTCGAAACGGCCGTGTTTGGTTTCATAGGCACCGGTAAAAGATCCTTTGACATGTCCAAACAGCTCACTTTCAAACAAGCTTTCCACAAGAGCGCCGCAGTCAACAACAACAAAAGGTGCTTTCTTTCTGGGACTGTGATTGTGGATTTCCCTGGCGAGGAGTTCTTTTCCGGTTCCGCTTTCTCCGGAGATAAGAACTGTACTTTCTGTAGGACTGACTTTTCGGAAAACTTCCATCACTTTTTGCATAGCCGGGCTGCGGCCTATCACCATGTTGAAAGTACTGTTTTTTTCAGGAAATTGTCTCTCTTTTTGTCGCTCTTGGAGGTGTTTGCTTGAATCCAGGGCTTTTTTAACCATGACCCGGAGTTCTTCCGGGCTGAACGGCTTGGCTAAATAATCGAAAGCTCCTCTTTTAATTGTTTCTACCGCAGATTCAATGGAAGCATGCCCGGTAATGATAATAACCGGAAGGTCAGGTTGTTCTTTCTTGAGCCGGGAAAGGGCTTCAAATCCATTTAACTTGGGCAGCTTCAGGTCAAGAAGAACCAAATCAATTTTTTCTTTTTTAAAAAGGTCAAGGCCTTGAAGGGCATTTTCAGCCCCCATCACTTCATAACCGGCTCTTTTCAGTACCTGAGTACAGGAGTCGCGGATAGCTTCCTCGTCATCTATAATTAAAATCCTGTTTTTCTTACTCATTATTGTCTTCAAGCTTTACTGGTATAGTGACAGCAAAGGTTAAGCCTTTGCCTTGCTCGCTGTCCACATCGATTTTCCCCTCATGTTTCTGGATAATGCTGTAACTTATGGAAAGTCCCAGGCCGGTTCCTTTTCCCACTTCTTTGGTGGTGAAAAAAGGTTCAAAAATTCGCCTTTTGTCTTCTTCACTCATTCCATGGCCGGTATCAGCGAAAGAAATGCGAATGTTTTTTCCATCATCATCAAGCTGGGTGGTTAAGGTAAGTGTACCCTTTCCGTCCATGGCTTCGGCTGCGTTGATTATGATGTTGGTGAATACTTGTTGTAATTGACCGCCGTCAGCAATAGTTCTGGGGAGATTAGAGTCATAATTTCTTTTTATTTTAATATTTTGGAAAAGAACCTGTCTTTCCACAATGGAGAGAGATTTTTCTACAATTTCATTAATATCCACCGATGACATTTCCGGTTCCTTGGGCCGGGCAAATTCCAGGAGCCCCTTGACTATATCCTTGCAGCGGGATGTTTCCTTGACGATTTTTCTCAAATTTTCATAGTGAGGACTGTTTTTTTTGGTATCTTCAAGGAGAAGGTGACTGTAAATCAGGATTCCACCCAGAGGATTATTTATTTCGTGAGCGATTCCGGCAGCCAGTTTTCCCAGGGAGGCCAGTTTTTCCGATTGGACAAGATGGGTTTGCATGGCAGTAAGCTCCTTGGTCCTTTCTTCCACTTTTTTCTCCAGGGTTTTTCCCCACTCAAGAAGTTTTCTGTTAGCTTCCTTTAGGTTGTCTATCATAGAATTAAAGGATTCAGCTAAGTAGCCCAGTTCATCAGAAGAGCGGATTTCAACTTTGTGGGAGAGGTCGCCGTTGGCGATGCTTTTAGTGGCAGCCACCATTTTATGCAGGGGTTTGATGATGCGGGAGGTGGAAAAATTTAGAATTATGAGGAGAAGAACTACACAGAGAGAAGCCATAATAGTAAAAGTCAACATCAGACGGTTTGTAGTGTCAATGTAAGGTTTTTCCAGCATTCCAACATAAAGAATGCCGATAATTTTTCCGTTTATATTTCGGATAGGTTCATAGGCGGTGATATACCAGTCATTGACAACAAAGGCCCGGTCAATCCATGATTTTCCTTCCCGGAGAACGGCAGTGTTGACTTCTTTGGAGACCCTTGTCCCTAAGGCTCTGGTTTCGTCTTTATTCCTGACATTGGTGGAAATGCGGAGGTCTTTTTGAAAGATGGTTACAGTTCCTATTTCGCGGCCTTTATACTTTTTCCCTTTATAAACGATTTCCTTTACCCGGTCCACTATTTCATGATTGCGGTTTAGCAGTGGTTATGAATTCCATATAAGCCTGATTGGCTAATTGACTTCCTTCTTTGAGGAGCTCTTCTCTTGGGATTACTTGAGGAGAGGTGACCGCCTGTCCTTTAAGGGCTCGCCTTACAAATTCGTCTGTGGATTGATCATTCCCGGCTACTTCCGGATTCCTTGAGCGGAGAATAACTTTTCCCTGATGGTCGCAAATAGTGAGTGCATCCAATCCGTTTTCTTGCCTGACTTTTCCCAGAATTCTTAACAGTGCTTCCCGGTTTTGAACTCGAACCGCCTGATGAAGACTTTCCCTGGATGAGGTCATGGTCACAATGTCTTTGATATCATTTAGTTTGCCGTTAAAAACCAGCCAGGCGGCAGCCAGATCATGCCTTACTTTTGCTTGAGCCTGGGTTATAAGTGTATTTTTAACCAGACGCCAGCCAATGATAAGAGAGATCAATCCTCCAAAGATTATAACGAAGAGAAAACTAAGGATGATTTTTTTGCGAAGGGAAAGACGCAAAGGCTTCATTCTCCTGTTGACCGGTTCGAATTAAAAATTTTATCTTATCTGGATGAATAGCACAACATAAAAGTGTGGAGAAAATACCCACTTTCAGATTGTAACTATGTTGTTTCAGTCTGGGAAACCTTCCTTTGCTATTTCCCTTGGCTAAATATTTTTCTTTATTTTTTTAAAATTTCATTTTTTAAGGGATTATTTCTTTAGCCTTTCGATTAGCTCTCCGTGATGGTTGTAAATATTGATAACCAAAGGCATATCACCAGGAAGAGCATGAGTCCCGCAGGCATGACAGGGATCATAAGGCCGGAAAGCCATTTCTGCCAGGTTTAGTAAACCTTCGGAGACTTTACCGCCTTTAATAAAAGCTTTGGCAGCTTTTTCAACCGACATGGTGATAGCTGCTGCATTGTTTACGGTGGCCACGATTAAGTTGGCTTCGGTCAGGATGCCTTTGGAATCTGTTTTGTAGTGGTGGATGAGAGTTCCACGGGGTGCTTCCACAATTCCTACTCCTTCATCGGGTGTTTCTGTAGGGATGTTTCTAATATTGGGATCGGTTATATCCTTGTTTTCCAGTAATTGTACCATTGCTTCTGTAGCTTGAAGGGCCTCGATTAAGCGGGCCCAGTGAAAAGCCAAGGTATGGTGAGACGGTTTTCCTCCCAGGACTTCATACATTTTCTCGTAGGCCTCCTGGGCCAGAGGAGTAGCCATTCCGTCGGAAGCATTCAACCGGGCAAGGGGGGCCACCCGGTAGATGCCGCTGTCTTTACCTTCGCTGAATCCATTCCAACCCACTTTTTTCAAGAAGGGGAACTTAATGTAGGTCCAGGGCTCTACATGTTCTGAAATATGATCAAGGTATTCGCTGGGGGAAAACTTGGCGTATTCTTTTCCTGTTGGATCGACTACCCGGACCGGTCCGTCGTAAAAGTTTACTTTGTTATTTTCATCAACCAGGCCCATGTAATAGGTTTCCATCTTGTAGGCGTCCCCTGTGACCAGGTCGACATACTCTTTGTTCTTGAGCACTACATCATCGAAAATCTGCAAAGCAAACTGAGCAAATTCAACAGCGAATTTGGCTGTTTCCAGGAACTTGAGGCGGTGTTCTTCATCCAGGCCCTTGGATACTCCTCCAGGGAGGCCGGAAACCGGATGAATGACTTTTCCGCATAAATGATTAAGAATATCCCGGCATTCTCTCCTGACCCGGATGACTTTTCCTCCGATCTCCAGCCCCACTTTACCCAGCACGCCAAGAATATTTCGTTCGGCTGCAGGTGCCTGAGGCCCGACCACAAAGTCCGGTCCTCCGAGAAAAAAGAAATGGAGCGTATGGTCCTCCATCATGAAAGTATTGTAGATAAGTTCGCGAAGCATTTTGGCGGCGGGAGTAGGTTGAACATGAAACAGGTCGTCCAGGGTTTTGGTTGAAGCCATGTGGTGGGCAGTGGGGCAAACACCGCATATCCGCGGGGTAATGCGGGGCATTTCCTCAGCCGGACGGCCTACTGCGAACTGTTCGAATCCGCGAAGTTCCGGTATTTGAAGAAAAGCTCTTTCTACATCTCCTTTGTCATCCAGAAAGATTTCAATTTTTCCATGTCCTTCCAGACGGGTGATAGGGTCTATAGTTATGCGTTGGCTCATTTTGATTCCTCCATTTTGCGCCTTCTTAAGATGGATTTAGGCAGGCTGAAGCGGTAAAAAGTGCCGGCTGGATCTACAATGGTTTGAACCACTTTTTCAATTTCTTTTTCGTCGTCTGTGTCCAGAATTGAGGCAAAGGCAGCCAGGAATTTAGCTCCCTGGTCGAAGACCTGGTCGGTTGGTCCAAAGCAGCCCCGGCAGGGCATGTTGGCTTCAATGCAGCGCTCCCCGCATCCAGTCCGTGTAGCCGGGCCAAGACAAACAACTCCCTGGGCGAGAAAACATTTCTCCGGGTCGAGCATAATTTCCCAGGGGCGTTTTATCTCTTTGACAGCCATTTTTTCCGGTTTTGATTCGTTGCGGTCGCAGTCGTCACAAAGTGATTTGTTGGGGGAGAGAACTGCACCCTTGGGAGGCAGCTTTCCTTCGAGAATAGCTTGAACCGCCTCCATGATTAAGTTTTTCGGGGGGGCACATCCCGGAAGATAATAATCCACGTCAATAACCTGGTCAAGGGCATAAACGGTATCATAAAAGCTGGGCAGATAAAGCTCTTTTCCATCAACGGTGCATTTTTCCTGAGGGACTACACCGTCAGGGTTGTCCGTAGAAGGAGTGGTATGATAAGATCGGTTAAAAATTGTTTCTTTGTCCCAAAAATTGGCCAGGCCAGGAACCCCTCCGAGATGGGCACAGGAGCCGAAGGCTACCACCAGTTGGGATTTCTTCCGGAGAAGATCAACCATTTCTTGTTGTTCAGACAGGCGGACGGCTCCGTTAATGAAGCTCACAGCAATAGAGCCATCGTCCATGGCCTCTACGTCTTTTTTCTTGAAGTCGAGAGCCACCGGCCAGAAGACAATGTCCACTGCTTCAACCACTTTCAGAATGTCTTCGGCAAGGTCGACCACAGCCTCCTCGCATCCGCCGCAGGAGGCACACCAGTAAAAAGCAACTTTAGGTTTGTCATTACTCATTATGATTTCCTCCGTTCCAGGACAGGGGTCCTAATTTACGTATTTCTTCTGTGAATTCATTGCATACTTTCTGGAACTTTGCTCCTTCCGCCGCTGAAACCCATTCCAGGCGGAAGCGTTCTTTTTCGATTCCGAACTGTTCCAACATTTTAGAGAGTAATCTGTGCCTTCTTAAAGCTTTGTAGTTTCCCTCTTGGTAATGACAATCGCCGGGGTGACACCCAGAAATAAGGACACCGTCTGCGCCTTCTCTGAAAGCTTTGAGGACAAATTGAGGGTCTACTCTACCGCTGCACATGACCCTGATAATCCGCATGTTGGGAGCATAGGTCATGCGGGCAGTGCCGGCGAGATCAGCGCCCGTATAAGAGCACCAATTGCATAAAAAGCCAACCAATTTAGGGTCGAAGGCTTGCTCGCTCATTTATTGGCCTCCTTCCAATTTTACGGTCGTCTCCTGAAGAGAAAACCTTGTATTATGGACGAATTGAATCGTTTATTCTACCACTTTTTTTATTCAATAAACAGGCCCTCGATCTCAGCAAAGATCTGGGCATCCCGGAAATGTTTCTGTTGCGAAGCAGCGCTGGGGCAGGCAGAAACACAGGTGCCGCATCCTTTGCAGAGGGCATCATTGATTTCAGAAATCCCCTTCTCTTTATTGAAGGTGATGGCGGTAAAAGGGCAAAGTCCCACGCAGAGCTGGCAGCCGGAGCAAAGTTCTTCATCTATTTCGGCTGTAATGGGTTCCAGCTCAAAGACACCCTTATCAGCTAAGGCCAAGGCTTCGGAAGCAGCTGCTCCTGCTTGAGCCACTGTATCAGGGATATCTTTGGGAGACTGGCAGGTTCCGGCCAGGAAAATTCCGTCGGAAAATGTTGAAACCGGAGCCAGTTTAGGATGGCGCTCGAGAAAGAAAGTGTCTTGACTGCAGGATATATTGAAAATGTGAGCCAATTCATTTTGCTCAATTCCCGGCTCAAGACCAGTGGCCAGTATAACCATGTCTACTGGAATCCGGCGGACCGCTCCTAACAAAGTATCTTCTACCCCGATTACAAGTTTTCCCTCTTCGCTTTCTGTCAGGGGGATATCGCTTATTTCTGATACTCTGCCCCGAATAAACTTGGTTCCTTCCTCGAGCAATCGATGATAGAACTCTTCGTACCCTTTTCCGAAACAGCGCATATCGATGTAGAAGTCATATATATCAGCTTCTGTTTTTTCCTTGAGCAGATGGGCGAATTTAAGCGAGTACATGCAGCAGACCCTTGAGCAGTATTCGTTGTAGTTTTCATCCCGCGAGCCAACGCAGTGAATAATGCCCACTGCTTTAGGTTCTTCTCCATTGGCCAAAAGAATGTTACCGCCGGTTGGACCTGAGGCATTAACCAGCTTCTCGAATTCTATGGCAGTTATGACATTAGGAAAGCGCCCGTAGCCGTAGGCCGGTATTTTCCGGGGATCAAAAGGTTTAAAGCCGGAGGCAAGGATAATGGATCCCACTTCAATCTCTTTTTCTTTCTCCTCCATTTCGTGGTTGATAGCCTCTTTTTCGCAGACTTTTTCACAGAGTTTGCAGTTTCCGGTTTTAAAATGAATGCAGGCTTCTTCGTCGATAAAGGGAACCATGGGAACAGCTTGTCTTATTGGAACCCGGACGGCGGTAAGGGGTCCTAATAGGAGTTCTTCATGAATTACTTTGCGTCCGTGAAGATCTTCGACCGTAATGGCTTCAGTGGGACAAAAATAAGCGCAGGCGGCACAACCGATGCAAGCTTCTGATTCTTTACCGAAAGGAGGAGCTACTTCTCTATCTTTTCCCCGGTTGATGAAGCTAATAGCATTGGCTCCCACAACATCTTCACAGGTACGGACACACAGCCCGCAGAGAATACATTTCTCATGGGGATCCTTGATTTCAAAACGGGTCTTTTCAATTCCCAGGTCCTCGGCAATTTTCTGAACAGGTTCAGCTGCCGGGGCTCGGGCCATCAGCATTTCTACATTTAGTTTTCTGGCTCTCAGGGCTCTTTCTGAGGAGGTCTCAACCATCATTCCGTCGCGGGCTTGGGTGTTGCATGATGTAACCAGATCTTTTTCTCCATGAACATCGATTTCCACCACGCAAACCCGGCAGGCGGCATAAGGCTCAAGCAGCGGGTGATAGCAGAGAGTGGGGATGTGAACATCCGCCTTTTCCGCTGCTTGAAGAATAGTTGTTCCTTCCTCAACCTGAATTTTTTTTCCGTCTATGGTGATGTCGATCATGATTCCTCCTCCTTACTCAATTTTTACGGCTCCGAAATTGCAGACGTCAAAACAGACGCCACATTTAATACACTTATCCTGAACGATACGATGAAGCTGATTTTTTTCTCCTATAATAGCATCGGAAGCGCAGTTGCGGCGGCAGAGGTCGCAGCCGTGTCCGACTTCAACACAGATTTTTTCATCGATAGTGTAGGTGTTAAGCTCGCGGCAGACATGAGCCGGACATTTTTTATTGGTTATATGAGCTTCATATTCTTCCCTGAAATATCTCAAAGTGGTCAAAACTGGATTAGGAGCAGTTTTTCCCAGCCCGCAGAGGGCTGTATCTTTAATGGAAACAGCCAGGTCTTCCAGGAGATTCAGGTCTTCCATTGTCCCTTCACCCTTTGTAATCCGGTCCAGGATTTCCAGCATGGCTTTTGTCCCTTCCCGGCAGGGAGTACATTTGCCGCAGCTTTCATCCTGGGTGAAGGATAGGAAGTATTTGGCTATATCCACCATGCAGGTGTCCTCGTCCATGACCACCATTCCTCCTGAGCCCATCATGGAACCTGCGTCTGTCAGGCTTTCGTAGTCTATGGTGAGATCAATTTGTTCCTTGGGTATGCAACCTCCTGAGGGGCCTCCGGTCTGAACGGCTTTGAATTCTTTTCCTTGAGGAATACCCCCTCCGATTTCGTATATAATTTCTCTGAGGGTAATGCCCATGGGGACTTCAACCAGGCCGGTGTTGTTGATTTTTCCTACTATGGAAAAGACTTTTGTTCCTTTGCTGGTTTTGGTGCCGATGTGGGAATACCAGTCAGCTCCCCGGTTGATAATGGGGGAAACATTGGCCCAGGTTTCCACATTGTTGATGCAGGTGGGCTGTCCGTAGAGTCCTTTCTGAGCAGGATAGGGGGGCCTGGGTCTGGGTTCACCTAATCTTCCTTCGATTGAGGCGAGAAGGGCTGTTTCCTCTCCGCAAACAAAGGCTCCAGCGCCGCGGGCTACTTTGATATCGAAATCGAAGCCTGTTCCCAGAATATCCTCACCAAGAAGACCGTATTCCCTTGCTTGTTTGAGGGCTATATTTAGTCTTTTTAAAGCCAAAGGATATTCATTGCGGACATAAACATAACCCACACCGACTCCTATGGCCTTGGCTCCGATGACCATTCCCTCAATGACAGAATGTGGATCTGCCTCCAGAATGCTTCGGTCCATAAAGGCTCCCGGGTCACCTTCGTCACCGTTACAGACAATATACTTCATGCCTCCGTTAGAGGTTGAGGCAGCCCGGACGAATTCCCATTTAAGGCCGGTAGGAAAACCAGCTCCTCCCCGGCCGCGAAGACCGGATTTTTTTACCTCAGCGATGATTTCTTCCGGAGTCATTTTGGTTAAAGCCTTAACCACAGCCTGATAACCGTCCCGGGCGATATATTCATCGATTTTTTCCGGATCAATGAGCCCCCGGTTACGTAAGGCAATAAGGACTTGTTTTTTGAAAAAATCAATTTCATTCAATACCGGAACCGCTTTTTCTTCCTCCGGCGGTCTGTACATTAGTTTTTGAACGGGGCGTCCTTTTAGAAAATGTTCCTCAACTAAGTGGGGAATGTCTTTTAAAGTAAGTTGCTGGTAAAAGATGTTTCCCGGCTGGACCACAAGCAAGGGGCCACGTTCACAAAAGCCGTTGCAGCCTGTGGTTACAACCAGAACTTCATCTTCCAAGCCTTGTTCTTTGATTTCTTTTTCCAGGGTTTCCTTGATTTCAAACGAGCGGTTGGAAACGCAAGCTGTTCCGGCGCAAACCATTAAATGAATCCGGTATCTTTTCTCTGTTGCTTTTTCGGGCATATCTCCCCTCCTCTCAATAATCGGTCTTTTCGCTGCCTATTCCCAGGGCATAGTCCTTGACCACATTTCCACCGGTAATGTGTTTCTCAAAAATTTCCTTAACCTTTTTTTCGTCAAGGTCAACATATTTTACTGGAGGCTTTCCTTTGAGTTCCACTGTGGCCATTGGTTCCCGGCTGCAGAGTCCGGCACAACCAGAAGTGGTGAGTAGGATATCAGTGATATCCTTTTCTTCGAGTTCCTTCATGAAAGTATTCATGATACTTCTGGCTCCGGCTGCTATGCCACAGGTTCCCATATGAACCGTGATTTTAGCCTTGTATTCTCCACCTTCTCGCAGTCCAGTTTGTTTTCGGGTTTTTTCCCGGATTTTTTCTAAATCTTCAAGGGTAAGTTTAGGCATTTTTCCCCCTCTCATTTTTGATATTTTTTAATGACACCCGGGACTTTCATCTGGGGAATCTTTCCATGAACTTCTTCTCCCACCATAACCACTGGCGCCAGTCCGCAGCATCCCACACAACGAACTGCGTCCAGGCTGAACTTTAAATCCTCAGTTGTTTCCCCGGTCTTAATCCCCAGTTCCCGTTCAAATTTTTCCAGAACCAATTGAGCCCCTCTGACATGGCAGGCCGTTCCCATGCAGACATGAATTGGGTTCTTCCCTCTGGGCACTAAGCTGAAAGCGTTGAAAAAAGTAGCCAGACTCAGTACCCGGCTTAAGGGGACATTGAGCTCCTTGGAGACTTGAACGAGTGTTTCTTTGGGGAGGTAACCATAATGTTCCTGGATGTCTTGGAGGATGGCAATTATTGAACTCTGTTGAGGTTCATAACGTTCGATTATTTCAGTGACTTTTTCCTCCATGTTTTTACCTCCTTATTAGATCGGTTCCTTCTTTTAAGTTGTTTATGATAAATGACATGACTCCTGGAGAGTTCAAAGGTTGTCCATTAAATCTGGTCCTGATATCCTTGGTGGAAAAGGTGAACTCCTGGCCGTCTTTTTGGTGGATATAAACAATATCCACTTCCGGATGACCCATTATCAGGGTAGCCAATGTTTGAGGGATATCTCCAAGAGGTTTCATGTCCCAGTGATCTGTTTTAAAGGTGGCCCTGACTTTTGTCCCCCGGCCGGGAGAGGATTCAATTGAGAAATGTCCCCCTGCAGCCCGGGCCGCTTCAGCCAGCAGAGAAAGCCCCAGTCCAACTTTCCGGGTAGTCCGGGAAGTAAAGAAAGGATCCACAGCTTTTTTTAAAGTTTCTTTATCCATCCCTTGTCCGTTGTCTTCTATACTTAGGATAAGTAGATTGCCGGCAATATTTTCTTCCAGACGGATTATTATTCTGGAAGCCTGAGCAGAAATAGAATTCTCGGCAATGTCAAGCAGATGCAATGACAAGTCTTCCATTTTTCCTTTAATTTAAAAGCCTTCTTCCGTTTTTATTTAATAAAGCTAATTTAATTTCTTCTATAGAAACTTTTTCCAGTTGAAAAAAAGTAAATCTCCGGCCGATTTCCTCCGGGCGGTGAGCATCTGATGAAGCTGTCATGGGTAATGAAGGAGAAAACTTTCTCCGGGCATCTTTAATAGAGATAAGAGGCGAGGTTTCCAGAGCGTCCAGGGCAAGCTCAGGAGGGATGAATCCCAGTTGGCTGAAGATGCTGAAAGCCCCCCGGTCGATATGGGAGGCCATTGCCAGTCCACCTAAAGAATGGATGGCATCGACCGTCTCATTGATGGTAAGAGCGCAGGCACCAATGAGGAGACGAGGATTGAAATTCAGAACTTCGCCTTTTTCATTGACTACTGCCTGGAGCCCGAAAGCTTTTTCATCGTTTTCACCGGGAAGATGGGCGTAAATCATTTCCTGGAGTCCGAAGGCCTGGCGGGCATTATCGAAAAGTCCCAAAAGATGAATTTCTTCCTGGGTGGTCACTTCAATCCCGGGAAAGATGAAAATCTTATTGCTTTTGGCGGCGTCGGTAACGGCAGGAACATTCTCGGCTGAATTGTGGTCACAAATGCCCAGGATATCTAACTCTTCTTTAAGGGCTCTTTCCACAATAGCCCGGGGGGACATGCTCAATTCAGCGCAAGGAGAAAGGCAGGTATGAATGTGGAGATCAGCTTTGAAACTCTTCACGCTTTTTTTCTCCTTCTTTAAGCAATTGATAAAGTTTGCCTGAGGCGGTAAAGGCCGTTTCCTGGCTAAGGAGAAGAGGCACTCCTTCTTCTCCGGCTTTTTTTACGGCTGCATCCTCAGGCATCCGTCCGTTGACCAGGATAATTCCGCTCAATTCCTTCAATACCGCCACAGCCACAATATTCTGATGGATTTGAAGAGTTATCCACAGATTTTTCGCTTTGCTGTTGGCCATGACGTCGCTAAGAAGATCTGAGGTATAACCGCTGGAGACCTCGATGTCCAGCCGGTCTTCAGCGGTCAGGGCCTCAAGACCCAGTTGTTTTATAATGGTTTTTAACTTCATTTTTTTCCGGCCTTTCTTTTTTTCTTAGAGCCTTGATTCCTGGGAGAATAAGCCTTCTGGGTTTTTTCAAGCATTTTAATTAGTTCTGTGGAAAGCTTCTTGAAATGTTGAGGGACCATGGCAAAACAATCTGTTAGTTCCGCCTCTCCCCTGACTAAATCCTCGGCAAAAATAGGACAACTGGGAGAACCGCAGGCTCCGCAATCAATTTTAGGAAGCTTTTTATAGATTTCATCTTTTTCTTTCTTTTTTTGAATGGCTAAGGAGAGATCATCATAAAGAGGCTTCAACGGCCGGGGCTTGAGCTCTCCTTCTATAAAAAAGCTTCCTTCCCGGTAGCGTTTGCGGATGCTGACGATATCCGGACAGGCCTTGACTTTTTCCAGTTCAAGAGTTTCCAGAAGCTGAACTATTTTGTTATAGGAGATATAAAGATTTTCTACGGTTAATGAACCGCCCACGCATCCCTGGGGACAGGAATAAGCTTCAATGAAGTCGATATGACTTAGTTTGCCTCGCTCGATATCTTCAAAAACCTTAGTGATTTCTGCAATACCCGATACTGCCAGTGAATTCTTCAGTTTGAGGGTGCGACGGATACCTCCGGCAATAGCCCAGCCCAAACCCAGAATGCATATTTTTTCCAGAGAATCTCCCTCATCTTTCTTGTCCATGTTTTCTATAGCAGAAAGCAGAGGGCCGTAAATATCAGAAACAGCAATAGCTCCATCAAGATGGGATTTGCCTTTTTCAGCAGGCTGTTTAATGGATATCATTTTAACTGGGCAAGGTGTAATGTAAAAAGCCCCGATTTCTTTTTCTTTAAGTCCGAGCTGACTTGATTTCTTTTTCTTTATTTCTCTTCCTGCAAGTTCTCTGGGAATATCAATGGGAGTGACATGCTGGACAAGAGAAGGATATTTTACTTGAATCAATCTGACTACAGTAGGGCAGACATTGGAAATGATTGGACGGGGACCTTTATTTTCTCTTAAATATTCCTGCATAGCTAAGCTTACCTCACCGCAGGTAAAAGCCAAGTCATAGGCATCGTCGAATCCAAGGCGGCGCAGTCCGCGGAGGATTTTACCTGGTAGAATCTCCTGGCCAAACTGGGCATAAAGAGCCGGTGAAGGGACAGCCACTGTGTAACGGAACCTGGTTAGTTCTCCTACCGGATCAGTTAAAGGAACAATTGCATTTGAGGGACAGGCGGTGATACATTCGCCGCAGTCGATGCACTTATCTTCCAGAATATGGGCTTTTCCTCCTCTGACCCGTATGGCCTGGGTAGGGCAAGCTCTCATGCAGCTCATCCGGCCTCGACACTTTTCTGTATCAATGCGAATAGTGTGGAAATATTCAGTCATGGTTCTTTTCCAGAAAAAAAATCATCCTGAGGAATGTTCCTTCTCCGGGAATAGAGGTTATGGTAAAAAGATCGGCATTTTTCTTTATATTAGGAAGACCCATGCCGGCACCGAAGCCCATCTCTCTCATTTCCTCGGTGGCGGTGGAGTAACCTTCCTGCATGGCCAATTCAATATTTTCTATGCCCTGCCCTTGATCATCGACCTCGATCTTGATTGCTCTGGGATTGAGCACCAGAGATAATTCTCCTTCTTGGGCATACATAACAACGTTCATTTCTGCCTCATAGGAGGCGATAGCCACCCTGCGTATGATTTCAGGAGCGATCCCGATTTCCCTGAGAATTTCTTTGACTTCTGTGGAAACATTTCCTGCCCGGTTGAAGTCTCCTCCCTTAATGGAAAAAGATTGGAATAATTCATCCTTCCTTGTCATCCTGTTTTTTTTTCAGCCGTAGAAAATACTCCCGGAATCCCGGATTTATATAAAATACCGCAGGCTTCGTACATCATAAAATTAGTGCAGAGAAGAGAAATGTTTTTTCTCTCGGCTAATTCCACTGCTTCTTTATCAGGTTTTTTGCCGCGGACATAAACGATGGCCTTGGCTTCGATGATATCGGCGGTGCGCACCGATTGCTGGTTGGACAATCCGGTGAGAAGAAGAAGGCCCGGTTTCCCAAAAGCCAGGACATCGCTCATCAGATCAGAACCGCCGGCAAAAGAGATTTCCTGATCGAGAAGGCTGTCTCCGGAAATGACTTCAGCCTTGAGAAGTTCTTTTATTTTTCTGAGATTCATTACTTTTAATGTTCTTTTTGAACTTTTTTAAAAATTGTCTTTCCTTTCCTGATAATTCTTTCCGATGGACTGACAATAGTGGGGCAGTTTTCCCAGCAAGCGCCGCAGCCGTTGCATGTGTCCACATCGACAAAGCGGGCTTTTTTCTTGATTCTGGCCTTGAAATTTCCCACATGACCGGAAATTTCTTCCACTTCGCTCCAGGTTAAAAGCTGGATATTGGGATGTTTGCCCACTTCGGTCATTTTAGGAGTAAGAATGCAGGCGGAGCAGTCCAGGGTGGGGAAAGTTTTATCCAGCATGGACATGTGGCCGCCGATGGAAGGCTCTTTTTCTACCAAGTAAACTTTTTTTCCTGAATTAGCATAAGTAAGGGCAGCATGAATGCCGGCAATGCCGCCTCCGACAATCAGAATTTCCGGTCTTACCGGAACTTCTTTTTTCATTAACGGATCATGGAGAGCCACCCGGCGCACTGCGGCTGAAATCAAGGCTTTGGCTTTCTTGGTGGCTTTGTCGGGATCCTTGGTAACCCAGGAAACATGTTCCCGGATATTGGACATTTGAAAGAAAAAGGGATTAAGTCCTCCCTCAGCCGTTGCCCCACGGAAAGTAGGTTCGTGCATTAAAGGTGAACAGGAGGCCACTACTACCCGGTTCAGGTTATGATCTCTAATATTTTGTTTTATAAGTTCCTGGCCAGGATCCGAGCACATGAATTTATGCTCCTTGGCTACAATCACGTTATCCAACTTGGAGGCGAATTCGGCCGCTTCATAGACATTAACTTTTCCGGCAATATTGGTGCCGCAGTGGCAGACAAAAACTCCGATTCTTGGTTGGCCGTTTTCTTGCATGTTATCCTCCTATCTGGATTCTTGACCACATATTATTCAGGGGAATTATGGAGCGGTTAAAGCCCAACTCTTCCCTCGGAAGGCCGAAAGCTAATCCCATGAGCTGGGAAAAATAGAGAATGGGGAGCTTAAAATCTTCTTTAAAAGCCTTGGCCACCTTGCTCTGGATTATCTCCAAGTTGAACTGGCACAGCGGACAAATGGTCACAATAACATCAGCCTTTTTCCGGCGAGCTTCTTTGAGCAGGACATAGTTGAGCTGAGTGCCCACTTCCTCAATGGTTCCTGTTAAAGAGCCTCCGCAGCATTTGGTCTTGGCTGCATAATCAACAGGAGAAGCTCCCAGGGTTTCCATAAGTGAATCAAGGCTTGTTGGATAATCAGGATCATCGAAATCAGTGTATGGCCTGACAAGCTGGCATCCGTAATAGCAGGCAATTCGGAGTCCAACCAAAGGGTTTTGAACTTTTGTCTGGATAGTTTTAAAGCCGACTTCATTCACCAGCACATCGAGAGGGTGTTTTACTTCCACTCCACCCTTATACTCACAACTTGAGTTTTTAAGGTCATCAAGGATTTTTTTTGCTTGGTTGCTTCCTTCTTTGAGAAAATGGTTGGATTTTTTTAAGGTCAGAAAGCAGCCGGCACAGGGAGCCAGAATATCCTTGCCTGTTTTTTCAGCAATGGATAAATTCCGGCCGCAGATGGCAGCAGCCATTTTGTCGTCAACAGAGAAGTAAGCGGTTGCCCCGCAGCAATTCCAATCCTCCATCTCCTCCGTTTCCAGTCCCAGTGTTTTTAATACCGGAAGCAGAGACTCTTCATAATGCTTGGCGTTTCCCTGCATGGAACATCCGGGATAATAAACATAATCTTTCATCTTCATTCCTCCTTGGCTGCCTTTAATATCCGGCGAAGCTGTCTGGTATTTTTAATTTTTTCTTTTTTTAAGCTCATTCGTCCGGTCTTCATCAGGCTCATACCCATTGGGGCCATTTTGAGAAGCCCCATTGGATTTTTGGATTTAAGGTATAGATTGAGGACAAGCCAGGTTTCAGAGTTGCGGCCGTTTTTGGCAATCAGGCGGTGCATTTCCCGGGCCAGAACGGGCATGGAAAACTTGGAGGGATAAACTCCTTCTTCTATAGCTTTTCTTTTCAGAGCGTACATGACATCGGTTATTTTGATTTTAGAAGGGCAGCGGACCTGACAGGTGTAACATGACGGGCAGAGCCAGATGGTAAAACTTTTTAAGGCTTCTTCTTTAAATCCGTTTTTTATGAATGAGATGATTTTACGAGGGGGATAATCCATATAAATAGCCATTGGACAGGAACTGCTGCAAGTGCCGCATTGAATACAGCGGTCTATTTCCTCGCAGTGGGACATCTCCTTGATTTCGTCAAGGAAATTTCTGTCCAGTTCCTCTTCAAACTTAACTTTTCTCTGGATTTCCATAAATCCTCCTTTTTTGAGATTTATATAGGGAAAGGGTAGGGAGGGAATGTCTTAAGGAAGGGACGGAAAACTACAGCCTTTTTTTTAGTAATTATAGTACATCCAAAATTGCGGAAGGCAGAACACGCTTATTAAGCGTATGATTTTAAAAATTCCTGCATCAATAAAACATATAATAATTATCGGAAAACTATTGATTTCCCGAAAATTACGTTAAATAATATTTTTTATAACAGGCCTTGTCAACATAAAATTCAAAATTATCTTAAATTCCAACTTTTAATAGAAAAACTCAAGATGTAATAATTTTTTTTCGGGGAAAAAGCAAAAAAATAAATTAAAAAATTATTTGTGGTTATAAAAAAGATAGATATTAAAAAAAGAAGGGGGGAGAAGCCCTCTGCTTCTCCCCTCCGATCGGCTTGAGACAATTCTTTTTTTGTATTATCTCTTGTGGAAGAATCCGCGGTCTTTCATTCTGATTCCACGGTGGTGACCCATATAGCCATGACCGCAACCGGCAGCACAGGCTCCCATACAGCTTCTGCTACCCATGAAATGGCCGGGAGTCATTTTGTCGAAGATTTTCTTCTGGTCTTCGGTCAGAACATTTCTGATTTCCTGACGGTGGGCATAGGCTTTTTTCTGCATTTCAGCTCGTGCTTTGGCGATTTCATCTATCATGGCGTTTATTTTGGCGGAATCAGCCTTGTCCATGGTCAGAGCTCGAAGGTCAAGCATTTTGGCCTTGAGTTCTGTCTGCATAGTCAGCCTTTCTTTTTGAAATACGAGCTTCATTTTCTGAATTTTTTCCATCTGTTCCGTGGTCAGATTTAACTGCGTCTTACACATCATTTCCTGACCCTTAATCGGTTTTTCTTCCTGAGCTTTTTGGGCAGACAGCGGAACCATAGCTGCCAAAGCAATGATTAGAGCCCCTACCGTAATTCGATTTAGTTTTTTCATTTTTTACCTCCTATTTTACCTCCTATTAAATTTTTAATGGTATACCATGGTTTTCATGATCGATTTATTTCTATTCTTTTCTATTTTTCTGCCCTCTGCGGGCGGTTTTTCGGATGGATGGTGATCTTTTATGGTCCGGCCGCAGACATGGCGTTCGAACATTGAGAAATAGTGTTTCCTTTGTCTCTGGTCCAGGATAGATTTCTCCTGGAGAAGATTCATAACCGCTTTTTTCTGGATTTCCGCCTGGAGAAGGCTTATCTCATCGATCAATTTGTTGATTCTGGTCATATCCGGCTTTTCGCTCCGGATTTCTTCAATAAGAACTCTTTTTTTCTCCTGGATTTCCTGGATTTCAGGTCTTATTTGCTGCCTGTAGGAAAGTCTCCGGACTCTTAATTTTTGGATTTGTCCCGGCGTCAGGCCGAGTTCTTTTCTGACTGATTCAACGGTTTCGCCTGGATCAGGTGGAGCAAAGGGTTTTTCCTGGGAAAACAGCCGGTTGTAACTTAGGGTAAAAAGAGCAGTCAAATTGACGGCGATAAGAAAAACTAAGATATATGTCAAATGTTTATTCTTTTTTTTCATGACCGGCCCTCCTCAGCTACATTATTAGTGTTTAGATAAAGATAAGCATCAGCCAATGAATCTGAAGGAATCTCTTCGAACTTGTTGAAGTATTCAGATACAAACTCAGAAGTCTTATCTTGGCTGATTTTGGATGGAGAGTAGGCAAGTTGGATTCCAGTAATAATGCCCAGGAGGATGAGTGCTGTGACTGGAACTGCCCGAAGCAAGGGTTTCAACCCGGTTAGAATTTTTTTTGGAGCAGCTTCTTGATGTTCATATTCTTCGATTTTGTTTATAAGCCTGCTTAAAAAATAAGGAGAAGGTTCTATTTCTGTCGGTGATTCAATCCTGTTCCATAATAGAGAGAAATCCTTTATCAGCCGGGAACATTGAGGACAGGAGTCCAAGTGAGCCCGGAGTATCTCTTCGGGAAGTGATGGGATTTTCTTTTTTTCCGCGATGTCCACCAGGTGAGCTTTCACCAAGCGGCAGGTTTTGTTTTTTTTCATTTTTCCAACCTTTACATTTAATTAGACACAGGTTTTTCCAAAAAACTTGCGTCGCTATTTATTTTTTTCCATAACCTCAAGGAGAATATCGCGAAGGGCATTTTTTGCCCGGTGAATTCTCGACTCAACCGAGGATAGTGACGTATTTAAAATTTCGGCAATCTCCCGGTAAGAAAGGCCTTCCCAGTAATGAAGAATGAAAGCCGTCCTTTGTTTTTCCTGGAGAGAGTCGAGAGCTTTATTTATAAATTTTCTTTCTTCTTTTTTCTCAAATGCTTCCTCCGGCGATTGATTGGGAAATGACTGTAAGATGTCAACATGCCTGGTTCTGCTTTCCTGTTCATCAACAGATGATTTATTCTGGGAAAATCTTTTTTGCTTTCTATTGAAGTTCAGCGAGCGGTTGACGGCAATCCGGTAGAGCCAGGTGGACAGTTTACTCCGGCCGCGAAAGCTTTTTGCCTGCCGGTAGACTTGGAAAAAAACTTCCTGAGCCACATCTTCTGCATTTTCCCTGTCTCCGGTAAGGCGAAAGCAAGTGTTGAGGATAAGGCTCTGATAGCGGTTAACCAGTTCCTGGAATGCCAGCAGGTCCTTTTGGGCAATTTTCTGCATGAGTTTAAAATCATTTCCCAAAGACTGTTTCATAAATTAATTATCCGCCTTAATTTCTATTATTATGACAGTTTAAGTAAAAAATATCCATTTATCGGCCGATAACAATCAAGGCCCACCAATTTTTCTTCTAATTAATTACCCAAGACAGTCATGCGGCCGGCTTCAGATAAAAAATGATAAACGAGATGAACCAGATAAACTAAACAAACCGGCCAAACCAAATAAACTAAATAGACGATATAAACTAAATAGACTGAACAGACAGACCATTTAAATATATTTTCTTACAATATGGGATAAATTACCTATCAGGACTACGATGGCTCCTCCTATAATTACATAAAGAGTCCAGGCAACAGCCAGCCCTTCACCAGGCAGAATTTGCTGTGCCGGTCCTTTTACCAGAAAGAGCAGAGCCGTCAATCCGGAAAAAAAGCCGATAAGGGCATCCCGGCGGTCTACCTTTCGGGAAAGCATTCCCAAGGCGAAAGCTCCCAATAAACCGCCGTAAGTGTAGGAAGCGATACCCAGTCCGAGCTCAACAGCAGCCGGTCTTTCTCCCATAGATTTCAATTGAATCAGAGCAAATATAAAAGCAGAACTGGTGATTATTAATCCCCAGAAACCGGTAATTATTCTGGAAATGCGGAGATCCTTTTTAACGGAGTTGTTTTTTCCCCAGTAAGGTTTATAGATGTCCATAGTGGTGGCTGAGGCTAAGGAATTTATGGATGAAGAAAGAGTGCTCATGGCTGCTGCCAGAACAGCAGCAACTATCAAGCCGGAAAGTCCGGGGGGCATTTGCTCCACGATGAATTTGGCAAAAATTTCATCATGGGTAGCCAGCCCTAATTGAGCCGGAGTTTTACCGGCATAAAAACTGAAAAGAAGAAGACCGATAAACATGAAAAAAGCATATTGGGCAAAGACCACCAATCCGCTGACTGTCAAGGCTTTCTGGCTTGCTCTCATGCTCCTGGTAGCAAGCAGGCGCTGGACTATGAGTTGGTCGGTTCCATGGGAAGCCACTGAGAAAACCGCTCCGCCGATTACGGCTGTTATCAGAGTATAGGGTTGAGCCAGAAAGTCACTCCAACTGAGGTCAAAGCCCAGGTAGAAAAGTTTCAATTTGCCGGAACTTTGAGCCGCAGTTATTACTCCGGTTAATCCTTGCGGCAGGCGGGTTAATATTATCAAAGCTGCCATTATGGCTCCGCCGATATAGACACCCATCTGGACAACATCCATCCAGACAACTGCTTTTATTCCGCCCAGACAGGTATAAACAAGAGTGGCTAAGGATATTATAAATATGGAAAGAAGGTAAATGCTCAGAGCGGGAATCTTTATGCCAGCCAGCCTGAGAATAATGGCCACCGGGATGGCTGAGGCAAAAAGACGGACTCCATCTGCCAGCAGGCGGGTTACCATGAAGGTGGTGCTGGTTATATTCCTCATGCTGTTACCGAAACGCTGCCCCAGGTATTGATAGGCAGTGGACATTTCGCCTTTATAAAATTTCGGCAGAAATAAAAGGCTGACCGCAATCCGGCCCAGAATATAGCCCATGGCTATTTGGAGAAAAGTTAAATTTCCGGTATAAGCTACGGCCGGGATGCTGATAAAGGTCAGAGTACTGGTTTCGGTAGCTACAACCGAAAAAAGAACAGCCCACCAGGGTATTTTATGGCCTCCTAAAAAATAATCCTCCGGGCTACGTTGCTTTCCTGAAACCATGATACCGAAGAAGCTTACTCCGAGCAGGTAAAGAGCAACAATGACATAATCGATAACCGCAAATCCCATTCTAAAAATTCTCCGGCGGTGATTTTTTCAGCATCGATTTTGGCAGAAGGAAGTCTGGATTAAGCCGGGAGAGGTAGTTTTCAAGCCCTTCTTTTTCTGAAGTGGACATAGCCTCTTCCCAGCTTACATAACTTTTTTTCTTCATGGCTTCAAGTATCCTTATTATAGAGAGGGTAACTTCGCTGGCAAGGCATTTTTTTCGGCCGGTAAATTCCAGAGCATCGAAAAGAACAGCATTTGCCTGGGCATAGGAGACCGGGGTTTGCCGGCCGTAGTGCTGGCTCCAATTTGAGCTTCCCAGGACATCATTGACATGACTTTTAATAAGATAGGTTGCCCGGCCGATAAGTTTGAGGTTGCTGGGATTAACGCTGGTCATAGTGTTTCCCACTATTTTTCCCAGGACAGCCATTACTCCTGTTGAATGGGTATTGAGCAGCATTTTAAGAAGCACCTGTTTTCTTAGTCCTAAAGGATCCGATACTCCCTTCAAAGGAAGGTAAAGAAGGCCATTTTTATTGGAATCAAAAAGTGATTTATTAACAGCCGGTTTGCTTGACTCCGAAGCGGAGTCGGTTAGAAGAATTAAGCTCAGGGCGGCTTTGTTTTTTTTCAAAATCCGGATAAATTTTAAAAATGAAGATTCTTTTTTATTGAGCTCTTCCAGTTCTTCATCCTGGAGGATTATAACTCCCAGGTCTCCTTTTTTGGGACACCTTGATTTTATGTTTTTTTCTGAAAAGGAGAAGTCATAAAGCTCAGCCTGGTTTTTTCCGGCTTTGGCCAAGCTTTTAATTGCCGTTTCTTTGAGATAAGTGTCTTTGACCTTATTGACAAGATGGGATCTGTAAAATGAATCTTTGAGGCCTCTGAATGACCTGCCTAATAAAATAGTCCAGGCATTGCTGCTGTCCTGAGCTTCAGTCCAGACCTGAATCCAGCTTAGAGTTTTTTTTGCACCAACAGGGTCCAGAGGATGGAGATGAAAGGTGGGGTTTCTTTCAGCGCAGTCGACAAAAACTGTGGAAAGAGCTTTTTTAGCGAAATAAGTTGTCCGTTTGCCTTTACGGTAGGTTTGAGCCTCTTTATAAGTAAGTTCGGCCAGATCATCTATTTTGGAAGAAAGGAGGTTTTTTAGTTTATTGAACGAAATAATTTTTTCACTAAGGCTTGTCGACGGTTGAAAGCCCAAACCGGTCAATTCACTTTCGGTCACGAAGCTTTCAAGAAAAGCTTGGATCCCGCTTTCTATAATTACTCCCAGGATAAAGGTTTCCGATGTAGCCGCCTGCATTCGGGTTGAGCCGGTTACGGCCTGAGGGCCTGTAGTCAGATTTATTTTGGTAACGGCCGGATTTTCCAGCACTCGCCGGCTTCGCTCCAAGGGCATTAATACTTCTTCAGGGTTGTTGAAAATAAAATAAATATTATTTTTTGCCTCGGCCGTTTTTTCTTGAGTTAACCTTCCGTAAAGCTTAACCGCACCCAAGACGGCTCCGATAACAGAGGAGGTTTCTCCCCCTTCGGTTATACAGAAAACAACATCGCCTCTCTCAATTCTTCTTTCAGCCAGTTGAAGCTCTCCCATTATTTCCAGGTCTTCGAAGCCTTCAAGAGCGCTGATGAAAGCTCTGTCTCCACCGGTTATTTCACCTATAAGAAGCTCTTCGATATGTTCTGAAACGAAAGGGGCTAATTTTTGCCGGATAGGACTTTTTTTAGTTTTTTTCCAAAAGGGCCGCCAAATGGCACTTTCCATTTGTTTGGCCAGCCTGCCGGTGGAGCCGCAGCCGTAGATAAAGATTTTTTTCTTTTCCCTTATAGCCCGGGTTACGGCCCAGCCTGCCTGCTCTATAAGGCCTAACATTTTTTCATCGCCGGCTATTTTGTTGAATTTCAAGGAAATATCTTCATCCACAGAAAGAATCTGGTTCAACCCCTCTTTAATATTTTTTTTGATAGTAAAAGTCAGATTCCAGGTTCGTGGATGTCTTTGTTCGGTAATCAGAGAATGGAGTTGGTATTGTTTTTTGTTTTTTACATAGCCCTTAGATTGGGGCAAAGGAGTTATCTTTAAAAGAGACAGGACATCTGGAGTTTTGTTCATTTTCGATTTTTTATAAGGTGATAAGCCTTGGTTAAAGAAAATAAAATTCCCCTTCTTAACCTGAGTAAATGGATTTGCAGGAATTTATAATCCACTCACTTTCTCTCAGTAACGTTGAGACCATTAACACCATAAGGCTGTTTATGTCAAGTTGGAGAACTCGAATTTTCTTTTTTGACAAATAGTAAAAGGATCCCTGCAACAATAGTTAGAAATAGAGAGAAAATGAATGGGGCTAACATTCCCCAGGATTCCCAGAGAATACCAGCCAGGAAAGAAGCAGGGAAAGTACACAAGCCAGTGATCATCTGGTATCCTCCCAGAGCGCTGGCTCTGAAAGACTGAGGAGCCAGCTCACAGACAAAAGTTGTCTGGACAGGTTCAAAGGCACCTTTATGGGCACCGTATAAAACAAATCCCGCTGCGACCAGGGCAATGCTTTCCCCCAGAATAAAGCAGGTCAAAACCAAGGCCCAAAGAAGAAAAGAAAAGAGGAGGACCGGTTTTCTGCCGATTCTGTCAGAAATTTTCCCCATGGGAGTGGAAAAAAGTGAGGCTACTGCAGTAAAAATAAGATAAAGCACCGGAACAAAAGCTGGTTTGAAACCGGTTTCCTTAGCATAAATTAGCAAGAATGAATAGCTGAATGCTCCCAAAGTAAAAACAGCGCTTAAAGATAAAAACAATTTAAAATTCTTATTCAGGTCTTTTAAGGTAATCCCTTTATAGAGTTTAATTTTTTCCGTTTTTCTTTCTTTAATGAGAAAAAAGACCAAACCGGCACTGATTAAAGAAGGAACGGCGGCCAAGGCGAAAAGCAAGCGGTAACCGAGGAGATTAAAAAAAGCTATACAAATCAGAACACCGCAAAAAGCTCCCAGATGATCCATGGCCCTGAGGAGGCCGAAATTTTTCCCCCGTTCTTCGGCTGAAGAAATATCTGCTACCAAGGCATCCCGGGGAGAGCTGCGGATTTTTCCGCTTCTGTCCAGAATGCGGAAAGGAATTAAATGAGTCCAGACTGATGAAGCAGCATAGCCCAAGCGGGAGAGAGAACCGAAAAGATACCCTGTCCAGATAAAAATTTTCCTCCTTTTAAGTCGGTCTGAAAAATAGCCGGAGGCAAATTTGGAAAGAGAGACTAAGGCTTCTCCCAGCCCATCCAGGAAGCCGAGGGCGGTCATGTTAGCCCGCAATATCTGGGTTACAAAAAGGGGCCAAATAGGATAAATGATATCTGAACCCAGGTCATTCAGAAATGAGGCAGCGGCGAAAGTCCTGACTACTTTTTTGGGTGTTTCTTTATTCTTGGTCAAAGTGTTTTTTCCCGGATCTTTGATTTTAGAAGTGAATTTTACAAGATGTCTGAATATATTTCATCTCCTGATTCATCCTGATAGGAAGCTTTATTTTGCTGAAAGATTTTATTTGCTGTAAAAAGGGGAAGCTGATCCAGGAGGAGTTCATTGGATTTCTGTATTTTCAGTTGTAATTCCAGATTTTACTGCAATCTGCAAGAGGAAAACTTAAAGAGAAAATTGCTTCGCTGGCTGTGAGAAAGAGCAAGGTCTTTGACTTAAAGAATTTATTTATTTATCTTGAAATACAATGCATTTTTTGAGCTTGTCTTCTAAATCTTCTTTATTTGGCAAAGAACAAGTTCGACTTATTCTTTATAAAAACCGTTTCAGCGGATTATAATCATTTTCCTCCCTCTTACTTTTAATTGATTTTGATCTTTCTTTAGTTGAGAAAACATTTAGGTTTTTTTATTAGCTGGAGGAAAAAATGCAAAAAGTAATCATCCTTGGGGCCGGACTTGTTGGCGGTCCCATGGCTTTGGATTTGGCTGCCGATCCGGATATTATGGTTTGGACAGTGGACAAGGATAAAGAGGCTCTTAAAAGGCTTAATGTATCCGGTTCAATTCGAACCATCCGTTCAGATCTTTCCCGGAGAGAAAATGTTAAGAAACTCGTCCAGGATTTTGATTTTGTAATTAGTGCTGTACCTGGAGCTATGGGCTTTGAAACATTGAAAACTGTAATCGAAACCGGAAAAAAGGTGGTAGATATTTCCTTTTTTCCGGAAGATGTCTTTCTTCTGGATGAGTTAGCAAAAAAAAAGGGAGTCACTGCTGTAGTGGATTGCGGAGTTGCGCCTGGAATGACCAACTTGTTGGCTGGGTATGTTGATCAGATTCTTGACAATACCGAGTCTTTAACCATTTATGTGGGCGGTTTGCCTGAGGAACGCAAGTGGCCTTATGAGTATAAAGCCGGCTTTTCTCCCTATGACGTAATTGAGGAGTACCTGCGTCCGGCAAGATACGTGGAATGGGGAAAGGTTGTGGTTAAGCCGGCTCTTTCAGAACCAGAGCTAATCAATTTTCCTGGGATTGGGACTTTAGAGGCTTTCAACACAGACGGTTTACGTACTCTTATTAAAACTCTTTCTATTCCCAACATGAAAGAAAAAACCCTGAGATATCCCGGACATATTGAGAAAATGGCAATGCTTAGAGACACCGGCTTTTTTGGCCAAAAAGAAGTTCAGATAGGGGAAGTAAAGATAAGGCCGATTGACCTCACAGCTAAACTTCTATTTCCCAAATGGAAAATGAACTTAGGTGATCGCGATATTACGGTGCTGAAGATGATGGTTGAAGGAAAAAAAGCGAATCAGACAGTTCGTTATTCCTATGAACTTCTGGATAGATATAATCCAGAGACCGGAATTCATTCTATGGCCCGGACAACAGGCTATACAGCCACCCTTATGCTGCGCCTGCTTGCTAAAGGTCTTTATGAACGAAAGGGAATATCTCCGCCTGAGTATATCGGACGAAATCCTGATTGTGTGGATTTCATTCTTCAAGGTTTAAGGAAACGGGGCGTTTACTACAAGGAGGCGGTTGAAAATTTATCCTCTGAGACGACCATAAGGAAACAAAAAAAGGAGAAATAATAATGAAAAGATTTTTTATTGTAATGGTTGCGGGGTTTGTACTGTTATCGCTCAACCTTCCTGCCGATAAAAGTGCCGAAGGATATCTTTTTATAATCGGTGGAGGGAATCGTCCGGAACAAATGATGGAAAATTATGTGTCATTAGCCCAAAAAAATCCCCAAAAGAAAACAGTTGTTTTTCCCATGGCCAGTGGTTCGCCCGAGGAAGCCGGCCAGGCCATGAAAGAAGAATTAACCGGGCTCGGTTTGCCGGAGGTGGAATATCATGTTTTGAGTAGAGATCAGGCAGAAAATCAGGAAACCCTCAAGATTCTGGATGGAGTGGGTTCCATTTATTTCACCGGAGGAGATCAAAGCCGGTTGACCAAAGCACTGGTTGGGGCCCCAATCCAGGAAAGACTTCTCGAAATTTATAAACAAGGGGGTGTAATTGGAGGAACCAGTGCCGGAGCAGCGGTCATGAGTGAATTAATGATTACCGGCAATGAAAAAATACCTGTTGAAGACGACCGGGCTTTTGAGAGAATCATGGCCGATAATATTGAGGTTATTCCGGGTTTAGGATTCATTAAAACAGCAATTATAGATCAACATTTTGTGACCCGCAAAAGACACAACCGTTTGATAAGCCTGGTTCTGGAAAATAAAGATCTCCTGGGGATCGGAATTGATGAATCCACGGCGATTATAGTTAAACCCGGCAGAACTTTTGAAGTTGTGGGAGAACAAAATGTCATCGTCTATGATGCTTCAGGAGCAGCCATAGAAATCAGGCCTGATAAAATCCTGAGCGGGCATAATGTCGTAATGCATGTCCTTAAACCGGGTGACAAATTCGATTTAAAAACAAAAGAGCCGATTTAAAAGGGCCCCCAATTCATAAGAATAGGAGGAATCAGAGCGATCAAGCTGAAGACAATAAGAATCATCATCAGGGGCAGGAACCATCTGGCCCATTTTTCCCAAGGAATATGGGCCACGCCAAGGACTCCCATAGTCACTGCCGAGGTAGGCAGAATAGGATTGATAACTTCGCATAACTGAAAGGCCAGAACCGTTGTCTGGCGGGTGATTCCTACCAAGTCGCTCAAAGGCGCCATAACCGGCATGGTCAGGGCGGCTTGAGCTGTTCCCGAGTGAATGAAGAAGTTGATGATGGCCTGGGTCAAAAACATCATATGGGCTGTTATTATATGGGGAACCCGGGAAATCGCTCCGGCTGTTGCCTGAAGAATTGTATCCAGGACCACAGCTTCATTGAGAATGATAAGAATGGCCCGGCCGCCGGCAATGATTAAAGTTACGTTCATAACATCTTTGGCCCCCTCGACAAAACTTTTAGCCATATGGGAAGGAGAAAGGCGGGCCACCAATCCGGAAATCAGTCCTATGCCCAGAAAAAGGGCGGCTATTTCTTCCATATACCATCCTTGGGCAAGAATTCCGTAAATTAGAAGCCCAATGCCTCCAAACAGAATCCAGATGACAAGTTTCTGAGACAGGCCCCAGGGAATTTCGTGAGAAGGATCATTGGAGAGAGAATATTCCCTTTTTTTGTCGATCTCGTAAACAGGGCTTTTTTCCGGATTTTGCCTGACTTTTTCAGCATATATCATAACAAAAATAATGGCGATAACAGTGCCTATTACCCAGAGGATTAGCCTGTAAGTCAAGCCTGAATAAAGGGGGAGGTCGGAAAATCCCTGAGCTATTCCGACTGTAAAAGGATTAAAAAAGGCGGCCGCAAAGCCCACCGCTGAAGCCAGAAAAACAATGGCCACTCCTACAATAGAATCATAACCGAGGGAAAGGGCTAAAGGAATAAAGATGAGAACAAAAGGAATGGATTCTTCAGCCATACCGTACACTCCTCCTGCCAGGGAAAAAACTATCATCAGGACAGGGATGACAAATTTTTGGGATTTTCTGTTTTTGGAAAAAAAGGCGGCTAAGCGCCGGATGCCTCCCTCAATAGCTCCGGTTTGATTAAGAACGGCAAATGTCCCCCCGAAAATGAAAATGAGAAAGATGATGAGAGCTCCGTCCTGAAATCCCCGGATTGGGGCAATAAGCAGCCATTCAGGTCCTAAATACTTTTTTTCAATTTCACTAAAAGTGCCGGGAATGGTAATTAGCTTGGTTTGTCCTTGAAAAACTTTTTCTTCTCTCTGGAATTCTCCGGAGGGGATTACTAAGCTAAGGAGATAAACCGCAATAACCAGCAGGTATATAAGCACAAGAGTGTGGGGCATTTTAAACCGTTCTTTTGGCGGCATTCATATCCTCCATTCGTGGAGATGGATAGTAATATTACCAGGATTAGATAAAAAAACAAAAAACTATTTGGATTTTGAGAATTAACCTGGATTATTCATGAATCTACGGCAAGATCGGCTCGCCTGAAGGGTAAAAAAGGCCGATTTTAGATAAGATTTGATGGAAGGATTTGATGAAATTAATTCCTTTACCTACGCCATAATAAAACCTCTTAAGTCATAGGTAGTATTTGTGATATAAAAGGTATCGGCCTTTTTTATGAATAGTTCAGGTTAATTGAATCTACAGCATGTAGAGGTTTTTTGTAGCGAAATCGGGATCACTGGTCAGGTTGACCCCCAGTCTTTTTAAGCCGATTTCATCCCCGGGAGTGGGGATATGGGTCAGGTGAACTTCACAAACGGCGAGTTCCTGTAATTTCTCTACTGATAATTGGGCGGTAGGATTGGTGGCGGCGCTGATGGTGAGAGCAATCAGAGTTTCTTCAAGGTCAAGGCTTATTGAATTTGTTTTCAGGACATTTTTTTTCAAATTGGCGATTGATTCAATCACAGACGGACTCAACAAATGAATTTTATCGGGAATTTCCGCCAGTTTTTTGACGGCATTAAGAATCAGGCTAGAAGAGGCATGCATTAAGGAAGAATTCTTTCCGGTCACGATTGAACCGTCATTCAGTTCAATAGCGGCCCCGCAGAAAATGCCTTTATTTCCCTTTTGTTTTTCCCGGGCTTCCCGAGCCGCTTCCCTGGCCATTCCGACTACTTTCCGGTCTTCCGGCTTCAAATTCAATTCTTCCATCAGCAGCCCCACTCTTTGGACGGTATCTTTTCCTACAAGGCCCATTACGTATTCACAACGGTAGCGGAAATATCTTCTTATTATTTCCTGTTTGGCCGCTTCCTTGACTTTATCGTGGTCGGTAATGGCCGAGCCCGCCCGGTTTACTCCCATATCTGTAGGTGATTGATAGATGGGCTTTGACCCGGTGATTGTCTCCAGTATTCTTTTTAAAACAGGGAATACTTCAACATCCCGGTTATAATTTACAGCCGGCAATCCGTAAGCTTCTAAATGAAAAGGATCAATCAAGTTGAAATCATTTATATCGGCTGTAGCAGCTTCATAGGCCACATTAACAGGGTGTTTAAGGGGAAGATTCCAGATGGGAAATGTTTCCAGTTTGGCATATCCAGGTTTCAGCCCTCTTCTGTACTCATGGTAAAGCTGGGATAAACAGGTAGCCAGCTTGCCGCTTCCCGGTCCCGGTCCGGTGACAATAACCAGAGGTTTTTTTGTTTCTATGTATTCATTGGCACCGTAACCCTCGTCACTGACAATCATTTCCACGTCGGTCGGATATCCCTTGGTATATTTATGAGTGTAGACCTTTATATTGCGCCGCTCCAGTTTGTTTTTAAACACCACCGCCGAAGGTTGATTGTCGAAGCGGGTAATGACTACTCCTGTTACATCAATACCCCATTCTCTTAAGTCGTCAATCAATTTTAGAGCATCTACATCATAAGTTATGCCGAAATCCGCTCTTATTTTTTTCCTTTCAATGTCTCCTGCATAGATACAAAGAAGAATATCAGCTTCCCCTTTCAAATTTTGCAGGAGCCTCATTTTGACATTCGGATCAAATCCGGGCAGAACCCGGGAAGCGTGATAATCGAAAAGAAGCTTTCCGCCGAATTCCAGATAAAGCTTGTTATTGAATTTCTCCATTCTTTTCAGAATGGCTGAGGTCTGCTCTTTTAAATAGAGTTCGTTATCGAATCCGATTGATTTCTTCATTCTCCAGCTTCCCGTTGGTGCTTGAATTAAAAAGAAGAAAGGTTCCGTCTTTCATTCTTTCCATTCGGTGCATTTTAAAAAATAGCTGGAAAAGATGCAAGGTTATTGAATTAAAAATGGAATTGACTTTTTCTTTCGGTTGTTTTATAAACTTTTTACCTAATTATTGCGGTGGGGTAGGGTCAGTAACAAAAATTTTTCGTCAAAATAATCTTTTGAAAGGAGGAATGATGAGGAAGTTTCGTCTGATTCCCGTCATTTTCAGCCTCTGCTTGATTTTGGTCTTTCTTTCCGTCTCATCTGTCTCGGCTCAGGGTTTTTCAGACAAAGTCAAAGAATTTACCCTGAATAACGGATTGCGTTTTTTTGTTTATGAAAGACCTCAGGTTCCAACTTTTGCCGGTATGATCATGGTTAAAGTAGGAAGTGTGGATGAGAGGAAAGGAGAAACCGGACTCGCCCATTTCTTCGAGCACATGGCCTTTAAAGGAACTCCGGTAATCGGCACCCGGGATTTTGAGAAAGAAAAATTAATTCTTGAGGAAATGGACCGCCTGGGTAACGAACTGGCTTCAGAATACCGTAAAGGAAGCTTAGCTGACCAGGTCAAAATGCAGGAGATTAGAGAAAAGCTTTTCAAACTTCAGGAAGAACATCGTCAATATGTGGTCAAAGACGAACTCGATAGAATTTACTCTGAAAACGGAGGAGAATTTTTAAATGCCTCTACCTCTACCGATACCACCCAGTACTTTGTCATGCTTCCCTCCAACCGGCTTGAACTTTGGTTTTTAATTGAATCTGAGCGATTTAAAAATCCGGTCTTGCGCGAGTTCTATTCTGAACGAGATGTTGTGGCTGAGGAACGCCGGATGGGTATAGACAATACACCTGACGGACTTCTGCGCGATGAGTTTACCAATATTGCTTTCGTCCTTCATCCTTACAGACATTCAGTGGTCGGCTATATGGAAGATATCCAGACCTACACCAAGGATAAGGCTCTTAATTTCTACCGGACATTTTATGTGCCGAACAATATGGTGGCGGCTGTAGTGGGAGATGTAAAATTCGAAGAAGTCAAACGTTTGGCTGAAAAATATTTCGGAGATATTCCCGGGGCTGAAGATCTGCCCCGGCCTATGGATATGGAGCCTCAACAACGAGGCGAGCGCCGGGTTACCACCTGGTTTGAGGCAGAGCCGCGCTTGATTATGGGCTACCATATGCCTGACTTCCGGCATAAGGACAACCTTACCCTCGGCCTAACCAGTATGATTCTCAGCCGCGGCAGCTCCTCCCGCCTCTACCGGGACCTTGTCACCAACAGAAAAATCGCTATCTCCGTCTTTACTTCAACCAACTATCCCGGCTCCCGTTATCCGGGGCTGTTTGTAATATTCGGCCAGCCGCGGCATCCCCACACGGTAGAAGACCTGGAGCAGGCAATCCATGAGCACCTTGACCGCCTTAAAAAAGAACCGGTATCTCCTAAGGAAATCCAAAAGTCCGTAAACCAGGCTGAAGCTTCGCTCTTCCGTTCGGTTGGATTTGCCGATAATGTCTTTCTGGCCATGCGGCTCCTGCGGAATGTCCTGCTTTTCGATGACATAGATGCTGACTGGAAGCGGGTGGAAGAAATGAAGAAGATTACGGCTGAAGATATTATGGCTGCTGCTGAACGTTACTTCACTCCGTCAAACCGGACCGTGGGCATCCTTCTTCGTAAGGAAAAGGGAGGTGAAAAATGAAAAAGCAAAATAATGTTTTAGCCAAATGGTCGGTGCTTGTAGTTATAGGAATTGTTACAGCTTCTTTTTCTCTTTCATCTTCTTTTGGGCAGAAAGATCCCAAAACTCTTAAATTTCCCGATATAGAGTTTATGCCGCAGAAACCGGAAATAGCTGTAATAAAAGACGGGATAACCTTTTATTTTAAAGAAGACAGTGAGCAACCAGTCATCAACGGTTCTATTATACTAAAGACAGGCAGTCTTTTTGATCCGCCCGATAAGACCGGTTTGGCTTCGCTTACCATGAGGATGCTTAAAGCCGGCGGAACAAAAAATCTTACTCCGGATGAACTTGAGGACAAGCTCGACTTTCTCGGCTCCACCACCAGCTCCTCTGCCGGGCTGGAATTCTCCCGGATTTCTTTTTGGACGCTCGAAAAGAATTTTTATGAAACATGGAATATCTTGATTGATATTCTTAAAAATCCCTCATTTGATAAAGAACGGTTCGATACTGAAAAGAAAAAAGATCTGGAATCAATTAGACGGCGTTTTGATCGACCGATGACCTTGGCCATGATAGTTTTTCAAGAGCTAATTTACGGAAGAGATTTCCCGGAGGCCAAGCGGACTACAACCGAAAGCATTAACAATATTACCCTCGATGATCTCAAAGCTTTTTATGAGAGGAACATTAGGGATAAAGAGATTATTGTAACTTTTACCGGTGACTTTAAAAAAGAAGAGATTATTCCTCTTCTTAAGGAAAACTTCCAAGAATGGAAAGGTGAACCGGTGGTTGAGCCTGATGTTCTCAAAGCAGAGCTGGCTTCAAAACCGGGAGTGTACCTGATTGACAAACCGGATATGACCCAGGCCATTATTTTAATGGGTCATTTGGGATTGAATAATCTTGACCCGGATAATGTGGAAGTCAATGTCTTTAACTTTATCCTCGGTACAGGAAGTTTCAACTCCAGATTAATGAGAGAAGTGAGGTCGAACCGCGGCCTGGCTTATGCCACTTTCGGAATGATTGGCTTAGGAAGAGACAAGGGAGCATTCTATAATTTTTGTATGACCAAGAGCCAATCAGTAGGAGAAGCTGTCGCTCTTATTAAAGAAATCATCACTGACATGACAATAAATCCGGTGACGGCCGAAGAGCTTGAAATAGCCAAGAAGTACGAGCAGAATGCTTTTGTCCATAAATTCGATTCCCCGCAGGCTGTTGTATACCAGGCTGTTTTTCTCAAGCTTCAAGGGTACCCTGACGACTACCTCGAGACTTATATTCCCAGGATCAAGAAGGTTGATGCAGACAAGGTCCTGGAAATCGGGCAAAGGGCGGTCAACCCGGACGGCCTGGTTATTCTGGTCGTCGGGAGAAAGGAAGCTGTTATCGATCAATTAAAAGCACTCGAGCTGGGAGAGATAACCGAGCTGCCGCTTCCCAAAGAATGAAGTAATTAAGTTAAAAAAGTTTGTTCAGTCTATTCAGCCGCATAAGTCCATTCAGTCTGTTCTGTCTGAAAGAGTTAATAATGTCAGTTGAGTTTATTCGGATTTTCTGATGACTTAAGTTGTTTTTCCCTTTTGTTATTGGTAATATAGAAAAAAGAAAGCGGAAATTTGATGGAATTAAGAGAAAACCGTCAAAAACACAAGAAATCAATTTCTCCTAAAAACTAAAAATAAGTGGAGTGATATAGTTATGAAAAAGAGGATTCTGTTTTCAATTTTTTCAACCATTTTTTTTATATTATTAATATCCCGTTTACAAGGAGAATCAAATATCATGCAAGCCAATACTATAAACCTTCCGGATACAATCGATGGTTGGGAGTTGGAGGGGCCACCCCGCCATATTGATGAAACCAACATATTTGATTATATGAACGGCGCCGGAGAGCTGTATCTAAGCTATAACTTCGACCACCTCAATGTATATGAATACACCGATGCAAACGACAATGAAATAATGGTTGAAATTTATCATATGAAACACTCCCGGGATGCCTTCGGATTATTGTCCCTTGATTGGGATGGTGAAGCTGTCCGGTTGACTGGACAGCAGGAAAAAGATGAGGGGCATCCGCTTGTCCCGTTTAGCCGGGCCTTGTATGGGGAAGGGCTTTTACGGATTTGGGCTGATAATTTATATGTAAGAATTTTGGCTTTGAAAGAATCTCCAGGTGTACGGGAAGTTATTCTTCAGCTTGGAGAAATTATCTCAGCCGGACGAACCCCGGGCCTCTATCCGGAAATGTTAAAGGCCGTTCTGCCGTCGCAGGATTCGTCCTGGACCGTAAAGAGAGAAAGAACCGCCTATTTCTATTCTCATCTTATTTTAAATTCCTTGTTCTACCTCAGCCATGAAAATATTTTAAATTTAGATCATTCGACCGAAGCCCTACTCGTCACTTTTGAGAAAAGACATAGCGGTGAGGAAAAAAATTCGGCTAAACTCCTAATTATTAAATATCCGGACAATAAACAGGCTGCCGAAGCACTTGAAGATTTTTATAAAGCCTATCTCCCGGAGGGGGGCGGAAAGATTAAATTAGATACGGGCCGAGAAAATCAAAATTTTTTCAAGCTTGAGGACGGCTGGCTGGGGTATAAGCTTCTTAACGGATATTTAGCCCTGGTTTTTGAATCCCCTGACATTGAATCAGCCCGGGAGATAATAAGTCGGGCAAAATTAAAATAATTTCAACAGGGAGGAATGAATGAAAATTAAAAAAAGGGTGGTAACCAGAAGGGATTTTATCCGCGGAACCGTTGGGGCCACACTCGGTGTAACCCTGTTGACACCGGATTGGCTTAAAGGAGCCGGAGGTAAAGAAGCTCAGGCTCAAGGAGGGAAAAGCACGGTTCTCATTGTCCGCGACCAGAATGCCGTGGACAGCGATTTAAATGTAAATAAAAGCGTTTTGCGAAAAATGCTTGAGCAGGTATTGACCGGAATAACCGGTGAAGATAACACGAAAGATGCCTGGCTCAGTCTGGTCAGTCCCGATGATGTCATCGGCTTGGTGCCCACTCCTCTTATGAATCCTACCCATGACGAGCTGATTGAAGTGGTCAAGGAAACCCTGATTGAAGCCGGAGTCCCAGCGGAAAACATAAGAAATGCCCAGGGCCGGTCGGTTAACCTTGAGCCTATTACTGCCTTGATTTCGCTCCCCGGGCTTAAAGCCCACTGGCTGACCGGAATTGGGACAGTCATAAAAAACTATATTCTTTATTCCGGAGCCCCGAGAAACTACCATAATCAGGATAGTGCCAAGCTGGGTGAAATCTGGCATCTTCCCCAGGTTAAAGGTAAAACCAGATTGATTCTGGTGGATGCGCTCCGTCCTGTATGCGATAAAGGTCCTCAATTTGACCCGCGCTACCGATGGGTTTATAACGGCTTGATGGCCGGCACCGACCCGGTGGCTCTGGATGCTGTAGGATTAAAGATTATCCAGAATAAAAGGGAAGAATTAAGGGGAGAACCATGGCCTCTTTCTCCGCCTCCTATTTGTGTTGAAGCTGCCGATAAAGTTTATAAACTTGGAACAAGCGATTTGAACAATATAGAAATTAAGTCCATCGGCTGGGATAAGGATTTGCTGGTTTAGTATTTGGTCTGAATTAATTTATTAAAAAGTTCGTTTTCAAGTAAACTTCGTTTTGAGGTGGGACTTCGTTTTGGGATCGCCCCATGGTAAATGTTTGGTTGGGGTTTTGGGGTCGCACCGTGATAAATGTAGAATTATCAATAACATAACGTCAAAAATAGCCCACAAAATAGACCTTAAATGATATTTTCGGGGGGTCAAAACAAACAGTAAGACATCAATCGACTACACCTATGGGAGCTCCTGGCGGAGGAGAAAGGGGAGCCGGGAGTGTGATTTTCGTCGGGTCTTTCTGAAACAGGTCAATCTTTGAGGCGGCATAAATGAAATGGGCCTTCTGGTCTGGATCTTCAACAGGAGGCTTTCCGTTTATGGAGCGGTCTATCCGGTTCTTAAGCCACCGGTTAAGTTCATCCAGTTTAGCCAAAGCGAGCGCCCTAACCTGGGGAGCGTTTGCCTCTCTGGCGGCCAAGCTCATCAGGTGATACAAGACCACGTTGTTCACAAGGCGCTGGATTTCAGCCAACTTGCCCGATTTATGGTTTGTTTTCCAGGTAAAAGCGATGATTTTGTCCAGCACTTCTGCTAAACCCGGATTGCTGCTGTCACGAGAATGATAATCAACCAGCCGGGCTG
Source organism: uncultured Eubacteriales bacterium (assembly GCA_964440805.1). GTDB lineage: Bacteria > Acidobacteriota > Aminicenantia > Aminicenantales > Aminicenantaceae > CAYTTR01. The sequence continues at coordinate 88,076 of CAYTTR010000004.1, forward strand.
CTCTTTCAGGGTGGAGGATAAGCCCGACAGTCAGTTTGGCGGCCGCCTCAGCTGCTCCCAATGGATCAAAGGTATCTCCTGTATATCTTGGGAAAAGCTCACGGTTTGTCCTGTATCCGGGAGGCCGGGGCGGAATGAGGCTCAGAATTTTTTCGTCTACAGCCAGATTAGCAGGTGAAATGGTTTGAAGAAGAACATCCAGGGCCTGTCTCTGCTCCTTACCCGAAACAATGCGCGGGCCTTTCTGCACATCCCCGCGCAGAGTATGATTGTAGTTCAGTCCCCCAAGGACACTGGCTGCAGCTTCTACCTGGTATCTGTGGAAGAGATAGGTGGTCACCAGGGCTTCTTCTAAGGTGGCCATGGGCGTCCACATGGGGATTCTTTTTTCTGAAAAACTTTCAAGGGCCGCGGCCCTGATTTTCATCACCCGCTGCAGTTCAGCCACCGGATCTTTTCCATTGTCCCAGGTGGCGGCCAGAGGGTGAGCACTTGAAGGACCGGCATCCTGACCGGCTAAGAAAACCAATCCTCCGGCAAAGGCATCATCCAGTATTTTTCTCAGCTCCTGTTCTTCGTCCACTCCTTCGGGAAAATCCTGATAGCCGTAAGCGATGGAAACTTTGTCCCATTCACCTATTCCTACAGCATAGGCATCGGAGAGATCCAGCGAACCGTCTTCTTTAATCTTTATTAAGGGATGGGGATAATCCATGACCGAGGCCCTGTCGTTCACACTGGCTGCATAGTTGTGACCCATTCCCAGGGTGTGGCCGACTTCATGACAAGAAAGCTGCCGGATGCGGGCCAAGGCCAGCTCCACCATCTCGGCGGAATTATCGCTTTCTTCTTCATATTCAGCCGCTAAACCCTGGGCAATCATAAAGTCCTGGCGCAAGCGCTGCGACCCCAGAGCCACATGTCCTTTCAGTATCTCCCCGGTGCGGGGATCAGTCACAGATGATCCGTAAGACCAGCCTCGCGTGGAGCGGTGAACCCAGTTTATCATATTGTAGCGGATATCCATGGGATCGGCATCCTCCGGTAGAACTTTAACCTGGAAAGCATTCCTGTATCCGATGGCTTCAAAAGCCTCGTTCCACCAGCTTGCTCCCTCTATCAAAGCCGAACGCACCGGCTCCGGAACACCGGGGTCCACATAATAAACGATGGGCTCGACGGGCTCGCTTATTTCTGCTTCAGGGTTTTTCTTTTTAAGCCTGTGACGGGTGATATATCTTTTAGCCAAAGGCTTATCAATAGGGGCGGAGAAATCCAGATAGGTCAGGCCGAAGAAGTTTGAACGGGGGTCGTAGATTCTGGGCTCATAGCCGCTTTCGGGAAGTTTTATGAAAGAATGGTGCTGGCGGACGGTAACTGCAGCCGGCTCTGGTACTACCTGGCGCAGAAGCATTCCCGGGTTTTGGCTGGTGAAGGTCAGAATAGTTTCAATCTCTGTATTTTGAGGAAAATTTTTAGTTCTGGGCAAATAGACGGCAGAGCGTGTGCGGTCTATATTGAAATTCCCCTGGTTTAACCGCTGTAATCTGGGGATTACTTCATGAGCATCCTCCATTAGAAACGGGGTGGCATCCACCAGGACCCGGCCGTCTTCCTCAGCCTCCGCCTTGAATCCCCAGATAATCGACTTAGCGAAAGCTTCCTCGACAGCTCTCTCCTCAGCCGGATTACCGCTGCTCGCCCGGAAAGAATAGTTGGGCTGCATTAAAAGAATTTTCTGCCCTACCCGGATGAATTTAACTACTCGCGTTTCCCCAAGCTGACGGCCGTCGAGACCGATGTCGTTCGATCCGATACCCGCAGGTAAAGAGCTTACATAAAGAATTTCTGTGTCGAATTTGTCTATCTCGAGCCAAATCTTTCCGGCATCATCATCCCAGTAAAAATTGAAGTAGCCGGGATATTTTTTCATGCCGGCTGTTTTTTGGCTGATTGATGGAAGCTCAGCCGAAAGAAAGGAAGCGGCTGTAATTAAAAAGACTAAAAGATAAAAAATGCGTTTCATGGAAAACCTCCTGAGGTGATTTTTCCCCTCTTTGTTTTCATTGGAGAAATTGTTTTGCCAGAAATGCAATATCATATCAAATAAAAAATGACAAGAGTGCTGCTATCTTGCGGCCTCTTAAAAGCATAACTGTAAGAAAAAATTGGGAAAATAAAAATTAGGTTCTGCTCATTTTTCTGCGCTTTTTATTTTTCTACATCCTCACTCTGAATGAGCACATCAAATCCATCGAAGTAATACCGCCTCAGGCCTTCGCTTTCGTCAAAATCTCCTCCCCCTGAAAATATCACTGAAAAGGCTTCGCTTACCCGAGGTATTACCTCACTTTTCACCCAGGGATCGTTATGACCGGCGCATAGATAATCGAATTCATGGAGTCGAGCTTCCAGTTTTTTATTGGAGTCCACATAATCTTCCAGGTCGACATCCGGGGCATGGGCATAGAGAGGGCCGGGAAAG
>CAYTTR010000005.1:0-3918 GCA_964440805.1 uncultured Eubacteriales bacterium
AATGGAGGAAAAATCAACATCAACAGAAAAACGAAATTCCTATCGTGCTAAGGATGTCAAGTAATTTTTGATTTATGAGCCATCCATAATTTTATTTATCTTATAAATGACTTTCTATCACTTCCATTCTTTTATCCAGAAAACTGATTGAAGTCAACTATCCATATTGCCTCACGAAATAATCTTATATCCACTAAGGGTTGCCTCAACAAAAATCTTACCGAAATAAATGAGTCTCTCCTATCATTCTGCCTCCATAGCCTTGAAGTTGAGGTTGTCTTTTTTAGAGACTGTTTCTTCACGGATCCATGCCTCGTTGAAAGTAATGATGAAATTGTCCCCCCCACTTTAAAATAAGTTTTGGGTTACATTATTCATGAGGCAATAAGGTGAGTAAAGTTACATTTTAAGTGATTCAATGCGTAATTCTTTTTTTCTTTTAGAAAGATCGCTTTGCTTAAAATCTATATGTTTTTTTGAAATTGGATTATGTCCTTTATAGTTTAAGGGGCCTGTATCATAATAAAAAATTCTATATATGCAATCATCCCTATTTTCTAAATGTTTTTTACAATAATCTCGGATATCTTTACCGGTATAATAAAATAATTTTAAAGATTGAACTCTTTTTTGCATAAAATAGCCATCAATGACAAATGCGAATTTTCTCACTTTTCCCCCAGAAAATTAAAAGCCCTCTGGTCTATTTCGGCTTAACCATTGGCAGCCGAAATGTTGCAGAGGGCATTTCTTTCTTTTTTATATTCTAAAGGCTTCTATTCCGGTAATATCTTCACCGACTACAAGAATATGTATATCATGGGTTCCTTCATAAGTATAGACCGATTCTAAGTTGGCCATGTGTCTCATGCTCTGATATTCATCCACAATACCGGCAGCACCCAGAATATCCCGGGCCATACGGGCTATTTCACGTGCCTGAAAAACATTATTACCCTTGGCCATAGAAACCTGGGTGTGTTTCATTTTGCCTGAATCTTTCAGTCTTCCTAATCGAAGAGTGAACAACTGCATTTTGGTAATCTCAGTCAGCATATGGACAAGTTTGTTTTGAACCAGTTGAAAGGAGGCAATGGGTCGATTGAATTGAATGCGTTCTTTGGCATACCGAAGAGCTTCATCATAACAAGCCATAGCCGCTCCGATAGCTCCCCAGGCAATACCGTACCGGGCTTGAGTAAGACAACTGAGAGGCCCTTTCAGTCCTTGGACACCAGGTAATATATTTTCTTCCGGAATTCGGCAGTCTTCGAAAACAAGTTCCGAGGTGACCGAAGCCCTGAGAGACAGCTTATTTTTTATTTCCGGAGCAGAAAAACCCGGTGCTCCTTTTTCCACTATGAAGCCCCGGACTACACCACCAAGCTTGGCCCATACCACGGCAATGTCGGCAATAGTTCCGTTGGTAATCCACATTTTTGAGCCGTTTATAATGTAATGACTTCCATCACGGCGGGCATTGGTTTTCATTCCACCCGGATCTGAGCCGAAATCAGGTTCAGTCAATCCATAGCACCCAATCAATTCTCCGGCAGCCAGCTTCGGCAGATATTTTTTTCGCTGTTCTTCGGTCCCGAATTTATAAACAGGATACATAACCAATGAGCCCTGAACAGAAGCAAAACTTCGTATGCCGCTGTCTCCTCTTTCCAGCTCTTGCATCATCAATCCATAAGAAACATTATTTACTCCGGGACAGTCGTATTTTTCAGGCAGATTTGCTCCCAACAAACCCATTTCTCCCATTTGGGGGATTAACTGTGTAGGAAATTCACCTTTCTGGTAATACCGGCTAATAACAGGCAAGACCGCCTTATCAACCCATTCCCGGACAGTGTCCCTGATAAACTTTTCTTCCTCTTGAAGAAGATCCTCCATCAAATAGTAATCGGGTGCAGTAAATTTTCCCATAAAATCTCCAATCAAAGCATATTCTGAAATAATAGTTTAGTAATAAAAATTTTGTTATTCAATGAAAAAAGCTAATTATTTTGGGAATAGTCTTTAAATTTAAAGGAAATAATTAATCTTGACAATGCTATGGGGATACTTAATATTTATGAAAAAAATCAATAAAATAAACCGGGAGAAAAAATGGGAAAATATGAGGAATTCACTAAATACCGTCAAAAAATGAACCAGAAAATTTTAGAAAGAGGGACTCTGGAAATAAAACGTTTTTTTGCCCTGGATGAGAAAACTTATCAACCGGGAGCCCTTGATGCAAAAACTAAAGAATTGATGGGCCTGGCGGCCTCAATGGTGCTCCGCTGCGACGACTGCATTAGCTATCACATTATTCAGTCCCTGAAAGAAGGTGCAACCGAGGCCGAGCTCTACGAAACTTTCACTATCGGGCTTGTTGTCGGAGGCTCAATCGTCATCCCCCATTTGCGCCGGGCAGTCTCCTTTCTGGAAGAAATGCAATCAAAAAAATGATTTTTTAAAATAACCGAGCATTATGAGAAAACGGAGACACATTACCAATGTCCGTTTTTTTAAATACAAAATTAATATGATAGAAATCGGCCGAAATTGGTACATAGGTACATATGACTATTTTCTATCCGGCCTTTAAAATTTTCTAAAGAATTCCAAAGAAAACCAAAGGTTGTATGCTATTTAAATAAATGATAAGATTTTTTATGAAACAATAAAGTCCATAAGAAGTTGATTCCATTCTTATAATTCATAAAAAAACAATTATAAGAACTTGTAAAGAGGACTTTTTCATCTACGGTATTATCAATTATCGTATTTTGAAAAATGCCTGCTTCATATAAAGAAAAAAGTAGGAGAATTGGTAATGAAATTTAATGAAAGACTCACCATTTCGTTGATGCTGATTTCTATTTTAGCGTTAACAGTCTCGGTTTCAGCGGAAAATACCTTCCAGGCTCAGCAGCAAAATCTACAGCAGGAAGATGAAGTGGTTGCCAAAATCGACGATGAAAATATATACATGAGTGAATTAGATCAATGGACCAACCTTCAGCAAACCATGATGCAAATACAACAACAGAATCCGCAATTTGTTCAATTTCTTTATTCTTCACCGGAAGGAGAAAAATTTATAAAAGCATTTAAAAGAGATCAATTGGATGATTTAATTGCCAAAAAGCTTTTGGAAAGAGAAGTTGACAGAAAAAATATCAACTTAACCAAAAAAGATAAAGATGAATATTTCAAACAACAACTAGAAATGATTAAAAAACAGCAAAACATGAGCGATGAAGATTTACTGAATGCTCTTAATAACCAAGGGATTGAATCAATGGAGCAATTTAAAGAAATATTTCTCAAGCAGCAAGGTGAATATTTGAGAGTGCAAAAGTTAATTGAAACAGTAGCATCAAAAGAATTCAAGATTTCAGATAAAGAGGCAAAAGAATTTTTCGATAAAGCTCAATATCAAATAGATTTTGAAGAAACTAAAGACCAGATAAAATTGGAACTGGCTCATCAAAAATATATCGATCAATTAAAAGAAAAAAGTGAAATAAAAATACTTTTAGACACCTAACAAATCCCCCATAGCACCGCATCTCCCAAGAAAGATTAAAATAATCATTTTTAACTTCTGCGGATGCCGGTTTCTTTTTCAGCTCGTTTCGTCCACTTATTTTGTTTATCTTGTTTGTCTCGTTTATCTTGTTTATCTAGTCTCAATTTAATCCCCTGCCCCGCTTTTTTCACCCGGTTGTACCAGAAACCCAAATTAACTAAACAAACCAGACAAACCAAATCAACCGAACAGACTAAATAGACCAAATAGACTAAATAGACCAAATAGACTGAATAGACTAAATAGACTGAATAGACTAAATAGACTGAATAGACTAAATAGACTTTTTTTATTTTCTTTAAGGGACCCCTTCAGTAATCCAAGCTGCAGCC
>CAYTTR010000005.1:4018-86163 GCA_964440805.1 uncultured Eubacteriales bacterium
AATAGACTTTTTTTATTTTCTTTAAGGGACCCCTTCAGTAATCCAAGCTGCAGCCGGCTCTCTTTTAAGATAATGGTCGAAATATTCTTTCATCTTCATCTCCAAACATAATAAGCAAAGGAGTCCGGATACGGCCGGCAAAAAAGACAGGCGAATTCTCGATATAGCGTTCCGGATATTCCCAAAGACTTCCCCCAATGCGGCTCTGAGATTTTTCGTTATTTTTCTTACTTTCTGCAGTTTCTTCCTTTTTCTTTTTATCCTCTTTAAGCTCGTGGTGCCAATAAGCCAGCCACAGGGAATCATCTGAAAACGAAAATTGCTTGATATTTTCTACTTCCGTTATTTCACCGGTTTGGGTATTAAGAAGCGCCATGCCCGGTTTGGGTTTATCTTTTACCGTTTTTTCAAGCTCTGCAGCCGGAGGTTCCAATACAGCAGTCACCCATCTTCCATCCTTGGAAATTTGCGGTTTGGCTGCTCTTTCCATAAGAAAACGTTTTCCGTTTTTCAAACCCACAACCACGGCTTCCCCGTCTCCCCTGTCAGGCAAGGCCTGGAAAGCCGACCATTCCCCATCCACGGATATCACCGGGTCATGAATCGCCTTGAATTTCATGACATCTTCAAAGGTCAAAGGTCTTTTGGTTTGGCTTAGAGCAGGAAGAAAGAGAATGGTTATGAGCAGGATAAAAACAAAGGCCGTCAACTTATGCTTTTTTATCAAATTCATGATCCCTCCTTTTAGCCCGGACTTTTTATTTCATCTAATTTATAAATAATTGAAACAGGAAATTCGGCCAAAAATTGAAAAGAATATCCTCTTTTTTCCTGCTAAGAAATACCAAAGTTTCTCTATAATGTTAGTCGGAATAAACCGGAAAAAATTGCAATTTATTCTTCAAATTTTTGCTTGACAGGAAATTCTTTTTCCTTTATAAAACTTTTATGAAAAGACGACGGAGATTTTTTATTACTTACTGCACCATAAAATCTCTCCTCCATTGTAACTAACCTTCCATCTAATTTTCCCTTTTTTCTATTCAACGGGATTACATATCCTGCATATATTTTTTCCCTAATAACTTTTAAGGAGGGACAATGGAAAAACCTTCAGCAACCGTCAGATCAAGCCAAGACAAAAAAGTCCTCCGAATGGTCATACCCAAAGGACGGATTTTTAACAATGTTGCCTGTTTACTCCGGAATTGCGGAATTTCGCTTGAAACCAATGCCGGTTATTACATCCCCAACATTGGGGACAAAGAACTCGAGGCTAAAATCATGAAACCGCAAAATATTCCTCAATTGGTGGAACTCGGCTCTCACGATATCGGCTTTACGGGAAGAGATTGGATTATAGAAACCGGGACTGAGGTAAAGGAAATCCTGGATTTAAAATTTGATCCGGTGACCATTGTCGCTGCCATACCGGAAAAAATGAGTCTTTCCCAATTGAAATCAAGAAGAATTATTGTGGCCACAGAATATGAAAGAATAGCCCGCCGTTTTCTGGAAAAAGAAGGTTATGATTATTTTATTATTCAGACCTACGGAGCCTCCGAGGCTTTCCCTCCCCAGGATGCCGACATGGTTATTGACAATATGGCCACCGGTCAAACCCTTAAGGACCACAAACTTAAAGTAATAGCCAGGATAATGGATTCCTCAACCTGTCTAATTACCAATTATCAAGCCTTCAGGGACTCCTGGAAAAAAGAAAAAATCGAAACTCTTCTCATGCTCTTCAACTCAGTCCTAAACGCCCGACAGAGAGTCATGCTGGAGATGAATGTTCCCTCAGAGCGGCTGGAAGAAATAGTCCGGATTCTTCCTTGCATGCGGGCGCCCACTGTAGCTCCGCTTTTCAAAGACACAGGTTTTGCCGTGAAAGTGGCCGTCAAAAAGGAAGAGGTGCCTGCCTTGATCCCGGTTCTCAAGAAATTAGGAGCCACCGATATTCTGGAATATTCCTTAAGAAAGGTAATCGTATGAAAATTATTAAAGAAAGCATACACAAGCTGGAGGATTATTTTGTGCCCCAGGAGGAGGGCTTAGTAAAACTTAATCAAAACGAATCTCCTTTCGATACTCCCCTGGAAGTCAAGGAAGCTGTTCTGGATCGTCTTCGCCGCCTCTCCTGGAACAGATATCCTCCAGGTTATCCTGAAGAGCTTATAAAAAAACTTTCGGCCTACACCGGTTTTCCTGCCTCCGGAATACTCACCGGAAACGGTTCAAATGAACTGATTCAGACATTATTTGCTTCAACCTGCCGGCAGGGAGACAGGCTGCTTACGGTTTCTCCCGGGTTTTCAATCTATAAGCGGATGGCCGCTATTATGGAAATGAAGATTATAGAAATCCCTCTTAGAAAGAACTTCACTTTTGATGTGGAAGCACTTCTACGAAAAGCCGGAAAGGCAAATCTTATTTTTATCTCTTCTCCCAACAATCCTACCGGAACAGTTCTTCCTCAGGAAGCACTCAAGGAAATTTTAAATAAAGCCCGGGGGATGGTGGTTATTGACGAGGCTTATTTTGAATTTCATGGAGAATCAGCTCAATCTCTCATCTCAGAATTTCCCCATTTAGCGGTTCTCCGCACTTTTTCCAAAGCCTTTGGTGCAGCCGGACTCAGGCTGGGCTATCTTCTGGGAAATGACAAAGTTGTCGAGGAAATCAGTAAAACCAGGCTGCCTTTTTCAGTGGGATTATTTCAACAACTGGTGGGAGAGGAGCTTTTAAAAAGACCGGATATAGTTGAATCTTCTGTTAAAACAATCATAGAAGAAAGGCAAAGTCTTTTTCAAGCCATGGGAAAAATACCCGGCTTAGAAGTTGTCCCTTCCCGGGCTAATTTTCTTCTTTTGAAGCATGAAAACATGGATGGAGAAAATCTCTATAAAAGACTTTATAAGGAAGGATTGCTGGTCAGATACTTTGAACATCCACTTCTTCGGAACATGCTTCGTATAACCGTGGGCAGCCCCGAAGAGAATAAATTCTTCCTTGATAAAATAAAAATTATTCTGGGGGAGAAAGAATGATGAAAGCGGTGATTTTTGATATGGACGGAGTGTTAATAGATGTCTCCCGTTCCTACCTGGCCACTATCAAAAAAGTATACCGGATTTTCACCGGTCTCAATTTAAGCACCGCTGAAATTGCGGAACTTAGAAATCAAGGCGGCTTCAATAACGACTGGGACCTATCCTGGGAATTAATTAAAAAAGCAGGAAAAAATATACCCAGAGAAAAAATTGTGCCTCTTTTCCAGAAGATTTACAGAGGAGATAATTTCAACGGATTGATTTTAAAAGAAAAATGGCTTTTAAAAAAAGAAATTTTGCAGAAACTCAACATAAGAGCCAAAACTGCTATAGTTACCGGGAGGCCGAGGGAAGAAGCCTTTTTCTCCCTTCGGCGCTTCTCAATGAAAGATTATTTCTCTGCAGTAGTCACCCTGGACGATATACCCTCCGGAAAATCAAAACCTCACCCCTGGGGACTGAGATTTGCCCTGAGCATTTTGGAAGAGAAAGAGGGGTATTACGTTGGAGACACAGGGGATGATATTATCGCTTCACTGCGGGCAGGACTTACTCCTATTGGAATTGTGCCGCCTGGTAATTCGGGACAAAAACAAAAGCATATTTTGCTAAAACAAGGAGCCTCCCTTGTTCTGGATGATATAAATAAAATTCTGGAGTTTATCAATGACCAGACAAGCTGAAATACAAAGAGTAACCAAAGAAACCAGTATTACTTCTAAATTGATCATTGAAGGTAGAGGTCAAGCGGACATTCAGACTCCATTAGGTTTTTTGAATCATTTGCTGAAAACATTCACCCGGTATGGCTGTTTCGACCTCTCTTTTGAAGCTAAAGGAGACCTTCAAGTGGATCAGCATCACTTGGTGGAAGACTGCGGTATAGTTCTGGGAAAAGTTTTCAATCAAGCCTTGGGAAATAGACGGGGAATTAACAGAGCCGGTTTTTTCGTTTTCCCCATGGATGAGGCTTTATCGGTGGTTGCCGTGGACCTGGGCGGAAGATCTTTTCTTCAATATGAGGCCGATTTCAAACGCCGGTTTTGCGGTGATCTGGATACAGATCTTACGGCAGATTTTTTTCTGGCTCTCGCCGAACATCTCAAGGCCAATGTGGTTTTAAGGATTCCTTACGGCCGAAGCGACCACCACAGGCTCGAGTCTGCTTTTAAAGGACTGGGACGGGCGATGAGAATGGCCTGTTCAAAGGATCCCAGGGAAATTCCAGGCCTGCCCAGTTTGAAAGGAATAATAGATCATGGTGGGAATTATTGATTACGGTGCCGGGAATCTAAAGTCGATAATAAAAGCCCTTGATTTTCTCGGCTTTTCTTCCCGGCTGATTCTAAACAAGCAGAATTTCCGGGAAGTCTCCCGGATTATATTTCCCGGAGTGGGTGCTTTCGGGCAAGCCATGGAGCATCTTAAGAAAAACCAGCTTATATCTCCGATTAAGGAATGGCTGGAACAAGGGAAGCCCTTTCTGGGAATCTGTCTTGGACTGCAACTTATTTTCTCTTCAAGCGAGGAAGCCGGAGGATGCCAAGGAATATCATTTTTTAAGGGAAAATGTTTGAAGTTTAATGAAAGGAAAGTCCCTCAAATAGGCTGGAATAAAGTGCTTAAAAAGAAAAACTCACCTCTTTTTTTTGATCTTCCTGACGAATCATACTTTTATTTTGTTCACAGTTATTATGTCCTGCCTGAGAATGAAAATTATGTAGTTGGGATAACCAATTACGGAATAGATTTCCCTTCTATTGTAGCCAAAGACAGAATCTACGGGGTTCAGTTTCATCCGGAAAAAAGCGGCCCGGCGGGTTTGAAAATCATTCTCAACTGGATTGAAAAATGTTAACGCTCAGAATAATCCCCTGCCTTGATATAGAAGACGGCCGGGTAGTCAAAGGAATACAATTTCAAAAACTGCGGGATGCCGGAGATCCGGTGGCCCTGGCTGAATTTTACTATCAGCAAGGAGCTGATGAAATTGTTTTTCTTGATGTAGCCGCCACTTATCGAAGTCAAAAAATCATGGCGGAATTAGTGGAAAAAGTTTCAGAAAAAATATTTGTTCCCCTTACTGTAGGCGGAGGAATAAAAGAGCTTTCAGATATTCGAATTCTGCTTCGAGCCGGAGCCGACAAAGTATCAATATGCTCCGCTGCCCTGGATAATCCCTATCTCCTCAAAAAAGCTGCCGAAAGTTTCGGTTCCCAGTGTATTGTTCTTTCAGTAGATGCCAAAAGAGAAGGCAACTCCTGGTTTGCCTGGAAAAAAGGAGGGAGAGAAAGGACTTCAATCGATGTTTTAGACTGGGTACTCCAAGGTCAGGCTCTTGGTGCCGGAGAGATTCTTCTAAATTCCATAGACAAGGATGGAACCCAATCCGGATATGACCTTGTCTTAACCAGGAAAGTAGCGGAAGCTTTATCTATTCCGGTCATTGCCTCAGGAGGAGCAGGGACCATAGAGCAAATCTGGAAAGCTTACCAACATGGAAAAGCTGATGCCGTACTTTTAGCCTCCTTACTTCATGACAAATGCCTGACTATTTCTGAAATAAAAAAATATTTAAAAAAGAAAGGAGTTTCGGTCAGATGGTGATAGCATCTATAGATTTGAGCCAAGGAAAAGCAGTTCAACTGAGGCAGGGTAAGACTCTCATTCTGGAAAGAGAGGATCCTCCGGCTTTAGCTGAAGAATTCCACAAATTTGGAGAAGTAGCTGTGGTTGACTTGGATGCTGCCTGGGAGAGGGGAAATAATCTTTCCCTTATTAAAAAAATTTGCCGGAAAGCTTCCTGCCGGGTGGGAGGAGGTATTCGTTCTCTTGAAGATGCTCAAAAAATTTTCTCCCTGGGGGCTGAAAAAATCATTGTAGGAACCCGAGCTTTTAAGGGGAATAAACTCAATCGGCTTTTTTTAAAGGACTTGGTGTCCCTGGCAGGAAAGGAAAGAATAGTGATTGCTCTTGACTGTAGCCGAGGGGAAATTCTTACTCACGGCTGGAGGAAAAAGAGCGGAATAGACCCGGCAGCCGTTGTTTCAGAGCTTGAAGAATTCGCTGGAGAATTTCTTCTTACCAGTGTGGATAAAGAAGGAACAATGAAAGGGCCGGATTTTGCTTTGATTGAAAAGATTCATCGGCTTACCTCACTGGAAATTACAGCAGCAGGAGGAATCACTACTTGTGAAGATGTAAGCAGATTAGCGGCCCTTGGAGTTAAATCCCAGTTGGGCATGACTCTTTACAGCGGACGGCTGGCGTTAGAAGATGCCTTCATAGCTTCTGTAAACTGGAATAAAGGATTAATTCCAACAATTACACAAGATTCTTCTTCCCAGGTCCTTACCCTTACTTACAGCAGCCGGGGCTCACTCAAAAATACCTTCCAAACAGGTAAAGCCTGGTATTATTCACGCAGCCGCAAATGTTTGTGGCTCAAGGGCGAAACTTCAGGAAACATCCAGCTCTTTCGTCGCATTCGCTTAGACTGCGACCGCGATGCCCTTCTTCTAACCGTAGAGCCTCAGGGGCCGGCTTGTCACAAAAACAGATATTCATGCTTCGGGACTAAAGAGTTCTCATTGCAAGAATTATTCAATGTGATTGCTGGAAGAATAAAGAATCCTCAATCAAATTCCTATACATCTTCACTTTCTCTCTCGGATATTGAAGCTAAAGTCAAAGAAGAAACAAAGGAGCTTTTTAAAGCCGGAAACAAGGAAGAAATAATCTGGGAAGCAGCCGATTTGCTTTATTTTCAGCTCGTCTTTCTGGCTTCAAAAGGGATAGAATTTTCAGATGTATTAAAGGAGCTTGAAAGACGGCGCAAAGCTCCCAAAAGAACAAAAAACAAGAGAGGCTGACATGAAATTTTTTAAATTCGAGGAACTTCCGGATGATTTTTTCCGTCCTTTAGAGCTTCCATTTTATAAGAAAGTAGAAGAAATCGTTAACGAGGTGAAAAAAAAAGGAGATGAAGCAGTAAGGAAGTATACAAAAATTTATGACCAAGCTGACATTAATTGCCTAAAAATCAATGAGGAGGAAATATTACAGGGGAAAGAAAAGGTCAAGCGAGAATTTATCCAAGATTTAAAAATGATGATTTCATTGGTAAAAAAATTTTCACTCCGTCAAAAAAAGAAAATAAAAAACTTTACCTTGGAGGTAGAAAAAGGTGTTTTTGCCGGGCAGCGGGTAATTCCAATAGAAAGAGTGGGAATCTATGTTCCGGGAGGAAGATACCCTCTTTTTTCTTCACTGATAATGGCGGCTGTTCCAGCTCAGGTAGCCGGTGTAAAAGAGATAGCTGTAGCTACCCCTCCGGATAAATCAGGCAGAATATCAGCAGAAATTTTGGCAGCTTCCTCTTTATTGGAAATAAATGAGCTCTATAAAATGGGAGGAATCCAAGCAATGGCTGCTTTAGCCCTGGGAACAGAAACAATACCACCTGTCGATAAAATCGTCGGCCCAGGAAATATTTATGTGACTGCTGCTAAAAAGTATCTCTATGGAGAAGTGGGCCTTGATTTTATAGCAGGACCAACTGAAATATTGATTATTGGCGATGAAGAGGCAGACCCGGAATTAGTAGCCTCGGACTTAATAGCCCAGGCCGAACACGATTCTTCCTCCCAAGCTGTTTTAGTGACCGATTCAATTATTTTAGCCAACAAAATTCAAGAAAAAATTCCCAAACAATTGGAAAACCTGAAAACAGCTAAAACAGCCGGAAAAGCTTTGACCGAAAACGGCTGGATTATTCTTGTTTCCAACCTCAAAGAGGCAGTTTTCATTGCCAACCGGAAAGCGCCGGAACATCTGGAGCTTCACCTCAAAAACTCAGAAATAATTATTTCTGAATTGAAAAATTACGGCACACTCTTTATAGGCAACTATGCTGCCGAAGCAATAGGCGACTACTGCGGGGGAGTCAATCATATTTTACCTACCAATTCTGCTGCCCGATATTGCGGGAGCCTGGGAGTACGGGATTTTCTAAAAATTCAAAATACACTCCAGGTAACCAGAAAAGGAATAAAAAAAGTGGGCCCCCCAGCGGAACGCCTTGCTTTAAAAGAAGGTCTTGAAGGCCATGCTAACTCAATACGGAAAAGAAGAGAAGGGGGACGTTCCCCAAAGGGACACCTCTCCCCTTGAAGAGATACGTTCATTGCGTTATTTGCGTTACTTGCGTTACTTACGTTTAAAATGAGGTGTTACGAGAAATAAACACCTGCAAAAAATATTTTAAACATCTTCATGTGTTATTCTTGGAGATGCAATTTTACTCATCTCGCCCGTCCTGCGCTATCCAGTCTAGATAAACCAGACAAACCAGATAAACAAGATAGACTAAATGGACTATTTCTGTCATTTTCAAGTTAATTTATAAGAGAATTTCAGTTACAGCTTTTCTTTTGACTTGTATTTTCCTATTGTGTTATTTTTTCAGGTAAAGAAAGGAGAAATACATGAATATCAACAAGCAGCATTTAAAATCGATCTTTATTATTTTCTTTCTTCTGACATTTTCCTGGTTTCTCCAGGCAGAAACCGAAGAAGCAGTCTCATCTAAAGGGATTCTTTCCGCCAAGGATACCCTGCGAATAAACAGAGTCGGAAGCCCGGCTCTTTCGCCTGACAATCAATGGGTTCTCTATACCAAGACAGTCCGGGATATGGAAGATAAGGACCTCAAGGCCGTAACCCATATATGGAGAGTAAAGACTGACGGCAGCCGCGCCCGTCAAATAACTTTCGGTGAAAACAATTGTACTTCTCCGGCCTGGTTTCCCTGCGGCAAAAAATTCGCCTTTCTTTCCAGCCGGGGCAAAGGGGATGAAAATTCCGACGGCGGCCCCAAAACACAAGTTTTCATAATGTATATCGACGGCGGTGAAGCCTGGCAGTTGACTGAGCACAGTGAAGGAATTCAGTCTTTTCAAATTTCTCCCGATGGAAAAAGTCTGGTTTTTACTGCCAGAGACCCATTAAGCGAAGAAGAAAAAGAAAAAAAGAAATTAAAAGATGATGCCGAGGTGGTGGATCAAGATTTCAGAATGAGCCATCTCTGGCATTTTGACATAGAAGGAAAAAAAGAAGAGCGCTTGACTGAAGGAGAATTCACGGTTAGTGACCCTCAGTGGTCACCGGATTCAAAACAAGTTGCCTTTGTCACCCGCCCCACTCCCAAAGTTGATGACAACTGGAGAAGCGATATCTGGGCTTTTAACCTTGAAGCCAAAGAAAAAAAACTGCTTTATGAAAATCCGGGACCTGACTCCAATCCCCGCTGGTCTCCTGACGGAAAGCTGATCGCCTTTTCATCCCATCCTCACTCCAGGACATCAACCTGGCATCAAAAGCTATATCTAATCGAGCCTGAAGACGGAGAACCCCGCATTCTTCTTGAAGATTTTGACCGCGATTTTGGAACACCCATGTGGTCTCCTGAAGGCAAAACTATTTACTGGGCAACAGGAGATAAAACTTCAATAAATCTCTTCTCGGTCGATATTGAATCCGGGCAGGTCGATTCCATGAATCCTCCCATAGGAGCAAACTTCCAATGGGAACTGGCAAAAGACGGAAAGAAATGGACCTGGGTTCACTCTCCATCTGATTGGCCGGCTGAAATTTTCTCTTCCGATATTGGATTTGAAAGCCCGGTCCGTTTGAGCGATACCAATCCCTGGGTTTGTGAGGAAAAAATTAAATTCGGCCAAGTTAAGCTGATAAAATGGAAAAACAGTGATGATCAATGGATTGAAGGAGTCCTCACTTTGCCGGTAGACTTTAAAGAAGGGGAGAAATATCCCTTGATTCTCAATCCGCACGGCGGTCCGAGCGGAGCTGTTATTCAGTCATTCAATGCAACCAATCAATTTTTCGCCGGAAACAGCTTCATGGTTCTTCAGCCGAACTTCCGGGGAAGCTCCAATTACGGCCAGGAATTTCTCAACTCTAATCGAAATCAATGGGGTTTCCGTGATTACGATGACTGCATGACCGGAGTGGATTATTGCCTGGAGCAAGGCTGGGCTGACCCGGAAAAACTGGTCTGCTACGGCTGGAGTTACGGTGGTTATATGAGCTTCTGGATAGTCACTCAAACCGACCGCTTCAAGGCTGTCTCCCCTGGTGCCGGGCTTCCAAACTTACTCAGCATGTACAGTACTACCGATATCCCCGGATACATGAGATGGTTTTTCGAAACTCCCTGGGGTAATGAAGAAAAATATCTCCGTCATTCTCCTCTTCATTATGTAAAGCAGGTTAAAACTCCGGTTCTGATCATGCATGGGGCAAACGATGCCAGAGTTCCTCCCACCCAGGCCGTTGAATTCTATCAAGCTCTTAAAGATTTGGAAAAAGAGGTTACTTTCATTCGCTATCCCCGGGAAGGACATGGTATACGTGAACCGCGGCATCATATTGACCGGCTGAAGCGCTACCTGTTTTTCTTCTGCCGGCACACTGGAGTAACTCCAGTCAGCGATAAACCGGAAAATAAAGAAAAAAAAGCGGTTCAATAATTTAAAAAATCGTCAAGAAAAAGGGGGACGTTCCCCAAAGGGACACCCCTTACCCTGAAGAAATGCGTTTATTGCGTTACTTGCGTTTATTGCGTTACTTGCGTTGATTGCGTTTATCTGGTTTGAAAAAAGCGAGGCGGACGAGAAGAGCCCCTTTTTTGACATAATCTTTTTCTTTTGCTATAAAGTCCCGGATATGAAGGATCAGGATTAGAGGGGATGGGACGGCCAAGACTCATCCTCGAAGACGGCACTATCTGGGAGGGTGAATCTTTTGGAAAAGAAACTTCTGTTTCCGGTGAAGTAGTCTTTAATACCGGAATGACCGGTTACGTTGAATCTTTGACCGATCCCAGCTACCAAGGACAAATATTAGTTCTGACTTATCCTCTAATAGGCAACTACGGTGTTCCCGGCACTAAGCATGACCGCCACGGAATTCTGCAAAACTTCGAGTCTGATAAGATCCAAATCGAAGCTCTTGTTGTCTCAGAGTTCAGCCGCCATCATAATCACTGGAAAGCAGCGCAAGGACTTGCCGACTGGTTGAAACAACATAATGTTCCAGCAATTCAGGGAATAGACACCAGGGCTTTGACCAAAAAACTCCGGCAAAAAGGAACCCTGCTGGGCAAAATTGTTTTTCAAGACGATATTGAATTCTTTAATCCGAACATTGTGCCCATGGTGGAAACCGCTTCTATTGACAAACCAGTTTTTTACAACCAAAACGGAGATAAAAGTGTAGTGGTTATCGACTGCGGAATGAAAAACAATATCCTGCGCAGCCTTACACGAAGAAATTGCTCGGTTATCAGGGTACCATGGGACTATAACTTTTTGGAATTTTCTTTCCAGGCCGTTATTATCTCCAATGGTCCAGGTAATCCCAAGCAATGCCAAGCGACTATTGAACTCATCAGGGAATGCCTCCAGAAACGAATTCCAACCCTTGGAATATGCTTAGGACACCAGCTTCTTTCGCTGGCGGCCGGCGCCGATACTTATAAGTTAAAATTCGGCCACCGCAGCCAGAACCAGCCCTGTCTACAGGAAAACTCAAAAAGATGTTATATAACATCTCAGAATCACGGCTATGCTGTTGATACCAGCACCCTGCCCGACCCATGGAAACCCTGGTTTACCAATCTTAATGACGGAACCAATGAAGGGATTCGTCATAAAAGCCTTCCTTTTCTCTCTGTCCAGTTCCATCCGGAACATTCCCCCGGACCAGTGGATACAGAATTTATTTTCGACCTTTTCCTGGAAATGATTCATCAATGAAAAAAATACTTATCCTGGGAAGCGGAGCTCTGACCATTGGTCAGGCCGGGGAATTCGACTACTCCGGAAGTCAGGCTATCAAGGCGCTAAAAGAAGAAGGAATTGAAGTCATACTAATTAATCCCAATATCGCCACTATTCAGACCTCCGAATCCCTGGCAGACAAAGTCTATCTTCTGCCGGTTACACCCCATTTTGTGGAAAAAGTAATCCGTAAAGAAAAGCCCCAGGGAATCCTGCTCGGTTTCGGCGGCCAGACCGCTTTAAATTGCGGAGTAGAACTTTTTAGAAAAGGAACTCTCTCCGAAGCCGGGGTTGAAGTTCTGGGAACATCTATCCGGACTATTATGGATTGTGAAGACAGGGAAAATTTCACCCGCAAGCTTAAAGAAATCAATCTTAAAGTCCCCAGAAGTACGGCTGCCCGGTCAACTGAAGAAGCAGCGGCAGCAGCCGGTCAAATAGGTTACCCGGTAATGATGAGGGTGGCCTATGCTCTTGGAGGCCTGGGTTCAGGCCTGACTATTAACGAGACTGAACTTTCGCAATTAGTGAAAAAAGCTTTCGCTTTTACCGGCCAGGTTTTAATTGAAGAATACTTAGAGGGATGGAAAGAAATCGAATACGAGGTTGTCCGTGATTCTTTCGACAACTGCATTACTGTCTGCAACATGGAAAACCTTGATCCAATGGGCATCCATACTGGAGAAAGCATCGTAGTAGCCCCTTCCCAGACTTTAACCAACAGTGAATACCATAAACTAAGAGATATTTCTATTAAAGTTATCCGGCATTTGGGGGTAGTGGGTGAATGCAATATCCAATTCGCTCTGGATAAAGCAAGCGATGATTACAGAATTATTGAAGTCAATCCCCGTCTCTCCCGTTCCAGCGCCTTAGCCTCCAAGGCTACCGGATACCCGCTTGCTTTTATTGCTGCCAAGCTGGCTCTGGGACATTCCCTTACCGACCTTCCCAATCCAATAACCCGACAAACCAAGGCCTGTTTCGAGCCGGCTCTGGATTACGTTGCGGTCAAGATACCCCGCTGGGATTTAACCAAATTCCGCCGGGCTTCCCAAAAAATCGGCAGTGAAATGAAAAGTGTGGGAGAAGTCATGGCTCTGGGCCGGAAATTCGAGGAAGCTCTTCAGAAAGCCCTGCGCATGCTGCAAGTTGGTATGTACGGGCTGGTGGGAAATGATATTTTTTTTGCCGACCTGGAGAATGAACTGGCTAATCCCACCGACCAGAGAATATTCGCCGTGGCCAAAGCCTGCCAAATTTTTCCGGTAGAAAAAATACATCAACTAAGCCGAATAGACCACTGGTTTATTCATAAGATAAAAAATATAACCGATATGGAAAAAGAACTCCGGAAATTTTCACTGGAGAATCTGCCGGATGAAATCTTGTTCCAGGCCAAACAATTGGGTTTCTCAGATAAGCAAATCGGCCTTGCTCTCGGCCGGGAAGAGCTGGAGGTGAGGAATAAACGACTTTCCAATGGAATCCTTCCCCGCATAAAACAAATTGATACCTTAGCTGCCGAATATCCGGCTGAGACTAATTATCTGTATCTTACCTATAATGCCTCAGAAGACGATCTAACCGGAACATCTCCACCCTGTGTGATTGTTCTCGGTTCAGGTTCTTACCGCATCGGTTCATCGGTTGAATTCGACTGGTGCTGTGTTAATGCTGTTATGACTTTGAAGAACCTGGGATATAAAACAATTATGATTAATTACAATCCTGAAACGGTAAGCACTGACTACGACATCTGCGACCGGCTCTACTTTGATGAGCTCAGTTTCGAAGCTGTGGCCGATATCTATGAACGGGAAAAGCCTCTCGGAGTAATTATCTCCATGGGCGGCCAAATACCAAATAACCTGGCCATAAAATGCCGGCAATATAGCCTTCATGTTTTGGGCACATCACCGGAGAGCATTGACCGGGCCGAAGACCGGCACAAATTTTCCACCCTTCTGGATAAGCTGGACATTGACCAGCCTGCCTGGAAAGAAGTAAGTGATATCTCCTCAGCCAAAGAATTTTCAAGCCGGGTAGGCTACCCGGTGCTCATCCGTCCCAGTTATGTCCTGAGCGGGGCGGCCATGTCAGTTGCTCTTAACGATACTGAGCTTGAAAATTACCTGAGAAAAGCTTCTCAAGTCAGCCCGGAACACCCGGTGGTTATCAGTAAATTTATCGAGAATGCCAAGGAAATCGAATTGGATGGAGTAGCAGCCAATAGAGAACTCCTGGTTTATGCCATCTGTGAACATGTGGAAAACGCCGGAGTTCATTCAGGGGATGCCACTATGGTTCTCCCTCCCCAGAGAACTTATCTGGAAACTACACGGAGGATGAAACGGATCACCCGTTCCATCGTCAAAGCCCTTGGAATCCACGGCCCCTTTAACATCCAGTTCATAGCTAAAGATAACGAAGTCAAGGTAATTGAATGTAACCTGAGGGCATCCCGCTCTTTTCCCTTCGTTTCCAAGGTGTTCAAGCTTAATTTCATTGACCTTGCTACCAAGGTTATAATGGGAATAGAAGTCCCTCGAGTGGATAAATCCTGCTTTGAACTTGATTATGTTGGTGTCAAGGCTCCCCAGTTTTCTTTTACCAGGATTAAAGGAGCTGATCCTGTCCTAAGCGTTGAAATGACTTCTACCGGAGAAGTGGCTTGTCTCGGAGATAATTTCGAAGAAGCTTTCCTCAAAGCCCTACTTTCAGTCGGGTTTGAACTTCCCTCAAAAAACATCCTTCTTTCTACCGGACCTTTTGAATGTAAAGCACTCTTTCTTCCTTTGGCCAAAAAGCTTCAGGACATGGAATTTAATCTCTTTGCTACCCCTCGAACTCATGACTTTATGAAATACCATGGAATTCAAAGCAAAATTCTCTATTCCCCTATGAGCAAGAAAGAACCTAATGCATTGTCCTATATTGAAGAAAAAAAACTCGATCTGGTAGTCAATATTCCTCGAAGTGTGGAAGAAGAGGATTTGACCAACGACTATATAATCCGGCGTAAATCAATTGATTTTGCCATTCCTCTCATCACCAATTTCCAGCTCGCTGAAAGATTTATTGAGGCAATTGCCAAAACAAATCTAACTCACCTGGCAGTTAAATCATGGGAAGAATATTTTTAGTTTGAAGGAAAGAATCTACATTTCAAGCTGGGAAAATTATAGCGACCTCAGTTCCTCCATCCGACTTTAAAGAAAGAGAGCCGTTAAGTTGTTGCGTCAAATTTCTGACTATTTTAAAACCTAAGGTGTCGCAAGTTTCATGATTAAACTTAGGTGGAAGCCCTACCCCATCATCCTTGACTCTCATTAAGTATTTCCCATCTTCTTTTAAATCGATTGATATCTCAATTATTCCTTTTCTTTCTTTAGGAAAAGCATGTTTCAAACTATTAGTCAGAAGTTCATTGAGAATAAGACCACAGGGAATAGCCTTGGTGATATTCAGAGAAACATCTTTTACATCCAAAGAAAATTTAAGCCTCTCCTCATCCACCTGAAAAGCCTGAAAAAGATTCAGAACAAGCTTTTCTAAGTATTTTTTCAGATCAATTCTGGCTAAGTCGTGATGCTGGTAGAGCTCTTCATGAACCAGAGACATGGATTTAATCCGGTTTTCACATTCCCTGAGAAGCCTCATTATTGATTCATCTTCGATTCGGTGGGAAGAAAGTCTTAGAAGGCTCGATACAATCTGCAAATTGTTTTTCACCCGGTGATGAATTTCTTTAAGAAGAACTTCTTTTTCCTGGAGAGAATTTTCAAGCTGCTCAGAGGTTTTTATTCTCCCGGCAATTTCTTTCTGGAGGGTTTCATTCATCATCCACAGCTCTGAAGTCCGCTTTTCTACCCTTCTCTCCAGTTCTTCATTGATTTCTTTAAGAGCCTGCTCTGCTTTTTTTCGCTCAAGGATTTCCTGCTCAAGCCTCAGGTTTATCCTCTCCAGCTCTTCCTTTCTTTTTCTCACTCTGCTTGTTCGAACAAGATGAGCGGTCAAAAGAAGAAGAGCTCCCGCCACAATTGCTACCAAACGGAACCACCATGTCTGCCAAAAGGGAGGGATTACCCGGAAGACAAGGGAAGTTCCTTCTTCGTTCCAAATCCCATCATTATTTGAACCTTTGACTCTAAAAACATATCTTCCTGGATTAAGATTGGTATAAGTTGCCTGTGATGTATTCTCTACATAGTTCCATTCCTTATCAAATCCTTCCAGAAAATAAGCATATTGGTTTTTCTCAGGGGCAACAAAATCCATGGCAGCGAATTCAAAAGTAATTACCCTGTCCTGGTAAGAAAGAGCGATTTCATTTGATTTTTTACTGTTTCTTTCCCGGTTAGAGGAAGACAACAAATCAGCTCGCCTTACCGGCTTATGATAAATTAAAAGTTCAGTAACTACCACCGGAGGAACATGCGGATTCTGTTTAATTTTTTCCGGAAAAAAGGAGTTGAATCCCTTCACCCCGCCGAAAAACATCTCTCCGTTCCGGCCTTTGAAATAAGCTCCGGAATTAAATTCATTGCTCTGCAGCCCGTCTGAAACATCATAATTCCGGAAAGCCTTTTTTTCAGGATCAAAGCAGGAAAGACCTTGATTGGTACTGAGCCACAGGCGTCCCCAAGAATCTTCCAAGATGCCGTAAACAACGTTATTGGATAATCCATCTTCCTCATCAAAATGAGAAAACCTTTCTTCATCCCGGTGATAAAGATTAAGCCCCCCACCATAAGTTCCGAACCAAAGTCTTTTTCTGCTATCCTCGTAAATAGAGAGGATACGGGCGCTTGAGATTGAATTTTCATTTTCAGTTTCCGGGAGAAAACAAAAAAATCTTTCCGACTTCTTGTCAAATCTGTTAAGGCCGTTGGATGTTCCAATCCAAAGAATACCTTGACTATCTTCAAGCAGAGCTACCACCCGGTCATCACTCAGACTCCGGGAATCTTCAGGCTTATGACGAAAAGAAATAAATTCATTTTTCACCGGATCATAGCGGTTGAGGCCACCTCCGAAAGTTCCTGCCCAGATGAAACCGTCATCATCCCGGCCCAGAGCCCGGATATAATTATGGCTCAAGCTCTTTGTATTCCCAGGTTCATGAACATGATGCCTGAAAACACCAGTTTGCGGCTCAAACTCATCCAGCCCGTCATAAGTCCCTACCCATAAAACTCCCCGCTCATCCTCCATAATACAGCGGACATTGTCACTTATCAGACTGTTTGGATTTCCGGGTTCATGTCGATAATGAAGCCACCTGTTTTCTTTCCTGTTGAAGCAGTTCAAACCTCCTCCGTAAGTTCCGATCCATAAATTGTTATCTCTATCCTGATAAATGGCAAAAACAATATCCGCACTCAGGGTATTGGATTCAAAAGGATCTTTGGCATAGTGGATAAACTTTCTTTTAATATGCTCACAATACTTGGCGAAACCTCCTCCGAAAGTACCTATCCACAAGATTCCGCTGCGGTCCTGATAGATGCAATTAATGAAATTACTGACTAAGCTATCAGGCTTAACAGGAGAATGAGAAGAGTGAATAAAACTCTGGCTTCCTGGTAAGAGAATATTCAATCCTCCTCCATAGGTTCCCACCCATAAATTCCCCTGGTTGTCTTCAATAATAGCTCTTATATAATCATTATTAAGGCTCGTGGGATCGTCAGGATCATGAAAGAATCGCTTAAAATAACCATCCTCAAAAAGATGCAACCCTTCATCTGTACCAATCCATAGCCGCTCTTTACTGTCACTGTAGATAGTTCTTATAACATTGTTTGCCAGAGAGGTTTGATCCTTCGAATCACTCAAGAAGCGAAGAAATCTATTTTCTTCAGCAATAAACTTGTTCAAGCCACTTTCCGTCCCCACCCAGAGCTTCCCCTCTTTATCCTCGGCCAAAGAAATCACCGAGTCGTGGCTGAGACTTTGAGGGTTCTGGGGCTCGTGGTAAAAGCTTCGGAAGCTTTCTGTCTTAAAGTCAAACTTGTTCAATCCTTTTCTCGTTCCCACCCATAAGTCTCCCCTACTGTCACAAAAAACCACTTGAACCGAATCGTGGCTCAAACTCATGGGATTTTCCGGCTCATGACGGTAATGCTCAAATCGGTCTAAATCCCGGACATAACGGTTTAAACCTCCATTGAGCGTACCGATCCATAGATCTCCTTGAGAACCTTCACCTATGGAAAGAATATAACCGTCTGAAAGTGAAAAGGGATCATTAGGAGAAGGGCGGTAAACTTTAATTCTTACTCCATCATAGCGGTTCAAACCGTCTTCTGTTCCCAGCCAGAGAAATCCCTGGCTGTCCTGGAAAACGCAATTACCGGTGTTCTGGGAAAGTCCGTTTTCAATATTCAGCTTTTCAAAGGAAAGGATGTTTGGGAATTCAGGAGTAAAAGCGAGAAGTTTCGGAAGAAAAAAACAAAAAAGAATCAATGAAAAGGCTAAAATATAAAATTTTTTTCCTTTTTCTTCTCCCCCGATCATTTCTTGATCTATTTCCTAAGGATATAAATCTTATTTTTCTTCTCTTTGTTACCAATTTAATAACATGATTTAAATGAAGTCAATAATTTTTTTGCATAAATTGTCTCCCCTAGAAAGATAATCTTTTAAGCTCCAAAAAGCTTTAGGTTTCTTTATTTTGTTTTAAACGGATTCTCATTGGGATAGGCAAGAGAAGGAGAACGATTATATTCATTTCCACTCCCAACAGGAGGAGAGCGGCAAACAAGGCATTTCCGGTGTGCCTGAAAGCAACAGTGTTATGATGGGGGAATCTTTTTTTCCGTTCAATTCCAAAGAAGTCCGGCTTTTGACGAAGAGATTGACATAAAGGCTATCCTCCTTTACTGCATACATATAGCCGGGAAAATGGACTGGTTTAGTAATAACAAACAAAATGCACAGAAAAATAAAATCCATTTCTTTCTGCCAACCATGTATTTCTCCTTTTATTTCAAAAAGACTTAAAGCCTTAGAGATATTCCTCCCCGGAGAAGAAAACCGTTAAATACACCTGCATCCACCAGCAGATGAAGATTGGGCATCACCCGGGCTTTAAGCCCAAAATTAAGTTGAATAAAAGGAATGAAGCCCGGAAGGAAAAATTCTTCCCCTTCTTCTTCCATATCCTCTTTTAATTGCTGAAGGCTCTTGCTTTCCCCTCCTTGGTAATTCTCTGGTTCTTCTCCAGTGACTTCAAGGCTTCCCGAATAGGAATAGGTTAAAGTAGCATTTTCCAGGGCAGTTCCGGTAGCTGCACCAAAACCCATGGTGAAATAAGGATGAACAGAAGAGGAAGGAATAATATCCCAACGAAGGCTTAGCAAGAAGGACCATGGTTTGATCAAGAAACTGCTGGAAGCATCGCCTTTAAAACTTGCTTCTTCCTGAGTAATCATATCCTTCATGTCAAGTTCAGCGGAAATGTTGGGAAGACTTAATTCAAAACTGGATTTTTCCACTGATAACCCCAGGCTAAAAGAGCCTGTTTTTCCCCCTGGATACCAACGTAATTCAAAACCAAAATTATTTCCGCCTGAATCAAACTCCACAGCCTGTGAATAAAAGGTCTCCTGTAGCGACGGATGATCCTGCTGAATATCTTCTATGAATTGGTCCTTTAGCTCAGACTCAAGTGCTTCAGAAAGCCCTTCCTCAATAATTCCTTTCAAGAGGTTGACGCTCCATGATCCATAGTGAAATCCAAGCTCGATATGACCTTGCCCTTTTAGTGAAGAGGGAGCAGCCAACAAAAAACAAATAAACACCAGTAAACAAGGAAGGAAAAAGCTTTTTTTAAGTTTTTTCATCATTCCTCCTTCTTCTCAACTCAAATTCCCGGTTCATTATTTTAGTCTTGAGATTAAATGTCAATAACAATCCCGGCAATTCCTGGAATCAAGGCGGCATTGATTTGAGAGAAAGATTCTGTTATTTTGGATTCTAAAGCCAAATGCTGGTTTCAAGGAGGAATTTATGACCAGAAAAATTTTCATGACCTTTCTTTTTTCAGGGCTTGTTTTAATTATTTTCCCTTCCTTACAGGCATCTGACTCTAATCCTATAGTTTTAATGAAAACCACCAAAGGGGATATTATTATTGAGCTTTATCCAGACAAAGCTCCGGTCACGGTGGAAAACTTTCTCTCTTATGTTGACGAAGGCTTCTATAACGGAACCGTATTTCACCGGGTGATAAAAGGTTTCATGATTCAAGGTGGAGGATACACAACCGAACTTCACAAGAAAAACACAAAGCCTCCAATTAAAAACGAGGCTTCTAATGGACTATTCAACAAAAAAGGGACAATTGCCATGGCCCGGACTATGGATATTGATAGTGCCACATCTCAATTTTTCATCAACCATGCTGACAATCTCTTCCTTGACCACAAGGATAAAACCCCTGAAGGCTACGGCTACTGTGTTTTTGGGAAAGTAGTAGAAGGCATGGATGTTGTTGATGCCATAGCCGAGGCACAAACCATGACCAGGCGGGGAATGAAAGATGTTCCCAGAGAAACTATGGAAATTATTTCCATCACCCGGCTGGAAGAAAATTTACCTTAATGTTTAAAAGCCATTTCTGAGAGAACAGACGAATGTCCGACTGGATTTTCGCCTTTTTTCATCTCTTTCTCCTTCTTGGTGTCGTTGGTTACACTTTTTTTTCTCTTTTCCAAGGAAACACATACCGTTTCTTAGTGCTGCTGGCTTGTCTTGCCCTGTATTATTTTCTGGTGCTCCACAAAGCTGTAATGAAAGAAATCAGGCGTAAGCGCAAAAAAGTAAAACCGTGAAATTTCATCTAAGAATTGAAAATTTTTCTCCACAAAAAAAGAAACGAAGACCGGACAAACCAGCCGGCCAATTGTATCTTGTGTTTTTTATTTTTTTCTTGCTTTGTATCTTTATGGTCCTTAGTTTCATCCCCAAAGAAACTTCAGAAAAAACCACACTCACTCCAAACGAACCACCACCTCCTCCCCAGCCATCTCCTCCACCTCTAATTGAGAAAAAAATTATTGTTGAGAAAGGGCAAACCATATCAGACATTCTCCTGAATGAAGGTTTTTTGCCGGGTGATGTCCATAGGATGCGTCAGGAAGTTAAATCCGTCTATGACTTAGCCCGAATCATGGCCGGTCATGAAATGAATCTTTATTTCAATCAAGAAAGAGAATTCATATCTCTCAAGTATATCATTGATAAGGAAAGCTTCATTCAGATCGATTCCACTGAAAATGGCTTTGAGGCAAGCCTTTCCCCTCTGCCTTATGAGATTCAAATCCAGGTAATTTTTGGAGAGATCCGGGATAGCCTTATACAGACAATGGCCGAAAAAGGCGAAAGCGATTTACTGGCTTTAAATCTGGCTGAGATTTTCTCATGGGATATTGATTTTTATTCAGATATCAGAGCAGGCGATTCTTTCAAGATTCTTTTCGAGAAAAGATATCTTTATGGAAACTTCGTGGGGTATGGAAAAATCCTGGCCGCTGAATTCACCAACCAGGGTAAGACTTTTCAAGCTTTTCACTACACCTACCCGGATACAGGAGAATCCGACTATTTTACTTACGAGGGACAATCATTACGCAAGGAATTCCTCAAATCTCCCATTCAATTCGCCCGGATTACTTCCCGCTTCAGCCGCAGCCGACTTCATCCTATCCGCAAAGTCTACCGGCCACATTACGGCGTAGATTATGCCGCCAGAGTGGGCACCCCTGTTCAGGCAACAGCCGATGGGACAGTTACTTTTGTCGGCTGGAATGGGGCTGCTGGCCGCATGATTAGAATCCGCCACCGAAATGACTACGAAACAATGTATTTTCACTTGCGCAACTATGCTCAGGGAATCCGTCAGGGAAGCCGGGTCAAGGCGGGGCAGACAATCGGTTATGTAGGTTCCTCCGGAGAATCAACCGGCCCACATCTGGATTACCGCATTAAGTATAAAGGAAAATACATTAATCCACTTGCCTGGAGATTCAAACCTGTCGCTCCTTTAAGGGAGGAGTTTCTGGAAGATTTTCAGAAAAAAGCGGTTCCTAACCTGCTTTGTTTGAACTCCGGAGAAAAATTGCCTTTTCTTCTGAGAAATAACCTGTTTTTTATTGCTATTCCTTAAAAAGGAAAATTTATCTGCCTTATGGGAAATGGTTATTTTATTTGGCTGCTTTAATTGTTCTTTTTTACTTTTGTTCCTGATGATCCAGAAGATGACACTCTGGTGCGAGTGCCAGAACTTGAAGATGATACTCTGGTGCGAGTACCCGAGTTTGAAGTAGTCCGAATGGATGTGGTCCTGGTTTGAGTAGAAGTTTTTCTAATTGTCCTTTGGGTGGTTGAAGTTGAGCTTGAGGGCTGTCTAAGTTCCCTTTTCCTGACATAAGTTTTTCCTGCTCGAGTGGTAGTCGGGTAGTAATAATAACCGCCGTAATAGTAGTAAGGATAAAGATAGCGGTAATAGGGGTAATAATAATAGCTGTAGAATCCATAGTACCATAGAGGATCCCACCACATATAACCCGGCCACATAACTGGTGAAACATAAGTATAATAATGATAAGCTGATTCGTAATATTCAGGTTCAGTGTGAATTCTTTCTCCCTGATAACGTTCTTGAATAACAGTACAGCTTGATAAGGCAAAAATTACAGCGATTGAAATGATAATTGCTTTTTTCATTTCATGCTCCTTTTAACACACATAATATTTTAATGCAATTTTTATGCCATGTAAAATTAGGGAAAAAAGTTTACCAGCACAATCCTTTTTGCTCTCTTCAGAGTCCAGGTGTCGTAAAAAGAGACATCGGAGTAAAGTTGATTTTTCTAAAAAACATCGATAGAATGAAAAAAGTCAGTTGTCATTATAAAATTAATAAAGATCAATCTTAGGAGGTTTAAATGAAAATTACCCTTAGCGTTCTTAAAGCGGACGTAGGAAGTATTGGAGGGCATATCAAGCCAAGTAAAGCACTTATTAAAGAAATTAAAAACTTTGTTGAAGATGAAGGCAAAAATTTTCTTATTGATTCCTACATAAGCCACACCGGAGATGATATGGCCATCCTTTGCACTCATGAAAGAGGAGTGACGGACGAAAAAGTCCATCAGCTTGCCTGGGATGCATTCAAATCCGGCACAGAAGTTGCCAAAAAACAGGGGCTTTACGGAGCTGGTCAGGATCTTTTAAAAGATGCCTTCAGCGGAAATATTAAAGGGATGGGACCGGCTGTTGCCGAGATGGAATTTGAAGAAAGACCAAATGAACCTTTTATTTTCTTTGCTGCAGATAAGACCGACCCCGGAGCTTACAATCTTCCATTTTATCTTGCTTTCACCGACCCCATGTACTGCGCCGGACTTATTCTCAGCCCCAAAATGAGCCAAGGTTTTGAATTCCGTATCATTGATGTTGGATACATTGAAAAAGATAAAATAATCAAGTTGAACGCACCTGAAGATATTTATGATATAGCTGCTCTTCTCAGAGATAACGAGCGTTATGTAATTGAAAGCATTTATTCCAGGGAGACTGGAAACCAGGCAGTCTCAATCTCAACTACCAGGCTTCACAATATAGCCGGCAAATATACCGGAAAAGACGATCCGGTAGCCCTGGTCAGAGTTCAAGGAGAATTTCCTGCTACGGGAGAAATTTTGGCACCCTTTCAACTTGGTCACTTTGTAGCCGGATTTATGAGGGGAAGCCATAATGGTCCACTCATGCCCTGTCAATTAAACTCAACCATTTCCTACTTTGACGGCCCCCCTATTGTTACCGGAGCTGCTTTCAGTGTAAAAGAAGGAAAGCTGACCGAACCGGCTGATGTCTTCGATCATCCCTTCTGGGACTATGTCAGAACAAGAATATCAGAAAAAGCTCTGGAGATAAGAAGACAGGGGTTTTCTGGAGCAGCCATGCTGCCTTACAGTGAACTGGAATACGGTGGAATCGTGGAAAAACTGGAAAAACTGGAGAAGAAATTTACTCTCATCGATTAATCTGATATCCCCCTTTCAAACTGGTTACTTTCAGCCCATGAAGAGAAAAAACCCCATTCCCACAGTCGATATAATTATCGAGGTGGAAAGAGAAGACAGCCAGAAAGGAGTGGTTCTAATAAAAAGAAAAAATCCGCCTTTCGGCTGGGCTCTTCCAGGAGGATTCGTTGACTACGGGGAATCCCTGGAAGAAGCTGCCAGGAGGGAAGCCAAAGAAGAAACCTCTCTGGAAGTGGAACTTATTAAACAAATGCATACCTATTCGGCCCCTGACCGCGACCCCAGACAGCATACTATTTCCACTGTCTTTATAGGCAAGGGGAGAGGAAAACCTGTGGCAGCAGATGATGCTAAGGAAATTGGAGTTTTTACCAGAGATGAAATCAATTTCCCTCTGGCTTTCGATCATAAACAAATTCTTGAGGATTTTTTCTCCAATTATTAGAGAACAGGAAGAAAAAACAATTTAAGGAGGGAATAATGGCAGGAGGAATTTATCACGAAATTTCAGAAAAACTCTCCAAAAAAACTAAAGAGCTTCACCGGGCCCTGAATTCACTCATTGAAGAACTGGAAGCAATTGACTGGTATCAGCAGCGGGTAGATTCAACCGAAGATGAAGAACTCAAAGCAATCCTGGCTCACAACAGGGATGAAGAAAAGGAACATGCTGCTATGCTCTTAGAATGGTTGAGAAGAAATGACTCTTCTTTTGCCAAGGAACTCAAGGAATATCTGTTCACTAAAGGAAAGATTACGGAAATAGAAGAAAAAAGTTAAATTAATGAAAGAAGATCAAATTAAGTAAATATTAAATGAGAAAAAAAATAGAACATGCATCCGACTTAGTTGAAATCGCTAAAGTATGGGGGCCAGCTGAAGCAGAAGTCGTCAAGAGTTTCCTGGAAAGTGAGGGAATCTCCTGCATTCTCAAAGGACTGGTGGTCCAATCCGTCCATCCCTTCAGTGTAGATGGTTTGGGTGAAATCCGAATCTTTGTAGCCAGGCAAAACAAAGACCTGGCAAAAAAACTTATTCAAATAGAAAAAAGAAAAAAAACGGACAAGAAAGACCAGCCGGATTAATACTCAGGCATTCTTATCCGGTTGATAAATATTACAGTTCTATTCCTGAAGGATAAGAATAGAGTTTTTATTCTCTGGAAACCGAAGATATAAAAGGCATTCTTCTCAAGGTTAAATTAAAGCCTACTTTTTATTTACCTCCAAATAAATTTCCGTTTTTTTCTTATTTTTTCCTTGACATAAAGAAATATCTTCCATATATTGTACTAAAACGGGATAAAACGGGACAAAGTGGGACAACTACTAATAGGAAGCTTCACCGCCCGCTTAGACAAAAGCGGGAGAATAAAAATTCCTGAAAAATTCCGCTTAGCCATAGAAGAAAATTTCGGCAAGGAAGTCTTCATTACTTCCTTGAATGATCAATCCATTCAGATCTATCCCCTATCTGTATGGTTAAATCTGACCAACATCACAGGGGAGGGTTTTCTTCACTTAAAACCGGAGATCAAAAGATTTCTGCTCCGGGTCAATCATATGGGTACACATTATGAAATCGATTCTAAAGGCCGGATTCTTATCAGTCAACACCTCAGGGATAAAGCCCGCCTTGACGGTGAAGTGGAAGTTTTAGGCCTCCATAATTATATCGAAGTCTGGAATCCAGAACTTCTGGAAGAATCAGTCCTTCAACAGCCTTTAACCGATGAAGATTTCGAACACATTTCCCGTTTATCTCCACTTAAAAGAGAAAGCTCTTATGACCCAGATTAAACACATTCCAGTACTTCTGGAAGAAGTGCTGGAGTATTTAGACGCAGAAAGACCAGGTATATATTTAGATGGAACCATTGGTTTAGGCGGTCATACCTTAGAAATCCTGAGAAGAAATCCTCAGGTAAAAGTAATTGGTTTTGATCTTGACGAATCCACACTGCTTGAAGCCAGGAAAAAGCTCCGGCCTTATTCTGACAGGATTGAACTTTATCATTCAGACTTTAGATACATACCTGATCTGAAACTTGATTTTACTAAGGTTAAGGGATTGTTACTCGACCTGGGAGTTTCATCTTTTCAGCTGGATAACCCCGAAAGAGGTTTAAGTTATCAACATGAAGGCCCTTTAGATATGAGAATGGATACCAGAAACAAAACCACTGCTTCCCGAATCCTTAATCGCTACTCCGAACGCAACCTAACAGAAATTTTCAGAAAATACGGAGAATTAAGACAGGCAAAAAGGCTCGCCCGGGCCATCGCCTCTCTGAGAAAAAATGAAAAAATCAATTCCACTTCGCAATTATTGAACATCATAGAAAATGTCTGTCACTGGAGGCCGCAAAAGGGGAAAACTCATCCCGCTGCCAGGGTTTTCCAGGCTCTCCGGATTGAAGTTAACCAGGAACTAACCGGAGTGTCTCATTTCCTTGAACGAATAACCATGGTGTTGAAAAAAGGGGCCAGACTGGTAGTCATTTCTTTTCACTCCCTTGAGGACAGAATTATTAAAAGGACATTCAACCGGTTGGCTTCCCCTGTAGATTCTTCCCCGCTTCTTCAGATTTTAACAAAAAAACCGGTTACCCCTGAAGAAAATGAAATTATCTCTAATTTCAGATCACGCTCAGCCAAACTCAGAGCCGCAGAGAGGTTATAAATGGTCAGGAAAAGATTTAACCGTCATCAAATCATTTTCGGTTTCGGCCTAACTATTTTGGTGGTGGCCTTCCTCAGTTTTTATATATGGCACCTAACAGAATCCATTAGAATTGGCTACGAGATCAACCGCCTTCATCATAGGCGCGAAGAACTTCTCAAGCAAGTTGAAAAACTTGAAACCAGAAAAGTTTCTCTTCTCCGCCTTGAGAGAATCGAAAAAATCGCCACTAATAAACTCCATTTAAAAAAAGCTGAATCAGCCCAGATAATTCTGTCACCTAACAAAAACTGGGAGGAAATTGAATCCCCATGAATATTGGACTCAACCGGGAAAAGATAAAAAATCGATCCATTTTGTTCTCCATTTTTATTTTTTTCTGGATAACAGGGATTCTTTTTCGTCTTGTTCAACTTCAGATTGTTCATCATTCCCGCCTGAAAGCCAGGGTTATTTCTCAGACCGAAGATAAGATTCCAGTCCGCCCCAAAAGAGGAGCTATTTATGACCGGAACGGTTCCATCCTGGCCAAAAGCCTTCCTGTTTATTCAGTTTTTTATTCAGCCTACCAGGATGAAGGCTGGGAAACTCAGTGGAAAAGAGTTTCCCAGTTGATAGAAATTCTAAGCATCCCCTCTTATAAGGCTCTGGATATCCAGGATAGAGTAAAACAGAAAAAAACCTTCACTTGGATAAAAAGAAAGACAGACCAGGAAACTGCAGAAAAAGTAAAAAATCTAAATCTCAAGGGAGTATTTCTCAAAGAAGAGAAGAAGCGCATCTATCCTCACGGCCAACTATCAGCTCAGGTTCTGGGAATGGTAAATATTGATGAAAAAGGAATCATAGGTCTTGAATATGAATACAACTCCCTCCTGGCCGGAGAAAACGGAGAAGCTATTATTCTGAAAGATGCCCACCGGAGGGAATTCCGGGAGGAAACTCTAAAATCTCCGGTTCCTGGAAAAGACCTTATCCTTTCTCTTGATGAAACAGTCCAGTATATTGCTGAAAAAGAGCTGGAAAGACAAATGAAAGAGTCCCAGGCCTCATGGGGAACAGTGGTTATTTCTTTTCCCGGAACAGGCGAAATTTTAGCCATGGCCAATTACCCCACATGCGATCTCAACCAGGTGAACAATCGCCAGCTTCCCCTGATCCAGCGGAATATCGCTGCTCACTACACCTTTGCTCCTGGTTCCACCTTCAAAATCATCTCCTTCGCTGCAGCCCTTGAATCAAGAGCCGTAGCTGAAACAGAAACATTCGACTGCAGCCAAGGCTTTGTCCAGATTGAAGGAACAAGTAAAAGAATAAGAGACCACCACCGATTTGGAATTCTAACCTTCCCAGAAATTCTCATTAATTCTTCCAATGTAGGAACAGTAAACGTTGCCTATCGCACCGGATCTGAATCAATCTTTAAAACAATCAAAGCTTTTGGCTTCGGGCAAAAAACCGGAATAGATTTCCCTGGTGAAGAAAGTGGTATTCTTCACCCTTTTAGAAGCTGGTCTAAAACATCTTTACCTTCTCTTTCCATTGGTTATGAAATTTCCGTAACCGCCATCCAGCTCCTCAAAGCTATAAATATCATTGCCAACAAGGGAGTAGAAATCCCTTTGAGACTGATTAAAGAAGCTGAGTTCTTAAATGTGAAAAACAACCTTCTTCCACACCAGGAGAAAAGAATCATCTCATCCGAAACAGCCGAAAAAATAACCGGATATCTCATCCAGGTGGTGGAACAAGGCACGGGAAAAGAAGCGCGCCTTAAAGGTTACCTGATAGCTGGAAAAACAGGCACAGCTCAGAAGTTTGACCGAGAACTGGGACAATATTCTTCTTCTGCTCATTTAGCTTGTTTCGTCGGTTTCATTATTTCCAAGAAACCTCTTCTCTCTATAGTGGTGGTTATAGACGAACCAAAAGGGCTCTACTACGGGGGACAGGTAGCTGCTCCTCTTTTCAAGAGAATAGCTGAACAAGTGCTTCTCTACCTCCAAGTACATCCCCAACCACCAGCAAGACAAACCCTGATAACAGCTATGAACAAAGGGGAAATTGACCCATGAAGCTAAGAAAGGTGCTTCAGGGAGTTTCGCCAGTCAAGCTTACCGGGAACCACGAGGAGGAAATAAAGCTTGTCACTTATTCTTCGGAAAAAGTCGGACCCGGTGCCTTATTTACTGCCTTGAAGGGAACCAGGACGGATGGAAATCTTTTTATAAATGAGGCTATGGAAAAGGGAGCTGTGGCTGTACTTTCAGAAAACTCCTGCCCCCAGGGCTTTCCTGCTTCCTGGATTGAGGTAGAAGACTGCCGCAGAGCCTTGGCCCTTGCTTCAGCCAACTTTTTCGACCATCCTTCTCGTAATTTAAAGGTAATAGGAGTAACCGGCACCAAGGGAAAAACCACCATCTCTTACCTTCTGGAAGAAATCCTCAAAAAAGCCTCGTTCAGGCCGGCGGTTATCGGGACCATTTCCTACCGGGGACCTGGACTGAATAATTCTGCCGGAAGAACTACACCAGAAGCACCGGAACTTCAACAAATGATGCACTTTACTCTGAACCAAGGGGCTACTCACTGCATTATAGAGGTTTCCTCACATGCCTTGGTACTCAAAAGAGTAGAGGCAGTGGATTTTGATATCTCTGTTTTTACCAACCTCAGCGGTGAGCATCTCGACTATCATCATACCCTGGAAAATTATTTTGAGGCCAAAAAAAAGCTATTCAATCCCGGCTCCAAGAAAAAAGTGGCTGTTATCAACCACGACGATCCCTGGGGGAAAAAATTACTTAATGAACTTGCCATTCCCGCTATTACTTTTGGCATGGAAGCAAAAGCAAACATCCATCCCACCGGGTTTTCCTTCTCCGAGAGAGGTATCGAAGCAGAAATAAAATATCCAGGCGGCAACCTGAAATTCTCATCATCACTTTTGGGACGGCCCAACCTCTACAATATTCTCACCGCTGTCTCTGTTGCTCTGGTCATGGGAATAAATCCTCCCTCGATTCAGGAAGGCCTTAAGTTTTTGGAAAAAGTCCCCGGCCGATTGGAGAAAATAGAGAATTCTTTTGGCCTTAACATTTTTATTGATTATGCTCACACAGACGATGCTCTTAAAAAGCTCCTGCAAACCTCGCGCGAGCTATGTCAAAAAAAGATTATTTTGGTTTTCGGAGCAGGAGGAGATCGGGACAAGAGCAAACGTCCCCGTATGGGAGAAGCAGCTGGAGAACTGGCTGATTGGACCATTATTACTTCCGACAACCCGCGAAGCGAAGATCCCATGATTATTATATCAGATATAGAAAAAGGATTGAAAAAGACAGGCTCTTCTTCTTATGAAATTGAACCGGACCGCCGGGCTGCCATTAGGAAGGCTTTGAGCCTGGGAGAAAAAGGTGACTATATTCTAATTGCCGGCAAGGGGCACGAAACCTATCAGATAATAAAAGACCAGATTATCCCCTTTAGTGATAAGGAAGTAGTCAAAAAAATCCTCATAGAAATGGAGGCCCAGGTTGGCTGAAATGACCCTCCAGCAGGCTGCCGAGCGAATTAAGGGCCGACTTCTCCAGGGAAGCCCATCTCTTAAAATAGAAGGCTTCACCACCGACACCCGTCAGGCCAGGGAAGGAGATCTTTTCTTTGCTCTCACCGCCGAAAGAGACGGTCACGACTTTATTCATCACGCCGTTCAGAAAAAAACAGCCGGGGCTGTTATCTCCCGGGAAATAGAATTGCCATCACCTGAATTCGGCCTGATTATGGTTAAAGACACTCTCAAAGCCCTTCAAACCCTGGCTGCCTCTGTTCTCAGAGAGCATCCAGTCAAAGTAGTGGGTATCACCGGGAGCTGCGGAAAAACTTCAGCCAAAGAGTACACAGCCTCCCTTTTAGCCAGAAAACATATGGTTTTAAAATCAGAAAAAAGCTTTAACAATCACATCGGCCTGCCACTCTCTCTTCTCAAACTAAATAAATTTCATGAAGTAGCGGTCTTGGAAATGGGAATGAATCACCCTGGCGAAATTAAAGACTTGACCCGAATTGCTCCTCCGGACTTAGCAGTTATAACCAACATCATGCCTGTTCATCTACAATTTTTTAAAAATTTGCGGGAAATAGCCAGGGCTAAAACAGAGATTCTCAGGGGTGCCAAAAAGGGAGCTGTTGCTGTGCTTAATGGGGATGATTCTCTCCTCATGAACACAACCAAGGATTGGGAAGGAAAAAAAATTACTTTCGGACTCTCTCTTTCCTGCACCATCCGGGCAGAAAACATCCGGACTAAAGGCTATGAAGGTTATACCTTGGGCTTAGTCTACGGCCATATACGTACCGAACTCACTCTTCCTGTTTTTTATAAAAGTTATCTTTTTAACTTTCTGGCTGCCGTTGCTGTGGCCTACAGTTTTTCTTTGCCCCTGGAAGATATTCTGAAAACAATCCCTGAATTAAAACCCCTCCCCATGCGAGGAGAACTTCTATCCCTTGATTCAAGAATAAAGATCATCAATGACTCATACAACTCCAGTCCAGTAGCTCTGGAAATGGCTCTAAACAGCATCCGTCAGCTCCCCGGAAAACGAAAGATAGCTGTTCTGGGAGATATGCTGGAGCTGGGAAAAAATGAAGTTCAATTCCATCGCCAAGCAGGAAAAAAAGTGGCTGAATCAGGATTTGATATCTTGGTTACCGTAGGTCCTTTAAGCAGACATATGGCCAAAGAAGCTTCCTTGTCAGGAATGCCGAATATTTTCACCTGCCAGGATTCCCTTGAAGCTGTAAGCCGGATAACATCTTTACTTCAAGATGGAGATCTCATCCTGATTAAGGGTTCCCGGAAAATTGGGTTGGAGAAAATCATTCAGAACCTCCAAGGAAGGGAGGCCTGAGATGCTCTACTGGTTATTGGTTCCACTCAAAGAGTACTTTTTCTTCTTCAATGTCTTCCGTTATATCACTGTCCGGACTGCCATGGCCGGTATCACTTCTCTTGCCATCACTTTGATTCTCGGTTCAATAGCCATCAAACTTCTCAAAAAATACCAGCTTGGGGAGGAGATTCGAACCGACGGCCCCAAGACTCATCTAAGAAAAAAAGGAACCCCTTCCATGGGAGGAGTTCTGATTATATTTTCCACAGTGGTGACTACTCTTCTCTGGGGAAATTTGAATGACATCTACATCTGGATTGCTATTTTTACCATGGTAGGCTTCGGTGCTCTGGGCTTCTGGGACGATTACCTGAAAATAAAGAAAAAAATTAAAGCCGGACTTCCTATGAAGCATAAGTTTGGTTTTCAGTTTCTCCTGGCGGGAACAATTGGCCTTTTTCTTATTTATTTAGGATTCAGGGGAGACTTCAGCTTGAACCTCCACTTTCCCTTTATCAAAGAATGGATTCCCTACATCGGTTGGTTTTATCTTCCCTGGATTATGCTTATTGTCATCGGGTCTTCTAATGCAGTAAACTTGGCCGACGGGCTGGACGGACTGGCTATCGGGCTGATATTTATAAGTGCCAGTGCTGTAACCGCCCTTTCCTACATCGCCGGCCATGCCCTCTGGTCTCAATATTTAAATATCGCCCGGGTTCCCTTAGCGGCTGAATTAACTGTTTTTGCCGGGGCTCTGGCGGGAGCCTGCCTGGGCTTTCTCTGGTATAACTGTCATCCCGCCGAGATATTCATGGGTGATGCAGGGGCTCTCTCCCTTGGAGGAACAGTAGGAGTTATGGCCCTACTTATAAAACAGGAATTCCTCCTTTTCGCTATTGCCGGAGTATTTATCCTGGAGGCTCTTTCGGTAATGATTCAGGTAGCCTGTTTTCGCTTTAGTGGTGGAAAAAGAATTTTTCGCATGGCTCCCCTTCATCATCATTTTGAACTCCTGGGTTGGTCTGAATCCAAAGTAGTAGTTCGCTTCTGGATACTGGGAATAATTTTTGCCCTGTTCAGTTTAACCACCCTGAAACTGAGATGAAACATGGAACTTAAAAACAAAAAAGTTCTCGTTGTCGGGCTGGAAAAAACCGGAAAAGCAGCCTGCGACTTTCTTCTTCGCCGGGGTGCCAAAGTCACTATTTCTGAAAAAAAACGCCCCGAAGAAATCAAAAATTATCTTGAAGAATTAGCCGCCAAAGGAGCAATCATCGAAGCTGGAGGCCACCAGCAGGATACTTTTCTCCAGGCAGATCTTATCATTCCCAGCCCGGGTGTTCCTCTCCTTAAGGAAATAAGGGAAGCAGAAGCCAGAGACATCCCGGTATTCTCGGAGGTGGAACTGGCCTTCAGATTTCTTCAAGGAAAAATTGTAGGGATTACTGGATCCAATGGAAAATCAACTACTGCCACTTTAATTCATAAAATTTTAAAAGAAGCTGGAAGGCCTTCTTTTCTTGCCGGAAACATCGGCACTCCCTTGATAAGCTTCATCGAAGGAAGCCGACCAGACCATATATATGTAACCGAGCTTTCCAGTTTCCAGTTGACTCACACCCAGTCTTTCAAAGCCCATGTGGGCGTTTTGCTCAATATCACCCCAGACCATCTAGATTGGCATCCTTCCTTCATCCATTACTCTGCAGCCAAAAAAAAGCTTATTCTTTCCCTTGAAGAAAAAGATGTAGCTGTCCTCAATAGAGATGATTCCGAAGTCTGGTCACTACATAGCCAGACCAGGGCTGATGTTTTCGGTTTCAGCCGGCAGCACCAGGTGGATAAAGGAATGTTTATTAGAGAAGGCTGGATTTATTCTGTCTTCAAAAAACAAAATAAATTCCTGAAAACATCGGACATCCAGCTTTTCGGCCTTCATAATCAGGAAAACGTGATGGCTTCTGCTCTGGCAGCCTGGTCTCTGGGAGTTAAGGTGCCTAGAATCCGGGATTCCATCCAGACCTTTAAGGGTCTGGAACATAGGCTGGAAAAAGTGTCCACAATCGAGGGGGTGACCTTTTACAACGATTCCAAAGCCACTAATGTGGATGCCGCTCTGAAGTCAATTCAGAGCTTTCAGCAAAAAATCATTCCTATTCTGGGAGGCAAGGATAAAGGAGGCGATTTTTCGGCTCTCAGGCCGTTTCTCAAGCAAAAAGCTAAAGCGGTAATTCTTATTGGTGAGGCAGCCGAAAAAATCCTTAAGGAACTACGCAATATTTCTATTCTCCACCAGGCTCATTCCATGAAAGAAGCAGTAGAGAAAGGATTTTCCCTGGCAGATCAGGGAGATATTGTTCTTCTGGCTCCCGCCTGCACAAGTTTCGACATGTTTGCCAATTTCGAAGAGAGGGGTCAATGCTTTAAAAAAGAAGTTCGCTCTTTAGAGGAAAAAATCCTTCAGGGAAATAAGAAATAATGGAAGTTTTCAGACCTTATGGTTTCGATAAACCCCTTTTCCTCGTGGTATTGGGACTGCTGGGTGCCGGGCTGGTTATGGTTTTCAGCTCTTCTGCAGTCCTGGCTGCCGAAGCATATAACAGCTCCTTTTATTTTATCATCCAACAAGGAATTGGAGCTGGGCTGGGATTGCTGTTTATTTTATTCATCCTTTCGATAAGAAAGGCATTCTACCAGAATCCTCTTTTCATCTTCGGGCTTCTTTTAAGCTCCTTCTTTTTGCTCGCCCTATGCCTTACCATGCCGACTTTCAGCGGTGCCAATCGATGGATTTATTTTTTCGGAATAAGTTTTCAACCTTCGGAATTGGCTAAAATTAGCCTTATTCTTTTCTTTGCTTTCTATATTGATAAGAAAAAAGAGCTTATCCAGAATGTAAAAAATTTTCTCCTGCCAATGGGAATTCTTTTCCTTTTTATCCTGCTGATTATAAAAGAACCTGATTATGGAACAGCTCTTCTCGTTTTTATTATTTGTTCTATAATGCTCTTTATTGGTGGATTCAGACTCAGCTATTTTCTAAGCCTTGCAATTCTCAGCATCATTACCTTTGGATTCTATCTTATCCAGGCTGAATACCGAATAGAAAGGATTCTCGCTTTCCTCTCCCCCACTGAAGATCCTTTGGGCAGGGGATTCCAGGTCATCCAATCCAAATTGGCGGTAGGGGCCGGTGGGCTTCTCGGGGTCAGCATAGGAGAAAGCGTACAAAAACTCTACTTTCTGCCTTGTGCCCACACAGATTATATTTTTGCCATAATCGGAGAAGAATTAGGACTCCTGGGGACAATGGGTATCTTAACTTTGTTCATTCTATTCCTCTGGAGAGGTCTGGTCATATCCTTAAGAGCTCCCAACAGCTTTTCTCAGCTCCTGGCTGCTGGTCTAACCTTAGCTGTTTTTGTTCAAGCTGTTTTCAACATAAGCATCGTCCTGGGATTGGCACCCCCTACTGGATTGCCCCTTCCCTTTATCAGCTACGGACGTTCATCTCTGGTTATGACACTTTTTGCTGTCGGGATCCTGCTTCATATTTCTCAAAGAAGAACAAATTTAAAGGAAAAAGCATGAGAAAGCAGGCAGTAATTTTTACCGGAGGAGGCACAGGAGGACATCTCTATCCTGCCATTGCGGTCAGTAATAAACTCCGGGAAAAAGCCCCTGAACTTCGCCTTGTCTTCGTGGGAAGTAAAAGGAAAATTGAGGAAACTCTTATGAAAAAGGAAGGCATAGAATTTTTCAAGCTTCCCATCAAAGGCTTGAAAGGAAGAGGATTACGGGCTCTGGACACGCTCATGCTTCTTCCTTTCGCTTTCCTGAAATCGCTGATTATTTTCCTTAAGGTCAGGCCTTGCCTTGTTGTTGGAGCTGGAAGTTATAGCGCAGGCCCATTGGTTCTCCTGGCATCGATGATGAAAACCCCCGCCCTTATCCTCGAACAGAATCTTTTTCCAGGATACACTAATCGCCTTCTTCTCCCCAAAGTTGATAAGGCAGTAGTTGCCTTCGAGGAGTCTCTTCCTTACTTCAAGGGAAAAGGAGTCTTTCTGGGAAACCCGGTAAGAGAAGATTTCTATTCCATTCCCCCCAAGGAAAGAACAGGACCTCTAACCCTATTGATTTTCGGTGGAAGTCAGGGCTCTCACTTTCTTAACTTAGCTGTTTTGACCACCCTCCCTTTCCTTCAGAGAGAAAAAAATTCTCTGCTGATATTTCATCAGACCGGACCAAAGGATCTTGAGCTGGTAAAAACCGGCTACCAAAAACACAGCTTTCGCTTAGTTAAGGTAGCTGCTTATTTTCATAACATGGCCGAATTCTTCAGTAAATCTGACCTAATCATCTGCCGGGCAGGAGCAACCACCATCGCTGAAATTATAGCCGCAAAAAAAGCTGCTCTCCTTATTCCTTTTTCCCGGGCCACTGAAGACCATCAACTTCAGAACGCTCGCTTATTAGCAGAGAAGAAAGCAGCGGAATTAATGACTGAAGAAAATTTTAGCCCAGAAAACTTAGCTGCTAAAATCTTGGGTTTTCTGGAAAACAGGGAGAGTCTTGACCAGTTTGAAAGGAATCTGGATTCGTTCCGTTCAGAAGATACGGCCGGAAAGATTGCAGGGCTT
The DNA here is from genome assembly GCA_964440805.1 of uncultured Eubacteriales bacterium. Classification (GTDB taxonomy): domain Bacteria; phylum Acidobacteriota; class Aminicenantia; order Aminicenantales; family Aminicenantaceae; genus CAYTTR01. The sequence goes on from CAYTTR010000005.1 coordinate 40,212, forward strand.
TGTTTCCAAATGATGAAGAACAGGAAAAAGGAGTGAATCAATTGGTAGATCACATCTACAGCAAACTAAAACACATCCACATGGTGGGAATCGGCGGTACAGGAATGAACGGTATCGCTGAAGTCCTGCTTAACCTCGGATATAAAGTCTCGGGAACAGACCTTCAAGAAAACGAAGCCACTCATCGCTTAAGAAACTTAGGGGCGAAAATATGGAAAGGACATAAGGCCGAGCATATACAAGGAGCAGATGTTGTGGTTATTTCTTCGGCCATAAAGAAAGGCAACGTGGAAGTTGAAGAAGCTAAAAAACTTAAGATTCCAGTTATTCCCAGAGCGGAGATGCTGGCTGAGCTGATGCGTCTAAAAATGGGGATTGCAGTAGCGGGCTCCCACGGAAAAACATCCACCACCTCCATGATCGCCCAGGTTTTAGAACAGGCAGGATTTGACCCAACTGTCATTGTGGGAGGCAGATTAAACACGGTTGGTGCCCATGGAAAGCTGGGTGAAGGAACTTTTATTGTGGCTGAGGCTGATGAAAGCGACCGTTCTTTTCTTTATCTTTCTCCCTTTATAGCAGTTTTGACTAACTTAGATGAAGAACATCTCGACCAGTACAGGACTGTGGAAGAAATCAAAAAAACATTTGCATCCTTTGCCAATAAGGTTCCTTTTTACTGTCCGGTTATACTCTGTCTTGATGACCCCAACCTGCAAAGCCTCATTCCTTCCTTAGAACGCCGTATCATAACCTATGGTTTTTCCGCCCAGGCTGATATTTACGCTCAGGAACAGACATTCAATGAATTCTCAAGTTCCTCTACTATTTACTGGAAAGGTAAAAAACTGGGAACTCTCAGGCTAAATGTCCCCGGTCTTCACAGTATTTACAACGCCATGGCTGCCGCAGCTGTAGGCCTTGACCTGAACATTCCTGTTTCCACTATCCTTAAAGGACTGGAAGCTTACCAGGGAATAGGGCGGCGTTTTGAGCTCAAAAAAACAATAAACAATATCATGCTAATTGAAGATTATGCCCATCACCCTACCGAAATAAAAGCTACTCTTGACGCCGCTAAAAAAGGATGGTCCCGGCGCATTCTGGCTGTTTTCCAGCCCCATCGTTACACCCGCCTTTTCCAATTGATGAAAGAGTTCGCCACTTCTTTCAATCAGGCCGACTCTCTTATAATTAGCGAAATTTACCCAGCAGGAGAAGATCCAATTCCTGATGTTACGGGAGAAAAACTTTTTCAGGAAATTCAGCTTTTTGGACATAAAAATGTGCTTTTTGAGCCAGAACTCGAAAGAATTCCTTCTCTTTTGAAAAAGATAACCAAGCCGGAAGACATGATTTTCATTCTCGGAGCCGGCAACATTAGCCAAATCATCCCTGATATCATCAGACAACTGGGAGGCAAGAAATAGTCATGGCCGTTCAGTTTCCTTCCACCCTGGGGTATGGAGAAAAATCCCTAACTAAAGGAACTCTCTATTTTCGCCGGAAAAAAACAGAGGTCCGCACCAAAAAAATCCAACGCCGGAAGCAAAAACTTCGATTCAAACACATTATGGGTATGTTTATCCTCTTCTCTATTATGTTTCTGGGCTTGCAGCAATTCTGGCTCTTTCTCATTAGCTGGGATAACCTCAGGGTCACCCGTATTGAAGTCCGTTGTTCTTTGACTGAACTCCAGCAGGGATTCGAGAAGGCTCTGAAAAATCAGGATTTGGGAAACCTTCTTCTTCTGGATTTAAAAAACCTGCAAAAAGCAATTTCTTCCCATAATTGGGTCAAAACGGTCCAGACAAGAAAAATATTGCCCTCATCTCTGGTAATTGACATCATTCCCAGGACACCTTCTGCCGTACTCGAAAAAAATGGCTCTCATTACCTTATTGATCAGGATGGTATTTTCCTAAAAAAAATCGAGCCCGGTCAAGAAGCAGAACTTCCAGCCCTGATTGATAAAAACAATTTCCAGAAAGATTATTTACAGAAGCTCAGCCTTGCCTGGCAATGCCTAAATGAATTGCCTTCTGAGACCGTCAGTAATATTTCCCTCATGGATCTTTCTCTATTTAGAAATATTTCCATTAAGCTTAAAGAATCGGAGACTTGGATCCATCTGGGAAACACAGGATTCAAGGAAAAAATGGAATTTTTGCACCGGGAACAGGAAAGCCTGAAAAATTTTCAACCGCTTGAATATATCGACCTACGCATTTCCGGCAGGCTTTACTTCATGCCCGGGAAAGAAACTAATTCTTCCCGCTTAGCCGGTTCTGCAGAGGAGGATAATAATGCCTAAGAACGGATACCTTGTTGGACTCGATATCGGCACCAAAAAAACTACAGTCCTCATTGGAGAAATAACCGAAGAAAAAAAAGCTGAAATCATTGGAATCGGCACCGCAGAATCAAAAGGACTCCGAAAAGGAGTAGTGGTCAACTTAGAAGCAACTGTAGAAGCTATTAAAAAAGCTCAGGAAGAAGCAGAACTAATGGCCGGAGTGGAAATCGGTTCAGCTTTTGTAGGCCTTTCCGGTGCCCACATAAAAAGCTTTAACAGCCGGGGTGTCATTGCTGTATCCGGGAAAAACCGGGAAATAACAAGGGAAGACATCCGGAGAGTTATAGACCAATCCAAAACAGTTTCCATCCCCCCAGATAGGGAAATTATCCACATTATTCCCCAGGAATTCGTAGTGGATGAACAGGACGGAATTAAGGATCCCCATGGAATGAGTGGCATAAAGCTTGAAGTCAATGTTCATATAATTACAGGCATAATCACTTCAGTTCAAAACCTCCGGACATGTATAACCAGAGCCGGCATTGAAATCGAACAAATCGTTTTAAACCAGATTGCCGGCAGTCATTCGGTACTGACTCATGATGAGATGGAACTCGGAGTGGGGCTTATTGATATCGGAGGCGGAACTACTGAGGTGGCTATTTTTGAAAGGGGCAGCCTCTGGTACACTTCGGTCATTCCCATAGGTGGAGACAACTTCACCAATGACATTGCTGTCGGTCTCAGAACCCCTATTCCAGAAGCAGAAAAAATCAAGAAAAAATTCGGTTGTGTAGTTAGCCCCCTTGTCGAAGAGCAGGAGACCATCGAAGTTCCTTCAGTAGGCAAAGGCAAAAAACCTCGTGTCCTTTCCCGCCAGCTTTTGGCCGATATCATATACCCCAGGGCCGAAGAAATTTTCAGGCTCGTAGATAACGACATAAAAAGAATGGGCTTCGAAAAATCCCTTAATTCGGGAATCGTTATCACCGGAGGAGCCGCTCTTCTGGATGGACTCGAAGATGTGGCGGAAGAAATCTTTGACCTCCCTGTCCGCAGGGGAGATCCCAGCGGAGTCGGAGGGCTTGTTGACAGAGTCAGTACCCCTGACTATTCCACTGCCATGGGATTAATCCTCCATGGCTACAATGAATGGAAAATCAGGGGATTTACAAAAGATAGAAAAAAAGGATTTTGGTCAAAATTAAAAGATTGGCTGAAAGAAGCATAGGAGGCAAAAATGAGTGTAGAAACAAAAAACAAACTTAAATTTCACTTGGTGGAAGAAGACTTGGGGGCCAACATCAAGGTCATCGGAATTGGTGGTGGCGGAGGAAACGCCGTCAACCGTATGATCGAAGCCCATATAGAGGGTGTGGATTTTATATCCGTCAATACAGACCTCCAAGCCTTGAGTAACAACCATGCCGGGACAAAAGTACAGATCGGCAATCAATTAACCAAGGGATTGGGCTCTGGTGGAAGATCGGATATCGGCAAGCAGGCCGCCTTGGAAGACACCGAAAAAATTGTAGAGATACTCCAGGGAGCTGACATGGTTTTTCTTACCACTGGACTCGGAGGAGGAACTGGTACCGGAGCTACTCCTGTAATCGCTTCCCTGGCAACTGAGCTCGAGATACTGGTTATTGCTATTGTTACCCTTCCTTTCGGTTTTGAAGGAAAAATACGGGCCCAACAAGCAAAAGAAGGACTTAATGAGCTGAAATCTGCAGTTGACACTGTCATCTCCATTCCAAATGAAAGACTTCTCCATACAGTAACCCTGGATACAACCATTCAGGACGCTTTCAAAATGGCAGATGATATTCTCAGACAGGCTGTACAGGGCATATCCGATCTCATTACCCGGCCCGGCATCATCAACCTTGACTTTGCCGATGTTAAGTCCATTATGAAAGGAATGGGTATGGCTTTTATGGGAACCGGAATTTCATCTGGCGAAAACAGGGCTGTAGAAGCAGCTCAAAGAGCTATTTCCAGTCCGCTCTTAGTAGATACCTCTATTGATGGAGCTCACGGAGTCCTCATCAACATCACCGGCGGGAAGGATATAACTCTTCATGAGGTTTCCAAAGCTTCCGAGCTCATCCATGATATGGCTCACCCCGAGGCCAATATTATCTTCGGAACAGTGATAGATGAAGGCATGAAAGAAACCGTAAAAGTGACGGTTATTGCCACTGGCTTTGATCATAAAGCTCAGCGCCCTGCTGCTCCTCCGGAGCGCTTCACTCCTGCTGCTCAGAGAATCAGTGCTTCATCCCCTGTTCCAGTCAAACCGGACACTCCACCCTATCTCTTCGAACCTAAGGGTGGTGACACTGTCTGGGAGAGACCAGCCTGGGAAAGGCAATGGGACTCATATGAAACTCCCTCCTTTATCAGGAGAAATAAAAACACTCCCTTGAGAAAAACACCTTCATGATAAAAGCCGACCTGCTCATCCGGAACTGCCACCAGCTTCTTACCTGTCAGGGGCCTGTTCCCAAAAGAAGAAGTGAGCTACAGAATGTTGGCCTCCTTGAAAACGCCTCAATAGCTTCTTATAGAGGAAAGATTGTCTTTGTAGGAAAAAATGAAGAACTAAACAAAGAAGTCATCCTAAAGGATAACGGCATGGTGGTGGATGCCGAAGGACTGGTTGGCCTTCCTGGATTCATAGATTCACACACTCATCTTCCTTTTGCCGGCAGCCGGGAGAAAGAATTTTCCCTCCGCCTTCAAGGTTATTCCTATCAAGAACTTGCCCAAAAAGGGCTGGGTATTCAGACAACTGTCAAAGCCACCCGGAAAATTCCTCCGGAGGAACTTCTAACCACTTGCCTCTCCCGCCTGGATTCTATGCTTCGTCATGGCACTACTACTGTGGAAGCTAAAAGCGGTTATGGATTGAACCGGAACGATGAGCTCAAACAGTTGGAGGTTCTCCGGCAGGCAGATAAGCTTCATCCGGTGGATATTATTTCTACTTTCATGGGAGCCCACGAGATCCCCCCTGAGTATAAAAACAATAAGGGAGCTTATTTAGATTTTCTGATTAAAAAAGTTTTGCCTGAAATCAAGCAAAAAAATCTAGCTGAATTTGTGGACGTTTTCTGTGAAGAAGGAGTCTATAACCTTGAAGAATCCAGGCATCTCATTCGGGAAGCAAGAAAAATTGGATTTAAGTCAAGAATTCATGCTGATGAATTTTCTTCTTTAGGTGGGGGCCAATTAGCAGCTGAAGAGGGGGCAGCCTCAGCCGATCATTTAATAGCCATTACCAGGGAAGGAATTCAAGCTTTGGCCGGAAGCAACACAGTGGCCACCCTTCTCCCAACCGTTTCATTTTTTCTCATGCAAGAAAAAAAGGCTCCGGCCAGAAAACTTATTGAAGAAGGCGCAGTGGTAGCTCTGGCTACTGATTTCAACCCAGGAAGCTCTCACTCTGAATCAATGCTTTTTTCACTTCAACTGGCTGTTTTTACTCTCAACATGACCGTAGAAGAAGCCATAAATGCATCCACAGCAAACGCTGCTTATGCCCTGAACCGGGAAAAAGATACGGGCACGCTAAAAAAAGGGAAAAAAATGGATCTTCTTCTTTGTGACATCCCTAATTATCTCCACCTTGCCTACCATCCAGGGATAAACTTTATCCGCCATGTAATAAAGAACGGAAAAGTAGTAGTTAAGGACGGTTTCCTTGTAAAATAAACTACTTGCCTGTGGCGGTCTTGCCTCCCGCAAACAATAAAAATGTCCATTTTTTATTTCTTTAAGTTTCGATTGCTTTTCTCTCCCGCCTCGTTTGTTTATCTCGTTTGCTTAGTTCATCTTGTTATTTAGTTTCATTTATCTCGCCCATATCGCCTTTTTCACCCAGTTATACCAGACAAACCAGATGAACTAGATAAACTGAACAGACCGAATAGACTCTTTTTTGTTTTCGAACTAACCTGAATTATTCCCATTCATCTGTTTCCGAACCTGGGATTAACTACATTGCTGAAGATAGAACCAAACCTGTAGTTGAATCCTACTTCCAGGCGGAAGTTATAGGAAGTAGCTAATTGCTTCAACTCAAGTAAAACCTCTTCCTTGGAAGCCCCGCGGCGGGGAAGAGCCAATTGATCCCTTATTTGTGAATAAGAACCCTCAATATTGAAAGAAAACCCTTTAAAAACCCTCATGCTTATGCCTGCCTCAGCTCTTATATTGTTTTTAGAGAAATCATGAAGAAAATGAGAACCTTCCAGCCTTAAACCGGCAGAACCCCATGGTTCCTTAAGCTCAAAGATAACCTGAAGCTCCTGGCGGAAAAGATGCTCCTGAAGCTTGTCAAATATTGTGACCTCTATATAATCCCTGAAATTGTAATCGAGCCTGTATTGAATACGAAGCTCCCTCCTATTTGCCTGCTCATAAGGAAAAATATTATATTCTATTGCTGGTCCGAGCCCGGTAAATACATTGGCATTATCATAGGTCGATGAAAAGACCCGGATAAAAATACCGGCTGCCCAGTTTCCACCAACACCCTTAACATATTGGGAAAAGAGGATTTTTCGAGTGCTCCGGCTTATAATTTCACCTTCATCTTCTACATTGTACTTGTTTTCGCTGAAGTTAGCATTGGCCCAGAAACGGAACTTCATCTCTTCTGTGGTCCGGTTAACTGAAAATGATAAAGAGCCTGAGTATTGTTTGGAAAGTTCTTCCACATCGGCATCGCCGCGCAAGCCAACGCTGAAAACCCAGTAGTTCCAGGGATCACTTATCATAGAGGGGCGGGACTGCGGTTGTCCTTCATAAGTCACTGAAATATGTTCAGCCAATGGAGTGTCGGAAACATAAGGAATCAATCCTTGCTTCAGGACTTTGACCATTCCTTTTCGGATTTCATCTTCTGTATCCGTGGCTTTAGAAAAAAATTTCAACGATGAATCTCGGCCCACGTAACGACCCCTTCCTATAAAATCAAGGTTGAACTCAAAACCTCCGCTTCCTGTTCTTTGTCTGGTAACAATAATATGAATATCAGCACTTTCCCTGTCCAAGACGTAATTGACAAAAGTGATCTCAGTCCTGATATAGTTCAGATCACAAATACTGCGGCTGCAATCCAGAAAAACTTTAGGAGCAACACTGCGGAGTTTATCCATTTGAAGATAGGAGGAATTAGCTCCGAAAACCTGAATTCCACTAAATCCCAGGAGGATAACAAACAGAACGATTAGTGTTCCTCTTCTTCTCATGAAAATGCCCTCTTCATTTTGACTTTGATTAAGCACCTTTTATCTATCTTAAAAGCTGTCTTCTTCGGTGCGGATAAAAACCTGAGACCAGGGAATAATGTTTATCTCTGATCCCCTGACCAAATCACGTCCTTGAAGAAATCGTTTATAAAGCCAGGAGTGGATAACATAAATACGAACAATAGTCCCGGAAGTAATTTTCTCCGGAGCTACCACAATTTCCTTGGCCTCAAGGTCATTTTTATGACAAATTTCGTCTCCAGTTTTAAAGTTATATATAAAAACATTGACAGGATTCTCAAATCCAGAGAATTCCCAGGAAACTTTTAACTCCTTTGTGCTGTCAATAATCGAAGGCCGGGGAGAATGTAAGATAAGCCAAATGGGAATAGAGTGAACTTCCTCAAAAAATCTTCCATCAGGCATCTCTATCCGGAGAATTATTTTACGGGGAAGCTCATCAGCCTCGACCTTAATTCTCTTTTTATATTGTCCCCTATCCAGGATCAAAGGCTCAGAATTAACCCAAACTAATGCATCTGTAATGGGTTCGCCTGCCTGGGTTTCTCTTCGTAATTCCACATATGCCCGGAGTTCATAGAGGTCAAGATCATTATTGTAGTCATAGCGGGAAAGACTTACAGTTGGATATATAGTTGCCCGGCAAAAAATTTTGTCCATTGGGGAACTTTCTTCCTGAAGAGAATGGCCCTGTTGAATTACTCCTATCAAAGTAAACAGACAAAGCAAAATAAAAAGGTTCCTTTTAATCATCATTACTCCTTAACAATTGAATATTATAATACATCTCTGGCCTCGTGCCTATTTTTAATACACTTTGAACATTAAAATTATATATTGTATCCCTCAACAGTGAGTGTTAGAATCACTAACCGGCTAATAAAAAAATGAGAACCCACAGGGAGTCATCCAATGAAAAACATATTAAACCGATTTTCAATTGTTAGCTTAGCAGTCCTTATGATTTCCGGTTTTGCCTGGGTCGATGAGGGCATGTATCCTCTGAGTGAAATCCATAAACTGGATCTCCAAGCCAAAGGATTGAAACTCGAAAACAGGGAAATTTTCAACCCAGACGGCTTGAGCCTTATTGATGGTATCTGCAATGTAGGCGGATGCTCGGGTTCTTTTGTCTCTGAGCAAGGATTAATATTGACCAACCACCATTGTGCTTTTCGAGCCATCCAGGCTGCCAGCACCAAAGAAAATGATTTGCTTGAAAAAGGATTCCTAGCTCAAAATCGTTCTAAGGAAATCCCAGCTCCAGGATACACTGTAAGAATAACTGAATTCTACCAAGATGTATCCTCAGAAGTTCTTAGTGTCCTTCAACCTGATATGGATCTTGTTGCCAGAACCAAAACCATTGAGCAAAAAATAAAAGAAATAGAAAAAAGGGCCGAAGAAGAAAATCCCGGGATGAGGGCTGAAGTATCGGAAATGTTTATCGGGAAAACTTATGTTCTTTTTCTTTATACATTTTTGAAAGATATAAGACTGGTTTATGCTCCTCCTCAATCAATTGGGAATTTCGGCGGTGAAGTAGACAATTGGATCTGGCCGAGGCATGCCGGCGATTTCTCTTTCATGCGGGCTTATGTGGCCTCAGATGGTTCTCCGGCTGAATATTCCCTGGAAAACATTCCCTACAAGCCAAAAAAAGTAATTAAAGTTGCGCCTCAAGGAGTTAACGAGGGAGATTTTATCTTTCTCTTGGGATATCCAGGCCGGACCTACCGTCATCGGACCTCTCATTTTTTATCGTATGAAAAAGAAATCCGCATGCCTTTTGTGGTGGATCTTCACCAATGGCAGATAAACGTCATGGAGAAAATGGGACAGGAAGATAGAGCTGTCTCTCTTAAACACGAAACCAGAATAAAAGGTCTGGCTAATGTTATGAAAAATTACCGGGGGAAACTCCAGGGCATAGAACGCCTGGATCTGGTGGAGAAAAAAAAGGAGGAAGAAAAAGCACTGCAACAGTTCATCGAGGCTGACCAACAGAGACTTAAACAGTACGGAACTTTGCTTAAAGACATAGAAAAAATCTACTTAGAAATAAAGGATAGAGCAGCTCAGGAACTCATCCTGGATAATCTTTTACGAAGTTCTATCTTGCTTAATACCGCTTATACTATCTATGAAGGAACCATTGAGCGGCAGAAAGATGATATCTCAAGAGAAAGCGCCTTTATGGATCGAAATTGGCCCCGGACAAAAGAAAGGCTGTTAATTTCACTTGAGGACTATTATGAGCCAACCGATAAAATTCTCCTGAAAGACCTGCTGTTAAGGACCGGCCGATTGCAGGAAGATAAAAGCATCCCTGCTGTACAAAAAATTGCGGGGAGCAAAGATCCTGAAAACGTCATTGAAGATTTCATTGAAAAAGCCTTTAAAGATTCAAAACTATCAAACATTGCTTTTGTCAAAGAAGCCCTGGACAAATCCTTGAATAAAATAATCAAATACAATGATCCCTTGCTTGATTTGGCTGCAGAGCTTTATCCCAGTTACCAGGAATTAAAGAAAATCCGGCAGGCCCGTCAAGGTGCTCTGGATCAACTTTATGCCAAGCTCGTTGATGTTAAAAAAGAATTTCTGGCCAAAGACTTCATCCCCGATGCCAACAGGACTCTCCGCTTGACCTACGGCTATATCCGAGGTTACTCTCCCCGGGATGCTGTTTTTTACCATCCAATAACCACTGTCAAAGGGATTCTGGAAAAAACCACAGAAGAAACTCCTTTTGCTACTCCTCAAGAGCTTATTGATCTCATTGAAGCAGCTGATTTCGGTAGATTCGAACACCCCGGACTAAAAAGTGTTCCCGTTTGTATTCTTTATAATGCTGACACTACTGGCGGAAATTCAGGCAGCGCTGTCCTTAATGCCAAAGGTGAATTGGTGGGAATAAATTTCGACCGCGCTTTTGAAGCTACCATCAACGATTATGCCTGGTCAGAAGATTACAGCCGGTCAATTGCCGTAGATATCCGATATGTCCTTTGGCTAACTCAAAACATCGGAAAAGCTAATCATCTGTTGGAAGAAATGGGTATTTATTTCTGATTGATTAGATAAAAAAATATAAAAATATTGTTTATTTTTTGGCTTCCAGTTCTTCGATAATCTTCTTGATCTCTTTCTGCTCAGTGTTCAGGCGAAGGGAAGCTTTAAACACTTCCAATGCCTGCTTAATCTTACCTGTTTTTTGATAACAAATACCCAGACTGTTTAAAAGATTAGTATCGCTGTCGTATATTTTATTTCCTTCTTGAAGTTGAATCAAAGCTTCATCATATCTATTTAGACCCATGAGAGCTCTCCCCTTAAGGAGAAAATACTGGAAGCGAAATTCAGCCTTATCTTTTATTCTTTCAATTAATTGCAGTACTTCCTCATATTTTTCATGCCGGAGACAGAAATCAGCATAGCCAAGAAGTCCTTGCCAATAATCCGGCTTTCCTTGAAGAGCTTTATTAAAGTAAAAATCAGCTGAATCTACTTCATTAAGTTTGTCATATTGAAAAGCCAAAATGTAATAATAAATAAACGTATTAGAGAGAGAAAAAGTTTTTTTCAAGGAAATAGGGTGTGCCACTTCCGCCTGAGGAGAAAGGATAAAATTAATCTTTTTTTTATCAATAATTTTTGAACCGTTTTCAATTAAATTAAGATCAAGTAGATAATAATCACTTTCCATCTCCTCAAGAGGAAGGTTCCGGAATAGATGACAAACATCACCAAATGGAACCTGGCTCAGAGGAGCTGAAAATATTTTATTTCTCTCCTCACCGGATTCCCTTGTTCCGGTTAAAATAATCTCTGCCTTTCCTTTTTCTCTAAGTGCTTCCGACACACCAATAATATTCAGGTAAAGAACAAGTTCATCATTTTTAGAAAAAACGTTTTTAGGATCAATGGCGATTGTTTTCCTTCCTACTTTATAAGGAAAATGGGAGTCGCTCATGTCATCTTCCAATTTATAACCCAGGAGAGTTCCCAAAATTCGAGCTTGACTTGTCTCTTCTGCTCTTCCAGGAACAACAATTTCAGTTTCAAAAACACTGAATTCTTTGGCTACTGAATTCTGGATAAGGAGATTCATGGTGAACTGACCTTCAGGAACAGGCAAAGTATCCTGAATGGCTAATCCTGAGGTTCTTACTTCAGGAACTCTATCCTGACTGAAATAAAAAGGATATTCCTTGGAATACTGATAGATTATATTTTTTCCTTTTTTTAAACTGGCGGTAAGAGTATAGTTGCAGTAGTATTGATCATTAGATTCATAGTAATCAATAGAAATCTCTTGAGGAACTATGGAGAAATGGACAAAATTCATTTCCAGGGATGGCTCATTAATAACACTTACATCGGCTATACATTCAATAAAATTGGTTAGATATTCAGTGCTCACATAGCCTTTATACTCAAGGAAATGAGTTGCATAGGTTGTTTTAACCTCTTTAGCCGGCAATTCCTCGATTTGAGCCAGCAATATATTGGACCTTAGGGAGGGACTATAATTATAAGGAATTTCTCCAGGAATACTGGAAAGGGCTACTCGAGCCAGGTCCGGAGCCAACTGCTTGATTTTTTCAAATTGAAGGCGGTAATCAGTAGGATCTACTCCTTCCGGATGACGCATCAAAGAAGCCGGGCCATCTGATACTGGATTGTAAAGTTTATATTCTCCACCTCTTCTTTGAGTGAAGACAAGAGCAAAATAGGTAGGCAACCCCAGTCTTTTATCCCCATAGTAATACCAAACCTGGGTGGGCAGAACATCCCTGACATTATCAAAACGGTCAATACTACTGGGAGGGCCAAGAATAATATAATATTTTCCCATATCAGTCATCCATCCTGGCCTGGTGGTGCTCCGTCCGTAATAGGTATTGGCATGATTGAAACGCCGTATATGCTCCTGTTTATACTCATTCTGAGGAGTGCCTTTAGTAGGGTCTCTCTGCTTCCAAAAAGCTTCCATAAAAATATCTCTTTCCCGGTCTGCCCTGAGATTCATAAAAACCTCTCGTTCTTCAGGCGTGACGATGTAGTGGACTAAGTCAAGCCACTGCTGGTATTTTGGAGCCAGTTCGGGGGAAGATTTTTCCTGAGAAAAAGAGATAAGAGTCTGGACAAAAATCAGTAAAAGAAAAAACATCATTATATATTTCTTTTTCATTTTATCTTCCTTAAGAAAAAGTTATATTTCCATTTTCTTAATTTGTCTGAATTTGGCTATTCCACTGGAATCACTGATTTTCACATCGAAGTAATGCTTTCCTGGATTAAGTTCAACAGGGAAGGAAGAAATGATATCTTCTTCTCTTTTAAGAAATTCCTTATCCAAAGAAAAATATTTCTCCCGGGAAAACTGTTTTACTTTTTGCCCGTTTTGGTCATAGATATAGATTTCAAAAAGTAAGGAAACTTCAAAACGGTCCTTGTCTTCCTCAAAATAAAGTATAGTTAATGGTATTTGAATGAATAATTCTTTTTTTTTATGGTCATAATTCATCCTAATTTCAGACGAAGCCTTATCCAGATGTGCCTGGTCCCTCTGGAGAAGACCAAATTTAGCCCGGTTAATGGCATTTAACAACCGCAGGGAATGATATCTGTCTATTCTCATTTCATAAGTCCCATTCCCCAAACGGTCTTCAAAGATTACTCCTGTTCGGTATTTATAATAAACCCAGGTGATTCGGGCTTTTACACTGGGACTATTTATAAAAGGCTGTTGATATGTCTGGTCAGGAGGTCCTAAATACATATATATTCTTCCCCGGTCCGTTTTCCAACCAGGTATTCCTTCACTTTGAAAATGGGTATTAACAAAATCAAGTCTTTTCTCAAATTCAATCTTGAATTCATTGACTTCCGTGCTCAGATCAGGGTCTCTTTTTGCCCAAAATTCATCCAGAAATTCCTTCTTGTCCTGCTTGTTTTGAAGTTTGTTGTAGATTTCTCTTTCCAGGCTGGTCATTACCAGTTGAACTGCCTGCCCCAGTCCTTCCAGGTCAGGTTCGAGATGGATACTTCTTTTCAAACAGCCGCTCGATACCAGAAACAGCATAAACAGAACCAAACAACCAGAAAAAATAATGTTTTTTGGATTTATTTTCATTTTTCCTTGCATTTCTGGATGAACTGGTCAAGTTGTTTTTTTTCTGCCATTGGAAGCCGCTCATAATGATAATTCTTGTACTGTTGAAAGTATTTTAGAGATTTTTCTTTTTTTCCCAATTCAAGATAAGTTAATCCCAGATTGTAGAGGGGAAAAGAAAAAGTGGGTTCTATTTCCAGCGATTTTTTCCATAAAGATATAGCCTCTTCAATTTTTCCTGCCTTTTTGTAGGTTCCTCCAAGGCCATTGTAAGCCGAGGCAAGGCGAGGATCCAACCGGATTGCTTTCTTAAAATTTTCTTCAGCTAATACATAAGCATTTTTATCTTGATTACTCAGGTATACAGCTAAATAAATATTTCCAATGTTATTATAAGCCAGAGCATAATCTTCATCCAGAGAGATGGCTTTATTATATGCATCCAGGGCTAATTTGAATTTAGATGACAAATAATAAGCAATTCCCAGATAATTCCAGTATTCAGGATTAAAATCTTCTCTTTCCGTGCATTGAACAAGTAAAGGTATCGCTTCTTCAGCTTGTCCAACTTCTGTCATCAGAAATCCCAGTTTGGAGAGAAGATTGACATTGTATTTATTATGTCTTAGTCCTTCCCTGAGAATGGGAATTGCTTCCTTTGTCCGTCCTGTCTCATGTAAAATTGTGGCCAGATTATTATAAGCCATGACAAAAGCGGGGCTTTCTGAAATCACTTCTTCCAACAAGGAAACAGCTCTTCCGGTTTTTCCTTCTCTATGTGAAGCTACTGCATTCATCATTTTGTTTTGAAGCGGGAGAAGTGTTTTTAGGTCATCCTTTTCAGTAAACGATGATTTCCTCGCCTGACTTCCGGCCGAAACATAACCTAATGCTCTCAATTTAGCCCGAGTATGACTGTCAATGGTTTTCTTTCTTTCAGTTATTTCTTTATTTTTTAAAAGCTCCTTAAGTTCACTGAGCTCCTTTTGAAACCTAGCCAGATCAACCTTGTCGGCCAGATTTCTCATCTCTTCCATGTCTTTTTCCAGGTCATAGACTTCCTGGAGAGGAAGATTAATATACTTTAAATTTTCTTTTATGAATCCAGTAAGCGGAGCCCAGCCCCTGTTAAGATAGGGGCTCATGGATTCAAAATAAATGGCTGGCTGTTTCCGCTTCTTTCCCTGGATTAAAGGAACAAGTGATTCTCCCTGAATATGTCCGGGGACAGTGTAACCGAGGAGTTCACATATGGTAGGAAAAATATCCACATGGCAGACATTTTCACTTACCCGCCGGGAAGAAAGACCGGGAACATAAAAAACAAGCGGTACATGAATGGTACTATTATAGGCAAAATAAGAATGGGTTTTTTCTCCATGATCTCCCAGTCCCTCTCCATGGTCAGCGGTCAAGACAACAATGGTTTTTTCAAAAGAGCCGGATTTTTTTAAAAATTCAAACAAGCGACTCAGTTGAGCATCCACATAAGCCACTTCACCGGAATATAAATCATAAGGATATTTCTGGGCAAATTCTGGAGAAGGCAAATAAGGCTGGTGGGGATCGAAAAGATGAACCCAAGCAAACCACAATCCTCCCTGTTTTTCAAGCCATCGTAGGGCAGGGTTGATTACATCCTCAGCTTTTCTTTCAACATAGAAGAACTCAAGCGGGCTTTTAGTACCGTAGTGGTCATCATAGACATCAAATCCCTGGTCCAATCCAAACCTGGAATCAACCGGAAAAGCACCCACAAAGGCTCCGGTAGAATATCCTTGGGATTTAAGATGCTCTGCTATGGTCAAAAAGCGCTCTTCCAGTTTATATCCGGCATTATCGCTAATTCCATGAAAAAGAGGAGTTGTGCCCGTGAGAATATTCACATGAGAAGCAAGAGTAAGAGGATTATGGGCGAAAGCCCTGGTAAAAAGGATCCCTTCTGAAGCCAATTCATCTATATGAGGAGTCTGAACATATTCTTCTGAATAAGCACTAACCCGGTCGACCCGGAGCGTATCAATAGTGATGAGAAGAACGTTTTTTTCTTTTTCCTTAGGCAAAACCAAGGAAAAAAGCAGGAAATAAATAACTAAAAAAAGAAATAATCCCAGAAATCCTTTCTTCATTCCTAATCCCAATAGTGCATATTTATAAATTTTTTCGGAGTACTTCTATAAGGGATTTCGCCGTGGAAGCATTCTCGGATTCTGGATTTAACTGAAGAAACTTTTCCAGGGCTTGAATAGCCTCCTGAGTCTGACCAGTTGAAACATAACTTAATCCCAACTGGTAAAAGGCATCGGCAAAAGTATCATCAATAGCTACTGCTCGTTCTAAATAGGCAATAGCCTTCTCCGGCTGGCTGTTATTGAAATAAAGCACCCCTATATTGTAAAGAGCCAGAATATCCTGAACTTTTTCCACCTCCACTTTATTGTACCATTCAAAAGCCTTTTGGTCTTCTTTCAAGTTAATGTAAGAGTTTCCGATAAGAATACAGACTTCAGAATTTTCCTCCTCTTTCTTTAAAAGATTTCTATAATATTCAATGGCTTTTTCATACTCCCCCATGGTGAAATAAGTATTTCCGATGTTCTTATTAATAATATAGGCATCGGGATATTCCTGAAGAATGTCTTGGTAAGAGGAAATGGCTTCAGAATATTGTCCTTGGGCATAGAGATCGTTGGCATCTTCCACTTTTTTGACAATGTCTTCTGTTAAAGCCAGTCCTTCAATTTTTTTCATTTTTATTTCAATTTCCGGATTGCTCCTCATTTCAGATACGGTATAACTTATTTTTTTGGGCTCATAACCTGTTTTTAAAAAATCTATATGCCACAGGCCTCCTCTGATCCAATTAGCTTTCCATTCCCCTTCTTTATCTGTTTTGACTTCAAAAGTGGAATTATCCTTGGTTGATAGAAGTTTTACAGTCACTCCTTCCAAAGGATTCCCCTCCATGTCTGTCACTACTCCTTTTAGCCTTCCTTTACCGCGGTAACTTTGAGAAAAAAGCATAACTCCCAGAATTATAAAGAAAATTATAAATCCGAATGTTAATAACTTCTTCATCAACAACTCCTTTTAGTGAAATAGTACTTGTTAATTATAGCATGTATCATATGGCTTAAGCATCTTGATTAAAGAGTTGAACTAAAATTTAACCGCAAGTTAAGTTGAATGATTGAGCCGCTTGCCTTGGAATAAATTAATCATTTGATAAAAAAAGGAGCCCTCACCGTAAAAGTGAGGGCTCCTTTTAAATCGGGCTAATTTAGAATTGGAATCTGATACCGAACTGGAACACAGCGGGGTTAAGGAACCTTTCAATCTGGTCAGTTGCTCCAGTGAGAACTGGATTCCTTTTGAGTACAGTGGCATTGTTGGTGACATTAAAAGCATCCACATGGACAGAGACCTGGGCTCTTTCCCAGACCCGGAAAACTTTTTCCAAACCCAGATTCAAAACCCAAAGAGCGGGTAAGCGGTCGTCTCCGAACTTTTTCCCGCCTTCGTAGTTATAGGTAGTTCCCAAGCCTGAACCTCTGCTAAAAGGGGCATAATAGGGTATTATATAACCTTCTCTTGCCACCAGCACAGCACTGAGATTTATTTCATAGGGGAACTGGTAAAGTCCGGCCAGCTTGAATTCCCAGCGAGAGTTAACAAAGATACCGGTCAGGCCGGAACCTCCGGATTGAGGAGCAACTACCCCTCCATCGAAATAATCAAAGTTTGTCTTGTCAAAGTATTCCGATTCATCGCGGAACTGCCTCCAGTCAGATAGAGTCAAAGAGGCATCCATCATCCAGTTATGGGAGAATCTCTTTTTCAAAACCAATGAAGCAGCCAGATAACGGGAATAAGTCTTTTCGTAATTTGTTCTGTAACTGGCCACCGGTATTTCATACCTCTCATAGTAAGGCTGGCCCAGATTGGGGTCGGTCCCCGCCAGAAACCAGTTGTCGGCAGTTTCAATGGAACCGTCTTCCATTATTCCAATGGTCCGGGTAGCCCGGTGTCTCTTTTTATAGAAGAGGTTAAGTGAGGAAGCCAGGTCAGTGCTTATCTCCCTTTCAATGGTCAGAGTGACTTCATCAATCAAAGGAGAATTGTAATCAGGGTCAAATCGATTGGCACTTTCTGGATTATAAGGATCAGTCCGGTCAAAACCGCCGTACCAGAAGGCATTTTTTGGATCAAGAACCAAAAATTCCCCTGCTTGAGGTTTACCATCGCCATTGGTATCAAACCAGGGGACAGCAATGTAACGGGTACCCACTGTCCATAGAAAAGCAGCAATTGAGTTTCCTGACTGGGAACCATATCTGGCCAAAGCCAGCTTGAAGACGGTTTTACCATCTCCCATTAAGTCATAGGTCAGGCTGAACCGGGGAGAAAGAACTTTCCATTTGGTATCAATGTCTCTGGCTGGAGCTTCCATTGGGCCAAGATAGTCGGGCCAGGGGTTAACCCCATCCAATTCAAATCCTTTGGCTTCAGCTTCATTATGGGCTCCCTGCTCTATGTCATAGCGAAGACCCAGCATTAGAACCAGGCGGCCAAAGCTCATGGTATCTGAGATGTAAGCAGAATATCTTTTGAAATTGACATCGAAGACACCGTTGGTATTGGGTTCAAAAACGTCAAAGGGATAGCCGAAGTCTGAAAAGCGGTAAAGCATCCTTTCGTTGGGATAGTAAGTCATGGAAGTTGTATCAGCGTTAATATAATCTACTCCGAACTTTATCTCATGATTTCCGCCCAGCACTTCTTCGGCAAAATAGTTTCCATCCAGGACTAAATTCACCTGATTTCTGTTTGTAGTGTAATGGTAAAGAGAACCATGAAAATAATAGGAAGGTACCCATGAAATCAACCAGTCTTCACCTACCGCCACTCCGTCAATAATATCATTTCCCCGGGGGTCAAGAGTGAATCCTCCATCAGTAAGGATGGCTTTAAAAGAAAGCAGCAGATCACCGAATACGTGTTGATCTGAAAAGCGGTAGAGAAATCCTGGTCCTGTCTGATCAAAAAGGGTTCCTGGATCCTGGTTGGCAGCTCCAATAACGGTTCTTCCCCACTTCAATTTGTCGTCATAAGAGAAAAACATATCTCCCATATTGTTTCCAAACTGCCAGTTTATCTTGCCGTAACCACTTACAAGCCAGGTGGCATCTTCTGTCCCCACAATAGTCCGGGAATGAATGTCCTGAATACCCCAGGAACCATAGAAAAAGAGATGATCTTTGATGAAAGGACCACCAAAGTCTGCTCCATACATATACAACCGGAAAATTCCCGGTGATTGGTAGCCGGGAGCTAAGTCTTCAGTGGGGTGTTTGTCCAAGTTATCAAGTTCCCACTTTTCATCTTCAAAATAGAGATGGAACATGCCGGTGTAATTATTTCCGGCTCTCTTGGTAACAAAGTTCAACTGAACACCACCTGTCTGGGCGGTGATGTCGTTACTTCCGTAAGAAATCTGAAGTTCCTCATAGGCGTTCATGTTGAGATAAGCGGGAGCTGCCCCAATGGCAGAGGGGTCCGTGATATTAGCTCCATCAATTCGCCAGGTGGAGTCGCTATCAGCCACTCCGTGTCCGTAGTAAGCAGACTGCTGACCACTTTCGTTACCCCCCACATCTTCCCGGTCAATAAGCATGCCCGGTGCCAACTGCATTATGGTCCAGGGATTCCTGGAAGTGGGAAGCTGCTGGACTTGATCTGCGGTAACATTCCTGGCTACTGTGGTAGATTTAGTATTTACCAGAGGCGAAGCAGCGGTTACGGTGACTTCCTCTTCGATGGTTGCTTGCTCCAATGTAATTTCCAGATCCACAGTTTGGCCGACATAGAGATCCAATCCGCTACGAACAAAGGTATTGAATCCAGGAAGCTCGAAACGAAGTTCATAATTTTTGCCGACCGGAAGACTCAGAAAGCGAAAATAACCTCCCTCAGAGGTAACAGTGGTCATTTTTCCGATTTTCTCACCGGTTAAAGTAACCGCCACTCCTGGAAGAGTAGTTCCATTCTCGTCAGTAACCACTCCCTGAATTTTCCCGGTAGCAGTTTGTCCTGAAGCGAAACTCGCAACAAAAAGAAGTATTGTCAGCGAGATTGCGAGTTTTTTCATTAAAACCTCCTTTTTACATCTTTCCTTACCCTTGGAGTGTTCTAAAAGCACTCCCCTTTTACCTGAACGTAATTCTTCTCTTTTTCTATTCTACACATCACCTCCATTTTATTTGGATTATTTACCTTTTAAGATATGCAAATTTTATGCCAGTTTTAAAATTTATTGATAACTAATGAGTTAGCTGGGAATAGAGAAAAATCATAGAAATAATAAGAGGGATTTTATCCAATTTTTTGTATTTCTTATCTAAAATTATTCAAATATTTGAATCATATTTATTATTTTTTCTTATCCTTAAATTTAATGACAAATGCAGGCTGCTACTAGGACAAGAGGGTGAACCACCGGAATTTCCCCTGGCAGCTCTAAATACCTGGTACTAAAATACTTTGTCAGAGCCTTGTCCTCCGGTTCAAAATTCTTTATTCCCAGCATTTTTCTAATTTGCAGCCGGCAGGTCACACAGGGAGAAACCACAATTTCCGGATTAACGGAACGAATTTCTTGAATCAATTCTTCTCCTATCTTCTCTGCATGGGAAGCCCATCGCTTCTCGAATCCCCGGCTCCCGCCAAAGCCGCAGCAATTGGTTTTCAATTCAATAACCTCGGTTCCTGGGAGAGGCCTTAGAAAATCGAGCAATGATTTCTCTTTTCCCAGCACTTTAAGGTGACAGGGAACCTGCACCGCCACTTTCAGCCGGGAAAAACCGGCTAAGGCTCCAGTCTCCTTATTAAAGAGAGTTGACTTTAATATAACCTCGTCATTACTTTTATATTCTACTTTTTTCTGAAGAAAAAGATTGTTGATAAAATCAACAGCTTCATGAAACAATCTTTTTCCATTTTCCTCTATTAAGAACCCGGAGAAAGAAACAGCGTGATCACGAAAGGGAATCATACAGGAAGGCGAGGTAAAGAGAACCGGAATTCTCTCATCAAGGTATGGTTTTAATTTTTTCAACGATTCTTCTAATTGAAACGAAGCTTTTTTTGTCAAACCGCGGACAAAGGCAGGCTCACCGCAGCAGAGACCGCTGATCATTTCCACTTTATAGTTGAATTTTTCCAAAAGCTTAAAAGCCGCCTTGACTTCTGAAGAATTAAAGAAATCTCCTGAACAGCCTGAAAACAAGACCGCTTTTTCTTTTTCTTGATTTATTTCATCTTCACCCTCTTCCCTTTTAAGAAAATCAAATTTCAGGGAATCCAGATTGGCCATTCCTGAAACAGCAGCAAGCTTTTTAGTAAGCCTGAAATTAAGTGCTTTCCCGGATAAGGGCCACAAGCTGCGGACAAACTTACCCATTCGTCTCGATCGGGATAAAAGTCTATCAGAAAGAGGAGCCGGCTTGTGTTTATATTTTTCCTCAAAATAGGTTTCAATCAAGCTGGCTACATCCACTTTAGTCCCGCACTCCCTCTGACATGTTTTACAGTGAAGACAGAGGTTGAAAAATTCATTTAAATCTTCACGTTCAAAAGGCTTTTTCAGGTGGCCGGCAATGATTTCTCTTAATAAATTAATCCTGGCTCTGGAAAGTGCTCTCTCCCCCCGTTCGCTCCGGATTACCGGGCAAAAACTCACACACTTCCCGCAGCCATGACAATCTTCAATTTCAACCGTTAATCGATTTAAAGCCCCGGAGCCTTTATGTCTATAACCTTCGTAGTATTTCAAGAAATCCTTTACCCCGTAATTCCGGACAGGGACAATGGATAAAGGATTTAACCTGAAATCAGGGTCGAATATTTTCTTGAGCCTTTGAAAATAGGGATAAACATTGCCCCAGATTTCTTTTAAATAGGGAGTGCGGAGAAGGCCATCCCCATGCTCGCCCGAAGGAACTCCTTTGAGACTGCGGGAAAAAAGAGCATGCTCCCGGCCCAATTGTTCAATTAAATCCGGAAATCCAGGGGACATTCTGTTTAAGCGGGGCGAAAAATGGAGAAGCCCCTGACCGGCATGACCGAAAAGAGCGGCCGAGGTGTTGTATTTTTGGAGAAGTTTCTCCAGTC
Source organism: uncultured Eubacteriales bacterium (assembly GCA_964440805.1). Classification (GTDB taxonomy): domain Bacteria; phylum Acidobacteriota; class Aminicenantia; order Aminicenantales; family Aminicenantaceae; genus CAYTTR01. Next base: position 62,083 of record CAYTTR010000005.1, read on the forward strand.
CCATAACAAAATCAAGCAACCTCTCAGCCGGCACAGCAGCATCTTCTATCCAGCGGACCGGTTTTTTCCCGGGAAGACGGGAAAGATAAGCGGCAGCGGAGCGCCGGATAGCCCAGACCCAGGCCATCTCAGCCGGCTCTTCAGCTAAGCGGGATGAAAAAGCAGAAGAACGTCTGATAAGTTCTCTGGCCCGCCTCTCAAGATCCTGAGGGTTGCTTCCATCAAATTCAGCCAGGATAAAAAACTCAGTGCCTTTGGGAAGCCGGTTATAATTCTCCGGTTCTTCAGAAGCAATAATCCTTAAAAACTCCTGAGCCAGAACTTGAATAGTGGAAGGTTTTAAATCCAGAAAATCCTTAACTTCTGAAAAGGCCTGAAGATGGTCTTTATAGGAAAGGAGTACTGAATATCTAAGAGGAGGAATTGGGGCAAGAGTTAGGGTTATTTCAGAAAAAATTCCCAGGGTACCCTCAGAACCGCAAAAAATTCTGGTTAAATCCACACCTTCCTGTGATAAAGCCTCAAATAAATTATAACCACATGAGTTCCTGAAACTTTGCGGCTTATTCTTAGCGAGAACAGGCCGGGCTTCTCTCAGCAGCTCTTCGACCTGATTTTTATATTTTACCGGAGCGGAACCGGAATTGGTGACCATAATCTCTTCTGCTTCCGGGGTAATAACTTTCAGGCTTTTTATGTAATTTTTGGTGGTCCCGTAGAGCAAAGAATGAGCTCCCCCTGAATTATTGGCCGTCATGCCGCCCAGAGAGGCATAATCCGAGGAAGACGGATCAGGAGGAAAAAACAATCCCTGAAGTCTGATTGCTTTGAGTAAGTCCGACCGGATAAGACCGGGCTGAACAGTTACAGAAGGCTCAGCTCGATTTAAATGAATAAGCTTATTCATATGGACTGAAAAATCAAGGATAATCCCTTCTCCCAGATTTTGGCCGGCTACACCAGAGCCGCAACCTCTGGCTGTTAGAGGGATGTCTTCCTCTGCCGCAATTCGTACTGCTTGAAGGACATCCTCCTTATCAAGAGGATAAATTACACCGGCCGGGATTAAATAACAGATAGAAGCTGAGTAAGCATAAAGTCTCCTGGTCAGCTCGTCAAAAAAAACTTCTCCTTTTATTTTTTGAGCGAATTGCTTTTTAACAGATGATGATATTTCCATTATTTCTTTGATTGAAAATTATGCGTTAAAGTAAAGCATTCGGACAATTTTTATCTTTCCGGTAAAATAAGAAAACTAATTATAAGGTGATTAAACCCCTAAAACAAGTAAAAAAGGGGGACGTTCCCCTATCTTTATTTGACAAGATTCCGGACGGTTAAATTGAAGACATCCTTTGCCCTGCACTCTTTGGTTACAGGATAAGCATCAATAAGATTCCGCAGGGACTCTTGATTTAATTCATCGAATTGAAAATCAAGGAAAATGAGATTTTTCTTTCCCTCAACAAGATAGACATATCTTGTTTCCTGGTAATAATCCCAGCAAATACCGACTTTATCGAGATCCAAAAGGTAGTTAAATTCATCTTGTTGGATAATTTGAGGCGTTAACTTTCCCGGCTGAACTTTCATGATGACTTTTTGAACCGGGCTCCATGAAAGAGTATCTTTATCGAACCTGCTAAAGTCAGAAAAATAATAAATTGGGCCCAATTCTTCATCATCATGAATACCCATAAATACGCCGATAATTATTTCATCCGCATTATAATATGATTTATGCATTTCTTGACCCATAGAACGCTGGAATGGCTTCAGTACAAAACCGCGCGGCACAGGAGGTGGAGCGGGTTCAGCCTTAGCTGGTTCTGGCTCGACTTTGGGAGCTCTGGCACAGCTTGTAACCAGTGCAGCCGCTAAAATAATATAAGTTTCATACCTAATGAACTTTTTAAACATTTTATCCGACTCTCCGTTTTCAGATAAATTGAAATCAATTTTCTTAAGAAGCCCCAGTTTAGTTAAATTCCAGAATAAAGTCCACTTTGATTAAGTTTCTCTCTTTTCCCCAGGATAATTGACCGCCGGGAAAGTCTGTGCTATAGAAAAAGAAAAAATAAAAGAAAACAATATGAACAAAAAACCAAAAGATTCCAACCATTCTTCAGAAAAATTCTCTGCCTCTTTAACAGAGAATGAACCTCCTCCGCCTGAAATAAACTCAAAAAATTCCCCAAACGCTATAAACGCAACAAACGCTATTAACTCCCATGATACAGGGGGCAATTTTTTTCCTCTTGATGAAGCCTCTTCCCACATTCTTGAATTGACCGCTGAGCTGGAGGCTCAACGAAAAGTGGCCATGAACAGCTCCCTTCCTCTTGAAAAGCGCTTGGAGGCCTTCGAAGACATTATGGAGTCGGAAATAGGCGATACCGCGCTTCATCGTGCCCGGAACATTGAACGAGAAGTCGGACTGCGCCAGATATATTTAAAATTTGAAGGAGGGAACCCCACCGGTACCCAAAAAGACAGGATAGCTTTTTCCCAGGCAATGGATGCTCTTCGGGCCGGTTACCAAAGCATAACCACAGCAACTTGCGGAAATTACGGAGTAGCTGTAGCCCTGGCAGCTTCTCTGGCCGGATTAAAGTGCATTATTTTTATTCCTGAAAACTATCATACCAAAAGGGCTCAGGAAATGATTTCTTTCGGGGCTGAACTCCGCCGAGTTCCCGGTGATTATGAAAGAACGGTCATTATCTCCCGCGAATTTGCCGAATCGGAAGAAGAAGTTTACGATGCCAACCCGGGAGGAGCCAATACCATTTTGCAGCTCAAAGCTTACGGTGAAATCGCTTATGAAATATATGACGAACTGCGTGACGCCCCATCAGCCTTGGCTGTTCCGGTTTCCAACGGAACCACTCTGGCTGGAATCCACCGGGGGTTTCTTAGTCTTTACCGGCGGGGAAAAACCTCCAAGGTTCCCCAGATGATAGGCGGTTCATCTTACCGGAAAAATCCCATAATCCATGCTTTCATAAAAAATATCTCTACATGCCAGGATTTAAAGCCTGAACAAATTAAAGAAACCGCCATAAACGAGCCCCTGATAAACTGGCAATCAATTGACGGAGATCAGACCTTGGCTGCCATCCGATTATCCCAAGGCTGGGCCGCTTATGCCAGCGACAAAAGCATGCTTTACTTCTCACGTCTTATCCGGGAGCAAGAAGGTCTCAACATATTACCTGCCGCCACTGCCGGACTAATTGCTCTTTTAGAAAAGCATAAAAGAGAGACCCTTCCAAATGATCGTTATGTAGTTATTTTAACAGGGAGAAAATAATGACATCTTCCCTCCCTGAAGGAAATGCGATTGTCTATTGTGAAGGAGCCTTCGAGACTCCCAACGGCAAAACAGCTCATGGCCTTGTCCGTTTTTCTAAAAGATACAAGGTCCTTTCAGTTATTGATTCCCGTTTAGCTGGAAATGATGCCGGTGGAGTCTTAAACGGGCGGCCCAAAGGAATTCCTATTGTAAAAAATCTAAAGGCTGCTCTTGATTCAGCCCGCCGGCAAAACCTTAAGGCTACTCATTTTGTTTTTGGAGTCGCCCCTGATGGAGGAAGATTTACTGCCTCTGACCGGGAAGCCATCCGCGAAGCCATTCTCATGGGGCTTAATGTAGATTCCGGCCTCCATGATTTCATGACGGATGACCCGGAACTAAGCGCCTTGGCCCGGGATGCCGGCGTCAAGCTTCGTGATGTAAGAAAACCTCCTCCTCCCTCCTCTCTCCACTTTTTTAACGGCAAAATCGAAGAAGTAACCTCTTTGAAAGTGGCTATGCTGGGAACAGATTCAGCGGTGGGAAAAAGAACCACGGCTTGGGTTCTGGTAAAGGTTCTTAATTCAAGCGGCCACAGGGCTGAACTTATCGGGACCGGCCAGACCGCCTGGCTGCAAGGTGTCCGCTACGGAATAATCATGGATTCCCTGATAAATGATTTTGTTTCCGGCGAAATTGAGCATGCCGTCTGGACTGCCTGGAAAGAAGCCTGTCCTGAGGTGCTGGTTATTGAAGGACAAGGAAGCTTAATGAATCCAGCCTACCCCGGCGGCTTCGAAATTCTGGCTGCCGGCCGCCCCGATGCAATTTACCTCCAGCATGCTCCGGCCCGCAAAGAATATGACGGCTTTCCCGGTTATCCTATCCAGCCTATTGAAACGCAGATCCAAGCTATAGAGCTTCTTTCCGGAAAACCGGTTATTGCCATCACCATCAATCACGAAAAACTCAATGAAGACCAGATTGCCCGGGAAATCGTTTCTCTTAACCGGCGAACAGGCCTCCCCGTTATTGATCCTCTCCATTGTCAACCCTCGGAAATCATTGCTCCTCTTTTTCCCTATTTGAAAAAAAGACAATAAAAGAGATAATATTGCTCCTGAGGTGCAAATGACTTCCAAGAAAAGCAGTTCGGCCGGAGCTTCACTCGACCCGCTCAAAGTTATTTCATCGCTTGAAATCGGACCGGTCAAGATAGAACCACGTAAGCTAATTGCTCCCTATGAAGTTAAAAAAGACAACTTATCCTCGACCACAGAATTTATATGCAGTTATGATGAAGACGTTTTTGATCCCGGCAATCCGGTCTCCATAAATCTGGCTCAGGTGATGGCTGCTCAGGTTGCCTTGAACTACGGATTATTCGCCCATGAAATTATATTTCGCGGCCCCTATGATGCCATTGACAAACGTTTCATCACGGACATGATGGAAAACACTTCCCGGGAGATTTATGTAAAAAAATTTCTGGAACCGAATCCTTTTCTCAAAGGCCAGGCTTCACAACTTACTCCTGTCCGCCAGCCTCGTTACACTCAGGCTGTACTCAAATTCCCGGATTCCCCGCTTAAGGGGAAAAACACTGCTCCTTATAAAACATTTCTTCATTTGGATCAAAACCGCCACCTTGTTCTCTCCAGCGGAGGAAAAGACAGCCTTCTGAGCTTTGGTCTTCTCAAAGAGCTGAACCGGGAAACTCACCCTGTATTTATTAATGAATCAGGGCGCCACTGGTTTACTGCTCTTAATGCTTTCCGGAATTTTTCCAAAAATTATGCTGGGACAGCCCGGGTCTGGACAAATTCGGACCGCCTTTTCAGCTGGATGCTCCGTCTTTTTCCTTTCATAAGAGAAGATTTTCCCTCAGTACGTTCGGATGAGTATCCCATAAGACTCTGGACTGTTGCTGTTTTCCTATTCGGCGCTTTACCTATAATGTTTAAGCGAAAAATAGGCCGTTTGGTTATCGGAGATGAATTCGACACCACTACCAGAATGAGTTTTAAGGGCATAACTCATTATAACGGTCTTTACGATCAAAGCCGCTATTTCGATAATGTCTTAACCCGTTATTATCAAAAAAAGGGCTGGAACATCCATCAGTTTTCTCTTCTTAGGCCTTTGTCCGAGCTGCTGATTGAAAAAACCTTGTATGAACGCTACCCCCACCTGCAAACCCAACAAATGTCCTGTCACGCAGCCCATATAGAAGGAGATCGTGTCCGTCCTTGTGGAAAATGCGAAAAGTGCCGCCGTATAGTCGGCATGCTGCTGGCTTTTGACGGGAACCCGGAAAACTGCGGCTATACCCGGGGGCAGGTCCAACAATGCTTAAAGGCAATCTCTGAAAAAGGGGTTCACCAGGAACCTGCAGGGGCAAAGCACTTAGCCTATCTTCTAAAAAAGAAGGGAATAGTTTCCACCTCCTCGGCCGCCTTCAAAGCGAAAGAGCATCCTGAAATAATGAAAGTGCGGATTGATCCGGAAAAATCACCCTTTGATACCGTTCCTCTTGATCTGCGCCGGCCCCTTTTTAAAATATTTTTAACCCATGCCTCAGGAGTGGTCAAGCGAGTCGGCCGGCAATGGGTTGAATTCGATCCTTTTAATGATCCCTCTTTCAGCCGGCCTCTCGATTTTAAAAAAGCCGGCAAGAACAATCGGGACAAAAAAAATCCGGCCGCCCTGCCTTCCTATCTTCTGGGTGAGCTCAGCTGGCCGGAAGCTAAAGCTTATCTGCAGAAAGTTGATATTGCTCTTCTTCCGGTTGGGGCAACCGAACAGCACGGCCCACATCTCCCTCTGGACACCGATGCCTTTGATGCTGATCTTCTGGCAAGAAAGGTGGCTGAAGCCTGCAGTGATCCCAAACCTTTGGTCCTTCCTCTTATTTCTTACGGGGTTTCATATCATCATGAGGATTTCAGCGGAACAATAAGCATCAGTCCTGACTCTCTATCCCAGCTTGTCTATGAAGTGGGCATGTGTGTAGCCAGGCAAGGTATAACCAAACTGGTCATTATCAACGGCCATGGAGGAAATATTCCTGCCCTCCATTTCGCAGCTCAGAAAATAAACCGCGACTCTCATATTTTCACCTGTGTGGAAACAGGAGAAACCAGCGAGAAAGATATGTCTTCAATTATAGAAACTCCTAATGATGTTCATTCCGGAGAAACGGAAACCAGTACTGCCCTGGCTGCCAGGCCTCACTTGGTTAGGATGGACAAGGCCAGGCGATTCGTCCCCAAATTTTCCATTAAATATCTTAATTTCAGCTCCAAGAGAAGAGTAGACTGGTACGCCCGGGTTTCCAAAATTTCCTCAACCGGAGTTCTGGGCGATCCCACCAAGGCAACCCGTCAAAAAGGTGAACAAATCTGGGAAGTCATGGTTAAACATTTAGTTGAATTTGTGGAAGAGTTAAAAAGCCTTACTCTCGAAGAAATCTATCAGAAAAAGTATTAAAAAATGCGGATAACAGGTATTGAAGTTTATTCTGTCTCCATGCCTCTGGCCGATCCTTACACCATTGCCTACCAGACTGTAGAAAAAGCAACCAATGTCTTTCTTCATTTAAAAACAACCGGCAGAGAAGTCGGGTTCGGCTGCGCTGCACCCGACATTTATATCACTAAAGAAACGCCGGAAGGAGTAGAAAAGGCTCTCCGGGAAACAGCCTTTCCGGAGATAAAAGGCTCTGACCCCCTCAGAGTTGCCTTAGTCCTGGAAAAAGTGAGACGCAGCCTGGACAAGCAACCTTCAGCCCTGGCTGCCCTGGATATGGCCCTCCATGACCTCCTGGGAAAGGTAAGCAACCTCCCTCTCTGGAAGCTTTTAGGAGGCTTCAGGGACCGCATCAAAACCAGCATCACTATTGGTATTTTATCTGAGGAAGAAACAATCAGACGGGCCAGGGATTTTGTAGTCAGAGGCTTTAAATCAATAAAAATAAAAGGCGGTAAAGACGTTGAGGATGATATCCTTAGGGTGCTTCGGGTAAGAGAAGAAGTCGGACCCAGAGTAGAGCTTCGTTTTGATGCCAATCAAGGCTATACCGAAGAACAAGCATTGAAATTTGTTGAAAAAACCCGCAGCGCTAAGCTGGAGCTTCTCGAACAACCAACTCCCAAAGGTCATCCAGATCTTCTCGGCCGGGTAACCTCAGCGGTTCATATACCGGTGATGGCTGATGAAAGCCTTCTCACCCTCCGCGATTCTTTCAGGTTAGCCCGGAGGGATCTGGTGGATATGGTCAATGTAAAGCTTATGAAGGTAGGGGGGATATTTACGGCTTTGGAGATAAATGCGGTGGCCAAGTCTGCCGGCCTTGAAGTAATGGTAGGCTGCATGGATGAATCTGCCCTGGGAATTGCAGCCGGTCTTCATTTTGCCCTGGCCAGGCCAAACGTTATTTATGCCGACCTGGACGGCCATCTTGATCTACAAGGAGATCCGGCTGAAGGAGCGGTCATTTTAAAAGAAGGGATTCTCTATCCATCAAACAAGCCCGGTCTGGGATTTAACCTCGAGTAAACTAAATATTTCTCTCTGCCTTTATCTTGGCTTCTTTTTTCTGGGTATTTCAGTTCAATCTACGGTATAGTCCCATAGCTTTCCTGGCTTCAGCAATAACCTGGGAAGCTATCTTCCTGGACTTCTCCGCTCCTCTGGTAAGAACATCATGAATGCAGTGAGGATTAGCACGAAGTTCTTCTGCTTTTTTTCTAATCGGAGCCAAAACCTTATCCATGTTGACCAAAAGTCTTTTCTTACATTCCAGGCATCCAATTGAAGCGGTTGTACATCCTTTCTCAATTTGCACCAGTTCTTCCGGCGGAGAAAAATAGCGATGATAGCTCATGAAAATATTACAATCCTCAGGAACTCCGGGATCACTCCGGAGTTTGCGCCGCTCATCGGTCTTAGCAGGAGCAAGTTTTTTCCAGATGTTCTCCGGCGGTTCCAGCATACCGATTGTATTACCCAAACTCTTAGACATTTTGTTCTCTCCATCAAGCCCCAGAATTCTTTTGGCTTCAGAAAGATAAGCTTGGCATTCCGGAAAAACCACTCCGAAGCGGGAATTGAATTTACGAGCGATTTCCCGGGCAATCTCAATGTGCTGCACCTGATCTTCACCAACAGGGACAGCACTTGCTTTGTAAAGAAGAATATCGGCGGCCTGGAGTACAGGGTAAGTAAAAAGGCCCACATTCACGTTTTCCTGATGTTGGTTCGCTTTCTGTTTAAATTGGGTCATCCGGGCCAGGTCACCAAACTGAGTAACCGTACTGAACATCCAGGTAAGCTCAGTATGTTCTTTGACCTCGCTCTGGACAAAAAGAGTACAGCGTTCCGGGTCAAGTCCGGCAGCTATATTGGCCACAGCGGCATCGAATATTCGGCTCGGCATTTCCTTCGGCTTATATTCGATAGTAGTTGCGTGGTGATCAACTATACAAAAGAAACATTCATAATCTTCAAGAAATTTAACCCAATTGGAAATGGCACCGAGATAATTCCCGATATGAAGCTCACCGGTAGGCTGAATGCCTGAGAAAACCCTGATTTTGCCTTCATTATTATAGTAAGTAAGATAACCTTTTTCATCTCTTTTCATCATTTTTCCGGACCTGATTAGAGTGGTTTCAAAGACCGCCTCATTATAACCTTTTATCACAGTTACTGTAAACGGGAAGGATTGAAAGAGACATTATTAGTTAAAAAAAATCCGGAAAAGCCGTCTCCGCTTGGGACATTCGCTGGTGCTGGCTCTCGGTTTCCTGATTGGAGCCGACATTTTGAAAACAGCCATCGCTCCTACTTGGAATGAAATCGGTCAGTTGGCGGCCATAATTGCCTTGCGTACTATTGTGAATTTTGTTATGACCTGGGAACTTAAGCAAGAGGCTTACCCGGTAGAGAAAAAAGAGAATAATCCAGGTTAATCATAATTCATTAATATAAATGTTGCGGAAATAAACTGTAGTGTCCGGGTCGTGGTTTTGCAGTCCGATATAGCCCTCTTGGGCAAAATCAACTATTTTTCCCCTTGGCTCTGCTTCCCAATCAATGACCTTAACGCCGTTCAGTTCCACCATTATATGATTCTTCTGAAATGTAATTTTCAAGTGATTCCATTCGCCTGTGTTATTAAAAGCATCTGCTGAAGGGGGCTCGGCATCATAGACCGCCCCGGTTTCATGGATTCCTTCACCGGCATCGTTTATCTGAATCTCGAAGCTGTGATAGATGTAATCATCACTCACCGGCACTTCCGGCACTCTTAAGAAAATCCCTGAATTTGTGTTTTTATCCGAACACTTATATTCAAGATCCAGGACGAAATCCTTGAATTTTTTTTCACTGAACCAGAAAAGCCCCATGCCCCCATGCGACTTGAGAATTCCTGTTTGCGGGTCAAGGCTGAAATATCCCGGGCCGTAATGATTCCAGCCGTGCTTGCTGTAACGACCGCACTCTCGGTTCAGAAGCGGCTTATATTCTTCATAATAAGTGATGCTTTTTATGTACTCTAATCCTTTTCTCACCGGCGGCATGGGATTGTCTGCTTCTTCCTCGTTTTCATATTCGACTGTTAAATAGCCGCTATAATCCTGAAGGGTCAGTTCAGCCAGGATATTATGGATATCGGCTTCTCCCTCTCCAAAAGGCACATCCCGGGCATCTTCGGTTCCGAAAGCATTCCTGTCCTTTAGATGGACATCCAAAATGCGTCCTTTAAGCAGCCGAAGAGATGCAACCGGCGACCTATCAGTTCTCATCCAGTGGCCGGGATCAGCACAGGCACCTATTCTCTCATCCCTTCCTTTAATCTTTTCCAACACTGCTTCCGGCAAGGCATATTTGGATGGCTGAGGATGATTGTGTATGGCCGCTTTTATTCCATACTCTTGGACCAACTGTTCAAGTAAAGGGAAAGCTTCATCTTCCGGTTCGCAGACAATTATTTCAATACCCATTCTCCGGGCAAAATCAAAAACCGGCCTCATAGTTTCCTCACTAATCCCTAAATCAACCACACCGTAAGCGGCCAACTTTATTCCTTTTTCATCCAATAAAGACAGAACTTGTTCAGCCAGCTCCCTGTTCATATTATGGTCGAATTTTTCCTCCGGAAAATCTTTACCCAGAGTTTGACCCGGATAAGCTTGAATATACTTCAACCCCAGTTCCTTTGTTTTCTCCACTGCCTCTATAAAACTGAATTTCCTGAAAGTCCAGGTCTGCATGGCCACAGGGAATTTCTTTATTTTTACTTCACTGTAGTCTACCTTAATATCTTCTGTTTTCTCAGAAGCAGACATTCCGGTTTCCTCTCTCTCTATCTTGCATCCAGCAGCCATCATCAGAAAAGCTGTTAATATCATTACTAAATACCTCCATGACATTTCCAAACCTCCTTATATTTACTTTAATTTCTATAGATTTGCCTGCAGACCCAATTCTCTCTCAGACAATTGTTCCCGGGCTCAAAACGGAAAAAACCGCAATTTTAGAGCTTCGGATTCCACTCTCCCTTGGCCACAGCCGGAATAAAGGAATCCAGGCTCGGCTCCGGTAAATTAACGGTTCTTTCCTGCTCGGCACTCATATAAGCAGCTATTAAAAGCTCGGTGACGTTTACTCCGTCAGAGAAATTCTCCCGGGGCCGGACACCTTCCAAAAAGGACTGCACCATGTGACGGTTTTCATCCGTATATCCGTATTCAATTTCCTCAGAAGCTACTACCGGCATTAAACCGGTTTCAGCATTCTGTTTCTCCACCATATCTTCACCCTCTTTTCCTTTGATATTCCGGCTGAAAAAAACTTTAAGGCTTGAATCAAGAGTATTGACCATCATTGAATATTCAGGACCAAAAAGCTCCATAGAAAGACGGAGGCCGGCTCCCACAAAGCACCAAGAGGTTGTCGTCTCTACCACCAGGATTTCTCCTTCTTCATCACGGTATTCAACAAGGGAGCGGGCAAAGTCTTCAGACGGCCTATTGAGGTAGTCTGTTTTTCCTCCGCTCTGTTCGGCAAGTTTTCTGGCGTATTCAGGCCGCTGCCATTTAAGACACGAAGTGTAAGCAGTTATTTTGACCGGCTTCAGCACATCCCGTTTTTTCCCTGGAGGAGTCAGCATGAAACGGGCTTCTTCCACTGAATGGCACATCATGTCATTAAGTACTCCTCCTCCCTGGAGTTCTCCCTCCCAGAACCAGGGCCTATGAGGGCCGCTGTGTTCTTCCGCTGCCCGGGCCAAGTAAGGTTTCCCGGAAATAGGGACTCCTCTTCCCCAGATAATTTCTTTCCCTCTGACTACTGACGGGGCGAAGACCTGATTTTCCAGGTATCCATCAAGAATTCCCAGCTCCTCTACCAGTTCCAGCATCCTGCGGGCTTCCCGCAGATTTCTTCCCAGTGGTTTTTCACAGGCAATTCCAACAAGTTCTCCTTTGCCGCTTTTCAGAGCTTGGGCAATTTCTTCCATCACTTCCAGGCGGGTATAATTTGGGGCGTTAATCCAAACAGCATCAATCGACGGATCTTGGACCATTTCAGTGACTGAAGAATAAACCTTGGCTTCACCCACCTTAAGTTCACGGGCAAGAGCCGCCGCTTTTTCAGCTCTCTCCCGGCTGCGTGAAGCAATCCCCAGGACATCAGCGTCTCTGACACCAATCCAGGAACGAAGATGAAAGTTGGTGATAAATCCTGCACCTATCATTCCAATTCCCAATGATCTTTTACTCATGTTCACCTCATACTAACTAATAATTTTTTTGAGATTTATTATGTCTGATTAGTAATTACTTTCTTTTTCTCTTTGAAAAGCAGCATGAAAGCTACTGCACAAAGTATAGTCAGGATGGCAGGAACAGTGAAAACCGTCCTCCAATTGGTTCCTGCTTCTGTGGTGAAAAGACTCTGAATGGAGCCGGAAAAAAGGCTTCCCAGAAAACTACCTATTCCCAGGACAACAATGGCAATTAAGCTCTGGGCTGAAGCCCGGATATCCCGGGGTGAAACCTCGTCCACATAAATAAAAGCAGCCGTAAAGAAAAAAACATAACAAAAACCATGCAGAGCCAATGATGCAATAACCATCCAGGCCGGGTAGGCAATAACAAAGATAATATAACGAAGAGGCCAGGCCAACACTCCGATGACCATGGTCTTTTTTATACCGTATTTCGGCAGAAAAACCGGCAAAAGAAGAGCCATGACGAAAATCTCGGCAATCTGGGCAATTACCATAACTCCGGAAACAGCCGAGCTGCTTACTCCTATCATATTAGATGTCAAATAGGGAGCGGTCAGAACATAGTAAAACTGAAGCTCAGTAGCTACCACAAAGGATATGATCACGAATATAAAAAAATTGCGGTCTCTGAGCATTTTCAGAGCTTCAAGGAAAGCCCAGGGCTTGGCTTCCTCTTTCTTGGGAGGTGTATGGGGCAGCTTGAAAGAAAAAATCCCCATAATAAGAGAGAAAATTCCAGCCAGAAGAAGAGTATCTCCTTTTACAGCAATGGCTTCTTCTGACTGAGTCAGAAACCTCCAGCCGGCCAGGGTTAAACCAGCTACAATCCAGCCGATGGTACCCCAAACCCGAATAATTCCAAATTCTTTCTCCGAATTTTTCAGGTTGATAAAAGCAATGGAATTGGTTAAAGCCAGAGTAGGAGCATATAGAAGCGAATAGAAAAGCATCATCCACATCAGGGTGCTATAATCAGTGATGGTGGAAGTGAAAACCAGAAGAAATCCTCCCAAGAGCTGAAGGAAAGCGATTACCTTCTGAGTGGGAAAATAGCGGTCAGCAAACTGGCCTCCTATAAAAGGAGAGATGATAGTTGCAAGGGGAAGAAGGCTGTAAATTATTCCCACCTGGGCTCCGGAAAATCCAAGCTTGTTAATAAGATAATCCGAAAGAACCGGCGCCCAGGCTCCCCAAATAGCGTATTGGAGAAACATCATGGCACTCAGCCGAATTTTAGCGTTCATTTCCTTCTCGCTTTCCCTTTTCTTAAAAAGGCCAATAACCTCAATTCCCTTAGACAATGCGGCGTTTCACCGGGTCCCAGTAGACTTTCCGGCCTTCAAGATAAGAACGGGTGGCCATATGGCAGGTTATAGCTTCCTCAAATCCTCTTTCAATGCCGCAGCTCGGAGTTCCTCCATTACGGATACAGTCCAACCATTCTTTGATATGAAGATGAGCAGTGTCTACCCGCCGGCCATTACGATAAGTATAAAGAAGACCCCGGCTGGCGAAATATTCTTCAGTAGCTGATGTAATGGTATCGATTCCTCCAGCTCCAGGGCGGAAAGTAAACAGAGGGAGAGAAAGGTCAATAACTTTATTTTTGATTTTTTCCTCATAGCGGGTGGATTCCGAATCAACCCTGACTGTCAGATCACTTCCCACTTCCATGGAGGCATCATGTCCCATGAAAATCCGGCCGCGGTTGCGGTTACTGGAAAGGGTGGCGCTGTAGACAAGAGTCATGTTTCTGTCAGGATACTCACAAACAACCTGAAAAACATCAGGAACATCCCGGCCGTCCCGATAGAAATAAATCCCTCCGGAAGCTGTTACCGAATGGGGAATACCCAGTTCCATTATTTGATTTACTGCATCGTACTCATGGGAAAAGAGGTCGCCGGAAAGGCCGGTTCCATAATCAAACCAGCAGCGCCAGCGGAAAAATCTCTCTAAGCTAAAAGGAACCTTGCGGGGAGCCGGACCTTGAAACTGTTCCCAATCTATATTATGAGGACCGGCTTCCTCGTGAATTTCATAAACCCAGGCTCCAATGGGGGAATTGCGGTTGGTTGTTGTTTCAACCAGATTAACCGGCCCCAGGATATTTCGCTGGAGCAGCATCCTGGCTTTCATATGACTTTCCAGTTGCCGGTTCTGATGTCCGAGCTGAAAGACCACTTTTCCATTATTGACAGCTTCATATACTTCATGGGTTTCCTCTTCAGTCCGGGTCATGCATTTTTCACAGTAAACATGTTTCCCTGCTTTTACTGCATCAACAACCATTTTGGCATGCCAGTGGTCGGGTGTAGCGATAATCACTGCATCTACATAGGGGCTTTCCAGAAGATCCTGATAGTTATGGAACCGCTTGGCGCCGATGGACCTTGCTTTTTCTCCTCCCGGACCTATTTCATTTGAAGCAGCGGCTAATCCCCGTTCAGCCCGTATGTCGAAGACATCACAGACTGCAGTAAGGGCAACATTAAGGTCTTCTTGATTGAGAAAATCCTTTAAAGAAGTATTGAGGCGGTTCTTCCTGGAAGCTTCCCTTGCTTCCTCTATCCATTCAGGATGGGCAAAACCGGCTGAATGGACAAGACTTTCTCCCCGGCCTCCAAAGCCAATAATTCCAAGGCGGATAATCTCTCCCGGTTTGGCCGGTGCAGATTCAGGAAATTCAGGCACTTCCTCGGTCAATCCCAGTTCTTCCAGAAGCACCGACCTTTTCTTGTCATCATGAGTTTTTTTGAGCCAGGCACTTACTCCGAATGCTCCCAGGGCCGGTACAGTTGCCAGGCCTTTAAGAAGGTCTCTCCGGGCAATTCTTCCCTTTGCAGGGCTTTCTTTTTTTATTCCGGTTTTTTCTTTAATTTCTTTTTTTTCATCGCTCATGTTTAAGCCTCCATTCCCCTATTTATTGCTTAGTCTTTTAGGAGGGCCAGATAACAAACGATCCAAACCTATAATACGTCCGGTGGGAAAGGCAGCCAGAACCAGCAGCGCTCCCAGCTCAACCAGGTTTTTATTGACTATGACATAGCTTCCCTCCTGGGGAATAGAATAGGAGTAACCAATAAAAGGAGGATTGCTGATATAGTAGAGAAAAAGAAGTACTGCTCCCGCTAAACAAGCTGCCCTGTCCAGAATCCCCAGCATTAGAGCCAGGCCAATGGCCATAAGTCCCCAGGTGTTAAGAAAATCAACTGCTTTGAGGGCGGCTGGATAGGCCACAATTGTTTTAAAGATACCAGAAAAAAGCCACTTGGATTCAAGCAAGTAAGCGGCTGAACCCCAGTAAGGATTGAGCAACTTGGCCAATCCTTCATAGAGAAAATGCCAGCCGATAAGAATCCTCAAAAAGACCAGCAGCCAAAGCTGCAGGTTAGTGTAAGAAGAATTCAAAACAAGATTACCGTTTTTGGATGACATTTTTATCCACCTTTCTTAAGAAGGAATATAAAAAAGATTTCCCTTTGTCAACAACAAGAAAAATCTTCTCTTTCTTACCTGATTGAATCCTGGGGGTATTTAAATTAAAATGGTTTCTGGAGTTTTTATGACTGCAAAAAGAATAATTGGGCTCTTGTTGACACTTTCCCTGATTTTTGTTGGCTGCAAGGAAAAATCCTCCTCACGTTTTAAGGTCTTTAGATTAATTGACCATCTGGAATCAGAAAATATAAAAAAAAGCCCGTTATTTGAAGTTCGAAAACAAAGTGAAAACCCAGCCTCTTTTTATCCTTTAAAGTCTAACCCGTTGACAGATCTCGGAACCGGGGAAAACCCCATTGAAATCAAGAGAAAATTAAAATTGGGCGGCACTGAATTTAACATTATCTTTGCTCCGGCCAACAGCGAATACAGCTTTGAATGCGATATGTCGGAAAATTCTAAGCTTGCGTTCGGGACTGGCTTACTCAGGGATCAGAATTCTGACCAACTCACTGGCAAAAACAAGGAAAATCGAGGTGTAAACTTCCAGATTTATTTGGAGGCAAACGGCAGACGAAAAAGCCTTTTCCAGAAATATGTCTCTTTTCCCCCTTTTAAAGAAGAGGGGACATTTGGCTTCCATTTTCATCAAATTTCTCTCCCTCACCGGATTAAAAAAGCCAGGCTGATCTTGAAAACAGAAGGTTCCGATTGGGGATTTTCATTCTGGTTTAATCCTGTCCTCTACCAAGAGGATAAAAACGACTTGAACATTATATTTATCTCGGTAGACACCTTAAGAGCTGACCACCTAAGCTGCTATGGATATGAAAGAGAGACCAGTCCCAACATCGACGCTTTGGCCAAGGAAAGTGTCCACTTTTCCAATGTTTATACTTCCTCACCCTGGACACTTCCTTCTCATGTCTCAATGATGACTGCTCTCCACGGAGTTCATCACCAGGTCTATTATGATGATGAAAGAATACCTCTTGATCTTGTTACACTGGCCGAGCTACTAAGAGAAAATCATTTCTTCTGCTCTGCTTTTACCGGAGGAGGGTTTGTCAGCTCGGTTTACGGTTTTTCCAAAGGTTTTGATACCTACGAGGAAGGTTCTGGAGGAGTGTTTAGACAGGATTCTGCCGAGTTTCTCGGCGAGACCGCTTCAGAATGGATAGAAAGACATAGGGACAAAAACTTTTTTCTTTTTCTTCATACCTATCAACCACACGATCCCTATGCTTGCCCCTATCCTTATAAAGCTATGTTTTTGGATGAAGATGCGGAATGGGGACATATTAACCTGAGGGAGCACCTCGGAGGCAAGACTGGAATTTTCAAATCCCTTCCCGAAAATCAAAAGCGAAATATCATTGGTTTATACGATGGTGAGATACGATACACAGATGAGAAGCTCATAGGAACACTGGTTGCCAAACTGAAAGAAGAAGGTTTGTACGACAAGACACTTTTAATTTTTACCAGCGATCACGGCGAGGAATTTTATGACCATAATGGCTGGGGACATGGTCATAGTCTATATGATGAATCGTTGAAAGTCCCTCTTATTATTAAATTCCCTGGGGGAGAGCATGGAGGAAAAGCGATAGAAAACATTGTATCGCTGGTCGACCTTATGCCCACAATTCTTGATTTAACGAATATTTCTTTTAACCAATACCCTTTTGATGGAAAAAGCCTGATCCCCGTTATTGAGGGAAAAGAGCGGAAAGACAGAGAATTTCTGGCAGACGTAGCGGACAATGTACTAAATTTTCATATTCCCCAGAAAATAAGTTTAAATAGGGGAAAATACAAGTTGATTTTAAATAAAAGATTCAGTCCAGATGACCTCGCTTTTTTCAAATTTCCTCCTCCGGAAGTTGAGCCGGTAGAGGTCTTCGATCTAAGTAAAGATTCCAAAGAAACTACAAATGTCGCCCACCAAATGCCAAAATGGGTGAACGAAATTCTTGAATTCATCAGAATTACATATGAAGAAGCAGAAAAAAGAAAAACAGGCAAGGTGGAAATCGATAAAAATCTTCGCGAACAGTTGAAAGCTCTTGGTTACATTAATTAACCTGAACTATTCATAAAAAAGGCCGATACTTTTTATACCACAAATACTACCTATGACTTAAGAGGTTTTTTTATGGCGTAGGTAAAGAAATTAAGTTCATTAAATCCTTTCATCAAATCTTGTCTAAAATCGGCCTTTTTTACCCTTCGGGCGAGCCGCGCTTGGCGCATCTGCTTCGTTACAGGACACTTGCGGTGGAGAACCACAGCTGCATGTCCTGTGCCTCGCATCTACACCAACCTCGACTCGTGAATAATCCAGGTTAACTAAGATTATGTCTGCTAATTATGGCTTCCGGGATTAAGTTTGACCCTCTCCGTCGGCTTATGCTATATCTATTGTGACTTTTTAAAGGATAAATAGTTTAAATGAATATTGTTCGCTTTGCTCCAAGTCCAACTGGATACCTTCATCTGGGAAGCGCCCGGACCGCTCTTTTTAACTGGCTTTTCGCCAGGCATTATGGCGGTAAGTTTCTTCTTAGAGTGGAAGATACAGATCAGGTCCGGTCTGAAACCAGATTTCTGGAAGAAATCCTTAACGACCTCCGCTGGCTGGGTATCGACTGGGACGATAAACCTATTTTCCAGAGCCAGCGGTTTGAACTTTATCGGAAAAAAGCCCAAGATATCCTGGCTTCCGGCAAAGCCTACAGAGAAGGCGAGGCCATAATTTTCCGGATGGAAAAAGGTCGGACTATCCAGGTGGATGACATGATACATGGGCGGTTAATCTTTGAAACAGATGTAATCAAGGATCAGGTGATGATTAAATCCGACGGCTCACCTACTTACAATTTTGCTTGTGTGGTTGATGATTCAGCTATGAAAATAACACACATCTTGAGGGGAGACGACCACATTTCCAATATTCCCAAGCAGATCCTATTTTACGAAGCCTTGGGAGAAACTCTTCCCCGCTTTGGCCATATGCCTCTTATTTTAGGACCGGACGGAGCCAAACTATCTAAGCGCCACGGCGGAGTTTCCGTTGAAGAGTACCGCCAGCAAGGCTTCCTGCCCGAAGCCCTGGTAAATCACCTCATCCTTCTGGGCTGGTTTCCTGGAGAGGAACATGAGGTCCTCACTTTAAAAGAGGCGGTCAAACTTTTCGAAGTTAAGGACATGAGTGCGGTCCAGGCGAAATTCGATATCCAGAAACTCTTATGGCTGAACTCCCAGCACATTATAAGAAAAAACTCCCGGGAGCTTCTTTCCTTAATTAAAGAAAAACTCCTGGAAAAAGGAGTGGCGTTATCTGGAATAAAAGAATCATTTCTGCTAAAGCTTATCGAGCTTTATAAAATTAGAATGAAAACCATCAATGATTTTGCAGCTCTTACAGAATGCTTCTTTAACGATGATTTCACTATGGATGAAAAGGCCAGAAAAAAACATCTGGAAAAACTTGAAAACAGGGAAAACTTGAAATTGTTCGCTCAGAGACTGGAGTCTCTCCATAATTTCAGCCATCAACAAATTGAAGAAACCTGCCGCAGCTTAGCTGAAGAGAAAGGGCTTAAAGCTTCAAGTTTGATTCACCCCGCCCGAGTGGCTATTAGCGGCAGAACCACCGGAGCAGGGTTGTTCGAAATGATGGAACTTTTAGGAAAAGAAAAAACCTTGGAGAGAATGAGGAGGTTTTTTCCATGAGTCCTGTCGGAAGCAAAACCAATTTCATCAAGGAAATAATCGAAGAAGATATCCGGGCTGGAAAACATGGAGGACGGATTCACACCCGCTTTCCTCCCGAACCCAATGGTTATCTCCATATTGGCCATGCTAAATCCATCTGCCTGAATTTCGGACTGGCTGATGAATACAAGGGCCTGTGTAATCTCCGCTTCGACGATACCAATCCGGAAACAGAAGAAATTACTTATGTTGAATCAATAAAAGAAAATGTCTGCTGGCTGGGATTCGACTGGGAGGAGCGGGAATTCTACGCCTCTGATTATTTTGAGAAACTCTATCAATTCGCTTTAGATCTAATAAAAAAAGGAAAAGCCTATGTCTGCGATCTGAGTGCAGAAGAAATAAGCGCAACCCGCGGCACGTTGACTGAACCGGGCAAGGAAAGCCCATACCGTAACCGTAGAGCCGAAGAAAACCTGGATCTTTTTCAAAGGATGCGGGCCGGTGAATTTCCTGATGGCTCCAGGGTTCTGCGGACTAAAATAGACATGGCTCACCCCAACCTTCTCATGCGCGATCCCATTCTCTACCGGATAAGGCGGGCCACTCATTATCGTACCGGAGATAATTGGTGTATTTATCCAACCTATGACTGGGCTCACGGTCAAAGTGATTCCATTGAGGGTATCACCCACTCGCTTTGTACCCTTGAGTTTGAAGTGCACCGGCCTCTCTACGATTGGTTCTTAGAGCAGCTGGAAATTCATCGGCCTCAGCAAATTGAATTTGCCCGCTTAAATTTAAGCCATACAGTTTTAAGCAAGCGCAAGCTGCTGGAACTGGTTAAGGGAGGATTTGTCAGCGGCTGGGACGACCCCCGCATGCCTACTATTTCAGGAATGAAAAGGCGGGGCTATACACCACAGGCCATAAGAGAGTTTTGTGACAAAATCGGAGTAGCCAAGGCTAACAGTATTGTGGATATGGCTCTTCTTGAAGACTGTGTCCGCCGAGATCTGAATAAACACTCACCCCGGGTAATGGGTGTTTTAAAACCTCTCAAGGTGGTCATAACAAATTATCCTGAAGACAAGGAAGAAGAGCTGGAAGCCATTAATAATCCAGAGGACCTTTCTGCCGGAACCAGGAAAGTACCCTTTTCCAGGATTATTTACATCGAGAGAGAAGATTTCATGGAGAATCCTCCAAAAAAATTCTACCGTTTGGCTCCGGGAAGAGAGGTCAGGCTTCGCTACGCCTATTTCATCAAGTGTGTTGAGGTTAAAAAAGATCCTTCTACAGGCGAAGTAAAAGAGCTTCACTGCACCTACGATCCGGCCACCAGAGGAGGCAATGCTCCGGACGGCCGTAAAGTCAAGGCTACCCTTCACTGGGTATCAGCCTCCCCTGCCGTTGAAGCAGAAGTTCGTCTTTATGATACTCTTTTCAGCATTCGTGATCCCAACCAAGTTCCAGATGGGAGAGACTGGAAATCCAACCTAAATCCAAACTCCCTTCAAACTCTTACCGGCTGTAAGGTTGAACCCAGCCTGGCGAAGGCAAAACCAGGCAACCGATTCCAGTTTGAAAGAATGGGATATTTTTGCTTAGATACTGTTGATACAAAACCGGGAAAACTTGTATTTAACCGGACCGTCACTCTACGTGATGAATGGGCCAGACTGCTTCGTTCAGGCAAGTACAATTTGTAAAATAAGGAAATTTCCTCTTAGATTACTATAAGGGAGTCAGAAATTCCGGGCAATGGATAGCTAATAAAAATGCTGGTTTTTCCAAAGCCAATCCAACTAGTTGATCTTTTTTTAAAAGAAATCAAGCGTATTATTCAATGAAAAAAACAAAAAAAGGGGGAATCAAATCATGGTTCCAAAAAAAATAAATTCCTCAGGAAACATTATTCATGGACCAACCCTTATCACTGAAGAAGATATTTATCTTTTCAAAGAGGGTAATCATTGCCAGCTTTATCTTAAAATGGGAGCCCACCTAATGACAGTCGATGGAAGAAAAGGTACTTACTTCAGTGTCTGGGCACCCAATGCCCGGAAGGTTTCAGTTGTTGGAAATTTCAATAACTGGAATCCCGGTTCTCATCCCTTGGCTGTAAGGTGGGACGGCTCAGGAATCTGGGAAGGATTCATTCCAGGTTTGGGGCAAGGTGAATTATATAAATTCCATATGCTTTCTCATGATGGAGATTACCAAGCTGATAAAGGTGATCCTTACGCTTTTTTCTGGGAAATCTCACCCCGGACAGCATCTGTCATCTGGGATCTTGACTATCAATGGAAAGACATGGACTGGATGAAAGAACAACGCCGCCAGCACAATGCCCTACAAAATCCAATTTCCGCCTATGAAGTCCATCTTGGTTCCTGGCGAAGAGGAGGTAAAGACTCTAATAAACTTCTATCTTACCGGGAAATTGCTTCCCAGCTGATTGAATATGTCAGAGAAATGAAATTTACTCATGTTGAATTACTGCCAATTATGGAACATCCATTTTATGGTTCCTGGGGTTACCAGACAACAGGATATTTTGCTCCTACCAGCCGTTACGGTAATCCTCAGGATTTTATGTACCTTATCGACTTGCTTCACCAGAATGGAATCGGAGTTATTCTCGATTGGGTTCCTTCTCATTTTCCTACCGATGAATATGGTCTCGGCCGCTTTGATGGAACCCACCTCTATGAGCACCAGGACCCAAGAAAAGGATTTCACCCTGATTGGAAGAGTTATATTTTCAACTATGGGAGAAATGAGGTCCGGAGTTTCCTTATAAGCAGTGCGCTTTTCTGGCTGGAAAAATATCATATCGATGGCCTAAGGGTAGATGCAGTTGCTTCCATGTTGTATCTTGATTATTCACGCCAGGAAGGTGAATGGATCCCCAACGAGTATGGAGGAAGGGAAAATCTTCAGGCTATCTCTTTCATAAAACGACTTAACGAAATGATGTATAAAGAATACCCCGATATACAGACCATTGCCGAAGAATCAACGGCCTGGCCCATGGTTACACGGCCTGTTTATTTGGGAGGCCTCGGTTTTGCAATGAAATGGAATATGGGCTGGATGCATGACATCCTTGATTACATGAAAAAAGAACCTGTCCACCGCAAATATCATCATAACCAGTTGACTTTCAGCATCTGGTATGCTTTCTCAGAAAATTTCATTCTGCCTCTTTCCCACGATGAGGTGGTTCACGGTAAAGGTTCCCTTTTGGCCAAAATGCCCGGAGATGACTGGCAAAAATTTGCCAATCTCAAGCTTCTTCTGGGCTTCATGTTTACTCATCCCGGTAAAAAACTACTTTTCATGGGAGGAGAATTTGGACAGTGGAAAGAATGGTCACATGAGGAAAGCCTTGAATGGCCTTTGCTTCAATATGAACCCCACCAGGGAATCAAACGGTGGGTCAAGGATCTCAATATCCTCTACCGGGGAAAAAAAGCCCTGCACGAGCTTGACTTTGAGCGCAAAGGATTTGAATGGGTGGATATAAGCGACTGGGAAAACAGCATTATCATTTTCCTGAGAAAAGGAACTTCATCAGAAAACTTGGTTTTAGTGGCATGCAATTTCACTCCTATGCCCCGCTTCAATTACCGGGTTGGAGTTCCAGTGAAAGGATTTTGGCAAGAAATCCTCAACAGCGATGCCAGAGAATACGGTGGCTCCGGTCAGGGAAATATGGGTGGAGTAAAAGCAGATTTTCTCTCTACTCATGGCAAACCGTTTTCCCTGTCATTGACCTTACCGCCTCTAAGCATTGTTATTTTTGAGAAGAATAAAAAATAAATGGCAGTCTAACTATCACTGCGATAAAAATTATTTATATTAGGAGAGAAAGGGTAGGGGAATAATCTCGCTATAAGCTTTTTATTTGACTTTTATGATAGAATCAGGGCGGAAGAAGAAGGTATGAAAGAAAAAATCGGAGAAACAGCCGGAAAAATCTGGAAAATTCTCCAAAAAGAGGATGAGGTCAGTGTTTCCCGGTTGGTCAAGATGGTGGGCGAAAAATCATCTTTGGTCTACCAGGCACTGGGTTGGCTGGCCAGGGAAAACAAGATCAATTTCCGGAGAGAAGCAAACAAACATTTGGTTTCCCTGATTGAATCGGAAAAGAAAATTTAGGTAATTAGTTCCCCTTCCCAGAAGCATATGAAAGAATTATTTGCCTCTTCCTTACACAAAATTTGAAAAACCAGAATTTTTTAGCAGCAGAAAGGAAATTCAACAAGAAATAATTATGACACACCCGGGCCACAATTTCCCAATTGAGGACAAAAGATGAACAGGTATATCTGCATCCATGGACATTTTTACCAGCCTCCCAGAGAAAACCCATGGCTCGAAGAAATTGAAATCCAGGATTCAGCCTATCCTTTTCATGATTGGAACGAAAGGATAGCAGCTGAATGTTACGGACCTAATTCAGCCTCCAGAATTCTTGATGCCCAAAAAAAAATCATCAATATCGTCAACAATTACACCAGAATAAGCTTCAACTTCGGTCCTACTCTTCTTTCCTGGTTGGAAAAACAAGAGCCTGAAATCTACCAGGCAATAATAGAAGCAGACAAGGGAAGTCAAAAAAATTTCTCCGGTCATGGGCCTGCTTTAGCTCAGCCCTATAACCATATTATAATGCCTCTGGCTTCAACAAAGGATAAAAGAACCCAGATTCTATGGGGAATCAGGGATTTCGAGCTTCGTTTTGAGAGAAAACCGGAAGGAATGTGGCTGCCCGAGACCGCGGCGGACCTGGAAACTTTATCTATTTTAGCAGAGCTGG